>NZ_HE978574.1:939611-1020928 GCF_000311845.1 Enorma massiliensis phI | reverse complement strand
ACGCTCCTGCCTGCCTAGCGGTGCCCTGTGGTTTGACGGAGGCCTTTTGCTTGCCAGCTGTTCGGGTGCGCGGGGCCGCGGCCGACGAGCTCGCCTGGGCACGGGGGCGCGCAACGCCGCCCTTGCCTCCTGCTCCCATGCGGGGAGCGGAGGCCCCACGGGCAAAGCCGCCGCCGGCAGAGCCCGGCCGCTTTGAGACGGGCTGCTTTGACGCGCGGGGGGCGGGGCGCGAAGAAGGCGCGGGGGCCTTCGCGCGCGCCTTCGATGAGCCCGCTGTCGAGGCACGACGGAAGGTCGGCTTCGACGTATTAGAAGCCGAGGAACTTGACTTCCGTTTGGAGCTCAACGCCATACGTCTCTTGAACCTTTCCGCGCACCGTTCGAATCACGTTAAGGACGTCCGACGCCGTAGCCGCGCCCTTGTTCACAATAAAGTTAGCGTGAACGGGAGACACTTCCGCGCCGCCCACGCAAAAACCCTTCAATCCACAATCCTCGATCAGCTTGCCCGCGCTTCCATCGGGAGGGTTGCGGAACACCGAGCCGCATGACGCCGCGGCCATGGGCTGCGTGCGGCGCCGCCGCGAGAGATAGCAATCCATCTTGGTACTGATGTCCTGCTTCAATGCGGGCGTGAGGCCGAGCGTCGCCTCGAGCACGATCTCTCCCGCAGGCAGGCTGCACGAGCGGTACCCCCAGGCAATCTGGTCGTGGTCGTAGCGGCAGATGCCCGTACCAGGTCGGTACGTCATCACGCTCTTCACCACCGAGCCGATCCACTCGTCGCGCGTCCCCGCATCCATGTTGATGGCGCCGCCGAGCGTGCCGGGGATGCCCACCGCGAACTCGAGCCCCGAAAGGCCCCTCGCGTAGGCATCGTTCACCACGCGCATGAGCACGGTCGCGGCACCTACCGTGAGCGTGCAGCCGTCCTCGGCGATGACCGTGCGGCCGAACTCGCGCCCCAGCATGATGACCACCCCGCGATAGCCATCGTCGGAGACGAGAATGTTGGACCCACGCCCCATGACCACCCAGGGCACGCCTTCCGCGTTCACGGTTTCGATGGCGCGCCTCAGCGCATGGTAGCTATGGCACGTCACGAGAAGCGACGCGGGCCCGCCGATGCGGTAGCTCGTATGGCGCGCGAGCTTCTCGTTCTCGAGCACGTCGGTATCGAGCGCCCCGATGAGCGCCATAGAGACGTTGAAGAGCCCCATAGGGCACTCACTACTCCTTGTTGGTGAGGTAGTCGATGAACTCGGGGCCCACCGTCGTCACGTCGCCTGCGCCCATGGTGATGAGCAGGTCGCCCGGTTCCACGATGTCGCTGAGCGCCTCGAGAAGCTGCATGCGACCGGGAACGTAGGACACGCTCTTTCCAGGATGGTGCGCACGCACCGTATCGGCAAGCATCTTGCTCGTCACGCCGGGAATGGGCATCTCCCCCGCGGAGAAGACGTCGATGAGCACGAGCTTGTCGGCATCGGCGAACGCGTCGGCGAAATCGTCGACGAGCGCCTGCAGGCGGGAGTAACGATGCGGCTGGAAGACCACGTCCACGTTCTTGAACCCAAGGCCGCGCGCCGCAGCGAGCGTCGCCTTGATCTCGGTGGGATGATGGCCATAATCATCGACCACGGTGATGCCATCGATGTCGCCCACGCGGGTAAACCGGCGACGCACGCCGGCAAACCCGGAAAGCGCCTCGGCGGCAGCGTGCGCATCGAGCCCGAGTACCCATGCCACCACGAGCGCCGCGGTAGCGTTGAGCAGATTGTGCGTCCCGGGGTTGCTCTTGATAACCACCTCGTGGGTCGTGCCGTCGGGAAGCGCCACCGTGCAAGCACCCTCGAGAGCATGCTCGTGCGCATGCGGGGTGCAGACGACATCATTCGCCGCATCGGTGCCATACGTGACCACACGACGGCCCGTCGAGCGGGCGAGCTCGGCAACATGGGGGTTGTCTCCGCAGACGACGACGGTACCCTCCTCGCCCACGAGCGACATGAACTTCGCAAACGTCTCCTCGATCTCCTCGAGCGACGAATAGTGGTCGAGATGGTCGGCCTCGATGTTCGTCACGACCACGACATCGGGATCAAGATAGAGGAAGGAGCTATCAGACTCGTCGGCCTCGGCAACGAAATACTCGCCCTGGCCGTTCCGCCCGTTTGTATCGTAGCCCTCGACGATGCCTCCGATGAGGAAGCTCGGGTCGAGCTTCATGCGGTCGAGCATCGTGGCGACCATGGACGACGTCGTCGTCTTGCCGTGGGTCCCGGCAACGGCGATCGTCGTGTACCCCTGCCCGAGCTCAGAGAGCATCTTGGCGCGGGGCCACACGGGAATATCGAGCTCTCGCGCACGCATGAGCTCGGGGTTGGTCTCGGGGATGGCGGTGGAGACGACCACGACATCGGGTTTCACGGCATCGATGGTGGCGGCGTCGTGACCGATATGGATATCAACGCCCGCGCGCGTGAGCTGACGAATATAGCGCGAGGTCTTGAGGTCGGAACCGCTCACCGCATAACCGCGCTCGTGAAGCACGAGGGCGATGCCGCTCATGCCCGCCCCGCCTACGCCGATAAAATGGACGCGGAACGAACCGGGGGCTTTCGGGGTGTCTACCATGTGGGGTTACTCCCTCTCTCTGGTCTGTAGTTCGACCCATTGATTGTAGGTGACAATCGCCGCCATGACAAAGGCGACACGCGACGCCCACGCCCAGCGGCGCGATATGCGCCGGCCACGCGCCGCACCGGGGTATCGCTGCGCGAGCTGAATCGATGCAGAGCCGCCAACGCCCGCGTGGAGCGAGAACCTGGCGAGGCCCTATGCGAGCGCCTCGAGGGCGTCGGCGAGGTTCTGGGCGGCACGGTCCTGCCCAAGCCCCTGCGCGGCAGCGCGCATACGGTCGCGGCGGGCAACGTCGGCCAAGAGGCCCAGCAGCGTGTCGGCGAAATCCTGGGAGTCGATCTGGGCATCCGGGCAGAGAAGCGCAGCCCCCGCGTCCACGAGGTAGCGAGCGTTCGTCGTCTGGTGGTCGGCGGTTGCATGCGGATAGGGAACGAGCACCGCGGGCACCGCAAGGGCAGCGATCTCGGCAATCGAGGACGCACCGGCGCGAGAGAGCACGAGGTCGGCCGCGGAGAGCACGTCGCCCATATCGTCGATGTAGGGGCGCACGCGGTAACGGGCGGCCTCCTCGGGCGTGAGCGCAAGCGCGCGCACGGTATCGTCGTAATCGTCTGCACCGGTGGAATGGAGCACGTAAACGTCGTCCCGTGCCAGCAGGTCCCGCTTAAGCGATATCAAGCGCTCGTTGAGGTGGTGCGCGCCGAGCGACCCGCCGAAGGCAACGAGGAGCGTCGCGCCGTCTGGGACATCGAGTGCGGCGCGACCGTGCGCACGATCGCCCGCGAGCACCGATGCACGCACGGGATTGCCTGTGAACTTGATGGCCGAAGCCGGTGCACCATGCTTCTCGAAAACCTCGGACACACTCGGCTGGGCGATGGCGATGAGCGCAGCACCTTTCGCCGACTGCTTGTTGGCAAGTCCGGGAACAGAGTTCTGCTCATGGAGCGCGTAGGGTATGCCGAGCTTGGCGGCGGCACGAACGAGTGGCAGTTCGATATAGGCGCCGAACCCGATGACCACATCGGGGCGAAGCGATGGGTCGCGCTTGAAATCGCGTACGATGCGCCCCTCCGCACGCGCGAGGTGCATAAGCGCGGTGATGAGCGTCCAGGGCCGTTCCCGGTCGAAGCCCGTCACGTGCACGGGCGTGAAGTCGAACCCGGCCTCGGGCACGAGCGTGCCCTCGAGCCTGCGGGACTCGCCATAGAATCGCACCGTGTGCCCGCGGCGCCGGAGCTCCTCTGCAAGAGCGAGGGCGGGGTTCACATGCCCGGCGGTGCCGCCTGCGGCAATCGCTATGTTCAGGTTAGCGGCCATGGGGCCCCCTTCTCTTCGATGGGTCATCGCCACCATCATAGCGCCTCTGGGGGCCGCGCGAGCGCAGGCGGTCGGCGGGATCTGCCCCAAGGTTCACACGTTCATAGGATCCACCGCGCTCAAAGGATTGCGTCCTGCCCGAAGAGGGCCGGGCGTTCCGAGTGGCGCGGTCTGCCGCACCGCCGCCGCGGCTCGCGGAACCCGTGCGGCCAGCGCGCCCCTCCGAGCGCCCCATCGGCCGGGCCCCTTCACCGGGCGCAACGAAGCCGGTACCGTCGACCACGCTGAAGCCATCATGCCGGCGCGCCGAGCGCGGGCGGGCTGCGCCAGCGGTGCTCCCCTCGATGGTTCCGGGATCGCCGCCATCTGACACGGGCGCTCCCTCCCCCATCACGCGGAAGCCTGCGCGGCGGGCGTCGTAGACCGTCTTGGGATTGCTTTCCAAAGAGACGCGCATGATGAGTCCGGCAAGCGCGAGCATGCCGATCATCGCAGAACCGCCATACGAGATGAACGGCAGCGGCTTGCCCGTCATGGGCGTGACGCCCAAGATGCCGAGCATGTTGACGAGGAACTGGATCATGAGCATGACCGAGCAACCGGAGGCGATGAGCCTTCCCTGAACCGTGGGCGACTGGCTTGCGATCTTGAGACCCGCATAGATGAGCAGGGCGAAGACCGCGAAGAAGATGGCGACGCCCACGAACCCGAGCTCCTCGCCGATGATGGCGAGGATGTAGTCGTTGTGAGCCTCGGGGAGGTAGTTGTACTTCATGGTCGAGTTGCCGATGCCGCGGCCGAAGATGCCGCCGGAAGCGAAAGCCATGATGGCCAGGGTCGCCTGGTAGCCGTCTCCATATGGGTCGGCCCAGGGATCGCTCACCGTGAAGACGCGCGCGGCGCGGTAGCTCGACGAGAAGATGAATATGGCGCCGATGAGCGCGCCCACGAGCAGCACGAATCCGATGAGCTTGTAGGAGAACCCAGCGAAGTAGCACATGACGAATACGGTGCCCGCGATGATAAGGCAGGTGCCGAAATCTGGCTCGAGGATGATAGCGATGAGCGGGACGATGACGCATACCGCGAGCATCTTGAACATGACTGCGGCATCAATGGACTGTTCCTCATAGTACTCATGCAAGATCTTCGCCGCGGTGACGATGATCACGCTTTTGGCGAACTCCGAAGGCTGGAGTTGACCGATGAGCGGCAACTCGACCCAACGCGTGGCGCCGCCGACGTTCCGCCCGAACACGAGCACGGCGACGAGCAGAAGCACGATGCCGCCCCAAGCCCACCACGCAAGATGGGAGCGCATGGTGGCGAGCGGGATGCGCGAAAGCACCGCCGCGAGCGTGAGGCCCGCCGCGATGAAGAACGCCTGACGCTCGAGGAAGAAGGTCGAGCTCCCGTATTCGCTGAGCGCCTCGACAGACGAGGCCGAGTACACCATGAGGAGGCCGAAAGCAAGGAGGGCGGCCAGACACGCGATGAAGACGAGCCGGGGGCGCATGATGCGCGCCGGCACGCCGGCGATGAGGCGCTCTCCGATCGCGGAGTGCTCCCCCGCCTCCCGGCGCGCGCGGCCACCCATGCGCCCGTGGCGCCGGGAGCGCTTCTCAGCCGGCGCATCCGCCGATGCACCGGTTTGCTGCCTTGGTTCCTCTGCCATTACCGTCCCTATCGGTCTTGCCGTAAAAACACCTTATGCGGACTCGGCATCCCGCCCGAGTGCCGCCACGAGCTCCTTGAAGGCGCGCCCGCGCTCCTCGAAGCCCGAGAACTCGTCAAACGAGGCGCAGGCGGGAGAAAGCAGGACCACGTCGCCCCGTTCGGCAAGCGAGCGTGCCACGTCCACGGCGTCAGCGAGGTCCTCGGCCTCGGCCACGTCGATATCATGGCGGCCGGCTGCCTCCACGAAGGCGTCGAGGAAACGCTGGCGGGCGTCGCCGAAGCAGACCACGGCCCTCACCGTGGAATGCACGACATCCTCGACGAACTCTTCGAGCGGCGTGCCCTTGTCGCTGCCGCCGAGCAACAGCACCACGGGCTCGTCGGGAAAGGCGGTGAGCGCCTTTTCGACGGCATCGGTATTGGTAGCCTTGGAATCGTTGATGTAGCGCACACCGTCGATCTGCGCGACAGGCTCGATACGATGCTCGAGAGCCGTAAACGAGACGAGCGCCGCGCGGACATCCTCGTCCGAAGCGCCGACCCACAGTGCCGCCGCAGCCGCCGCGAGCGCGTTGAGCTCGTTGTGCGCGCCCCGGATGCGAAGCTCGGCGGTGGGAACCAAGCGGTGCTCCACGCCGTTCAAGCGCACCACAAGCACGCCTTCATCGCAAAACGCCGCGGAGGCGGCCCCGGAATCATCATGCGAAAGCTCGCAGACGGCAGCACCCGTCGAGCGCGCCGCAGAAAGCGCAGCTCGGGCGCCCGCATCTTCCACGCACACAACAGCAAGATCGCCGGGTTCCTGGTTGGCGAAGATCTTGCGCTTGGCGGCGGCATAGGCATCGAGCGTGCCATGCCATGCCAGATGGTCGGGCGTGATGTTCATGAGCACCGCGACGCGCGGATGCAACATGCTCGTCGTTGCCAGCTGGTAGCTCGAAAGCTCTGCAGCGAACCATGAGCCGGGAGCGCGGTCGTCCACGGCAGCGATCGGCGCCAGGCCGATGTTGCCCACCGCGACCGAGGCACGGCCGGACTCATTCAAGATATGGTTGACAAGCGAGGTCGTCGTGGTCTTGCCGTTGGTGCCGGTGACAGCGATCCAGTGCTCGGGCGAGAGGCGCCACGCAAATTCGGGCTCGCCCATGATGGCAAGCGCATGCTCGCGGCCGCGCGCGAAGAACGCGGAGAACTCCGAGATGCCCGGGCTCGCCACGCATACATCGTAGTCACCTTCGACCAACTCTGTGCCGAAGACGAAGCGCACCCCTGCGGCCCCGAGCGCATCCGTTTCGGCGGAGGGGGCAGAAGCCGCCCCGCCGTATACGGTAACCGAGCGCACGCGCTCACCAAGGTGCGCCGCGCCCCAGCGGGCAACGGCCAGGCCCGTAGACCCGAGCCCGAGTACAAGCAGGTCGAAGCTTTCTGGCAGCAGCATGAAGGACCACTATCCCAACTGGAAGAAGACCGCGAGGCCAAGCGCGCCGAAGGCGGCCGCGATGATCCAGAAGCGGATGACCACCTTCGTCTCGGCCCAACCCTTCTTCTCAAAATGATGATGAATGGGTGCCATGAGGAAGACACGCTTGCCCGTGAGCTTGAAGCTCACGACCTGGATCATGACAGAGAGCGTCTCGATGATGAAAAGCCCGCCCACGATGAGCGACACGACCTCGGTGTTGGTCATGACGGCGACGCAGGCGAGCGCCGCGCCGAGCGCGAGCGAGCCGGTGTCGCCCATGAAGATGCTCGCCGGATAGCAGTTGAACCACAAAAAGCCAAGGCAGGCACCCGCGCACGCGGCGCAGAAGATGGTGAGGTTCGAATCGTTGCAGATGAAGCACACTGCAGCCATCACGAGCATCGCGATCATGGACGTTCCGCCCGCAAGACCGTCGAGGCCGTCGGTGAGGTTGACCGCATTGGAGAGCCCCACGATCAACAGCCAGGTAAAGATCATGTAGAGCCACGGGATATGGAAGGGCTCGCCGGCGATATCGACCGTCGTGGTGAGCACGCCGAGGTCGACGGAAAGGCCGCCCGGGAACCGCACGACGGGCTCGACGCCGCACCAGTTGATCGAAAGAAGGCAGAAGAGCACGCAGATGAGGGTGAGGCCGATCATCTTGGCGTGCGGGGTGAGGCCAAGGGAGCGCCCGTGGGTAACGGAGGTGAGGTCGTCGATAAGGCCGAGGACTCCGGTAGCCAGCGTGGCGATGAGCACAAGTGCCAGCTCTGCGGTGAGCCTGCCCATGACGAGGCAGGTGATCGCCAGGGCGACGAGGATGACGACGCCACCCATCGTGGGGGTACCCTGCTTGATGAGGTGCTGCTCGGGGCCGTCGGCGCGCACCTGCTGTCCGAAGTGCTCGATCCTCATGACGCGAATCCACAGCGGCATGATCACCGCAGCGATTACCGCTGCGACGGCGAGCGAGATGAATGCCTGATAGGTTGGATAGGCAGCGTTTCCGAGCATTAGCAGACCTCCTCGACGAGGCGATCGAGCCCCAGGAAGCGGGAGCCCTTCACGAGCAGCGTATCATCGGAGCGGAGCGACTGCCGCACGAGTTCCGTAGCGCGTGCGGTATCGCCGGCAATCGCGACGGAGCGGGCAGGCATGCCCATGAGGCGCGCCGCAGCGGCCATCTCCTCTGCGCAGGCCGTGCCCACGCACACGAGCAGGTCGGGCTTCTTCGCTGCCGCATAGGAGCCTACGAGCGCATGCAGGCGGGGCCCTTCTTCGCCAAGCTCGCCGATCTCGCCGAGAACGGCGATGCGGCGGCCGGAGACGGGAAGCATCTCGAGGAGATCGAGCGCCGCAGCCGTGGACTCGGGGCTCGCGTTATAGGTGTCGTCGATTACGCGGGCACCGCACGCGGCACGACGGAGCTCCTGACGGCGGCCGGTAATCGCCAGGCGCTTGAACGCCGCCTCCATCGTCGCGGCATCGATGCCCAGGCGTTCCGCAAGGGCGGCGGCGAGCACGGCATTGGAGACCGATTGCGCCCCGGTAACCGCCAACGTGATGCGCGCGGACTCACCGGAGGCGAGCAGAAGGTCGAAGCTCGGATGGCCCTCGACGTCCAGCTCGATATTCGACGCGCGAACCTCGTCGTCTGCGCCCGTCCCGGCAAGGACCACCTCGACCGCCGCAGGAAGGGCGAACTCGTCGCGAATGAATGGCGTGAAGTCGTCCTCGCCCGAAAGCACGAGCACGGGAGCGGTACCGGGCACCCCGGCCTCGGAGCCGCTTGGCACGGGCCTCATGCCCGAGACGATCTCTGCTTTAGCGCGCGCGATGTTCTCACGGCTCCCCAGCATGCCGATATGCGAGGTGCCCACCTTGGTGATCACCGCCAGCGAGGGCTCGGCACATGCAGCAAGGCGCTCGATCTCGCCACGGGCGTTCATACCCATCTCGAGCACGAGCACCTGCGTATCGCGCGGAGCACTCAAAATCGAGAGCGGCAAACCGATCAGGTTGTTGTAGTTGCCCTTCGTGGCCCAGACGCGGAAGCGAGCGCCCAGAAGCGCCGCCAAGAAGTCCTTCGTCGTGGTCTTGCCGATCGACCCGGTGACGCCCACGACGGTGCAGGCGAGCTCGGCACGGTAGACATGGGCAAGGCGCAGGAGGAACTCCTGGGCATCGTCCGCTACCAATACGGCGCAACCGGCCGCTTCCGCCTGCTCGAGCAAGGTGTTCTCAGGCGTCCGGGTGAGCACCACGGCAGCCGCGCCCGCACTCACCGCCTGGGGCGCGAAGTCGTTACCGTCAACGCGCTCACCAGAAAATGCCACGAACAGGCCGTCGCGCTCGACAAGGCGCGAATCGATGAAGCAACCCCGGCAGATACGGGCGGGGTCGCCGGCAACAACGCTGGCACCCGTAGCTCCCGCGATAGTCTCTACGGTGAACTCAAACATGAAATCCCCTCAATCAAGTTCCATCAGCTGCGTATTGTACCGTAGCGACCTAGATGCCCGGGCGCGCCGGCGCGGAACGCACAAGGTGTGCAAGCTCGGGCGCGAACCACCTCGCCCCGAGCGCAGCCAAGCTCGTGGCGCCTGGCGGCACCGGCCGCGGCCGCACGCTTGTTATGAACGCGTTCGCTTGACGCCCAGCACCGAAAGCGCTTGCTCCATGATGGTCTTGAATGCCGGCGTGGCGGCCGAGGAGTGGTACGGCGTGCCGTCGAGGGTGATGTAGGCAAGGGCCGCCGGCTCGCTTGCCGGGGCGAACCCGATGAAGGACGACATGTAGTTACCCTTCTGGTAGCCACCGGACGCGTCTGCGCGCTGGGCGGTACCGGTCTTGCCCGCAACGTCATACCCCTCGATCGCAGCCCCTGAACCGGTTCCCTCGTCCACGACGGTGATCATCATCGATTTCACGAGCTCGGCCGTCTCTGCGCTGATGGCGCTCGCCTCCCCGTCGCTCCAATCGAGCTCCTCGCCGTGCTTCGACTTCAAGAAATGCGGGGTCGTCATGACGCCGCCGTTCGCTATGCCGCACACCGCCCGGGTGACCTCGATCGGCGAGACGGAAATGCCCTGCCCGAAAGACATCGATCCCAGGCTCGAGCCGTCATACTCGCTGCGCTCGCGCACGATGCCGGTGGACTCGCCCGGAAAATCGATGCCCGATTTGGTCCCGATGCCATAGGCGTCGAGGTACTCGGCGAAGTTATCCGCTCCGATCTTCTGGCCCACGAGCACCATTCCCGTATTCGAAGACCTCCGCATAATCTCGCGGAGCGTCATGGTCATGGCATAGTCGCGGTCGTCGATGTCGTTCACCCAGTCGTCGCCGACCTTGACCTCGGCCGGAACGTCGAAGGTGGTGTCGGGCGTCATGAGCCCCAGATCGATGCCCATGCCGCTCACCAGCGTCTTGAACACGGAACCCGGCTCATAGGCGTCCGTCACGACGCGCAGGTTCATGTCGGCGGCGTTCGTGTTCGCCAGATCGGTCTGGTCGTACGTGGGGCACGAGCAGCAGGCGAGGATCTCGCCCGTCGCGGGATCGCACACGATGACCGATCCGTAATCCGCGCCCGAGCTCTCGACCGCGTCGGCAAGCGCCTGCTCCGCGGCGCTCTGTATGTTCACATCGAGCGTGAGCACGAGGTCGGTGCCGTCTTTGGCAGACACCTTCTCGTACGCGCCGCCCGCGATATACGAGCCATCGCGGGCCCGCTCGCGGACGATGGAGCCGTTCGTGCCCGTAAGCACATCGTCGTAGTAGCTCTCCAAACCGGAGACGCCCTCGTTGTCGATGTTCACCACGCCAATCACCTGAGAGGCGAGCGTGCCGTACGGGTACACGCGCTTCATGGTCTGCTCAAATTCGATGCCCTTGATGCCGCGCTCCGAGAGCGCATCGGCGATATCCTGGTCGACCTGGCGCTTGATGTAGACGAAGGTTGTGTCGCGCGTGACCTTCTCGCGGCACGTCTCCTCGTCGACGCCCAATAGTTCGACGAGGGCGCTCACCGCCTCGTCGGCATCTTCCACGAGCTTGGGGTTGGCATAGACGTTCTGGCACTCGACGCTCGAGGTGAGCACGTTGCCGTTGCGGTCGTAGATGGTGCCGCGCTTGGCAAAGAGGGTCTGGCGCGAGAGGCGGCGCTCGTCGGCGCGCTTCCGGTACGTTTCGGCGTTCACGATCTGGTAATCCGCGAGATTCCAGAGGCCGAGCGCCATGCCTAAGCCGAGTGCCCCCATCACGACGGCACGTCGCGGGATGCCCTCGTGGTCAAGGTCGCTATGAAGCAGGTCGACCTGCGGGCGCGTGCCGCGGGGAGGCCTTCCGGAACCTCCGCCGCCCCGGGTGCCACCCCGTGCCGGGCCGAGGGTATCGGAACCCAAGCCGCCTCGCATCATCCCGCCTTCATGGCGCGCTGCGCCACGGGGGGAACCGCCACGGGGGGAACCGTAGGGCTGCCCTGAACGACCGACATGGGAACGGGACCCACGCTGCGACGCATCGCGCGGGGCCCCTCCCCGAGACATCGATTCGTATCTTTGATTGAATGCATCACGACGCGGACGCGACGAACCTCTACGGCTGGACCGCCCGTCGTCTCGTCCGCTCCCGGTATACCGGTCGCGCGCCATTGCTACCTCCCGGGACCTATTGGGCTGTGTCGGCGCTCGATGCCCCGGACGACCCTGCATCCGCAGCATCGGCGGCTGCCGCGCCGGCGCCCTGGTCATCGGTTGAACCCGCCTGCGCGGAGGCATCCTGGCTCAGATCGAGCACCGTCGTGTCCTCCGGCTCGACCATGCCGAGCGTTCCGGTTGCAAGATCGCGGATGCGTGTATCGGCTCCATAGACCGAGTTCATGACCTCGAGGTTCGAGCTCTCGTCCTGCGCCGTCTCGAGCGAGCTGTTAAGCGCGGCATTCGTGTTGAGCACCGATGCCGTAACGCCCGCGATAGCGACGCGCGCGATGCCGATAGCGAAGAAGAGCGCGACGAGCGCGCAGAAGACCTTCACCACATGGGTGAAGACAGGGCTCACGACCTGGTTAGCCTCGCGGCCCTCACCCGTATAGACGTCGAAGCGCGGGCGCTCAGCGGGCGCCGCGCCCGTTTCGGGGCGAGCTGCCGGAGCCGGCATCGCCTCGAAGTCGTAGGCATACGCCGCATTGGAATCGTAGTACGCCATGGTACGCATGCCTCCCATCCCGGTGCGTTAGTGGTGCGTTTACGGTACGTTTCTGGTGCGGTGCGGGATGGAACCTAAGATAAGCGGGCGTTGCGCTCACAAGCGCTCGGCCACGCGGATCTTGGCAGATCTCGCTCGCGGGTTGCGCTCGACCTCTTCGGTTGTGGCAACCAGCGGTTTTCTCGTCAATACCTTGAGTGTCGGCACGTTTCCGCACATGCAGACCGGAAGTTCCGGCGGGCAGGTGCAGCCCCGGCTTCGCTCCTGGAAGACGTGCTTCACGATGCGGTCCTCAAGCGAGTGGTACGAGATGACGCAGATGCGCCCTCCCGGATTGAGCCAGCGCACCGCTGCCTCGAGGCCGCGCTCGAGAACATCGAGCTCATGGTTGACCTCGATGCGTATCGCCTGGAAGCTCTTGCGCGCGGGATGATGCCCGTGCCGGCGCGCCGCCGCGGGAATCCCCGCTTTGATGGCCTCGACGAGCTCTCCCGTGGTCTCGATGGGGCTGAGCTGCCGACGCCGCACGATCTCTCGCGCGATCTTGTCGGCGAACTTCTCCTCACCGTATACGCGAAGGATCCGGGCGAGGTCGGCTTCGTTATAGGTGTTGATGACCTCAGCTGCGTTTAAAGGGTTGTTACCCGGGTCCATACGCATATCAAGCGGGGCATCCTCGTGGTATGAGAAGCCCCTTCCAGGGATATCAAGCTGCGGGCTCGAAACGCCCAAGTCGAAGAGGATGCCATCGATGCCGGGCACCTCGGCCCGGCACAGAAGCTCGTCAAGGTCACCGAAGTTCCCCTTCAAGAGCTTCAAGGGCACGCCCGGCGCCTCTGATGCAAGGCGCGTGCGGGCGGCGGCGAGTGCCATGTCATCCTGGTCGATGCCGATGAGGAGCCCCTCCTCGCCCACCTGCGCGGCCATCTTCACAGAATGGCCGGCGCCGCCGAGCGTGCAGTCGCAGACGGTGGAGCCCTCGCTCAGGCGAAGCGCTTCGAGCACTTCCTGGAGCATGACGGGTTCATGCCGATATTCAGGTGTCAACGTAGCCATGTCCGTTTGCTCCCGGTTACTCGTCGAAGAACAGGTCCTCGTCCCCTTCATCATCCGCATCGGCTTCAGCCCACTTCGCGCGATCCCAGATCTCGAGATGGTCCCAGTTTCCGACCACGGTGACCTCGCGATTGAGGCCAGCCTTCTCGCGCAGCGTCTCGCTCAGACCAATACGCGAAGCGGAGTCGATATCCATCGGCGTCGCCCGCGCCATGATCTTGCGCATGAGCGCCTGATCCTCGCGCTTGCGGGAATTGAAGCCTCCGCGCTTTTCGAAGAGGCCCAGTGCCCAATCCTCGAACTTCTCGTTCGAGAACACGTACAAGGCATCGACGTCCGGTGCAGGCAACACGTACACATGCTCGCCGAGCTCAGAGCGAATGGCAGCAGGCAGGGATAAACGGCCTTTGGCATCGAGATTGCGCTCGAACGTCCCGGCAAACATCTCTGCTGCGCCCTCCTCTCGGTTGCTCGGTTAGGGCTCGTACGGGGAACCACCCCGGCTGTCGACGCATTCAATAGTATGGTTTGAAGCGATTTTTAGCAACATTTTTTCCCACTTTCTCCCCCACCGGTTCCCACACCTCCACCAACGGACACCGGCTCCCCAAATGGGGAAACCAACCTGAGCACGACATATTGTGTTTGGATGGCAGTGGGCGCCCTACCGCTTGATGGACGAGCGACAACCCTAACCTTCAACCTCACCTTGAGGCGATTTTTCCGCACGATGGAGCGGGCGTGCGCAAGATATGGAGACCGCAGGTCGGCTGCAAAGCTTGCACTTCCGGCTCTTCTCGCACCGCCCGGGCACCCAGCACCATGAGACAGATTAATGAGACAGATTGACCCGGTACAACTGTCTCACATGAGACAGATTAACCCGGCACAACTGTCTCACGCCGGGCAGCACCCCCGCGCGTGACTGCCTCGCCATACACGAGACAGATTGACCCGGCACAACTGTCTCACATGCCTCGCTAGGCGCGGGGGTGGGCGGCGAGGTAGACCTCTTGCAGCTGGCTCCGGTCCAGGTGCGTGTAAATCTGCGTGGTTGAGATATCGGCATGCCCCAAGATCTCTTGCAGCACGCGCAGGTCGGCGCCGCCGGCGAGCAGGTGCGTCGCGAATGAATGCCGAAGGGTGTGCGGATGCAGCCCCTCGATACCAACGAGGCGCCCGTAGCGCTCGCACGTAGCATGCACCGACTGCCGGGAAATGCGCCCGCCATTCTTGTTGAGGAACACGGCGGCACTGCCGCGCCGCGCGCGGTCATGCGCCGCGAGCTCCGCCCGCGGGCCTGCGAGGTATGCCGCGAGCGCGGAGCGCGCGCTCCCCACGATGGGCACGACCCGCTCTTTAGACCCCTTGCCGAACACGCGCATGAACTCATCGTCGAGATAGAGGTCGCGCAAATCGAGGCCGCAAAGCTCGCTCACCCTCAGTCCGCAGCCGTAGAGGACCTCGAGCTCGGCCCGATCGCGGGCGCCCGCCGGCGTTGCGGGGAACGGTTGGTCGAGCAGGGCGCGGGCATCTTCAACGGAGATGAAGTCCGGCAAGCGCTCCTCTTTTTTGGGCAAACGCACCGACGCCGTGGGATGCGCGGTCGAGAGCCCCTCGCGCGCCATGAAGGCATGGAGCCCCTTGACGGCGGAAAGGGCGCGCACGATCGAGGCATCCGCGTAGCCAGCATCTCGCCGCGCCGCCACGAATGCGTCGATGTCGCGCTTGCTCACGGCGTCGGGCTCGTCTATGCCCCTCTCGCAAAGGAAGGCCAGATACGCCGCAAGGTCGCGCCGATAGGCAGAGAGCGTGTTCTTCGCCAGATTCCGCTCGACCGCCAGCGAGGTGAGGTACTCCCCCGCCGCCTGTTCGAGCGCAGACGGCGCCCGACCCGCCTCGCTGAAGGCGGAACCAGGCGCCGAACCGGCATTTCGCTCGCTATGTCGAAGCGCGACCAAAACCCTACGCCGCGGGCGCGTTCTTGAGCGTGACCTCGAGACGGTCGATGCCCTCGTGATAGCCCACCGCGGCGCGCGTGAACTCGCGGAAGAGCGGCTGTGGGCGGGTGGGACGGCTCTTGAACTCGGGGTGCGCCTGCGTGGCGACGAACCACGGGTGCACGTCGCGCGGCAGCTCGATCATCTCGACCAGGCGCTCATCGGGCGAGATGCCCGAGATGACGAGCCCCGCCTCCTCGAGCTCATCGCGGAAGGCGTTGTTGAACTCATAGCGATGGCGATGGCGCTCGTACACGAGCTCCTCGCCATAGGCCTCGCGCACGAGCGAGCCCTCGGCAAGCTTTGCAGGATAGGCACCCAGGCGCATGGTGCCGCCCTTCTCCGTGACGTCCTCCTGAGAGCTCATGAGGTCGATCACGGGATGCGCGCACTCAGGCTCGAACTCGGTGGAATTGGCGTCGGCGAGACCGGCTACATCGCGCGCGAACTCGCACACCGCCACCTGCATGCCAAGGCAGAGGCCAAGGTAGGGAATCTTGTTCTCGCGCGCGAAGCGGGCCGCGCAGATCTTGCCCTCAAGGCCGCGCACGCCGAAGCCGCCGGGAACCACGATGCCCGACGCATCGCCCAGCACCTCCCGGCACGAATCCCAGGTAAGCTCCTCGCCATCCACAAGCTCAACGTCCACATGGCGGTCGTAGAAGATGCCCGCATGCCGTATGGCCTCGATCACCGAGAGATACGCATCGGGGAGCTGGGTGTACTTGCCCACCACGGCCACCTTTACGGCATCCTCATGATGGTTGGCGTGGTTCTTCTTCTCGAGGAAGGCATCCCATTCGGTCATGTCGCGCTCGCGCGGATCGAGCCCCAGACGCTCGCAGACGCGCAGGTCGAAGTCCTGCTCGGCAAACATGCGCGGCACGTCGTAGATGGAGGCGCAGTCCTCGTTGGTGAACACGCAGTCCACGTCCACATCGCAGAAGCTTGCGATCTTAGCGCGAATGGCATCGTCGATCTCGTGGTCGCTGCGCAGCACGATGATATCGGGCTGAATGCCAAAGCTGCGAAGCTCCTTCACGCTATGCTGCGTGGGCTTGGTCTTGACCTCGTGGGCGGCGGCGATGTAGGGCACGAGGCTCACGTGGATGTAGCAGACGTTCTCCGCGCCGGCGTCTTTCTTGTACTGGCGAATGGCCTCCACGAAGGGCTGGCTCTCGATATCGCCGATCGTGCCGCCGAGCTCGGTGATCACCACATCGGAGCCGGTCTGCTCCTCGATGCGGCGGAACTTGTCCTTGATGGCGTTCGTGACGTGCGGAATCACCTGCACGGTGCCGCCCAGGAAGTCGCCGCGGCGTTCGCGATGGATGAGCGAGCGGTAGATGGCGCCTGTGGTGAAGTTGGAGTCGCGGGTAAGGTTCTCGTCGATGAAGCGCTCGTAGTGACCAAGGTCGAGGTCGCTCTCATAGCCATCTTCGGTCACGAAGACCTCGCCGTGCTGGAACGGGCTCATGGTACCCGGGTCCACGTTGAGGTACGGGTCGGCCTTCTGCATGGTGACCTTGTATCCCCGGCTCTTGAGCAGGCGTCCGAGCGAAGCGGCCGTGATGCCCTTGCCCAACGACGAAACGACGCCACCGGTTACAAAGATGTGCTTTGTCATTATGTTGTACCTGCGCTTCCCGTAGTAGGACCCTCGCCCGCACCTCGCGCGGACGCTCTGTACTTACGGGCTTTCATGGTACCACTCGCGCTTGCGCGGCGCGGCGGCGCCCGGGAATTTTCTCAGTCGTAACCATACCGGGCCGGACCGCCCGGGCGGCCCGGCCGCCCCGAACGCCCTCAAGAAAACGGTCCGGTATAATGGTCTCGTCCCACCACCGTGCGAATGGAGAGATATGCTATCCACCTCCGTCATCCGGCGCGGGCGGCGCCTCGCCGCCGCGGGCCTGCTCGCCGCGGCCATGGCCGCGGGCCCCGCGACCGTCTACGCGGACGACGCCTCGGCCCTCGCCGACAACGTCGAATCCGAACAGGCAACCGCCGACAAGGCCCAGGACGCCGTCGACGCGGCGGAGGCCGACCCCACGACCGCCAACGTCAACGCGGCCATCGCCGTGCTATCGGCCGACGGGCCCGCACCGAGCTATACCTTCGACGGCGTCAGCTCGCAGGCGTCTACCCAGTTTTTGTTCGCCCAGCTCCAGATGCAGCTCTCCCTTCAGGCAAAACAGGAAGCAGCCCAGAAGCTCGAGGAGATCAAAGCGCAGCAGGAACGGGAGCAGGAACTCGCGAGCGTCATCCAGGAGCTGCGGATCCTAAGCAGCAAGGCCTCAACCACGGACACCGTCGACCTCTCGTCCGACCTCGCGGCGCGCATCCAGGCCCTCGGGGTCAGCGCGACCGCCGGAAAGGTCACGAAGAATCAGATCGACACCGTCATCGCCTCGCTCGAAGAAGAGCAGGATCGCATCGAGTCAAGCATCCAGAACCAGATGGTCTACGTGCAGGACTTCTTGGGCCAGTACAACTCCTACCTGCAGGGCTCCCAATCCTCGATCCAATCGGCGAACGAGACGCTCAAGGCCGTCGCACGCGGAACCGTCGATGAGAGCGATGCCGCGTCCAGCACGATCAGTGACCTCACGGCACTCGCCTCCAGCATCAACGACCAGCTCGAGACGAAGCGCGCCGAACTCGAGGAAGCCCTTGCCAACCAGGCGGACGGGGACGGCTCGACGAGCGTGAAGGACCTGTTCGACCAGTACGACAGCCTCGTCGAGCAGCAGTCGCTCGTCAGCGAGCAGCTCGCAAGCGCGCTCGCCTCCACCTCGGCCAGCGGCACCACCGAGGGCGCGTCGGGTGACGCCTTCGGCATGGCGGCGCTCGGGGCGGGTGTCGGCGCCGTCGCGGGCGCGGGCGCGTGCTACGCCGTCATGCGCCGCCGCGCCGGCGCGCGTGACGAGGTCGCCTAGCCCATGCAGGCGTCGGTCATCATCGGGGCGGCGGCGCTGGTCGCCGCCCTCTACGGCGCATGGCACGACAGGACCGCCGGCACGCCGCTCTTCTTTCGCATCGTGACGTTCGGGGTCGCCTGCTATGCGCTGAGCACGTGCTACGACGCGCTCAAGGACCTCATCGTTGCCACGGACTCCCTTCCCGCGCTCGCGCTCCAGCAGGGATCGGTCCTTGCGGGGCCCGCCGAAAGCGCGATGCCCCTCGTGACCGGTGCCGCGGGCTTCTCCATCGGCCTCGTGGGCTACGCGGGCATGTTCTTCTTCATCTTCTCATCCTATTTCGGGGCGCTCGACAGCCTCGCCGACGGAGGCGAACGCAGGCTGCGCGCCTATCGCTGGAGAGCCCTGGCGGCGCCGCTCGCGCTCGCCGCCATCGCCGGCGCGCTGAGCTCGGTCGCGGGCATCGAGCCGTTCGCGCTCGCCGCGCTCATACCGGCCGCGGGCACGTCGTACTTCGCCGCCAAGCACCTGATCATGCCCGACATCGAGATGGGCATCATCCGCGTCATGCGGCCCTACAACGCCTGCATGCTCGCTCTCTGCATGCTCCAACCGGCCGTTCTCCTGCTCTCGGGAGGCATCGGCCACCTTGCCGCCTGCGTGCTCGCCGCCGCGGCGACGCTCGCCGTCCTTCCCCTCGCGGCGATGGGGGTGCGCAAATGGTTTCAATAGCCTTCATCTGCTTCGCCGTGCCGCTCGTGCTCATGCTCCCCGTGCTTCGCGGGCGGGCGCGATGGCTCATCTCGTATCTCCTCATCGGGTCGTACCTCACCGTGTGCGCCGGCATGGTCAACGGCCTCATACGCGCGGCGCTCGGCATCAGCTCGCTCGAGCTCTCGCTCTCCGTCGCCCCCATCACCGAAGAGGCCCTGAAGGCGCTCCCCGTCCTCGTCTACGCGCTGGCCGTCAGCGACCGCCGCGACGACGTGCTCCCCCTCGCCTTCTCGTGCGGCGTGGGCTTCGCCATCACCGAGAACGCCTACCTCATGATGAGCGCCGGTGCCGCGGCCTCGGTCTCGTGGGCGCTCGTGCGCGGGCTCGCCACGAGCCTCATGCACGGCGTCTGCACGCTCGCCGTCGGATTCGGCATCACGTATGTGCGCCGGCAGCGCAAGCTCTTCTATACGGGGATCTTCGGCCTGCTCGCTGCCGCGATCACCTACCACGCGACCTTCAACCTGCTCATCAGCGCATCCGGCGTATGGTGCGCAGCGGGGCTCGCCCTGCCCCTCGCCACCTACGCGCCCGCGGTCCTCTCCTATGCGCTCCGCAAGCGGGCGGGCGAATCGGGCGGGCGTCGGCCCTAGAGCTCCCTAGAGCTCCACGTCCATCCCTAAAGCTCCACGCTCATGAGGGCGTGCACCACGTTGAACCCGCCCTCGCGCCGGTACCAGAGCGCCTCCGTCTTCGACCGCACGAGCAGGATGCCCAGCCCGCCCGGCTCGAGGTCCGCGCCATCGCCCGACACGCGGGGCGCGGGCGGTTCCGTGGGATCGAAGGGAACCCCCGCATCCGCCAGGACGATGTGGAGCGCGCCGCGCGCCTCGTCGAAGGCGAAGCGCGCCCGGACCGGAACGGGGTGATACCGCTACCATAAAAATCGACAGTTAGGCTACCGCATCCCGTCAGTCGCGCTACCGCATTCTCGACATCGGCGCTACCACACTTTCGCCAACCGCGCTACCGGAAATATGCTTGCCCCAACAATGGAACCGTTGGGAGGAGCACGGTTGGAGAGGAATGTTATGGGAGAGCTGAACGTGTACAGGCAGCTCGGCATCAAGCCGAACTTCACGCAGATCGGCAAGAAGTACGGGCTGCACAGGCAGACGGTCGCCAAGTACTGGCGCCGGGGAGAGGAGATCGAGGACCGCAGGCGCGACAAGGAGAGCGCGTTCGACGAGTTCAGAGACGTGATAGAGAGCAAGGCGGCGATGCCGGGGGTCACGAAGAAGGCCATACACGAGTTCCTGCTCGATCGGCACCCCGACGCGGCGCTGCCCAAGTACGGGGCTTTCACGAAGTACTGCCGGGAACGGGGGATCGAGTGCCCGCCCGCCGCCGCGCCGGAGCCCCACCCGCGGTTCGAGACGCCGCCGGGGCGCCAGCTGCAGTTCGATTGGAAGGAGGGCCTGCGGATGGTCGACGCCAACGGCGAGGTCTTCGAGTTCAACGTGTTCAGCGCGGTCCTCGGCTTCTCGCGCTCGCACCGCTTCGTCTACTCCAGGACCCGCACCGAGGACGACCTGCTCGCCTGCCTGCTCTCCACGTTCGTGCGGTTCGGCGGGGTGCCCGACGAGGCCATCACCGACAACATGGCCGCGCTCGTCACGTTCTCGGGCGGCAGGCGCGTCAGGTCCGAGCGCGCGTGGCGCTTCGCCAAGGAGGCCGGCTTCGAGCTGAAGCTCTGCAGGGCGTCGACCCCGCAGACCAAGGGCAAGGACGAGAGCTCGAACCGCTTCGTGAACAGGCTCCTGGCCTACGACCACGACTTCGAGGGCGAGCAGGGCCTGATCGACGCGATCGCGCGCATCGAGGCGAGAAGCAACGCCGAGCCCAACGAGACGACGGGGCTGCCGCCGGCGGTGCTGTTCATGAAGGAGAAGGAGCACCTGCGCCCCATCGGGAACCTGCGCGTGCTGCAGGGCATGATCGGCAGCGTCAGCGTGCAGAAGGTGCCCGCGACCATGCTCGTGCGCGCGGCCGGGAGGCAGTGGTCGGTGCCCCGCTCCTGCATCGGCAAGAAGGTCAACGTCGTCGCGATGCCCTCCGGGCAGGTGCGCGTGACGCTCGACGGGGAGGAGGTCGCCGTGCACGACACGGCGGCGCCCGGTCCTATCGTATACGCGGAGGAGCACTACGTCGAGGCGCTGTCGGGCAAGTCCTGGTTCGGCGACTCCGACATACGCGAGGCGGCCCGCGCGAACCTCGAGCTCCTCGACCGGCTGGGAGGCGAGTAGCATGGGGGCGCTGAGCGAATCGAGCCCCTACATGAGGGCGCGGGCCAACCTCTCCGAGCTCAAGCTCGACCGGATGTGCGCAGCCATGCCCGACTACGTGCGCATGGTCGCCGACGGCGAGCGAGACTTCGCGCAGGCCGTGGCCGAGATGACGCAGGCGGAGGTCGCCGCCAGGCGCGAGCGCATCATGCGCCAGCGCATACGCTCGTCGGGCTTCCCGTACGTGAAGACGCTCGCCGACTTCGACTGGTCCTTCCAGCCGAGCGTGCCCAGAGCCAAGGTCGAGGAGCTGGCGACGCTGCGGTTCATGGACGGGGCGGAGAACGTCCTGCTGGTGGGGAGCCCGGGCGTGGGAAAGACCCACCTTGCGGTGGCGATCGGCATCGAGGCCGTCAAGGCGGGCCGCGAGGTGCGCTTCACCGACTGCGCCAGGCTGGTCGAGGACCTGAAGGACGCCTCGTCGCGCGGGATACTCAAGAACAGGCTGAAGTACTACGCGCACTCTAAGCTCCTCGTGGTCGACGAGCTGGGCTACCTCGACATCGACGAGCAGGGCGCCGACCTCATGTTCCAGCTGGTGTCGACGCGCTACGAGCAGCGCTCGACCATCATAACCACCAACGTCGGCATAGGCGGCTGGTCGAAGGTGTTCGGAGACGAGGTGACCGCGGGCGCCATCGCGGACAGGGTCTGCCACCACTGCACCCTGATAAAGATCACGGGCAGGTCCTACAGGCTCAAGGACCTGCCGGCCGACAAGAGGAGGGAGGGGTGATCGAATGCGGCGAAAGTGCGGTGCCGCCAATGACGGTTATGCAGTCGCGCCAGTGACGAAGGAACGGTGACGCGATCGTCGATTTTTATATTGACTTTATCACGGGGTTCCCGTCGGGGAAGGCATGTCGCACGATGTTGATGAACAGCTCCTCGACGACCAGGTCGATGGCCTGGGCGCTCGCCGCGCTGATCACGCCCGCGCTGCACGACCCCGCCGCGGCGCGCGCCGCCGCCTGAAGGCGGGGGCACTCCTCGTCGCAGGGCTCCGCGACCACGGTACGGGCGCCCGGCAGCCACACGAACGAGCAGGCCGTGATGTCGTCCGCCTGCTCGGCACCCGCGGCGAACCGCTCCACGCCGTCGCGTACCGCGCGGCACACCCGCGCCGCAGGGGCATCGGCCGAGGCCGGCGCACCCTCCGCGCCCGCAGCGGCCGCCGGCGCATCATCGGTTGCGGCGTCTATGAGCACCGCGCCCGCCGGCGCATTCGCCGCGGCGTCTGCGGGCGCCGCCATGTCCGCGGTCACCCCGCGCACGAGCGAGGCGAGGCGGTCGTCGCCGAAGAGCTCCCCCGACGCGTTGCGCGCCTCGGTGACTCCGTCCGTGTACAGCAGCATCCCCTCCCCGGGGACGAGCGCCGCGCGGCGGGATTCGAAGTCGAACCAGTCCATGGCACCCAGGGGCAGCCCCGCGGGCACCTCCTGCCATCCGTCCTCGAAGAGCCCGCAGAAGCGCCACGGGCGCATATGGCCCGCGTTCACATATTCGAGCTCGCCGGTCACCGCGTCGAGCACGCACGCGAACGCCGTGACGAAGAGCATCGAATCGTTCTGCTGGCAGAGGTGGGCGTTCGCGTACGTGAAGGCCTTGCCCAGCGAAACCGAGCCGCGGATGCACTCGCGGATCTCGGCCATGGCCCGCATCATGAAGAGCGCGGCGGGCATGCCCTTGTCGGACACGTCGGCCACGAGCAGGCAGAGCCGGTCGCCCGGCAGCGGGAAGCAGTCGTAGAAGTCTCCCCCGACCTCGCGCGCGGGGCACATGAACGCATCGATCGAGGCCGCGTGCACCCCGCCCAGGTCCGCGAACGCACGCGGCAGCGAGGCGAGCTGGATGGTCGTCGCGACGTCGAGCTCGGCCGAGACGCGCTCGCTCTCGCGCGCCGCCTCCTCGGATGCCAGCACGCTCCGCCCCAAATCGCGCCGCATCGCATTCGAGGCATCCCTGAGCTCTTGGATCTCGGGCAGCGGGCGCTCGTCGGGCAGCGCAATGTCCATGCCTCCCTCGGCCGCAGCGCGCGGCCCCTGCACCTCGAAGCGCTCCGCGAAGGAGCGAGCGTCCTGCGCGAGCAGGTCGATCGGCTGGGCGAGCTTACCCTGCACGAGGTAGAGCAGTGCACTTGCCGTGGTAAAGCAGCAAACGGTGATCGCGGCGAGCGCGATGTACACGATCGCGACCGCCTCGGCAAAATGGTCTTCCGCCATCATGGACCTCATCTGGGGCGCCACGAACGCCGCAAGCACCGACAAGCTCGCCACGACGGCGAACGCGAGCATGATGAGCGACACGCGCTGAGCGAGCGTCGCGGACGTCCGACGGCTGCCCAGATGTCCGAGTGCCAAGAGGAGCGGCGTCCCCACGTACATGAGGCTCAAGAAGTTGTTGAGCAGGCGGACGGCATGGATGTTCAGCGCCTGCATAGCGTCAAACTCGAGCGGCATCAAAAGGAGCGTCACCAGAGCCGCGTCGGCAAGCGAGAGCAGCATGAACGCCATGATGCGCGAGGGGCTCGAGAGGACGGGGCGCTCGTCTTCGGGAAACAGCCGCCTCCACGCGAGGCGCGGCATGGCGTTGTAAGCGAGCTGTACGGCGAAGTAAACGAGCAAGACGATCGGAGCTGATTCATAATGCGCGTCCGAGACGAGGTTGCCGAGTGCGCACCCCAAGATGCCCGGCGCACCGAAGAAGAGGCCGAGCACCGGCCCCACGCCCGAAGCGGGGCGAATCTGCGTGGCCCCGTTAAACGCGGGGACCCTGAGGAAGACCTCGAGAACGATGTAGAAGACGATGGCACACGCCCCGCACACAAGCGCCGCGCGGCCGAGGCGCCGCACCCGGGGCCCAGGCGCGGGCAGGTTAGCCGAGCACATCGAAGATGCCCGAGAAGCCGGTGAGGTCGAGCACGTCGCGCACGGAGGGAACAACGCCGTCGAGCGCCAGGCGAGCACCTTTGGCCATGAGGCGCTTATGGATGAGCAGCAGCGTGCGAAGCCCCGCGCTCGAAAGGTACGAGAGCTCGGAGCAGTCGAGCACGAACGTGGTAGCGTCCGCGACGAGCGAGAGGGCCTGCTCCTGGAACGCGGGGGCAGAAACGGTGTCGAGCCGCCCGGAAAGCGCGATGCGCGCCGTAGGGGCGCCGTCCACAACTCGCACGTCAAGCCCTGCTTCCTCCATATGCCCCTCCCTCATCGAGGCGATTGCTTCTCCTCGCAATGATACCGCTTTGCCTGCCGCACACGTCCCGTCGGCGCACTCTGCGGAAAAAGAGGACAGGGGCCACATGCGTCAGGGACCATATGCGACAGGGGCCGCATGCGCGAACCTGCCGCCGGATGGCCCCGTCCTCGCGCTATGCGAGCGAGAACGCGCGGGTGGCAACACGGTCAACGAGCGCAGGGCTATGGGAGACAAGCACGACCCCCATCGACCGCTCGTTCGCGATGGCGATCACCTCGCGCCAGAGCTCCGCCTGCGTCACCGCGTCGAGCATGGCGGTCATCTCGTCGCATACGAGGTAGCGGGGCTCGGCGATGAGCGCCCGCACGATGCAGAAGCGCATGAGCTCACCGCCCGAGAGCTCGTGCGGGAAGCGGTCGAGCCATGCCTCTCGGATCCCGAAGCGCTCAAGCAGGCCGGTGTCGCGCACGGCTTCGAGGCGCGCGGCGGCGGAATGCGCGGCGGCGGAATGCGTGGCAGAATGCGCGGCGGCGCCAAGGCTCCCCGCCCCGCTGGAACCACCCGCACGGGCAGCTGCTCGCTGGGGCACTCCCTCGACCAGGCTCCTACCTAAACGCAAAAGCGGATCGAAGGCCTGTTCTGGATGCTGCCAGATAAGCTGGACAGGCCGGGGACCGCGAAGACGGGAACCCAGCGAGCCGGGAGCTGCGGGCACACCGTCGCAAGCACCCTGGGCGTGCGCCGCAGGCACGCCGTCGCGAGCAGCACGTGCGCCGCGCGTGCGCACCACAGGCACGCCGCTACGAGCGGCGCGGGCGCGCGACAGCTCAATGCCATCGACGAGGACGGTTCCGGCATCTGGGCGCAGATAGCCGGAAAGCACCCGGCAGAGCGTCGTCTTGCCCCTGCCCGAGGGAGCCGTGAGCGCCACGCGCTCGCCCGGATCGACAACCAAGTTCACGTCATGAAGAATCGGCCGGCCCGGCACGTAGGAAAACGAGATATCGCGCGCCTCGAGGCTCATCACTCTCTCCCCTCTTCGTCTACTGCAGAAAAGCCGTGCTCAGGCATGGCATGCCAAAGCGCGCGCGAGAACGGGTGCGCGAGCAGCTCGGGAGCGGCAAAGCTCGAGCAGGCGGTCTCCTCGACCACCGTTCCGTCGCGAAAGACCGCCACGCGGTCGGCAACGCTGAGCGCAAGCTCTAGGTCATGCGTGATGAGAAGCACGCCGCCTCCCCCGTCGGCAAAGGACCGAAGATCGTCGAGAGCATGGATGGCAAGATCCATGTCGAGGCCCGGCGTGGGCTCGTCCGCCACGATGAGCCGCGGATCGTCCATGATCGCGCAGATGAGCAGCACGCGACGCGCCATGCCACCAGAGAGCTCGTGCGGGTACATGCGCTCGACCTCCGCCGCCAACCCATAGGCGCGGAAGAGCTCGCGCATGCGCTCCACGCGCTGCCTACGGCGCTCCCTGCCCGCTCGGCCCCGGCCGCAGGCACCCACCACCTGCTCGCCCACGCGCATGAGCGGGTCGAGGTTGTTCACACTTTGCGGCACGAGTGAGATGCCGTGCCCGCGCAGACGCGCAAGGTCGGCGGCGTCGCAGCGCTGCCCCTCGAACCACATGGCCCCCGTCACGCGCGCATTGGGCTCGAACAAGCCCATGATGGCATCGGCCAGAAGCGTCTTCCCCGAGCCGCTCGCCCCCACAAGCGCAAGCATCTCCCCCTCATGCACCGACAGGGTAAGGTCCTTGATAACGGGGGCGTCAACCTTCTGCGCTTGAAAATAGGGTGCGGCGGGATCGTACATCTTGAACCCGACCGAGAGATGCTCGACGGAGAGAAGGTGCCGGCCCTGCGGATGACGCGATCCCGAGGCATGACGATGGTGATGATGGAACTCTGCATCGGTATGCATCAGCCCTGCACCCCCTCGGGCGACACCATGCGCCGAAGCAGCGCGCCGGCGCGATCGAACATGAGCACCACGGCGAGGAGGGCCAGACCCGGAAACACTGCGAGCCACCAGGCGCCCGAGGTGAGATAACCCATCGCTTCGGACAAGATCACGCCGATGGCGGGCTGCTCGGGCGACAGTCCGAATCCGAGGAACGTAATCGATGCCTCGTGCAGCACGGCATGGGGAAAGAGCAGCACGAGCCCCACCAGGTACTGCGGAAGCACATGGGGTATGACGTGCGTAAAGGCGATGCGCAAGCGCGATACGCCGAGCGCGCGCGAGCAGGAGATATAGGGCTGCTCACGAAGCTGCAGGATCTCGGCGCGCAGCACGCGGGCAAGGCTCGGCCAATGCGTGACGGAGATGCCAACCATGACCCCGAGCGTCCCGCGGCCGAGCGCATAGCTGATGAGGATGAGAAGCACCATATGGGGGATGCCCATCGTAAGGTCGATGAGCCAGCTCACCACAGCGTCGACCCGGGACCCACCGAGCGCGGCGGCAGAAGCGAGCGCGAGCGCGATGACGGACGAGACCGTCGCGGCGACGAGCCCCACGACAACCGAGGTCGAAAGCCCTGCAAGCGTGCGCGCAAGCATGTCGCGGCCCATCCAATCGGTTCCGAAGGGGTGGCCAAGCGAGGGAGCAAGGTTGCGCGTATCGAAATTCGTCGTCGAGGCGGCGTCGGCAAGCATGATGCCCGCGATAACGACCGCGCAGAGCGCGATTGCAACCCCTGCCGCCATGACGAGCATGGCGCGCCTGCCGCTGAGCACCCCCGTCGCCGCAGGCTCGTGGAAAACGGTGAGCGACGGGTGGTCGTGATCCTGAACGAGGCCGGGGGCATCTGCCTCGACCTGCCGGCAAAGCTGTGCCTCGCCATCTTCTCGCACCGTCATCGCACCTCCTCCCGCACGCGCGAACCCAAGCGCGGGTCCACCGCGCCGTACAGCAGGTTTGCGAGCGCGTTGCCAAGAAAGACAAGCGCGGCCGTGGCGAGTGCGATGCCTACGAGCAGCGGCGCGTCTCCGCCAAGGCCCGCCGTGACAGCCGCCTGCCCGAGCCCGGGATACGAAAAGACTTGCTCCACCAAGATGGAGCCTCCCACGATCTCGCTCACCTGGGAAAACTGCAGTGTAAGTGCCGGAAACACGAGGTTTCGCAAGCCATGGCGAAAGACGATGGACCGAAGCCCCTCGCCGCGTGAACGCGCGAACCGCACATAATCGCTCCCCAGCACGTCAATGGTCTTCTCGCGCGTATGAAGCGCCACGTTGGCTATGCCCGTAAGCGAGAGCACCAGCGCGGGGAGCACCATATGGTAGAGACGCGTTGTGAGCGGCACCGCGCCCGTAGAGCCGATGGGAACCGAGAAGCCCAGGGGAAACCACCCGAGGTAGACGGCGAACACCATGAGCGCGATGAGCGCGAGCCAGAACGTCGGCGTGGCCGAGAGCACATAGCAATACCCTCGCACGAGCCGGTCGAGCCAGCTGTCCCGAAGCGCGCCGGATGCGACCCCCAGTACAAGGCCAACGGCGCCCGCGATGACCCACGACGCCGCCAGAAGCAGCGCGGAGCTCGCGAACCGCTCGCCCACCACCTCGACAACCGGCTCGTTGAAGCGAAGGCTCTCGCCAAGATCCCCCTGCACGGCGTCGCCCAGCCACGAGAGATAGCGCTCAACGACGGGCGTGTCGGCGTCCCACCGCTCCGCCAGCTGCTCCCTGCGGTCCGGGCTCATCGATGCGTATGCCGCCTGTCCCACATTGGCCTGCACGGGATCGATGGGCGAACTTCCCACCAAGAGGAAGGTCAGAAAGCTCACCGCCAACATGAGCAGTGCGAAGCGCGCAACGCCGCGAGCGACCGAGCGCATCACGACCATTCCCAGCGGTCCACGTTGTTCACGAGCGACCATCCGTGCCCGTGGGGATGCGGCTTCTGGTCTGCCACGACGAGCCCTTCGCGCTTGAAGTAGAGATGGTCGACGTTGGCGATCCACGCCCACGTTGCAGCGCCCTTGGGTGCGAAGCCGTTTTCGCCGTCCCAAGCCGCGAGCTGCCAGTACGCGTAGGAATCCTCGATGCTCTGCTGCGCCAGCGCCTCGTCGAGATGGGCGTCGATCGCCGCGTTCTCGTAGCACGCGTAGTTACCCCAGCCCGTAGAGTAGTTGAGCGCATACACCTCGATGGGCGAGTTGGAACCCCACCCCCAGAGGACCGGCTGCTCGTACTGGTGGCTGTAGATCTCGTCCCAGCTGCCACCGCGCGGGCTCGCCTCTATGCCAATCTGGGCAAACTGGTTGGAAAGCTCGTTGGCGATCGCCTGGCGCGCCGAATCATCCGAGGAGTACCAGATGTCGAACGCAGCGCGCACGCCGTCCTTCACGCGCACGCCATCGCTGCCTATAGCCCAGCCGGCATCGTCGAGCAGGCGCGCGGCCAGGTCGCGGTCGAGCTCGACCTTCATGTCGTCGCTCGACCACGGCATATCGTCGCTTACGCTGTAGGCAGGCTTGCCATAGCCCGAAAGCACGTTCTCGATTACCGCATCGCGGTCGATAGCATAGGTGAGCGCTCGGCGAATCGAAAGGTCCGAGGTTACGTCGTTACCCATGGCGTAGCTCGTCCCGCCCTCGGACTTCGTGCCGCCGGCAGGCTGCGTGGGCAGCGAGATGCCGCGTGAGTCGACCGTTGCATAGCTCACAAGCTCATAGCCGTCGAAGCTCTGCTGGGCGTGCGTCGCGTAGGTATACGCGATGTCAACCTCGCCTGCCTGCACCGCCGCAAGCGCTGCGTCCTCCTCCATGAACACGACGACCACGCGCTCCATGAGCGGCGGCTCGCCGTAGTAATCCGGGTTGGCGCTGAAGATTGCCTGCTGCCCGCGATCCCAGCGCTCAAGCATGTAGCGGCCCGACCCTATGGGAGCGGAACCGTATCCATCGCCGTAGGCATGCTCCGGCACGATGCCCAGCACCGCGAGAGTGTACAAGAGCGCGTTGTAGGGCTTGTTGAGATGGAACTCCACCACCGTATCGTTCACGGCAACCGCCTCGTCCACCATGGAGAGGTCGCCCTCGAAGGTGTCGCTTTGGATCGCGGAATTCACCGTGAACGCCACGTCGGAGGCGGTGAGCGGCTCCCCGTCGGTGAACGCGACATCGTCGCGAAGCTCGAAGGTCCAGGTCAGCCCATCGTCAGAGCAGCTGTAGCCCGTCGCAAGGTCGTTAATGAACTCGAGGTTCTCGTCCGTGGTGATGAGCGTCGACTGGATGAGCGGCTCGTGCACGTGCTCGCCGCACCCCCATGCCACAAGCGGGTCAAACCCTGCCGCGGGCTCGCTTCCCGCGTTCATGGCGACGATCACCTGGCTAGAAGCTCCTTCGGAACCAGACCCGGAAGGTGCGGAGCCGCCTTCGCCCGAGCCTGCCGTGCAGCCGCTCAGCAACGTCGCGGCACCCGCAGCACCTGCACCCGCTATAAATCCACGACGCGACAGCATGCCGCTGCCGCGCGCCTCTTCGTTTATCATGAGCATGCTCCTCAGCACCTCTGGGTAGTTCGCGTAGACCGAGTGTTACGAATAGTTCAATTCGTGTTACTCTTGCCTCATCCTACCACATTTGTTGAAGGCATCCCAGCCGCCAGCAACATGCGCGCAGGCGACAACGGAAGCGAAACGGGTTTGCGAGACCCTATACATCGAGATAAGCAAGCAGGTCGTCGCGCTTATTGGGCACCAGGCCATCGACCGTTGCATCGAGCGCGCGCCTAAGCAGGGCGCCGATACGGGGGCCGGGCGCCACGCCGGCGGCAATGAGGTCCGCCCCGCTGAGGGCCAAGGTTCCCACGCTGTACGCCTCGTTGTTGGCAAGCAGCTCGCGCACCATCTCGCGCATGCGCTCGATATCCTTCACGTAGTAGAAGCACGACGGAGCCTTTCCGAGCGTGTCGGCCCGCTTGATGTCGAAGAGCTCGTTCATGAGGCGCGGCGTATCCAAACCCGAACCAGCGAAAAGCCCCATAACGCGTAAAAGGTCGCTGCGCTCGGCGCTCATGGGCCGGTCGTGATAACGAATGAGCAGGCATGCGTCGCGCATCACCTCGCTCGGACACGCAAGGCGGTGCATGATCTCTCGCGCCTGCTCCGCCCCGCGCTCGGGGTGCCCGTAGAAGTGGCCGCACCCCCGGTCGTCGAGCGTGAAACACGCCGGCTTGGCGATATCGTGCAGGAGCGCCGCCCACATGAGCGAAGGCGATGGGGCGGCCTCGGGGCCGGCGCCATCCACGCTCGAGAGCGAGAGCTCGCCCGCCACGGTAAGCACGCGGGCAATATGGTCGTACACATCGAAGGCATGATAGCGGCTATGCTGGTCAAAGCCACGGCAAGGTCCCAGCTCGGGAATGGCCGCGCACATGATGTCGGGATACCGGAGCAGAGCATCTCCCGCACGGCCGGTTGCAAGGATGCCATCGAGCTCCCAGCCCACCCGTTCGCGTGCCACCGCATCGAGGAGGGGCGCGCACGAGGCGAGTGCAGACGCCGTCTGGGGCTCGACCACGAAGTCGAGCCGGCAGGCAAACCGCACGGCGCGGAGCATGCGAAGCGCGTCCTCTTCGAAGCGCCGGCGCGGCTCCCCCACCGCCCGAATCATACGGCGGCGAAGGTCTCCCGCACCGTCGTATACATCGAGCAGGCCGCGCGTTGGATGCCACGCCATCGCGTTGACCGTGAAATCGCGGCGGGCAAGATCGTCCTCAACGCACTGCGCGAGGCGAACAGATTCGGGATGACGCCCATCGGTGTAAAAGCCGTCGAAACGATACGAGGTTACCTCGATACGCTCTTCACCCCGCACCGCCGTGATGCCGCCGAATTTGATGCCCGACCGAGCAACCTTGAAGCCTTCCGCCTTGAGGGCGGCTTCGCTTTGCTGCCAAGTTCCCGAACAGCAAATGTCCACGTCGTGGCATGGAGCGCCTCGCAGCGCGTCGCGAACCCAACCGCCCACAATCCACGCCTCGAGCCCCGCTTCCTCAAGAGCACGAAGCACCTCGAGCGCCGTTGCGGGCGCAGGCGTTCCGTTCAGGGCGGGCTGCTCGACGGTAATGCTAGGCGCCGCGCCGGTATCGATATGCAAGCACTCGTCCATTACACCCCATTCACGTTGACAGGTACAGTATACGGTGCCGTGGCGAAGTGGGCGCTCATCGTTTTGCGCTTCATGTGCCCTGGGGCCGATCCCGTGCGAAGCGGCCGCCTTGGCTCGCCCCGGCTCGTCGCCGACACGCCCGCCGGCTCGCCCCTGGCCCACTCGGTTCGCCCCGGCTCGCCCCCCCGAGCGCCCCCGAGCGCTCCGCCCCCTGAGCGATCGCGAACGCTCCCGAGCGCCCCACACGAGGCCAGCGCAAACCGCAGGCGGGCACGCCAAAAGAAAGCCCCCGAGCTTGAGCACGGGGGCTTTGCATATCCTCAACGAGGCGTTAACGCGCGAAGACGCGTCAGCAGGCACTAGCGCGGGAGCTTGCGGACGGTCACGCGCTTGCTGTACTCGTCCACATGACCGAAGTCGCCCAAACCGACGCTCTCGGCAACGTTCGCGCCCGTAGCCATGGCGAGCTTGAGCGCCTCCTCCACGTTGTCGCGATCCTTGTACCACTTGAGCAGGAAGGCCGCGAGGGTGCAGTCGCCGGCGCAGACGGAAGACACGAGCTTGATGTTGAACTCGCGCTTGGCGTACCAGATGTCCTCGCCGTTCGAGAAGTAGGCGCTGCCGCGGCTACCCATGGTGAGCAGGACGTTCTGCACGCCGGCCTCGTGGGCGAGCGCAAGGGCGCGACGGGCGTCGTCGTCGGTATCGATCTGGACGCCGAAGATCTCGCGCATCTCGTGATGGTTCGGCTTGATGAGCAGCGGGTGCGTGGAGCAGAGCGTCTTAAGCTTGTCGCTCGAAAGGTCGAGCACCACGTCGGCGCCGCGATCCTGAGCATGCGCCACAACCTTGTCCAGGAAGTCCTTGGAGGCCTTCGGGGGCAGCGAGCCGGAAACGATCAGGCAGTCGAGGTCGCCAGTGGAGTCGAGGATGCGGAAGAGCTCCTGCTCGTTCTGCGGGGTGATCGCGGGGCCAGGGTTCAGGATGCCGTGCTCGGACTGACCGTCGTTGAAGTAGGAGTTGATGCGGGTCACGCCATCAATCCAGACGGGGCGGCAGAGGCAGCCCATGTTCATGGTCTCGTCGACCACGTACTTGCCCGTGAAGCCAGCGAAGAAGCCGAGCGCCACGGAGTCGACGCCGAACTTCTTGAGCGCGAAGGACACGTCGAGGCCCTTGCCGTTGGCGGTATAGCTCGCCGAGAAGGAGCGGATGTTCTCGTTCGGAACAAGCGGCGGGCAGGAAACGGTCATGTCGACCGCAGGGTTAGCAGTCAGCGTATAAAACATAAGACAGCTACCATCCTTTCATACTAATGCTGCATGGCGCATAGCTTAGGCGCGCCATGCAGCAAAATCAAGCGTCGCGACCCGGATGCTTACCGAGACTTAACGCAGCCGTGCACGGTGGTAGGTAGGAGCGCGACCGGATGCGAGCAGGCAACAGGCCTAGCGCGCGGCCTCGGTGAGCGCGGCCTTGACCTCTTCGGCGGTCTCGAGCTGCATGACCTTCGCCTCGAGGGCGTCGGCGTCGGCCTTCGTCCACTGAGAGATGACCTTGCGGGTGCGCAGGACGCTCGGCGCGGAAACCGAGAACTCCTCCATGCCCCACGAGATGAGGAGCGGCGTGAGCAGCGGATCGGCAGCAGCCTCGCCGCACATGCCCACCATGATGCCTTCCTTCACGCCAGCCTGGATGATGTTCTTGATGGCGCGCAGGACCGCCGGGTAGTACCAGCTGTAGAGGTAGGCGACCTTGTCGTTGCCACGGTCGGAGGCCATGGTGTAACCGGTGAGGTCGTTCGTGCCGATGGAGAAGAACGCGGACTCCTTGGCGAGCAGGTCGGGGATGTTGGCGGCAGCGGCCGTCTCCATCATGATGCCGACCTCGATGTTCTCGTTGAACTTATAGCCCTCGGCGCGCAGCTCTTCCTTGCACTCCTCGACGAGCGCCTTGACCGAGCGAATCTCCTCGACACAGGTGACGAGCGGCACCATGATCTTGATGTCGCCGAATGCGCTCGCGCGGAGAAGCGCGCGCAGCTGCACCTTGTACTCATCGGGGTTGTCGAGGCAGTAGCGCACGGCGCGATAGCCCATGAACGGGTTATCTTCCTTCTGGAGATTCATGTACGGAATCTCCTTGTCGCCGCCCACATCGAGCGTGCGGATGATGACCGGAGCGCCCTTGAGCGTGACCGCGGCCTTGCGGTAGGCCTCGAACTGCTCGTCCTCGGTGGGAAGCGACGTGGCGTCCATGAACAGGAACTCGGAGCGGAAGAGGCCAATCGCCTCGGCGTCGTGGTCGACGGCGCCCTTGGCGTCCTCGGGGTTGCCGATGTTGCAGGCGAGCACCTTCTTCTCGCCGTCGGCCGTGACCGTGGGCTTGCCGCGGAAGGCCTCGAGCGCGGCCTTCTCGGCCGCGAAGGCGGCGGCGCGCTCCTGGTAGTCGGCAAGCTGCTGCTCATCGGGCTCGCTGATCACGTGGCCGTTGATGCCGTCGACAATGGCGACCATGCCGCCGTGGAGGGCGCCGCAGGCGTTGGAGACCGAGAGCACCGCAGGGATCTCGAGCGCACGGCAGATGATGGCGGAATGCGAGGTGCGGCCGCCGACCTCGGTGACGACGCCGACGACGTTCTCCTTGTCGATGGTGGCCGTCATGGACGGGGTGAGGTCATGCACAACGACGATGCTGCCGGCCGGAAGGACGGAGAGGTCGACGACCTCGCGGCCGAGGAGCTCGGCCAGGATGCCGGTGCGGATGTCGGCGATGTCGGCGGCACGAAGGCGGAACATCTCGTCGTCCATGGAAAGGAACATGTTCTCGAACATCGTGCTCGTCTCGACGAGGGCCTGCTCAGCGCAGGTGCCGCCGTCGATGGCGGTGGTGATGCCGTCGGTCATGCCGGGATCCTGGGCGAGCATGATGTGGCCGCTCATGATCTCGGCCTCGTTCTCGCCCACGGTGATCTTCATGCGGTCGGCCTGGGCCTGGGTCTTGGCGCAGAAGGCATCGAGGGCGGCCTGGTAGCGAGCCTTCTCGGCGGCGGTGTCCTCAACCGCGTGCGGCTCGAAAGACAGGTCGGGCTCGGCGGCGACAACGACGGTACCGATACCGATGCCCTCGGATGCGTTAACTCCCTCGTACATTTTTATCCTCTCTCCATTGCCGCGGGCGTGGCCGCGCGGCATGCGGAAATGTGAAAGCGCAGGCACCGACAGGGCACCTGCGCTCACCATATGAACTCAGTTGTTGTGAGATCCGTTCAACACGAGATGGACGGCAACTGGGCTACTCGCCAAGACCGCTCTTGATGAGCTCGATGGCGGTGGTGAGAGCATCGGCCTCATCGGCGCCGTCGCAGCGGATCTCAACCTCGGTGCCGCAGGGGATGCCAGCGGCCATGAGGGCCATCGGGGACTTGCCGTTGACCTCCTTCTCGGGGGTGACGACGGTCACGTCGCAGGCAAACTTGCCCATGGTAGAGGCGAAGAGGCCCGCGGGACGCATGTGAAGACCCTGGGGGTTGACGAGGGTAACCTTCTCAGAAACCATACTTGTCTCCTTTTTCTGGATGCCCACGGCGGGCCCGCCGCCATGGGGTACATCAACGACTCCCCTAGTGTACCCCATACCGCGCCGGTTGGTATGGAAAAACGGATGAGTGGTTTGGGATGTTGCGGAGTCGGATACGCACCGGAAGCCGACGGCGGGACGGCAGGAAGCGGCTTCCCCTTTGCGGCGGTGCCGTATCCGGCTTATTCCGGACAAGATTTTGCCGAATTAGCGATTTAATACACCCCTATTTCTGCCATTTCTTGCCCGAGTTTGATCTAGGGCGACGACAACGCCACAAGCGCCTCGGTCGCTGGAAAGCCTCCAGAACAAAACTCCCGCCAAAGGATCGAATTTTGAAGGACCAGCCGAGTACTCCCAATCGAAGAGGCATAAAAACCGCAGGTAGATACACCGAGTTAATAGCGGCTACTTCGACCCCGCCCCAAAATTCGATCCTTTGGCGGGAGTTTTGCCCGGTGTCCTAAATTGGAGGCCCATTCAAGTCGTAGGCACGGTGACTATGCAATCAGACGCTCAGGAGCGAGGCTGTCTTTTGGCCAAACGAGAGCGGCCGCGCGGGATGTTATCTCCCGCGCGGCCGCGTTATTCATGGCTGGTGCGCCCAGGGGGATTCGAACCCTCGACCTTGAGATTAGAAGTCTCCTGCTCTATCCAGCTGAGCTATGGGCGCATACGTGCTAACGCATGGATGATTATAGCCCATGGACGAGGCGCGCGACGAAGATGGGCCCGGATCCTATCAAACACAGTGCTGGCCTCGATAGTCTTGCCATCTAATACATCCTCATATCCGCACATCAGGCTTTCACGTATCTCCATCTCTTGCGAACGCGCTTCTTCTTTATGTGATAACGCTTGGTCAGACGAATCGACATCCATCATCACGGTCCCGCTCTCCCCATCACGCGTCAAGCAAAGAGAGATTCACCCCTTCGGCAAGCCAGGCTATCGAGCCAACGGTCTCCGCTGCGCCCCAGGTGCAGCACGGCGGCAAGCGTGACACCCGTTAACTTGGTGAAATATCGCTACAAATCGTCTTACGCAATGTTCGTAGAGCCCGACACCAGGCACCAATATAGCGTTAACGCAAAACAGGAGTCGCTTCACTCCATCTCAACTCCGATGTAATCGCACGTTCTTTTCAGCTCTTCCCTAAAATGCGCATCGCACCTTTTTCCTGCAGTAATTCGCACGGGCTTCAAGTAAACATAACATGTAGCTCGCACTCTCCCGCAGCTTTCGGCAACCAGCCTCCATTTGTGCTTTTGTTGAAACTTTTTCTTTTATTCGAGCGGCATGGTCGCGCGCATCGCGTTCGCCATCGCCACCTTGACGTCGCCGGACATCTTGATTGTGGACGAGACGCTCTCCGTCGGTGATGTGTTCTTCCAGCAGAAGTGCGAGGCCCGCATCCAGCACTTCATCGAGTCCGGCGACGTCACGGCGCTGTTCGTGAGCCACTCCATCGAGCAGGTGGAGCGCATCTGCCAGCGCGCCATCTGGATAGAGAAGGGCGATCTTCGCCTGGACGGCCCCGTCGAGGAAGTCTGCGAGGAGTATAGGAATCAGTTTGCGTAATGAAATGGCCGCCTTTTTTGGAATGGCCATTTCTGCTTCTTGATTTAGGAACACCGTGCATAAAGAGGGTTCAATACATCGCTGGTTCTCCGGACTCATATAGAAATCACTGATATGAATCGTCGAAGTTTAGAGCAATCAAATCGATCGAATTCCTAACATAATTGCACTCTCCAACGAATCTGAATAGAGAATGCGCCAAGTCATTATCGCAGTCGCCATTCAAGATATTCTCGCCCAGTCTCTTTGCTGAGTCCAACTCTTGCGGAATCAGGAAATCAGGTATGGAGCTCCTTGTGGCGCTTGCTCTGTCAAGCTTTTTTATCGCGCCAGCAACAACCGACCGCACATAAGATTCATCAATCTCATCTTCTACGATATGCATCGGCAAGTCATACATCAAATCAGCAAGAGAAATGTAGTAATTTGCCCAAGACTCCTTAAACTTTGGAAAACTCGCGATGAAACACAGGTGCTTCATCGCTTTATCATCGCCGAGCGCATTTGCATTAGGGATGTATATCGTATTCGTCCCTTGGTTTCTCCACCCGGGTTTCTCGTAATTGAGACGAATCCGAATGTACTCCTGCAGCCACACAAAATAGCATGCGCGGGGATCAGAAACAGAGCAGTAGAACAAAAGGAATGGAACAGCAAACATCTCAGCATATAAAAGCGTCTTTGTATCCAGCGAGAAGGGAATTTCCCGCCTCCCGCCAATCGGCTTTTCGGTCGTTTTAATTTGAGCCACTATCAACTCACTGGTTGCGCGTTCATCCTCGAAACGCTCGTAAATCTTGTCGATTCCATAATCTCGCTCGGATAAATCCCTTGCCACCCAACCTTCTTCAATCATCAATTCTGAAACAAAAATGCACCCTTTAGAATCAACCACGTGGCTCGACGGTCTTTGCGGCATATTTGACATTAGTCTTCCTTTTAGCCTAGGTATCAGCTCCAGTGATAGCTACACATTGTCATTGTCAACTATCAAAACGTTCGCTCAGCCATCCTAGGCGCGCAACATCAAAATAGCATTCCGTCTCTCAAGGTCCTTTTAGGAACAGTGCGACGATGCCTTTTCCCAAGTTATACTTTGGCAGCTTTATTCTCCAAGCAGCTGAACGCAAGATGCTCACGCCAGCGCTCAATAACCCGTGATAGGCAAAGAGAACTTCTCGTACCCTGCAACGCGCCCCCATGCGCAGCAAATTCACACCTTGACTCGAAGCAAAACAGTAAGACTGATAATGCGCTATCCTTTAGATTGCTTGAGATTATTCAGCGGAGCTATTCTCCTCAGGACCTAGAGCTCCAAAAAGCAAAGCGAGGTTGCATGTCTGAAAACCCGGCCGTCTCGGTTGTGATGCCCATATACAACGCAGAGAAGTATCTTCGCCAAGCTATGGACAGCGTGCTTGCCCAGACGCTCGAAAGCCTGCAAGTCATATGCGTTAATGACGGCTCAACCGACCATTCGCTTGATATGCTCAAGGAATACGCAGAACGCGACTCTCGAATAACGATCGTCGATCGCCCCAATGGCGGCTATGGACGCGCCATGAATATCGGAATCGATGCCGCAATCGGCGACTACATCGGCATCCTCGAACCCGATGACTATCTCAAACCAACTATGTATGAAAAGTTGTACACAACGGCGCTGGAGGACGACCTCGATTTCATCCGCTCCGACTACTATCGGCTTACCACTAATGCGAATGGCGAGGAAAAACTCCAACGTGAACGTTTATGTAATAAAGAAGACTACTACGGCTCGATTTTGAACCCGCAAGACAACCTCGACCTGTTCAATATTCGCATGGAAAACTGGACGGGCATCTACAAACGTTCTTGGCTGAATGAGCACAACATACGATTCAATGAAAGCCCTGGAGCGAGCTTTCAGGACAACAGCTTTTGGTTCCAAACATATTGCTGGGCTACGCGTATAGCCGTGTATGACGAGGCGTTTTATTGCTATCGAGTGGACAATTCCGCATCTTCAATCAATCAGCCAAATAAAGTGTTCACCATGCTCGACGAATATCAATGGATCGAAAACTGGTTACGGAGCCAGCCTCGGCTCGCCGAACGTTTCCTAGGCATCTTCCTGTACAAGAAGACCCATAATTGCGAATTCGCATTCAGCCGACTGGCCAAGGAATTTCAGCTTCCGTTCCTCGAGCGCTACGCCAGCGAATACCGAAAGTGCATCGCAGCGGACGAACTCGATGAAAGCTTCTTCTGGCCAGATGAACTCAGCAGGCTTAAGAGCATCGTTGCCGACCCGACAGCCTATCTTGATGCATATCGGCAAGGGTCAGACCCAACCTCACGGCTCGAGGAAGCTCGCCAGCAGGGAAAGCTCGCGCTCTTCAACTACTATCGTCGAAGCGAGGGGTTAGGCGCAGCGTGCAAGCATGTCCTCGGGTATCTTTCCGGCAACAACGCCCGCACAAATTAGCTGTCGCCATCTCACAGTCATCCCCATAAGTATTTGAAAGGACCCCCGTGCCCTCAATTTCAATCATACTCCCCGTGTTCAACGGAGAGAGCTATGTTCGGGATACTATTGACTCCATACTTGGCCAAACGTTTTCCGACTTCGAGCTCATTTGCGTAGATGATGGCTCCACAGATGGCAGCCTCAAAATTCTCGAAAGCATTTCCGCGAGCGACCCTCGTGTGACTGTGCTCACGCAGAAAAACCAGGGTCCCGGCGCTGCTCGCAACAAGGGGCTTGATGCCGCCACGGGATCTTATGTAGCCATGCTTGATGCGGACGATTTATATTCTGAAACCTTGCTAGAAAAGCTCTATTCAAAGGCAACGAAAATTGATGCCGACATTGTCGTAACCCGCTCCTCTGAATTTGAAGATGGCACTGGGAGAAACGTTGATGCATGGTGGACGCTCAATGTGTGTCAAATACCAAACAAAGAGATATTCTCCTCGCTGGAAATGCGCGATTTTATTTTTACCGCATTCATCGGCTGGCCGTGGGACAAGCTCTTCAGAAGGTCTTTCATTGAGGAGCATGGCATTCGATATCCTGTGCTTCCAAACAGCGAAGACCTGTATTTCGTATTTCTAGCCTTGGCGAAGGCTGATAGGATTGGCATAGTCGATGAGCCACTCATTCGCCATCGTATCGGACGTAGCGGCTCCGTATCAAGCTCCCGCGCAAAAGCCCCGCTCGCATTCTATGAAAGCATCTGCCTTCTAAAAAATAAGCTCAGGGAGGATGAAGCTTTCTATTCATCCATATCATGGGGCTTTTTAAATTGGGCATTTGAATACACTATCTGGAATATTGAGACCATGACCGATAAGCATGCTCAAAAAAACAGCTTGATGCCCTGCTTCATGATCAATTGCCCGAGCTGGAGGTCGCGTCGCATTCGCCCGCCTTTTATTCGTTAATCCCTGGTTCATACGATCGATATCTAGGCTTACTCGAAGAGGCAAGCGATGCATTTGTCTCGCATAGGAGAGCTCATCCGAAGATCATTCTACCCCGCCTTATTCGACTGCTCTGTCTTATTAACGACAACGGATTCCTGTACACGCTTAAATACTCATTCAGTTGGTTTATTGGCAAGCTGTCGCCAAGTTCCTCTACTGTCGGCGAGGTACCGAAGCTTGTCAGAGGAAAAGATTTTGCAATAACCGGCGCAGACGCACGCAGAGGCATACTTAATCGCGAAACCGAGTAAATCGAGCACATTAAGGAACATTGATGACGGCGAAAAAACGTGTACTGTATTTTGATCTCTTGAATATCGTGGCGTGCATCTGCGTAGTCGCGCTTCACTGCAACCAGATGGTGCACACATGGATGCCGGGTAAAAACTGGGCGGCAGGGCTAATCATTGAAGTTGTTTGTTATTGGGCAGTTCCCGTGTTCTTCATGCTAACCGGCGCCACGCTTATTAGGTATCGAGAGCGGTATGATACAAAGACGTTTCTGATCAAGCGTTTTCAGCGAACCGTCATTCCGTTTCTATTTTGGAGCGCCGTCCTCTACTTCTATATTGTCATCTATAGAGACGGTAACGCTTTCGGTCCTCGCCGCATGATCAACGCTATTCTTAACAATGAAATTGAGCAGGTTTACTGGTTCTTCTTCCCTCTCTTCTCCGTTTATCTGGCCTTACCTGCCCTCTCCCTACTCTCAGATAATAAAAAAGCCCTTACCTATATGGCGGGCGTTTCTTTCCTGCTCGTCTCCGTCCTCCCATTTGCATGCAGTGCTATTGGCATCTCTTGGCCCGGGTCAATTAGCATCCCTATTTGTGGCGGAATGCTTATGTTTGTTATCATCGGATACCTTCTCTCCGAAACCAACATCCCGAAACGGACGAGAATGATCATCTATGCTCTAGGCATCGCTTCTATGCTATTCCGTTATACATACACCTATATAAGCTCAAACGCTCTTGGCTATGTTGATCGAACATATTTTGATTACATTGCATTCCCTTCAGTTTTTCTCGGAGTCGCTGTCTTTGTATTCTTCAAACACTTAGACACAACGCGCCTAGAGCCCCTCTCAAAACAACTTGCAAAACTATCAGGCTGCTCATTTGGCGTCTACTTAATCCATAAACCCATACTTGATTATGTGATTATGGATGCGCTGGGAGTTCCCATGACCTCCGTCCTTCTTCGAACCATCGGGGTCATCGTCCTCTACTTGGCTTGCGTTTTGTTGGTATTGCTTCTGAAAAAGATCCCGGTTCTGCGAGAAATTGTACCCTAGGCGTTCGACTTACTGTCTGACTAATCTTATGGTTGTCCAGCAGCGAATCACGCCTGATTATCGGATCGGATAATACTATGTGGCTATCGTTCTTCATAGCGTGCTTGTTTGTAATCTGCGCACTATATCTCCCAGGCACGATTGTGACTGCATCATTTACTAATAATCTATTGCATGCTATATGCTTTGCGCCTGCAGTTGGCATCTGCCTGTACTCAGTTATAGAACTTGCATATTGTGCCTTTGGCATCCCCTGTTCAGCCGTCTCAGTGGGAACCGCGACCGCAGCGATCTGCCTTGCCTGTTTCCTGGCATCTAAAACGATCAAACATAGGCTCCGCAAGCATCATGCGATCAAGGGGGTCGGCAACACTCCGAACGACAAGCGAGACTATGCCTTGTTCCTCCTGTATATCGCGGTTGGAATTGCTGCCGTTGGACTGTTCTACATCAAACAACTCGATGGTCCTGAATCGTTTTTCCAAGGATGGGACAACGTCCACCATCTTCCCGCCATCCAAACCTATGCTCAGTCAGGCGTTTGGAATCCTCTTTTTTCGAGCAGCTACGCACCTTCCGAAGTTACGCCATACGTGTCGTCGACATATGCCTTCTATCCCTCTGCCTGGCATATTCTATGCGCATCCGTGATGTCAGCCTTGGGTGTGTCGGCTCCCCTTAGCATCAATTGTGTCAATGCCGTACTCATCGGCATCATATTTCCCTCCTCAATGTATAGCGCTCTTCGCGTTATTTCAAACAATGATCGTCTCGTTGTTATATTTGGCTCTCTCCTTGCCTCTGGAATTCCAGCTTGTCCGTGGGACTACGTTATATACGGGCCCCTCTACCCCAACCTGCTCTCCATGGTGCTTGTGCCCATCGTGATGGCAGAATTCATTACCGCCTTAAAATCGATTTCCGATCGAAATGATATGCAGGCCACTTCCTATGGCATGTTGACCATCCTTTCTGCAGCTGCGGTAGCCCTCGCACATCCGAATGGAATATTTACGCTTATCGTGTTTCTTGCTCCATATCTTACATACTGGTTGTTCCAAGAACTTGGTGGGCGTAAGGTCCGGAATTCTGCGAGGGCCGCAGCTATCATCGGATTATGGATAGCAATCATTGGATTCTGGATTGTCTGCTATCATCATCCAGCCTTTAGCGAAATTGTAAACACAACTTGGGCGTCAATAAGCAGTACAGCGCAATCAATCGTTGATGCTTTGTTATTGAGCGTCGTGAATCATCCTGCGCAAATTGCAGTATTCTTTCTGCTAATCCCTGGAGTTCTTTACCTACTGACTCATCAGACTTGTCGCTGGATAATCGCTACATACATTGCGTGCTCCTCCATGTACATATTGGACGCAGGTACAGACAGTCAAATTAAGAACTGGCTAACTGGCTTTTGGTACACCGACTATCATCGTACTGGCGCTATGCTGGGATTAATTGCGATTGTTGTTGCATCGTTCGGCGCTGCGGGGCTCATTCGAGCTTTCATAAGGCTTACCGCTATGAACCAACACGATTCGGAATCTTCTCCATTAAAGAGAGAGCTGGCTCCTGGAATCTTATATCTAATACTCGGAATCGGAATTTATATCGGTTCTTTTACCCTCAAAGGAATTGATGGTATCCAAACTCCCTTTGGATACCAAGCTCAGGAATTTGCCTATCAAAACAATTATGAACTCATCTATTATGACATCCTCACCGTTGAAGAACAGGAATTCGCTAAAAGGGCCCTCAGCTTGATTCCGGATGACGCAACTATCATCAACAATCCAAATGATGGAAGTCTTTTCCTGTACCCACTCTATGGGACCAGGCTCTATTATCGAAACTGCTTTGCACCCGACATTAGCTCCGAAAGCACATCAAGCCAAAATATCAGGCTACATTTATCCAGCGTAGCCACCTCAAACGAAGTTCAAGTGGCGATTCGGGATGTAGGTGCCCTATACGTACTTCAGCTCGACGCTGGCGAGCGTCAAGATGAGTTTCGAATTAACTACCAAATATACGAACCAAGCGACTGGGCAGGCATTAACAATATAGATGACGACACCCCGGGCTTTACTGTAATTTATAAGGAAAAGGACATGTGTTTATATCGAATAGATATCGATGAATAATGGTGCGATTTAGGCAGCAAGCCCTTTATATTGATAAATCCAAGAGCATTGGCTGTTCGCTCCTTCCCCTGGAACATTCTTTCATCCTGCCGTACATACAAATCGTTGAGTAAATTTCTATCTCAATGGCATGCCACAGAAACTGTTGGAACCAATCCGCAGCGAGTAAATAGATAGCACTCTATTTCACGATAAACAGCGAGCTTCTATCATCATTTAAGGAATCATATAATTGAACTCCGCATCGAGAGGGGCTCATATGTCGCTTAGGGATAAAATTCGAGCATTAATGCCGCCTACAAACCGTTTCTTTGAGCAGCGAATTCAAGACCTCGAACTTGAACTCCAAAAGCTTCGCACCGAAGCTGTTGAGCTAACTGCGACGAGAGAAAAGCAGGATGAGCTCATATTGATGCTTTCTCGGCTTATGACCAGCCATTATTACGATAAAGCATGGAACTACTCAACCCTCACTTACCAGGACGGCGCCGGAAGAATTTTGCTTACAGGCTGGTATGGCGAGGAAAACTACGGCGATGAATTAATGCTTAGAACCGTGCTTGAACATATGCCTAAAGAAGCGCTATCGCGCATTACGGTTATGCTTTGGGATAACTTTCAGTATCCGCGCTTCTCGCTCGATTTGCGCGTCAATGTAATCCACTACCCAACTTCCACTTGGGAGTTGGACGCACTGGCACAGTCGTTCGACACTCTTGTGTGGGGGGGCGGAGCAATCATCGATGACACTCAGGTAGATAACAATCCTTGGAACGTTAATGTTGGAAACTTATTTGTCAAACTATCCCAATTGATGATTGCTAAAGGCAAGCGTGTTTATACTCTTGGCTTGAGTACCAACAGCAACTTCATGGACATGCAGTATTTGAAATCTCTTGTTGAAATATCAAACCGCTGCGAGCTCTTCTCTGTTCGAGACCCCCTTTCCGCACAGCTATTAATCAACAACGGCGTTTCCAAAGACTCCATTGTTGAGTGCGAGGACCTAGTATTCGGAAATAAGGAACTGAATCAGGCATTATGCAGCTTACGAAACCCGCATAATGCAATCAAGCTGATTGCAATCTCTCCACTCTGCGACAAACGAAAGCCTGAAGAGTATCTTCCCTTAGTCGATGCAATAAGCGAGCTTCCTGATTTTCAAGATCACTCATGCAGAATCGCGCTTATTCCAATGCGAAATATCGGTAACAAGGATTCTGACTTTTGCGCAGCAATAAAAACAAGGCAGCCCATCCCGAAAAGATATACATCGCGAACTATCCATATGATTTAACTCACTCCGAACTCGCAACATGTGATTTCCACATCAGCTACAAATACCATTCAGCACTCATTTCATACATGCTTGGCATCCCAGGCATTGTTGTCATAGATGAAAACAACCCCCACTATGCGAACAAAATGAAGCATCTTGTCGATTTATTCGCATGCAGAGAAAATGCGATATCTGCGAACAGTATTGAGGAACTCACATCCAAGCAGTTGGGTAAGCTTATTTCTCAAGCAAAAGCACCGAAAGATAGAGCTGATATCTCGGCGGAACAATCCATATGGCTCGATCGCATCTGTAAATTAATTTCCCATGATGCACAGAAGGGCCTCGAATTATAAAAAAACGGGTCGACAGCCTAATGACCTGTCGACCCAAACCATCTTGCTCAGCCCCTAAACTCCAAACATGTCATGCCAACGATGTAAAAATGCCGCCATGTCAAGACGAAGGATATTCCGGAACGGACCGTAAATCCCTCCTTCGTCTTTATAGCCCGAAGAAAGCCCCTGGGCACCCATCCACCATATTTCCTTTGCATGAGGAGTGGCTTCATTAACATCTGGGAAGCGAGCTGCATCTTCTGTCGACGGCTCATAGTCGGGGAAACCCGCCAGACGGTATAAAAACGCCGCCATCTGCTCTCGTGTAATCGGATCGTACGGACCGTAGGAGCCATCGCCGTAGCCTTCGGCAATTTTTGTCGAGCCAAGCCACCAAATCTCTTTGGCATGCGGAGTCGAAGAAGTTACATCAGGAAATCTTGCCATATCCTCGCCTGTCGGGCTATAGGAAGGGCTCCCTACCACTCGATACATAAATGCAGCCATCTGTTCACGTTGGACTTCATCGTATGTTCCAAAATATCCATTACCGTAACCGTGGGCAATACCATTCTCTTTGAGCCACAAGATGTCTTCAGCGTGGGGCGTCCATGAATACACATCGGGGAAGCCGTAAGGATAGCCTCCGCCCGTCCAGCGAATCGAAAGGTTAAAGGCACTGATATCAGCATGCCCAGAAATGCCAGGCACGCTTCCAGTACTCGTATACTGCCAGCCTTTAACTCCCGAAGCAGCGCTAATTGAATACTTCAGCGTCGGATTATATTCGGCGACCCAAGAAACGTGGGAATGTATTTTTGCGCTGGCAAGTGGTCCAGTGGTCAAATAAGATCTGTATGAGTATACGTGCAGGCTAGAGAAACCATTGGCAGATAGCACGCTAAAAAACCCATCGACAATGCTCTCATACGCAGAAACGGACGTAGGCGGGTAATGCCCGCTCCAAGGTTCAAATTGTTCAAGATCATAAAAAACCGGAGTATTACGGTCGATCGAATAACGCGAAAACAAGGTAGAAAGCCACTGGGCTTCTCTACGTGCGAAAGACGCATCATATGCATAGCTATAAAAATAGACACCGTACGGTACGCCCAGCCTTCTGCATTCGGAAAGGTTTCTCTCAAATTTTCTATCGGTATTACCCACCCCGTAACCGATTCTTAAAACCGCTCCATCAACAGCTTGGGAAGTAGCGTTCCAATTAATATCCTCTTGCCAACTCGAAACATCTACAATTTTGTGCGCAGACGAGAGCCAGATATTGCCGTTTCCATCATAAAAGGTTTTTGCACCCTTGTTCGAGGAGCTCCAATATGGATTCGAGCCGGCATATGTCGAGGGCTCATTGTTTGCGCCCAATGACATATGCTGAGGATCATCCATGTCGGTCAAATACCTCTCCGCATAATCAACGAATTCTTCGTAAGAGGGATTTGAGCCAAGTGCATTCAATGCATCGGCGGGATCAATTGCCTGCGTCTCTTCGGCAAATGCAATCGCAGGAGTAGATGCGATTGCCGTAGCGCATGCCGCTAAAAAAGTGCGCCTCTTCATGTACAAACCTCCTAGAGAAAGCAATCTTAGTCTTACGCAGCGTAAAGATATGTTCACGAAATATTGTAGGATAGGTTAGTCAGCTAGAACATATTATATTTTGATGCCGGAAATTGATTAAAAGCCTGTCCTCGCTGTAGTTGCTTGAATCTTGTTTCACAACCGGAGGGTGCATTCATATAGAAGACAACAACCACCCAATTCGTGCGGTATGCCTGCAAGACGCATGGCAAGTCAAGCATTTATTTAGACGGTAACACAGCAACAAAGCAGGCGCTTTTTATCTGAAAGCATCAGCAAGTCTTGCCGGGGATTCAATTTAACTTTCTGAAAGCTCGACAATTAATATTAGGGAACACCGCCTTGACCCTGCACATGAACGACAGTCCGCGGTGGTTCCCGAGCATGTCCCTGATCTGGCCGTTGGCCCCTCCCTCGATCGGGCTGTTCATCCTGCGCAGCGAGCCATTCACGCCAGGGCATGGCCTAAGTAGGTGAACAACGCAATGGCATCAACTTGCTTTCACCAAATACGAAAACCAGTCGAATCGGCAGCACCAACGCAGCTCCCCCGTTTCCGGCCGTCCAGTATCTATGCTCTCCCCAGGCAAGCGCTTCTTGCTATACATATTCACAAAGCCAGGATATTGGTTTCTGTCGAATTGCTCGCTTGTCACTTCGCTTCTTTGGCGGGAAAAACTTATCACCCATTATGATCCCGACTCGCGCTCGTCCATCCATTTTATGCGCTGTCGCTATGTTCAGCCCTTATCTGTCAATTGCGCTAAAATCTCATTCATGTTAATTCGACGCATGAGGGAAATCAATGAAGATATCAGTCGTTGTTCCTGTTTATAACGTAGAGCACTATCTCGAGCGTTGTCTTGATAGCCTTCTCAATCAAACGTTTAATGATTATGAAATAATTTGCGTTAACGATTGCAGTCCCGACAATAGCATTGGAATACTTCGCTCTTATGAAGCCCGATATCCCGAACGTATCGTCGTGCTTGAAAATGAGCGAAATCTTGGTCTCGGTAGAACACGCGAACATGCCCTTGAATATGCCCGCGGTGAATACGTTATGTTTGTAGACAGCGATGACTACGTTAAAAATGACTATCTAGAAACTTATTTCCGAGCAGCCTCGGCATCCAATGCAGACATTATCGTAGGCGGATATATTAGGGATGTAGAGGGCAAGCTCTCTCAACACATCATGTCCAATTCAGTTTGGAGCACAGTTACCTATGCCCTTGCCTGCACCAAGCTATTCAAAATGAGCTTTCTCCGCTCAAACCATCTGAACTTCTCAGACATCGCTTGTGGCGAAGATATTTTCTTCAGCCTTTCCGCCTACTGCTGCAATGCAACATATGAAGTCATACCATATGCGGGCTATTTCTATTACTTCAATTCAAACTCGATCACCGGGACAATGACATACAAGAAGAATCACGAGAGAATGATGTCACAAATCTTCTCCATGCTGCATGAACGCTATGACTTGGCTTCCCTCTCAGAGGAAAAGCAGCGTGTTATCGAATACGCGTATATCGCCAATATGGTCAACGCTCTCGCAGTGTTCAATCGCGGCTGCGGCGTCAAGCTCATGGAGGAAAAACTCGCATTCGTAAAAAATGATGCTGAAAAGCAATTCCCTAACTGGAAATCCAATCCCTATATTGGCTTTCTAATCCCGAAAGGACAAACGCTAAAAATTCGACTTGGAGTTGGAGGGACCGCGCTGGCGTGCAAACTACATCTAATTAAGCCTCTATTCTATCTTTTTGCAATCACCAAATAGAAAACTGATGCAGATGAGAATCGGTATTTTCTCCGCGTATTATCTACCACATCTTGGTGGTGTTGAGCGTTATACAAGCAATCTTGCACGCGGGCTTGCCTCCGCCAACCATTCGGTAACAGTAATAACTTCTTCTCATGGAGGCCGCCGCCCTCAATTTCATGGAATAGAGGTCATAGAAGTTCCCTCTGTTTCAATCATGAATGACCGCTTTCCACTCATTATTCCTGGACCAGCCTTCTGGCATGCGCTTCGCAAGCTTTACAATTATCATTTTGACGCAATTGTTATCAATACACGCTATTATCCGTTGTGTCTTCTTGGAAAAAAGATCGCAGAAAATCAGAGGCTAAATCCGATTGTTATCGACCATAGCTCTGGATACATTTCTGACGACACAGGATTCATGGGCAAAATCATGCGCCTCTATGAACGCGCAGCCACTCGATTGATTCGACGTGGATCAACTCGTTTTTCTCTGTCTCTCAACGCGGAGTCATTTGGCTTCGGACTTTTGGCATTCAAGCTGAGGGTACCCTTACGAACTGTATCGACGCTGGTGAGTATCGTGGTCTTTCCAGCGAACATGACTGGAGAGAAGAGTTCGCCATATCTGATGCGCCGCTTGTCGTTTTCGCTGGGCGTCTGATTAAAGAGAAGGGCGTTCTTAAAATAATTCAGGCGTGCAAAGCTCTAGTTAAGCAAGATTACAAGCTCCATCTAATTATTGCTGGCTCTGGCCCTCTCGAATCAATAATTAACGATTTTGCTAATGAGCAGATACATTTTGTCGGATCACTTACCCAATCAGACTTATCTGCATTGTTTAAACAGGCTGACATTTTCTGCCTTCCGACAGACTATCCCGAAGGCCTCCCCACCGTGCTTCTCGAAGCTGCGGCATACGGATGCGCAATAATCGTTTCGGACACAGGGGGCGCAGAAGAGGTTATTCCGGATCCAAGCCATGGAATCATACTTAAAGATACGGACCCTCGAACCATTTCCGAAGCGATTGCCGCCTATCTTGACCATCCAGCTGCATTAAAGGAAGCGGGTTCAAGAGTACGATCTCATGTCGAAGATACTCTTACATGGAAAAAGACTACGGAAAACCTCATTCAAGCACTGGAAGATGGGCATTGATACTAGTTGTCCGACATAGCCTTTAATACGACATGGTACGCGAGACGCGAGGGTAGCACCAGCAAGCAGGCAGCAGAACGAAGATTCTGTGGAGTCTTCCCGAGAGATTCTTTCACAGTTTTACCGGCTATCCTCATCCAAACAAGGTAGAGGATCAGTTCCTTGGTTCTTGTCAGCGCATCATTCGAAAATTCAGAACACTGAAGCTTATAACGAGCATAACTTAATGGGCTCGACAGAAGTAGTTTTCCATAGTTCCTCGAGTATCCATCTTCGAGGTATTCGCCGTGGCACAGTTCACTTCCAATGCAGTAGTGATAAAAATCACGATCGATTTGATCGAAGACATATACCTCAGGAATAAATTTTTCCCCACACTCCACTACAAATAGATACTGCTTGGCAATTTCCGTTCGCTCCATAATTATTGTCTCGCCACGATAATTATACTTATGATAGATATCAGCAAGCTTACATCGAACTTGTTCGGGAAACATGTCATTCAAGGCGGTCCGAGGAACCGCTATGCCGGCAATGCGCTGATCGTCAGAGACCTTTTCCCATTCAGAAAGAAGAACTTGAACCGCATTTGGAGTTAGAACATCATCAGAGTCAACACACATGAAAAGAGGGTTTTCGCATTTTTCAACGGCATAGTTGTAAGCTCGCTGCTTACCACCGTTTTCAATCCTGTAATACTGAATCTCGATTCTTCCTTCAGAAACAAAGTGATTAACCAGCTCCTCGGTGGAATCCGTAGAACCATCGTCCACAATCATCCAGACGAAGTCTGCGCAATCCTGGCCTATCAAACTTTCATACAGCTTAGGTAATGTGTAGGATCGATTATACGTAGGTGTAAAAATGCAAAGATTCCGAATCACGTTATCCTCCTCAAACGGGTAGAGTTTCTCCTATATAGTTATCGTTGCAGAATTCAGTGTAAAGGAAAGGGCCTATGCGGGCAGTCTCCAATCGTCAAGCCGGCGTACTTATGTCCTATGCATATTCAATCACTCAGATTGTAGTGCAATTAATATATGTCCCACTTCTTCTGGCGGGAATAGGCAAAGCAGAATACGGAGTCTACCAGCTCGTCGGTTCAATCATGGCATATCTTACTGTCATCAATACAGTACTTGCCGCTGGAATCACAAAGTTCTACAGCAAGGCATATCTCGAAGGCGACCGCGAGAAGATGGAAAATACTCTCGCGATAGCGAAACGTATCCACTGGGTCATTTCTGCAATAGCAGTAGCAGTAATCACAATTGTCGGATTCATCTCGGTTCGAGTTTACGCAAACTCCTTCACATCTCCCCAACTCCACGAGATGGGGATGATGTTTGTCGTGCTGGCAATCGATATGGTCGTCATCATGAACAATACGATCAACATCGCCGTAATTACCGCCCACGAACGCTTTGTATTCCTTAAAGGTACTCAACTGTTTACAGCCTTGCTTCAGCCATGTCTCGTCTTAATTTGCATGAGAATATGGCCGTCTGCGTTCATGGTTGCGTGTTGCACGCTCGGCGCAAACTTGCTTTGCGCAATTCTTCAACGTGTTTTTGCTCAAAGCGTATTGAAAACCCGATATACATACCATGGCATGGATAAGCAGCTCGTTAAAGAGATGCTCCGGTTTTCGTCTGCCGCCGTTCTCGTTGCACTCTCTGATCAAGTGTTCTGGAAGTCAGGCCAACTTGTACTCGGATATTTCCGTGGTGCTGAAGATGTTGCCGTCTTCGCCATCGGTGCCCAGATTTACTCGGTTTACATTGTTATCGGCACTACGGTTGCCACAGTTTTTTTACCAAAAATTACAGATCTATATCTTCATTCAAAGCATCCTGAGAAAGAAGCTTCCAGCCTGTTTATCACGGTTGGGAGAATTTCTTTATATGTCTCATTATTCATCTTGCTGGCATTCGCCATTCTTGGCCCCGAGTTCATCCGTCTTTGGGCTGGAGAAGGTTACCAAGAAGCCTACCTGGTCGCGCTCATTGTCATGATTCCCTATACCGTTGATATCATTCAAAACCTTGGACTCACGATTCTTCAAGTTGTTAACCGCTATCAGTTCCGTGGCTATCTCAACTCCGGGCTTGCTATCCTGAACATCGCTATCACGATACCCCTTGTTAATGTAATTGGAATCGTGGGTGCAAGCATAGCTTCTGCCATTTCCGTCATTATTGGAAACTGCATAATCATGAATCTATACTATTGGAAAAGAATTGGTTTAGATATCCCAGCTTTCTGGAAGAATATAGCGAGAATAATTCTGCCTTTGATTTTCATGGGATTAATTGGATTGTTTATTTGGAATAGCCTGAACATCCAAGGGTGGGGAGCGCTCATCTGCTTTGGTATAGGCTTCTTTATTCTGTACCTACTCGTAGCCCAGCGTTTCTGTTTTAACGAATACGAGCGAGAAATCGTAAGAAAAGTATTAGTTCGTTTCCACCATTAACATATGTTGAAAAAGCGGGCCCTTTTGTTCCGGAGGGATATTCAGGGCCCGCAATTACACGTGTTAACCAGCAATCACAAAGCGAGGTATCCCCTCAGCACGTCAGCAATGCGTTCGGAGGCGTGACCATCGCCATAGGGATTAGAAGCCGAACTCATCGCTTCATACATAGCCTCGTTATCAAGCAAGTCCGTAAATGCCCGATAGATCGATTCCTCACTCGTTCCAGCAAGCTTAAGCGTTCCAGCGTCAATCCCTTCGGGGCGTTCAGTAGTATCTCTCATCACAAGTACAGGCTTTCCGAGTCCAGGAGCCTCCTCCTGGATACCGCCGCTATCAGTGAGTACAGAGTGGCAACGGGCTAGAAAATTATGAAACGCAAATACATCCAACGGATCAATAAGGCGAATGCGGTCACAGCCTTCGAACATCTCAGAGGCTACATCTCGTACCGCCGGATTCAGATGAACAGGAAAAACGGCTTTAACATCATCATGTTCGTCGAGCACGCGACGAATCGCGCGAAACATATTATGCATTGGCGCACCAAGGTTTTCCCGGCGATGAGCAGTAAGAAGAATTAACCTTGAGCCAGAGGCCCAGTCAAGAATGGGATGGTAGTAATCAGTTTTCACGGTAGTGCGTAGCGCATCAATGCCTGTATTCCCCGTGACAAATACGCGGGAGCTATCTTTGCCCTCGCTGCAAAGGTTCTTACGAGAAACTTCCGTTGGAGCAAAATAGAGGTCGGACAAGCTGTCAACAGCCTGGCGATTGAATTCCTCCGGCCATGGAGAATGAGTATCGTACGTCCGCAAGCCAGCCTCAACATGACCAACGGGAATATGGAGGTAAAAGGCAGCCAAAGCCGCAGCAAACGACGTAGAGGTGTCTCCGTGCACGAGCACTATATCCGGCCGTACATCCTCGAAAACCGCCTTGCAACGCACCATTACATCAGATGTAATGTCGAACAAAGTCTGGCCAGGCTTCATTATCTCGAGATTAAAGTCAGGAACCACTTGGAATACATCAAGGACCTGTTTGAGCATTTCTCTATGCTGACCAGTGTCACATACTAAAACCTCGAACTCGGGATGAGCCTTAAGCTCATTCACGAGTGGACACATTTTTATGCCTTCTGGCCGTGTACCAAAGACAAGAAGAACTCGTTTTGTCATAGATTACCCCTACTGTCCAATACTCATTTTCAACATCTTAATGAAGGGGGCGAAGTCGCCGGTCTTGCATCCATGAACAAGCCTAATCCAAGCCCCAGCCAAGCGAGGAGGGCAACTAGGATGTCTAAGAAGAAAAACTTGACGCCGTTCGATTAATTCATGCTCTATGGAGTCGAGCCATGATCCATTGAAATGATGAATTGCATGGGTGTTCTTCGTAAGATTAATCTCTCCCGTATCATGGCTTTTTGGACAGAACCAGTCATTCGGATACAAAGCAAGGCCGCAAGGTTCTTGAAACTTATTATTTAATACCAGACCGTGCTTGAGACAGGTGTTTGTGATGGCAACGACATTTGTTGTGGTATCAAAAGATCCATCAGGCTTGATGAACTTACGATCGTCATAATCATGAAGTAACTCGCAGAAAAGTGGAAACCCCTTCTCACATGCCATTAACCCGGTCGGAATAGAAGTGTTCGACTCGAAGCCAGAAAAAGCTCGATGAATAAGGAACTCATCGAGTGGAGCTGTGAGCTCAACATCGGTATCCATATATATACCGCCGTGGTTTACCAGGACCCAAAGACGAACATAATCACTTACAAAAGCCCATTTCTTAGACTCAAATGCCTCTCGAACATAATCATTAACCGTCACGTCAAAGTTCGCTTCGTCCCAACGCATGATCGTATAATCAGGACAAAACTTCTTCCAAGTTTCAATATAACCTTGAGCACTCTTGGGAAGCTCTTTTCCACCAAACCATATGTAGTGAATAGTTTTAGGAATCACGACATAGCCCCCTACTCTTTCTCCCTGAGCGCAATTTCCTGAATCAATGAATTCACTTTTGTACGCAGGCGGGCGAGTCTTGCGTTAAGAGTAAAAATGCGCATTGTAAGCGCAGCGATTACTAGCAAGAACACGCAATTAGACGGAGACTCGAATCCAAGCAGCTCGGAGAGCGCGTAAACCCATTGTGGGAACAGAGCCATCACGGCAAGCAGCACTACAGCAACGAGCCAAAACAGAGAGTCTGTTACTTCAAATTCCGCCTTTTTTAGCTTCAAAACAACGAATGCAAGTACCAGCACGGCACCGACGAGCAAAAAATACGAAGAGCAGCAGTCATCTCAATCACCTAAACCATTGTACAAATAGGATAGACACACAAGTACGGAGCATATACTCAATGGAGCGAGCAAAGTTCAAATAGCTTTCACCGGCTCGTCGCTCACGCATTTCAACCTGCACTTCCACAACCTTGGCACCATGATGCATAAGGTAAGCAATCGAATCTGGCTCGGGGCCGAAATCGTTTTTCGATGCAAAAGCCTCAATCATCTTGCGGTTGAACAGCCGCATTCCCGAGGTGGGATCGGTTAGCACCTTCCCCGTGGTTAGTCGCACCATGCCGCAAATCAGACGCGAGCCAATCATTCGCGGCGAATGGGACTTCTTCTCGGATACAAATCGAGAGCCTATCACGATATCCGCATCGCACTCGACCATAGCTTTAACCATAGAGCCAATAAACTCGGGGCGATGCTGGCCGTCGGCATCAAATTGAATGGCAGTATCGTATCCGTGCCGAAAAGCGTATTTCATCCCTGCCTGAAAACCACCGGTTAAACCAATATTACAAGGAAGGTCAAGCATACTGTAACCGCGCTCCACACATATCGCGCGTGTTCTATCGCTCGACCCATCATTTACGATTAGGTAATCAAAGTCAGGTGCCTCGCGCAGAAGCTCTTCAATAGTGGAAATAATCGATTCTTGTTCGTTATATGCTGGCACAATGACAAGCGTCTTCATAAGTCTTGAGACCCCCTGTGAAATAATCAAACGGTTTTATGGTAACTCATGAACTCTATGCAGTTCTCACCGAGCTACCCGACCCATCAATGTACACAGTCTACAGATATCGACATTCTGTCATATAGATAAAAACTGATAGCTGGATGCAGCAGTGCCCGCTTGAGCGCGTCCGCTTGAAAATCCAATACGCATACAGAATATGAGTTAACTAGACCGATACATAAGTCATGGCTTCGCGGCTCCGATTAATTGCCTCACATCTTCTGCCAGCGAGTAAAGCGTACCAGGTCGATATACAATCTCAGAATCGCAGCAAGCGCGCTATGCGCCATATACCTTCGAATCGGCCGACTGATTCAAGGTAGATTGTTCTAATAGATTGTGTATATCACAGCGCTTGTACACCATGCCGATTCCGCCAATAAGTTTGCGGACTTTGCCATCTCGTCCGTGCCCTAATGCAGGCGGGAAGTTTTCCCTACTGGCCCTGGGCGGCGTACCTCGCCTCGGTCGCCGCCTTTGCGGGGCGCCACCAGGCCTCGTTCTCACGGTACCACCGGATGGTCTCGGCGAGGCCCTCGGCGAAGTCCGTGTGGGCCGGCTCCCAGCCCAGCTCGCGGCGGAGCTTGGCTGAGTCGATCGCGTAGCGGCGGTCGTGGCCGGGGCGGTCGCGCACCCAGTCGAAGTCGTCCTCGTCACGGCCGAACGCCTTAAGGATCTCGCGAAGGACGGTGATGTTGTTCTTCTCGCCGTCGGCGCCGATCAGGTAGGTCTCGCCGGCGCGGCCGCGGGTCAGGACGGCCCAGACGGCCGAGGAGTGGTCGTCGGTGTGGATCCAGTCGCGCACGTTCAGGCCGTCGCCGTAGAGCTTCGGGCGCACGCCGCCGATCAGGTTGGTGATCTGGCGCGGGATGAACTTCTCCACGTGCTGGTAGGGGCCGTAGTTGTTGGAGCAGTTGGAGATCGTGGCGCGGACCCCGAAGGTGCGGTGCCAGGCGCGGACCAGGAGGTCCGAGGACGCCTTCGTGGAGCTGTAGGGGCTGCTGGGACGGTAGGGCGTCTCCTCGGTGAAGCGGGCCGGGTCGTCGAGCGCCAGGTCCCCGTAGACCTCGTCGGTCGAGATGTGGTGGTAGCGGACGCCGTGCTTGCGCGCCGCCTCGAGGAGCGCGTAGGTGCCCTCGACGTTGGTGCGCAGGAAGGGCTCGGGGTCCGCGATGGAGTTGTCGTTGTGGCTCTCCGCCGCGTAGTGCACGATCGCGTCGTGCCCGGGGACGATGCGGTCGAGAAGCTCGCGGTCGCAGACGTCGCCCACCACGAGCTCGGCTCGGTCCTCGGGCAGCCCCGCGATGTTCTCCGGGTTGCCGGCGTAGGTGAGCTTGTCGAGCACGGTCACGTGCACGCCGGGGTGCTCGCGCACCACGTAATGGACGAAGTTCGACCCGATGAAGCCGCAGCCGCCGGTGACGATGATGTTGGTGGGCTCGAACAATGCCGTACCTTTCTCGTAGCTTCGTGCTTTTCTATACCAGCTGAATGAAGCAGCATTGTATGCACGCGCCGACTTCTTTATTTAGATACGCCCTTCAGTTTAGGCTTTCGCACCATACGACGCCCTTCATCCAGGCAAAGCATTCCCAACCAGCCGCTTATGGCCCCACTTCTCATCGATTTACCGTGACTAAGCGCCACGTACCGTTATTTCGATTTTGGCTTTTCAAATGCATACCACTCGTTAGGATCTAAATCCAATCCGCTAAACAAACGACCGTTGTATGTAATTTTGCAGAACACCCCGTCGACGACCTGGATTGAATCAATTGTAATGGAATTCGTCTTTCTCAGGTAATCAACGATATTGCTCATATCTGTGCTTAACTTGCTATGCCAACCCAACGACCAAAGCACTCCCTGCCCAGGCTCCAGCTCATGATACCCGTAGAAATTAAGTTTTCCAGAAGCTATCGTTAAGACGGAATCAGGGTTTGCCTTGGCCAAGTCCTCAAATAGCCCAGAGGCTACGGTTATCCTGGAGGGGATCATCTGGTTGTTCTCTCTTTTGACAAAATCAAGGACCTCGGCAAACAGCTTGTTACAGTTCAATGCCTTTGACCCTCGATATTGCCCATAAATCAAAGAAAAGCGACGCCTTATCATCCTTTCCAACTCTTCCGCATTAATCGAATACCAGTTTTGGGTGAACCAGATTGAGCCTGCACTCGAATCATCAGTACCGCTCATTGAGACAGAGCGAATAAAAACCCGCCAGCACTTCTCAAGCCTAGGCAGGGAAACTCGTACACTCTGCTCATCCGTATAGTATGGCTTCGAAGCATCTTTATCGCTTGCTGCCTTGCACTGCATGATGCCAGTGGTTTTGCATATACCGAGATAGGACAGCACGTTCTCTATTTTGCGAATCGTCCTAGGCCTATTCGTATCCTCAATGTACATGACAGCGAGAACTATTGACTTAAATAGATAATCCGACTCAAATAGTTTTTCATACCCACAATCATGTATTATCTGCTTGTAGCTCCTAAGATAGCCGTAAAGCCTCTTTTCGAGTCTCTCCGTCAAGGCAACAGAGGCATCTTCTCCGAATTCGCTCGAACCGATGATTAAGGATGTAATCCAATAGACAACCATGAAACCGATAGCAATTAGAATCTGAAAACCAACGTTCGTCTCATCAAAAACAGAAAATCCTTCTTGGGGAATACGACTTATTACCGCCACATCAAATATTATGCAAAGGCAAATCGATGCCACCGCCTCGAATGCGAACCCTTTCGGCGAAAGAAAAAGCCTCTTTACCAGCTTCGCGACAAACATGAAAACCCAGTAGAATGCCACAGAAAGCCAGCGCCAGTCCACTGCACATAATCTGTGACATGAAAGATATAGCAGACACGCAAGACCTAAATGTATCGCCTCGCAAACGACCACCGGGGCAAATATCCTGTATAGCACGTTTGCCATCGCGGCACTTCTAGAGACATTACTGTAGGGTTCGATGTAGTAACGATCAATTGCATAAGGCCCTATCTTACGAACTGCCCAGAATGCGAACATTGCAATGAATGCGTTTACGATAAAAATATCTGGCCCGATTTCGTTAAGTGGTAATTCCGCAGCAAATAGATACTGGATTTCCTTTTGAACCGGAAGAGGCAGACCATCCATATTCAAACTCACAGAAAACCTCCGGCACTAGCTTGAACGATAACGTCTAGCAAAATTATATGTTTTTCCCGGCATGCCCGAAGGCGTCATCGCAATCGGAGCGATCCGGTGCCTTTGGGCTCTCTTCTGGGGCAAGATTCCCTTGGCATCGATAAACGAGACCAAATGGCCTGGCATCCTCGCCATTGTTCTATATATCGTGAGCGTCCAAACCAAGAACATAATCTGGCTCCCCTTAAGCATTCAGCCGGCGCTCTGCGCGGTGCTGTTTATGCTTGCAGGGCAGAAAGCGCAGGAAGTAGGCCTGTTCGATAAAGGGGCACTGCCTCCTGCGCTGTGGGTCTGCACGCTCATGACGTGGCTGTACTGCGGCGCGTTTTATGGGCAGCTGTATATGGTGAGCAACACGTACCAGCACGGCGCGATCGACGTCATCGGCGGGATATGCGGCGCCGCGGTTTTGATCAAGCTGAGCGGGCTCACTTCCGAGCGGCTGCCCGCCGCCACGCGCCTCCTCGCCTGGATCGGAAGGAACGCGCTTCCGTTATTCCGCATACACCTCGTCGTGCTCAATGCTGCCCCGTGGAGCGTTCTTTTTACTTGGTGCGACGCGCATTCGATTGCGGTCTGGCCGATCATGCTGGCGGCTCATGTCGTGGGCTCGAGCGTATTGACGGGGGTGCTGTATGTACTGCCGAGGGGGGGGTGAGGAGGTGGTTCTTTGCGAGGGCGAAGGGCAAATCTTGATGAACCATGCAACTTCCGCTTAATCTCGCAAAAGACCCATCGTGGGAGTCGGCCCATCGACCACGTTCAAAAAGAATAACTCGATCGACTAGAACACCCCAATCGGCTGAATCGCCTTGAAAATCTTTGTCTTGGTCATGTTGCACTGGCCGTCAACACTCAAGCAAAGATCCTCGGGGTCGGTGCCCTCCACGATTGCACTGCAAAGCGAATCTCGCAGGAACCTGCCCGAGTAGATATACTCGTCCGCTTCTTCTCCCGCTTTATTCTCCCGGACAGCATGCGCCGAAATAATAATCTGTTCAATAGCGGGGCTGACGTCGAACACCTTGGCGGCAAAATAGGCAACAAGGCTAAACATGTAGCAGGCGTATTCTTCACGCATGCGTTTCTGCGTCTTCGGCTTTGTCTTTGTTGTTCCGCTTTTCAGCGAGACAAGCTCTTCAGACGGAAACAACCCAGTGGGTGGAAGCTGCACGTCGATGAGCACTGCATTGGCAGAGCAACGCACCTTGCAAGATATATGTTTCCTTAAGGGTATATTTGATTCGGTCAGAATGCGCTCGATTTCACCTGATAGAAGTTCCGTCTTTCCTTCTAGCCGAGCCACGAGAATATCTCGCTTTTCCGTATAGACCTTCTCATATGCTTCGTTTTGAAACCGCTCTTGCTTCGCCTCGCCTTCTTCAAAGGCCCTGCGCTGCGATTCCCATTCGTCGTATTTCTGCTGATACTTCTCGACGATATGCTCTTTTACATACGCGTCCTTCATCCGATACGATTTCCAAAACGCAAGCGTATGGATATGCTCATCCGCCTCGCGGGATAGCTCTTCCTCTAGGTCAACGAGCCGCGGCGCGGGAACATGATAAACCGCCTTCGTGTATCGCTCGGGTTTCAAAGCCTGCAATTGCTTTTCCAATGCCTCACTGCTTGAGGGGGTAGGTGCAGACCGCCAAATCTCAAGCATCTGAGCAGAAGGATCAAATGGTTGACGCTCTCCTTTGCTCGGCTGGACATCCATTTGAGTGTTTCCGTATAAACGAACTTGTTGTCTGGACACAGAAACCTCCTGCTTAGCAATGGTCGAATTTGCCGGTTGCCGTGTTTTCGCCTTTCGCTGCGCCGGTGCACCACCCGAGATTTTGTCCCTACGATACAGCCCAGTCCCCGGAATCGAAAGGTTTCGGTAAACGCCCCTTTTCCCTATATTGACCGATGCCCCACGCGAGCCAATAGTCGTGCTCACGCCAGACTTTGAAACATTCAGTCGAATCCCTGACGCGACCTTGATCGTTCTCCTGAATCGCCAACCCATCTGATACCCCACATGCAACAATCTGCTTGGTTTTGAACTAGTATAGTATTTGGGCCTTTACGACCGCATTAGAACATCGGAGATACTGGTGGGGCAGCATGAAAGAAGTTAAGAACGAGCAGGGCGGGCAACCTGATGCGCAGCCAGAGGGCATGATTCCCGAAGAAAGGCTAAAGGATGCCTCATACCACTACCCGAAGGGAAAGGGTTTTCTTGCTCCCCTGATTCTCGCCATCGCCGCGCTCGTCCTCGGGCTCTGTGGGCAAACCCTGCCGATTATCGGTGCCATAATCGGCGTGCTCGCGCTTGCGATGCAGCGCTTCTCGGGCGTACCCAGCAACCAGCAGAAAGCTCCCAAAGTAGCAACTACTCTTGCCGCTGGCGGAATAATCCTTTCCCTAGCACTATCTTTCTATCACCCGCAACCGGGAGCAATTACCCTAACCATTGACGCGCCCGAATGGAAAGACTCCTACGGTGAGATAACCGTCTTCGTCTCAGGCGAAACAACGCGTGGAGAAAACGTCAACGACACCCTTGAGGTGGAACCAAATACCCCGCTCACGCTATCCGACTATGAGACGGGCACATACACGTTTACCGTTGATGCCGACGACCTCGAATTCGAAGAGATGCTCTTTGAACCGGAAGAAGATAGCTTCGAGTGTCAGCTTGGACTTGAATGCGACTCCGAGATAGAGATTCCTCTTGAATACATCCCCTTGGATGGCGAACTTACCTTCTCACTGGGCAATGCGATTGTCCCAACCGAAACGACTACGGCAACGATTACCGTCAGCGGTACTACCGACGAAGGCAATCCTTTTACCGACTCCTTCGAGATGGCTTTTGGGGAGACGCGCGTTCTGAGCAACTATCCGCGTGGCAGCTATGTCTTCTCAATAAGCCCCTCCTCATTCACAATCGGGGATACGGTCTATTCGATTTCCGCACGGCGCGGTACGTTTTCCAAACGTGATGATGTTTCCGTCCAGCTCTCCGCATCCGTAGACACGCAAGCAACTCAAGAGCTCGCTGAACAGCGTGCTGCAGAGAAAGCAGCTGCAGAAGCCCAAGCCGCAGCAGAAGAAGCTGCACGGCAGCAAGAAGCCGCTCGACAAGAAGCGCAGAGACAACAGAATTCGAGCTCAGAGCCAACGGGACAGACTGTCTATATAACTGATACGGGCTCTAAATACCATAGGTATGGATGCCGGTATCTGAGGCAGTCGTGTCATTCCATCTCTCTGTCCAGCGCAAAGAGCAGAGGATACACCGCTTGCAAGGTATGCGATCCCCCGCAGTAACATCCGATACGGCGAGGCACCGGCCGTAGCCCCGCAATTCTCACACACGCAAGAGGTCCATATTTCAAACAAATGCAAAAATCCTCTTGCGCGTGGGAACAAGCTGCCGTAATATATTTGGTCGCACGCGGGTTGCCGCGTGATGCCACTGGGATGTCGTCTAATGGCAGGACAGCGGATTCTGGTTCCGTCAATGGGGGTTCGACTCCCTCCATCCCAGCCATAATGGCCCGTTCGTCTAGCGGTTTAGGACGCCGCCCTCTCAAGGCGGAGATCACCAGTTCGAATCTGGTACGGGCTACCAACGAATGCAAGGCCCCAACTTCGGTTGGGGCTTTTTCGTATGCCCCGCCTCCTGCAAGCTCAATCGCCTTTCACCACGCCCGCGCACAGCCCGGCAGGCTCAACCGCCGCCCCGTTGGCCAGAACGCAACCATCCGCGCCGTCACGACGAAATGCGCTGCACGAGCACTATCGTCCATTCGCTTAGCGGGTGGGTTTTGGCGCGACACGTTGCGCGCGGCGCACAGGCTAAAGCCCTGCTTACGCAAAAGCGGGTACGCGCGAAACTCGCACGCACCCGCTCAACCCTCTTGCAAGCGTCCGCTATCCCCTGGCTCAGATAGCCATAGCAGCAAGCAACCGGAGCTCGATCGCGCTACTCGGCGTCGTCGTCCTTGCGCCGCTTCAAGCCAAGCTTACCGGCAGCGATGAACGTGGCTCCGAACGTCGCCGCGCTCGCTCCCGCAAAGCCAGCGAACATAACGAGGTCCGAAGTCTGCGGCATGCGGCCGCCCGCATCCTCAGCAGCCCCATCGGTAGCCTCATCGGAGCTCTTCTTCGCATCCGGGCCCGCGTCCCTTGCATCACCGGAAGCATTCTCGTCCCCGTTGGAAGACGTCGTCGAAGGCCCCTTCTTCGAAGCGGCCCCATCGTCCTGCTTCGCCGTATCCGTTGTTGCACCGTTCGCACTCGACTCGTCTTGGCCGGTGCCGTCGGACGATGCACCTTCCTTCGTATCCTCATCCGATCCAGTATCGTCGGATGAAGCGTCACCCGCCGCACCGTCGCTCTTATCTGCGGAATCGTCGGCATCAGCCCCATTGGACGCGCCGTTCGAAGCGCCGCCTGAGATACCGTTGTTAGAAGCATCGTTGGAACCGGAGCCGCCCGCAACCGAATCATCTGCGGCCCCGTTCGTGGAACTGCCCCCATTCGAAGCGCCGTTGTTCGCCGACCCGCTGTTCGAAGAGCTGCCGCCGCTTCCGCCCGCGGAATCGCCGCCAGCAGTAGCTCCATTGCTCGGCGCATCGTCTGCAGAGCCCGAGCCGGAACCAGCCGAATCACCGGCAGACCCAGCGCCATTCGAACCGGAGCCGGATGCCCCGTTATTCGAGCCGCCAGCCGTGCCGTTATTCGAACCGGATCCCGTGCTATCCCCGGCGCCCTCGTCCGAACCGGAATCCGAACCAGAGCCCGCGCCGGCATCGCCCGCCGAGCCGCCCGCATCTCCCGCAGAATCGCCGGCCGCTCCATTGGTCGCATCGTCGGTCGAACCTGCCGCGCCGCCCGCCGCCTCGTCTTCCGCTTCATGCAGCGAGATAAATGCCAGGCAGTCGTTCAGCTCGTTCTTGTAACGGTCCTTCCAGCCCTTGTAATACTGGGTCTGCGAGCTGTACTTCTCGATGTTGTCGGTCATCTGCGCGGAAAGCGCCGCCACGAACTCGCGATCGGTCATGTCGTTCGAGAGGTTCGCGCCACGCAGCACCTTCTTCACGCCGCGGGTGCCCCACATATTGGACAGACCCCACACCATGCCCTTCACGCAGTCCGCGCGGCCAGACATGTCGATCCCCAGCTCGCTCTTCAGCCAGCGCTCGGTCGGCACATAGTAGCTATTGTATGCATACGCATCCTGGAAGGCAGAGAACTCCGCCGGGTCGGCGTCGTATGCGGCATACCAGGCACTCTGCACGAGCTGGCCGAGCTCGGTCAACGTCTTGCTGCCGCTATCGTACATAGACGAGGCGCTTTTGACCTCGCTCCCCCGGTCGATCACGGCCTTGAGCATCGAGTACTTCGTGGGGTTGGCGTTGTACACCTGGGTGAGGAACGGGATGAGCGAGTAACGGCGGTCGAACTGGTAGTAGCCGAGCGCGTTGTAGCCATCGCCATAGCTGAAGCCCTGGCGATAGTTGCTGTGGCTCTCGTACTTGGTAAAGTACTTCATTTCGCTCGAGACAGAGACCGAAGAGAGGCTCGAGCTGCTCGCCGAGCGCGCGGAACGCGCCGAGACGGCAGGGGCGCTCTCGTAGAAATCGGCCTTATCGTAGTCCGCCGGTGCGGGAAGCTGCTCCTCCGTATCGTCTGCGGCGGAGTCGGCACTGCCGGCCGCGGCGGAACCGGTTGCAGCGGCATCCGCGTCTGCGGAAGCGCTCGGTTCGGCAAATGCGGCGGTGGTTGCCTGCACGGCGCCGAAGGTCAACGTGAGCGCAAGGCCCGATGCTATAGCGATGTGGCGAGGCTTCATGAAGCTCTCCAATCTGCGGCTCCGAGGAGCTGGTGCGGTTAAGGTTTCATTCGCAGCACGCGAGAGGTTCCCAGTATGCCAAGGGCCCAAAATGCGGGTCAAGGCATTCACACGAAGCTTAAGGAAGTCAATTAAGGTTGAAGTAGAGCTTGAAAGTGTCGGGCCCCCTATTTTGGAGGCGCCGTTGCGGCAAACTCAGCCAGCGCGCACAGGAACCGTGAGGCCCGGACGAAAGGCCCCCAGGATACTCTGAAATGAGACAGTTGTACCCGGCACAAGTGTCTCTGTTCCCTGAAATGAGACAGTTTCACCCGGCACAAGTGTCTCTTGAAGCACGACCGGCGCCAATCGGCACGCGAGCGAGAGCCGCCTAATCGATGCTCAGATCGATCTCGGGCACGCGCGCAAGGTCCGCAAGGGTTACTCCGTCCACATACGCCTCGATCGCCTCGTCGAGCCCGGTCCAGAATTTGACTGTGGAGCAGAGATCGGCTCGATGGCACGCCCCCTCGAGCCCTTCGCAGGCGACGGGGGCCGTGGTGCCCTCGGCGGCGCGCAGGATGTCGCCGGCGCGAATCTCGTCCGCCGGGCGCGCGAGCGCATAGCCGCCGCCCTTGCCGCGCACGCTCGTGAGGAGCCCCGCATGCATGAGCGGGCGCACGAGCTGCTCTAGGTACTTCAGCGAGATGTCCTCGCGATCGGCCACCTCGCGCAGGGCGATCTTGCCCTCGGCATCACCGAACGCCGCGATGTAGATCATGAGGCGGAGAGCGTACCGCCCCTTGGAAGAAATGAGCATGCCGCCTCCTTCGAAACAATGAGACAAACGTGCCGGGGCAAATTGTCTCACCCCGCCATCCCGTGACACCGGAAGACCCGAAGCCGGGGGCTCACCCAGACCTCGCACCCCGCTCAACCCGCGTGAAACATAATCACCCGGTGTTTTTGTTTCACCGGCCCTGAGCTCCGAAATCCTAGTGGATTAGTGGGAATTAACCTTGACTTCGAGCGCAATCATTTTATCGTTAATCCGAGATAATTCCTAGGATTAACATCCGAGTTCACAGCAAGGAGAAACCATGTCCCAGACCCCGCTCCTCTCCATTCAGGGGCTTGCCGCCGCCGTGGACGAGAAGACCATTCTCCACGGCATCGACCTTACCATTCCCGCTGGCGAGACCCATGTGCTCATGGGCCCCAACGGCGCCGGCAAGTCCACGCTCGGCCACGTGATCATGGGCGACCCCGCCTACACGCAAACCGCCGGCACCATCGCCTTCGATGGTGAAGACATGACCGAGCTCAGCCCGGACAAGCGCTCCCGCGCCGGCGTCTTCCTCTCCTTCCAAGCACCGGTCGAGATCCCGGGCGTGCCGCTCTCGAGCTTCCTGCGCGCCACCATCGCCGACCGCCCCGGCCTGGAGATGCGCGGCAAGGAGTTCCGCCGCCGCATGAAGGAGCTCTGCGCGGAGCTCGACATGCCGCCCGCCTACCTCAACCGCGAGCTGGGCGTGGGCTTCTCCGGTGGCGAGAAGAAGAAGGTCGAGATGCTCCAGCTGCTGCTCCTGCAACCCAAGCTCGCCATCTTGGACGAGACCGACTCGGGCCTCGACGTAGACGCGCTCGGCGTGGTGAGCCGCGGCATGGAGCTCTACCGCAAGAGCTGCGACGGAACGCTCCTCATCATCACGCACAACACGCGCATCCTCGAGCACCTCGACGTCGACCGCGTGCACGTGATGGTGAACGGCCGCGTGGTGCATGAGGGCGACGCTTCGCTCATCGACTGGATCGACGAGCACGGCTTCGAGCGCTTCGAGCAGGAGGCAGCGGGCGACAGCTCCGGCGCCGAGCTCTCCCCAGCCGATCTCTCCGCGGTCATCGAGCGCTAGGAGGCGGCCGTGGCAAAGCAACGCACCGAGGTCGCGGACATCGACCGCACCCTCTACGACATCGTTGATAGCGAGGAGGGCTTCGAGCGCCTGGACAGCGGCCTCACGCCGAATATCGTGCGCGAGATCTCCGAGCGCAAGGACGAGCCCGAGTGGATGCTCGACTTCCGCCTGAAGTCGCTCGAGACCTACCACAAGATGCCCAACCCCACCTGGGGCCCCAGCATCGCCGGCCTCGACATGGACCACATCGTCACCTACGTGAAGCCCAACACCGACCAGCAAGCCACGTGGGACGAGGTGCCCGACGACATCAAGAACACCTTCGAGCGCCTGGGCATCCCCGAGGCCGAGCGCAGCTACCTGGCCGGCGTGGGCGCGCAGTACGACTCCGAGCTCGTGTACCACAACATGCAGGACACGGCCTCGAAGATGGGCATCGTCTACTCCGGCATCGAAGAGGCACTCCACGAACCCAAGTGGGAGGCGCTCATTCGCGAAAAGTTCATGACGCTCATCCCGCCCACGGACCACAAGTTCGCCGCGCTCCACGGCGCGGTGTGGAGCGGCGGCTCGTTCGTCTACGTGCCCGCCGGCGTGAAGCTGGACTTTCCCCTCCAGAGCTACTTCCGCCTGAACGCCAAGGGCGCGGGCCAGTTCGAGCACACGCTCATCATCGTGGAGGACGACGCCGACCTGCACTTCATCGAGGGCTGCTCGGCGCCGAAGTACAACGTGGCCAACCTGCACGCGGGCGCCGTGGAGCTCTTCGTGGGCAAGCGCGCGCACCTGCGGTACTCGACCATCGAAAACTGGTCGAAGAACATGTACAACCTGAACACCAAGCGCGCCCGCGTGGACGACGAGGGCGAGATCGAGTGGATCAGCGGCAGCTTCGGCAGCCATGTGGGCTACCTCTACCCCATGAGCGTGCTGAACGGCCGCAGGAGCCGCTCGAGCTTCACGGGCATCACCTTCGCCGGCGCGGGGCAAAACCTCGACACCGGCTGCAAGGTGGTGCTGAACGCGCCCGAGACGAGCGCGACCGTTGAGACCAAGGGCATCTCCAAGGGCGGCGGCATCCAGACCTTCCGCAGCTCCGTGGTGGTGACGGAGCGAGCCGAGAACTCCGCGGTGAGCGTGAGCTGCCAGTCGCTCATGCTCGACGACCAGAGCCGCTCGGATACCATCCCCGCCATGGACATCCGCGCCAAGCACGTGGACGTAGGCCACGAGGCCACCATCGGGCGCATCGGCGACGACAAGGTGTTCTACCTCATGAGCCGTGGCATCTCCGAGGAGGAGGCGCGCGCGATGATCGTGAACGGCTTCGCTGAGCCGGTGGCCAAGGAGCTGCCGCTCGAGTACGCCGTCGAGATGAATAACCTCATCAAGCTGGAGATGGAAGGGGCTATTGGATGACGTATCCCGCCGGCCGGCCGCAGCACCCCGCCTTGCCGTTCAATCGTCGCTCGCGTACCCAAGTACGCGCCACTCCTCTTTCACGGCAATCTGCGGCACTGCGAACGCCCGAATGCCCTGCCCGCGATACGATCGAAAGGGGTCTTCTTTGGACGCTCTGAAGATACGACACGCCAACGCCATGCCCGCCCCCACCTGGGGCTGGCTGCGCATGAACGATACGCAAATCGAGATTCCGATGAGCCTGGCACCCGGCGGCTCGATGGAGGTTGACGCAGAAGACCGCCTGTTCGACCACGCCATGAGCTTCGAGGGCGCGGTGGCCGAACTGCAGGCGCGCCTCGACGCGGCACGCGCGACGGCGAACGAGGGCAGCGCGGGTGATGACCGTGCCTGCGTGCGCGCTGCACTGGCCGAGAATGCTGCCCGCAACGTCGCGGCAGACGGTGCAGCCGAGATGCCCGGCACGGCCGAGACGGCTGAAAGCGGCTCTGCCAACGCCCCCGCAGCCGACCTCGAGCTCCCCGCGCTCTCGCGCTACCAGAAGCGCGCCGCGTTGGAGGAGGCCGCGCTCGACGTTGCCACCGCCTTCGAAACCGGCATCGGCGCAGACGCCCGCGCCTACCTGAACTTCCTCGCCCGCGAGACCATGGTGCTCGCGGCGGCGAAAGACACCCAGGAGCGGGCAACCGTCCGCGTTGAGGCCGAGGCTGGCGAGGCCGCGGCGGTGAGTATCGACGTCGTTGCCGCACCGGGTTCCACCTTCGACCTCGTCATCGCGCTCGACGCGACGGCCGCCATGGGCGCCGAGGACAACGCTACCGCGGCACTTGCCGGTACCACGCTCCGCGTCTTCGCCGGTTCACATGCCCGCGTGAACGTGACCGTCTACGCCCTGGGAACGCCTACGGCCATGCTGCTGGACGACGAAGGCTACGTCCTCGACGAGGGCGCGCGCGTGAATGTGCGCCACGTGGTGCTCGGCGGAGAGCTCACCGTCACCGGCCTTGCCGCCGACGTGCGCGGTGACACCGCTCGCCTGGATATCGACACCCGCTACCTCGCTTCCGGCTCCGAGCAGCGCGACTTCAACTACGTCGTTCGCCAGCGCGGCCGCAAGACCGTGAGCAACATGAACGCCAACGGCGTGCTTGCCGGCACCAGCAAGAAGGTGCTGCGCGGCACAATCGACCTCGTGCACGGCTGCAAGGGCAGCGAGGGCTCCGAGCAGGAGACCGTCCTTCTGGCGAGCGAGGGCGTGGACAACAAGACCGTGCCCACGATCCTTTGCGACGAAGACGACGTCGCGGGCAACCATGGCGCCACGATCGGGCACGTTCGCCCTGAGCAGCTCTTCTACCTTGAGAGCCGCGGCGTGTCCGCGGAGGCTGCCGAGGCGCTGTTCATCCGTGCCAAGCTCGAGGACGCCGCGCTCTCCGCGCCGGACGAGCGCATCCGCGCCTCCGTCCTTCGCCTGGGCGAGGCCCTCATCCCCGGCTTTACCGACGACATCGACGCACCCAAGGAGGATGCCGCATGATTGACACCGAGTCCGTAGCCTGCGAGTCCTGCACCGCGCCCACACCGGGCGTGCTGGATGCCTCCGACGCCGCCTCGCGCGCCTGGCCGCGCATCGACATCGAGACCAACCCCTTCAAGGCAGCGTTCCCGCTATTCACCCAGCATCCGGACATCGCCTTTTTGGACAGCGCCGCCACCGCGCAGCGCCCCGCCTGCGTGCTGGAAGCGCAGAAGCATTTCAACGAGACCATGAACGCCAACCCGCTGCGCGGACTGTACTCGCTTTCGGTGGAGGCGACCGAGGCCATCGCCAAGGTGCGCGCGCAGATCGCGGGCCTCATCGGCGCCGTTGACGAGGCGGGCAAGCCGCGCGCAAACGAGGTCGTTTTCACGCGCAACACGAGCGAGTCGCTGAACATCGTGGCGAGCTCCTTCGCGCCCACGGTCCTTGAACCGGGCGACGAGGTAGCCATCACCATCATGGAGCACCACTCCAACCTGATTCCGTGGCAGCGGGCATGCCGCGCGGCGGGCGCCAAGCTCGTCTACCTCTACCCCACCAAGACCGGTGAGCTCACCGATGCCGAGATTGCCGAGAAGATCGGCCCGCGCACGAAAATCGTGGCGTGCACGCAGGTGTCGAACGTGCTCGGCTGCCGCGTGCCGGTCGAGAAGCTCGCCGCGGCCGCGCACGCCCACGGTGGCTACCTGGTGGTCGATGCCGCCCAGTCCGTGCCGCATATGCCGGTCGACGTGCGCGAGCTGGGCGCGGACTTCCTCGCCTTCTCCGCCCACAAGGCCCTGGGCCCCATGGGCGTGGGCGTGCTCTGGGGCCGCTTGGAGCTTTTGGAGGCCATGCCGCCCTTCCTCACAGGCGGCGAGATGATCGACTCCGTGACCGAGCAGGATGCCGTCTGGGCTCCCGTGCCCGAGAAGTTCGAGGCGGGCACTCAGGATGCGGCCGGGATTTACGCCACGGGCGCAGCGCTCGACTACCTCGTGAACCAGGTGGGCTATGACACCGTGCAAGCGCGCGAGCAGGCGCTCGTTCACTACGCGATGAGCCGCATGGTAGAGCTGCCCTATGTGGATATCATCGGCTCGATCTATTGGGATCGCCACCACGGCGTCATCAGCTTCAACGTGCGCGGCGTGCATCCGCACGACGTGGCGAGCATCCTCGATATGCAGGGCGTGTGCATCAGGGCGGGCCACCATTGCGCCCAGCCGCTGCTCACCTGGCTCGGCGTGGAGAACCTCGCCTGCTGCCGCGCGAGCCTCGCGTTCTACAACGACAAGCACGACGTGGACGCCTTCATCGACGGCCTCGAAACCGTCTACCGCACCTTCAACTAGGCAAAATGAGTCAAAATGGGACGGGGTTGTTTTGAATCAAAATGGGACGGAGCTGTTTGGAGCAGTAGCTTTTTCATCCCCGCCCCGATGAGTCATTTTAACCCCGTCCCAAAATGACCAGAATGGCTCGTTCCAGCACGCACGAAAGGACCCTCCATGGGCAATATCTATACTTCGACCACCTTCATGGAGCACAACTCGCACCCGGACTACAAGTACGAGATGGATTCCCCCACCCATAGCCACGACGGCATCAACCCCAGCTGCGGAGACGAGCTGACGCTCATGCTGCGTGTGGAGAACGGCGTGATCGAGGAAGCAAGCTTCACCGGCCACGGATGCGCCATCAGCCAGGCTTCGGCCGACATCATGGCCGACCTTATCACCGGCGAGACCGTAGAGGAAGCCAAGCGTCTCTCTGGGCTGTTCTTCGCGATGATTCGCGGTGAGGAGCTCTCCGAAGACGATTTCGAAGACCTCGATGAGGCTGCACAGCTCAAGGACATCTCGCACATGCCTGCCCGCGTGAAGTGCGCCGAGCTCGCCTGGCGCACCCTCGACGGCATCCTCTCCTAGCTTGCAAAATCAGGACAGAGGGGATTTTGCATTCGACCGCTAATGGACGCGCGCGACGATGCTCCTTCCGACGCCGGTCACGCGTTCCACTTGGTTGATAGTCATGCCGTTACCGCGCAGCTGGCGAATCACGGCGTCGCGCTCGGCACGCGGCAGCTTGCGAACTTCCATCAGGCGCGCGAACCCGCGCGCCCGCGCAATCTCATCTGCCAAACGAATCGCTTCCGCATCAGAAAGGTGCAGCGAGCCCTCAAAACCTGCCTCATGGAGCTCTGCGCCCCCACAGAGTTCAACAAAGCCCTGTGGGCCGTCCAATACATCAAGCACGGGCTTCGTCGTGCAGAGCGGCTCCTTAGTTGCAAGTGCGCCGCCCGTGTACTCGGCATAGCTGCTCCATCGATACGTTGATGCAGCCTCAATGCCGTCCTTTTCCGGGTTGATGTGGACGTAGCGCACGGCCGCCATGAGGTATCGCTCCGATTCGATAGGCTCGCTAAAGAACCGCTGTTGAAAGACGTGGCCGACATGCCCCGTCTTATCGTTGATATACCGAGCATAGCCCGTGAGCAGCATCTGCATAGCGTGGCTTAGCTCGTTTCGTTGATCCTCAAGAAGCATGTGAACGTGGTTGCTCATGAGGCACCACGCCCAGATGCTCATGCCGGCATCAGATGTCCGCCGAGCAAGCATGGCCAAGAAGGCCTGACGGTCCGCATCGTCGTAGAAAAGGACCTGTCGCCCGTTCCCGCGAACGACCACATGGTACACGCCTGTTTCAGAACGTCGCCGAGGTGCATTTGCCATACGCACCCACCTCCCCCGATTAGAGTCCTTATTCCCCAACGAGTCGAGAAGGGACAGGGCAGGCGCATGCAAAAATCCCTCTGTCCTGGTTTTGCAAGGGACAGGCGCAGGCATGCAAAAATCCCTCTGTCCTGGTTTTGCACTGGTTTTGCATGAAAAAAGCTCCCTGAGGAGCTCGAAAATCAAATGGTGGACCGGCAGGGGTTCGAACCCTGGACCTTGGGATTAAGAGTCCCCTGCTCTACCAGCTGAGCTACCGGTCCACATATCAAGAAACAGTGGGGTGGGTACAGGGACTCGAACCCTGGACCTCCGGGACCACAACCCGGCGCTCTAGCCAACTGGGCTACACCCACCGTGTTTCCTCGCGCCAAAGCGCTTGATTATTATTGCAGGCCTCGCCCACGGATGCAAGTACTTTCTTCAAATTATTTTGGAGCATCCGTCGCGCCGCAGCGAGCCTGCTCCAGGGCCGCATGCACTGCGGTATGATAGATGCGCCGTGTTGGGCACAAGGATCATCACCGGGAGACCGAATGGATACGAACATGAACAACCTCATCGTCAATGACGAGAAGAACAAGGTGCGCGTTGTCGACGGCGTGAGCTATGAGCGCTATGGCGTGCAGACGCACGTGCTCGACAAGAGCGATGACATCTGCGAGGTTGCCCAGCGCTACGTTGGCCCCAACTGCGAGCCCAACGACGTGATCGTGCTTTCTGAGAAGGCACTCGGCTGCACCCAGGGCCGCGCCGTCAAGCTCACGGACATCCACCCGCGCCCGCTCGCGCGCTTCCTCACCAAGTTCGTCACGAAGACCCCGGCCGGCATCGGCCTCGGCATGCCCGAGACGATGGAGATGGCCCTTCAGGAGGTCGGAACGCCGCGCATCCTGCTTGCTGCGGCCGTAGGCGCCCTTGGCAAGCTCGTGGGCAAACGGGGCTGGTTCTACATGGTTGCAGGGCGCAAGGCAGCGTCTATCGATGGACCGTGCTCCTACACCATCCCTCCCTACAACGAATATGTCTCTCTAGCCCCTGCCGAACCCGCTGAATCCGCGAAGAAGATCGCCGAGGCGCTCGGCAAGAACGTCGGCGTTGCCATCATCGACCAGAACGACCTTGGTGGCGAGATCCTCGGCGCCTACAACCTCCCCTACTCCAACGAAACGCTCATCGACATCCTGCACGACAATCCCTTGGGCCAGGCCTCTCAGCGCACGCCCTTCGGCATCGTTCGCAAGGTTCAGTAGCCGAGAAACGCGCACACGGGCGCTCACACACTCCGTCGCGTCCGTTCGTCCTTGTTTCCATACGCAGTCCTGCACGCCACCGCTTGAAACATCCAGGCGGTGGCGTTTTTGCTACCGCCGCTATGCGATGCGATGCAAAATTCCCTCTGTCCTATTTTTGCATGAAAAGGCCGCCGCTCGGACGAACCCGAACGGCGGCCTTTCGTAAAATTACCTCTGTCCTAATTTCACATTAGGCGTTGAGGGCGGCGTTCACGGCCACGGCGCAGGCGACGGTCGCACCGACCATGGGGTTGTTGCCCATGCCGATGAGGCCCATCATGTCCACGTGCGCAGGCACCGAGGAGGAGCCGGCGAACTGGGCATCGGAGTGCATGCGGCCCATGGTGTCGGTCATGCCATAGGAGGCAGGGCCGGCGGCCATGTTGTCCGGGTGCAGGGTACGGCCGGTGCCGCCACCAGAGGCCACGGAGAAGTACTTCTTGCCGGCCTCGAGGCGCTCCTTCTTGTAGGTGCCCGCGACGGGGTGCTGGAAGCGCGTGGGGTTGGTGGAGTTACCGGTAATCGAGATGTCGACGTTCTCGTGCCACATGATGGCAACGCCCTCGCGGACGTCGTCGGCGCCGTAGCAGTTGACCTCGGCGCGCGGGCCATCGCTGTACGGAATGGTCTCGACGACCTTGAGCTCGCCCGTATAGTAGTCGAACTGGGTCTTCACATAGGTGAAGCCGTTGATGCGGGCGATGATCTGGGCGGCGTCCTTGCCCAGACCGTTGAGGATGACGCGCAGGGGCTTCTTGCGAGCCTTGTTGGCGTTCATCGCGATGCCGATGGCGCCCTCGGCAGCAGCGAAGGACTCGTGGCCGGCCAGGAACGCGAAGCACTCGGTGTCGTCACCGAGGAGCATGGCGCCCAGGTTGCCGTGGCCCAGACCGACCTTGCGGTCCTCGGCAACGGAGCCGGGGACGGTGAAGGCCTGGATGCCCTCGCCGATCATGGAAGCGGCCTCGGAAGCGGTCTTGGCACCCTTCTTGATGGCAACTGCGCAGCCAAGGGTGTAGGCCCATTTGGCGTTCTCAAACGCGATGGACTGAACGCCCTCGACGATCTCGCGGGGGTTCACGCCCTTGTCGAGGCAGATCTGCTCGGCTTCCTCGAGGGAGGAGATGCCGTTCTCAGCGAGGCACGCATTGATCTTCTCGATGCGGCGCTCGTAACCTTCGAAATTCACAGCCATGGTACTTTCCCTCCCTTTCTTCTACTCGTGAACCGGGAACACGTTCTCGACGGTATGGGTCTCTTCGTCGGTACGCGGATCGATGTACTTCGCCGCGGCCTCCCACTGACCATAGTGGCCCATGGCACCGGCGACGGCCTCCTCGGGGGACTTGCCGTTCTTGAGGGCATCGGTGAACTTGCCGAGGTTCAGGAACTCGAACGCGATGACTTCGTTCTTGTCGTTGAGCGCCATGCGGGTCACATAGCCCTGAGCGAGCTCGAGGTAACGAGCGCCCTTGGCCTTGGTGCCGAACATGGTGCCGACCTGGGAGCGCAGACCCTTGCCGAGGTCGTCGAGGGAAGCGCCCACGGGCAGGCCGCCCTCGGAGAACGCGGTCTGGCTGCGGCCGTACACGATCTGGAGGAAGATCTCGCGCATGGCAACGTTGATGGCGTCGCAAACGAGGTCGGTGTTCAGGGCCTCAAGGATGGTCTTGCCGGGAAGGATCTCGGAGGCCATGGCCGCGGAATGGGTCATACCCGAGCAGCCGAGGGTCTCAACGAGGCACTCCTCGATGATGCCGTCCTTGACGTTGAGGGTGAGCTTGCACGCACCCTGCTGCGGGGCGCACCAGCCCACACCGTGCGTGAGGCCCGAGATGTCGGAGATCTCCTTGGCCTGAACCCACTTGCCCTCCTCGGGGATGGGCGCGGGGCCGTGGTATGCGCCCTTGGCGACGGGGCACATGTTCTCCACTTCTGCTGTGTACTGCATGCCTCTCCTCTCTGTTGTGCTTGAACTCGGCTGACCATGGCGAAATGGCCAACCGAAGCTGACATGCACATCTATTTTAGCGCGTCTTGTCCAGAGTGAAATCGGCGAGCGGTGCATTTTTCTGTTGAGTTGCCTACGTGGCAGGTTGCCCGATGGGCCAAGCAAGTGAATGAATCAGAATCACCCGGTGTTGGCGATTCACTCAGGATGAATCGGAATCACCCGGTGTTGGCATTTCACGGCGGCGAAGGCGCCAGACGAGATAGGTGAGCAGAACCCCCGTAGCGGCACCGCAGCAATCAAGGAGCACGTCCGTTACCTGACCAGAGCGCCCGGCCACGAAGAGCTGAATGGTCTCGTCTATCGAGGGAACGAGCACCAGTGCGAGGCAGATGGCGGCGAGGCGCATGTGCTCGGCGGTGCGCTCCGGATCGAATGCATGCGCCACGAGAACGCCCAGGACGGCGTACTCAGTAAAATGAGCGGTCTTGCGCACGAGGAAGTTCGTCACCCAATCGCTTGGCAGGCGCAAGGCATCGAGCGCACCGCGCACCGCCTCTACCACCGACAGACTCAGCGAGCCGCTGCCAGAACCAGGCACGAGCGAATTTCCCCAGATGATGAGGACCATGATGATTGCAGCGAATAGCCACGGCTTAGAGAGGCGCAAAGCCTATGCCTCCGCCTGGAGACGCGGCATGGAAGCCGTTCCGCCCTGGATAACGCGCAGGTACTCGCGGCTCGAGCGCCGCACGCTCGAGGAGGGAACCTGGCCGAGCTCCTCTTCGATGAGGCTGTTCACATGCTGGTGCATCTGGTTGGCGCGACGGCCCTCGGCCACGGCCGCGGCGCGGGCCGCATCTGCCGGCGCGGCTGCCGGACGCATGTGACGGCCCACATACGGAACCGCCTGGGGCTCGGCGCCCTTGCTACCGGATGTGCCCTCGGCAAGGATGTCGAGCGCAGACGCCCAGATATCCTCGCGCCCTGCATAGCCCGCAGCTGCATTATCCGTTGCAACGGCTGCGTTCCCCGTAGCCGCGGCAGTGCGCGAAACGGCACCGGCCGGCTGCGCGCCTGCGGAGATGACCGGGTAGGCAAACTGGCCCGCGCCCGCGGAGCGCACCGCCCGTTCGCTTGCCGTGCGAAGGCTCTCCCCGTCGATTTCGTCGAGGGAGGCAAGCGCCGCGCGCTGGGCAGCCTCGGTATCGAGTTCGTCCCTATCCCCCACCGACGCTGTCTGAGACGCAGGCACCGGGCTCTCGAGCACGGTTGTCGCGCTGCGAGCAGCGGGTTGAGACACTGCGGTGGCAGGCTGCTGGTGCATCGAGGCGACGGCACTCGCAGCCGCCCATGCCGGCGCCTGGCCGGTGGGTTGAGCCGACGATGCCGATGCATCCTGGGCCGCCCTCGTCTCGCGCTGAAGCTCCTCGAAGGCGATTTGGTAAATATCCTTGGAGGTAGCGGCATCGCAGCTGATGGGCGAGTCCTCGGACAGTATGGAATCGATATCTGCCCAGGCATCAGCCTCGGACATGGCATCCTGGGCGCGAGCGATCACCGGAACATCCTTGGGCACGCGCCGGGTGCCGAAGAAACGCTCAAGATCATCTTGCTCGCGCTGCTCGAACGCTGTGGAGGAGAAGGAGGAGGCGCTGGGCGACGAGTCCTCGGCGTCACCCTCCTCCGTAATGGCATGACGACGCCCCACGGCGGACACGGCAGAGAGGATTCCGACGCCCGCGAGCGCGCCCATCGTGAAGGGAAGGGCGAGCGAGGTCACCGAGCTGTTCGCATCCGGAAACGGCATGGTCGCAACATAGGCGGCAACCGGAACGGCGAACACGAACCCGCAGGAAAGACCTGCGTAGACCGCACGTGAAGTTGAACCAGAAGCTGCCATGGCCACTCCTTCATCTCTCGCTAGCTCGATTGCCAGCACCTACCAGCTATGGCTCGCTTGCGAAAAAATGATGACGGGGTTGCCGGGACACGAACTGGGTCCCAAAAACAACGGAAGGTGGTACGGTTCATCTGCATTTTTCCGTCGCGATAGCTACTCGCTATTATGCGAGAACCCCCCATAGAATGCAAGGGAAGCCGCCAGGGGCGTGTATGTTTCGCGTTAACGGCAGGATTCGACCGGCAGACGCGCGCGGGCTCAACGGCAGGATGAAGAGACGCGCGATGCAAAGGACCCGTGAAGCGGCAGCTGCATCCTGCAAGCACCGCTTGAGAAGCCTCGCTTTGGGGAACAAGCAAGGAAAACGCAACCCGTGGATTGGAGCCGCCATGTCTCGCATCGCCATCGTCACCGGAGCATCGTCTGGCCTCGGCCGAGAATTCGTGAAGCTCATCGATGGCGGGGCGGCCGGTTCGATCGACGAGATCTGGGCCATTGCCCGCCGCGCCGACCGCCTCGACGCCCTCGTGCGCACCTGCAAAACCGCCGTGCGGCCCTTCTGCCTCGACCTCACCGATCCCGTTTCGTACGACGTGGTCGAGGCCTCGCTCGCCGAGACGCCCGACACGCAGGTGGCCCTGCTCATCAACAACGCGGGCGCGGGCACCTTCGGACCGTTCGCCAAGCTCTCGCGCGACGAGGTCGCCGACCAGGTCAACCTGCTCATGCGCGCGCCGGTAGAGCTCACCTACCGCGCGCTCCCCTCTATGGGGCGCGGGGCGCGCATCATCAACGTGGCGAGCGTGGCTGCGTTCATCCCCCAGCCCGACCTTACGCTCTACAGCTCGGCCAAGCGCTTCATGCTCGACTTCACGCGCGCCCTCGATGCCGAACTCGGCCCGGTCGACATCCACGCGACGGCGGTCTGCCCCAAGTACATGCGGACCGAATTCTTCAACGAACCAGGCGACGTGCGCGCCATGCAGCAGATGAGTATCGTCGGTTACGAACGGGTAACGGATGTCGCACGCTCGGCACTCGCCGCGGCGCGCGCAGGCAAGAGCCTCTGCATTCCCTCGATCGACATGAAGGCACTCTACGCGCTCACCCGCGTTCTCCCCTACAAGGCAGTCATCGCCGCGGAGCGCGCACTCGGCGTCATCTAGCGCCCGACCCCAGAGTGATAAAACGAACCCGGTTCGTTTTATCACTTCCGCGAAAATGAGAAAATGAACCGGGTTCGTTTTATCAGCCTGGGTAGCGACCGCCCGTGCCGGCCACCCTAGTGCCACATGCCCTTGCGCTTGAAGATCCACGCCGCGATAAGGCAAGCGACAGCGGCCAACAGCGTCGGAAATGCCCAGTTATCGAGCAGCGGCACGCCCTCGAAAGGCAGGCCTACATTCATGCCGTAGAAGCCGAACACGATGTTGGGGATAGCCATCACGATCGTGATAACCGAGAGCACCTTCATCACGATGTTCAGATTGTTGGAGATGATGCTCGCAAACGCGTCCATCGTTCCCGACAGCGTGTTGGAATAGATGTTGCACATCTCGATTGCCTGATGGATCTCGACGAGCACGTCTTCGAGTAGGTCCTGGTCGTCCTCGTACAGCGGGATGATGCGCCCGTGCATGATCTTGTTGAGCGTCACCTCGTCCGATTTGAGCGAAGTCGAGAAATAGACGAGAGACTTCTCGAGGTCGAGCATCTGGATGAGCTCCTCGTTCCGCACCGAAGCATGGAGCTTCTCTTCCGTGGCAGACGAAAGGCGGTCGATGCGCCGCAGGTAAACGAGGTAGAGCTGGCTGATGCGCAGAAGGATCTGCAGCAGGAAGCGCGTGCGGAACCGCGTGTCGACGCCGCGCACGCGGCCGGCGGCCATGTCGCGCGTGATGGGATTGTCGTAAAGGCCCAGAGTCACGAACAGGCTCTTCTCCGGGATGAACACCATCGAGAGGGGCATCGTGTCGTATTGGCGCGCATCGGGAGCTCCCTCTTCACCCGGAGCGACCGGGTAGTCGACGATGACGAAGGTCTGGTTCACGTCTTCGTCGTAATCGATGCGCGAGGTCTCCTCGTCGTCGAGGGCCGAGCGAACGAACTCCGGCAGCACGCCGAGCTCCTCCTCCAACCAGGTGCGTTCTTCTGGCGTGGGGGCGATCGCATTGACCCAGCAGCCCGATTCGGGCGCCTCGATTCTTTCGATGGAACCGGCCGTTGCCGTCTTGTAGCACTCGATCATCGCATACCGCCTTTCACACGCAGGTGGATTGGGGTGGGGCTGCGCCGCCGAATAGCAATGCGCGGCAGGCCCCCGGTGCACGATACCTCATGACGAGGCGCCCGCAGCACGAAAGCTGCAGACGCCTCGCAAAAACTTGAAAACCCTTACTCTCGCTTTACCACCCGAACATGATAAAACGAACCGAGTTCGTTTTATCACTTTTAGAACTCGCCGTGGTCCTGGGCGCGCTTGGCGGAGCGGATGAGGAACTCCTCGTTCGTGTTCGTCTGCTTAAGGCCCTTGATGAAGGCCGAGGCGCAGCGCTCGGTGTTGGACATGTTGGCAAGCACGCGGCGGATGCCCCACACGAAGGGCCGCATCTGCGGATCGATGAGCAGGTCCTCGTTGCGCGTACCCGAAGCGACCGGGTCGATAGCCGGGAAGATGCGGCGGTCGGCAAGATCGCGATCGAGCTTGAGCTCCATATTGCCCGTACCCTTGAACTCCTCGAAAATCACCTCGTCCATCTTGGAGCCGGTGTCGATGAGGGCGGAGGCGAGAATGGTGAGTGAGCCACCGTTCTCGATGTTCCGCGCAGCGCCCAAGAAGCGCTTGGGCGGGTAGAGCGCCGCGGAATCGACGCCGCCCGAGAGAATGCGGCCCGAAGCCGGCGCTGCCAGATTGTAAGCGCGTGCGAGACGTGTGATGGAGTCGAGCACCACCACGACGTCTCCGCCCATCTCCACGATGCGCTTGGCTCGCTCGATCACGAGCTCAGATACGCGGGTGTGGTTGTCGGCGGGCATATCGAAGGTAGAGGCCACCACATCGCCCTTGATGGAGCGCTGCATATCGGTAACTTCCTCGGGGCGCTCGTCCACCAAAAGGCAGATCAGGTGCACCTCGGGATTGTTCGCCGCGATAGATTGGCAGATCTTCTTCAGGATGGTGGTCTTGCCCGCCTTGGGCGGCGAGACGATGAGGCCGCGCTGGCCCTTGCCGATGGGGCTCACGATGTCGATGGCGCGACCGGTGATGGAATCCTTACCGTGCTCCATCTTGAGCTGCTCATTGGGGTAGATGGGCGTAAGGTCGCTGAACTTGGGGCGCTTGCGCGCTTCCTCGGGATCGAGCCCGTTCACCGACTTGATCTTCGACAGGCCGGGGAACTTATCGCCGGGGCGCGAGGGGCGAAGCGTTCCCTCGATAAGGTCGCCGGCGCGCAGGCGGGCAGCTCGGATGAGGTTCGCCGGAACGAATGCGTCGTCGCGGCTGGGCATGTAGCCGTGGGCGCGGATATGGCCGAAGCCCTCGTGCGAGATATCGAGAATGCCGGTAATCTCGCGGAAGCCTTCTGCACGGGCATTGGCCACGTAGACTTCCTCAACAAGCTCGGCCTTCTTCTTGCCCGTGATGTCGAGATCCAGTTCGCGCGCTTTCTCGCGGAGCTCGGCGACCTTCATGGCCGCAAGGTCTTCGCGCGAGAGGCTTGGCTCGACGGGCGCGTTGCGGTTATTGCGTGCTTTGCGATTCTGCTGACGGTTGCGTCGATCGTTGCGCTGGTCGTTTCGCTGGTCAGCGGCGCGGTCGTTTCGCTGGGCGTGTGTGCGATGCGCGCCTTGGTCGCGCTTTCCACGCGCTGCCTTGCCCTCCTCGGCGGCATCCGGAGCATCGGAGCTTTGGGGCGCGCGCTCATCCGCGGCCGCCTCGCGGGCATCGGCAGCCTGCGCCTCGGGGCCGGCAGAGGGAGCTTCCCCAGACGAGGCGGCGTCCTGAGCTGCTCCGGCGGCCTCGGCCGCGGCCTCGTCAGACGCGGTCCGGCGCTTTCGCGGCGCACGCTTCGCACCGTCGGCTGCAGCGCGGCGGGCACGGCCGGGGCGATGGTCTTCCACGGGCGCCGCGCCTTCAGCGGTATCG
>NZ_HE978574.1:885088-939310 GCF_000311845.1 Enorma massiliensis phI | reverse complement strand
CCCGCTCGTCCCCCGCAGCAGAAGCCGCCTGCGCCGCCGCAAGCGCTGCGGCTGCGGCGCGCTCCGCCTCGACGTAGGCCTTGGGCTTCCGGCCGCGGCGATGCGGGCGAAGCGCCGGGTCGACGGCAGGGGCTGCAGACACGGCAGCATCATCTGCAACGGGAGCCGTCGCTGCATCTGCAGCAGCCTTGTCTGCGTCACCGGCGGCCTTCTTGGTCCTCTTCGAGGTGCTGCGCGGCTTGGCAGAAGCCTTTGCGGGCTCGCTCGCCTGCACGGCATCGCCCGGAAGCGCCGCCTCGCCAGAGGCAGCCGTAGCAGCATCGGCCGCATCCGCCGCCTTCTTGGTGCGGCGCGTCCGCGTGGCCTTAGCGGGGGCCGTCAGCGCTTCCTCCGCGCGAGCGGCGGCGCGGCGCTGCTTGCGAACGATCGACGCCTGCGAGATCTGCGCCAGGGCGCGCGCCTGCGCGACCTCGGCCGTCACTTCACCGGCCGCCGCCTTCGATGCGCTCGGCGCGTCAGGCTCGCTCGAAGCGGATGCCGGCGCCTTCTTGGCGGCAGGCTTGGCCTCCTCTGCCTTCTTCGTCGTACGACGGGCACGGGTGGTGCGGCGCGGCTTCTCCTGCGCCTCGGAAGCTCCTGTGCCGGAGCCGGTGGTGGTGTTCGTATCCTCTGCCACTATGCCTGTTCAACCTTCTTCCAGTCTTCCAAAAACGATGCAAGGCCGCGGTCGGTGAGCGGATGCTTGACGGCCTTCTTCAACGCGGCGAACGGAACCGTCGCGATATCGCAGCCCATGAGGGCGGCTTGGGTGATGTGATTCGGCGTGCGAATCGAGGCGCCGATGATTTCGACCTCGTGGCCGAAATCATAGTTGTGGATGGCGGCGCACACGTTCGAAAGCTGCTCGACGCCATCCTCGGCGATGTCGTCAAAGCGCCCAACGAAAGGCGAGATGTAGCGCGCGCCCGCACGGGCGGCGAGCAATGCCTGGGGAACGGTGAACACGAGCGTCATATTCACCGAGATGCCCTCCTGCGCCAGCGCATGCGTCGCTGCCAGGGCCTCCGTGCACACCGGAAGCTTGACGACGATATTCGGAGCGATGCGCGCGAACCGGCGACCGTCCTCAATCATACCCTCCGTGGTATCGGCACAAGACTCAGCCGAGACCGGCAGGCCGTCGCATACGGCGCAGATGGCGCGCATGTGGTCCTCATACCCAGCAAGCGTACCTCCCGTCTTGGCGTACAGCGACGGATTCGTGGTAACGCCCGAGATGACGCCCCAGCTCACCGCCTCGCGAATCTCGTCGAGATTCGCGGTGTCGAGGAAGAATTTCATCTTCGACCTCCTAGTCTTGGCATTATGATCCCAGGTCGCAGCGACAATGCGGCCTGGCAGTCTGCCCGAGCCGATATTCCTGGCAACCGATATGCCTGCGAAACATGCGAAAAGCGAATGACATGCGTATATGGCTATGATTTTGAGCGGAATATGCTGCTTATGCGTTCGGCATGGTTGCAGTGTATCACAGGTGAGCAGCGTTGGTGAGCGTGAGCAGGCGATGCATGCATCGGCATAAAGAACAGGCATAGCTACGATCATTCTCAGCAGTAGTTTTGCCGCAACTAATATCGAACATATGTTCTTTTTCTGCTAAAAAGGTGATATTATTTAACTAAGCGAGCGGGCGGTGCCCTCCGAGTCCAGCGGGGTAGATGGAGGGATCCCATGCAGAAGCTCACCCAGCTGCTGCTTTCGGCGGCAGTGCTTCTTGCTCTGGTCTTATTGGCCTACGAGATGCTCGTCTAATCCGAGCCTAGGGTGATGCTTGACGCAAAAGGGAACAGCCGCCTTGGTGGAGACGGCTGTTCAGCGTGGGCATCACCCACAAGAAAGTTATCCACAGGAGGGCTTAAAACCTTCTGCTCGACACGAGTATACCCCAAACGGCGCCCCCGTTCGCCGCAGGGTATACTCGGTTTTTCGTTCCACATATCCCTAGCCTGAGCCCCATCGAGACGACCCCAGACTCAGCGCAACATGTTCGGCTGAGCTCGAGAACAAGCCTCCAAAGAGTTGGGGGAAGGCAGCTTCGCTATACGCCGAAAAGAAGCTGCTGGTACGCCCGGACGCCGCGCAGCAGCACGCGCTCGTCGAAGTTGAAGGTATCGGCATGGAGCGGGATGCCGGTTCCCGTCCCCAGCAGGAAGAACACACCCGGCAGATAGCGTTGATAAAACGCGAAGTCTTCGGCTATGAGGAGCGGTTCGGGCACGCGCTCGAGCTCCGGTAGCGCCTGCGCGGCCTCCCCGAAAAGCGTCCCGTCGTTTACCACGGGTGGATACCCCTCCGAAAAGTGGAGGTCGAAGGTGCACCCCTCCTCATCGGCAGCAGTTTGCGCCAACGCACGGACCTCGTCCTGCGCGCGTGCGAACATATCGTCCGAGAACACCCGGAGGCTGCCCTCCACGCGCGCCTGCCCGGCAACGGCGTTTCGCACCGTACCTGCCGTCATATGGCCAAAGCGCAGCAGAAACGGCTCGTCCTGCTCCAGTTTTCGCGAAAGCCACTTCGATCCCACCACGAATCGCGCCGCGGCCCCCAGGGCGTCCCGACCATCCCTCCACTTCGCGATATGGCTCGACACGCCGTGGAACGTGATGGTCGTCTCGCTCGAACGCGCGAGCAGCGGGCCAGGCCGCGATGCGAGGCTGCCCGCGGGCAAATCGGGCCAGAGGTGCATGCCAAAGATGCGCGTAACGTGGTAGCGCTCGAAAACGCCGCTCTCGCACACGCGCTTCGCGCCGCCCGTGGTCTCCTCCGCCGGCTGGAACACGAAGAGAACGTTTCTGGGGAGCTGCTCGGCCTCACCGGCGCCGCCTGCACCCCGCGCCACGCGATCGACCCATGTGGCCGCCGCAAGCGCCATGGCCATGTGGCCATCGTGGCCGCAGGCATGCATGCGACCGGGGTGCTCGCTCGAGAACGCCGCTCCGCTCGCCTCGTCGATGGGAAGCGCATCCATATCCGCCCGGATCGCCACCGTCTCGGCGCGACCGAGGTCGAAAAACGCGCATACCGCCCCCTTGCACGGCTCGAGGACATCGCACGAAAGCCCGCTGAGCACGCTGCGCACGTAGGCGATGGTCCGAGGCAGGTCATCGTCAAGTTCGGGAATGCGGTGGAGGTCGCGGCGGTAGCGCGTGAGCTCGTCGAGGAGCTCCTGGCCCTCGACGGAGCTGAGAAGGCCCTCGCCATCGGTGGCGGAGGCGTTGAAAGGCGGGCACGCGTGCGGCATGGCGATCACTCCCTACATAACGACCACGACATTGTAGCGTCTCGTCAACGCGCGCGAGGCGGTGGCTCGCCTGTGGCCGCGTGGCGCACCGCGTGTAACCAACCGGAAACCTAACGGCAAAACGAACGAAACGGGCCGGCTTCGCGCAGGCCTATGGTACAGTTGACGCACTTGATAGAGGCGCGGGCGAGATTGAGCGCGGGCGAGCCGGCAGGCAGCGACCCCGCAGCAAGGCGGACCCGCCGAACACGGCAACCGGGCGCGGGCGCCGTGTGGGCTTGCGGGGAACACTCGTAAGACTGTCTGCAAGCATGCAGGAGCGCTATCAGCCAAGGAGTTTGCCATGAAGCGAACGTTTGTCACGAAGCACCAGCTGGTCGACATCGCCGGCCGCTACCCTACCCCATTCCACCTCTACGACGAGGCGGGAATTCGCGCCAACATGGAAGCCGTGCGCGAAGCCTTTTCCTGGAACCCCGGCTTCCGCGAGTATTTTGCCGTCAAGGCCAATCCCAACCCAGCGCTCATCTCGATCCTACGGGAATACGGCTGTGGATGCGACTGCTCGAGCTCGACGGAGCTCATGATCGCCCGTGCCCTCAATGTGCCCGGCCCGGAAATCATGTTCTCGTCGAACGACACGCCCGCTGCGGATTTTCGCCTTGCACGCGAGCTCGACGCCATCGTGAACTTTGACGACATCAGCCATATCCCGTTTTTCGAACGCGTCGCGGGCCCCATTCCCGAAACCGTGAGCTGCCGGTTCAACCCCGGCGGACTCTTCCGTCTTGCCAACGACATCATGGACAACCCGGGAGATTCGAAATACGGCATGACCGAGGAACAGCTTTTCGAAGCATTTCGGATGCTTCGCGAACGCGGTGCCAAGACCTTCGGCATCCACGCCTTCCTCGCCTCGAACACCGTCACGAACGACTACTACCCCGCGCTCGCGCGCATTCTCTTCGAGCTTGCTGTGCGCCTGCAGCGCGAGACGGGGGCGCACGTTGGGTTCGTGAACCTCTCCGGCGGCGTGGGCATCCCTTACCGGCCCGATGAGCCCGCCAACGACATCCGCGCCATCGGCGAGGGCGTGCGACGCGCCTTCGAGGAGATTCTCGTGCCGGCGGGCATGGGGGACGTCGCCATCTACACCGAGATGGGACGCTTCATGCTGGGGCCGTACGGCTGCGTGGTCACACGCGCTATCCACGAGAAGCGCATCTACAAAGACTATATCGGCGTCGACGCCTGCTCTGCCGACCTCATGCGTCCCGCGATGTACGGCGCGTACCACCACATCACCGTGATGGGGCAGGCAGACGGCCCGGACAAATCGCAGGAGGCGGCCACGCGCACCTACGACGTCACGGGAGGGCTCTGCGAGAACAACGACAAGTTCGCCATCGACCGCAAGCTCCCCGAGATTGAAATCGGCGACCTGCTCATCATCCACGACACCGGCGCGCACGGGCACTCGATGGGCTACAACTACAACGGTCGGCTTCGCTCGGCAGAAGTGCTGCTTCGCACCGATGGGTCGACGGAGCTTATCCGCCGGGCAGAAACCCCCGCCGACTACTTCGCCACGCTCGACGTGCTGCCCCAAGGGCGCGCGCTGCTCGAGCACGTCGCCATACACGAGACAGATGAGACAGATTAACCCGGCACAACTGTCTCATATCAACAGGAAGGAGCAACGATGGACGTGCGGCATCTTGAAGGGTCGATCGTCGCGCTCGTAACGCCATTCAACGACGACGGAAGCGTCGACTTCGAAGCGCTCGACCGCCTCATCGAATTCCAGATCGAAAACGGCACCGACGGCATCCTCACACTCGGCACCACCGGCGAGAGCTCCACGATGTCGCATGAAGAGGACAACGAGGTTTGCCGCTTCGTGGTCGAGCACGTTGGCGGCCGCGTACCGGTCATCGCAGGCTCGGGATCCAACAGTACCGAGACCATGCTGGAAAAGAGCCTCGCCTACCAGAAGCTCGGCGTGGATGGACTGCTTATCATCACGCCGTACTACAACAAGGCGAACGAAGAGGGCATCTATCGCCACCTCGCGACCGTCGCAGACGGAGTCGACATCCCCTGCATCCTCTATAACATCCCCGGGCGCTGCGGGTGCTCCATCTCGGCCGCGAACATGGAGCGGCTTGCCCAGCACCCCAACATCATGGGCGTGAAAGAAGCGAGTGCAAACGTCGCATTTGCCGCGAGTATCGCGCATCTCATTGGGCCCGAGTTCCGCATGTTCTCGGGCGAGGACGGCATCGCGGTGCCGCTCATGTCGCTCGGCGCGAGCGGAGTCATCTCGGTTTGGGCGAATGTGCAACCCGCGCTCGTGCATGAAATGTGCCGCGCCTACCTGGACGGCGACACCCAGCGCGCACGCGAGATTCAAATTGCCGGGCAGCCGCTCGTGCACGCGCTCTTCAGCGAGGTCAACCCCATCCCCGTCAAGGAGGCGCTCGCCCAGATGGGGCTCATCAAGGCGAACTACCGCCTGCCGCTCTGCCCGATGTCGGAGGGTGCGCGCAGCGGGCTTACCCAGGCTATGAAGGAGGCTGGTCTTCTTGCTTAGCATCGTTATCTGCGGCACGGGCCGCATGGGAACCCTCATCGACCGCACCGCCCGTGAAATGCGCGACGGCGCGGGCGAACCGCTGTTCGAGGTGGTGGCGCAGGTCGGCTTTGAGGTGAAAGAGCTTGAGACCGCCCCTGCTGCGGAGATCATCATCGATTTCTCGAACGTGGCCGCACTCGACGCTGTCGCCGGCTACGTGCGCAGGACCGGCGCCGCCTTGGTAAGCGGGACCACAGGCCATTCGGATGAGCAGCTCGCGGTCTTGCGCGAACTGGGCAGCATCGCCCCCGTCGTGTGGTCGGGCAACTACTCCATCGGCATCGCGGCGCTCAGGCACCTTGTAGCCCAGGCGACGCGCGAACTCCCTGGTTTCGACATCGAGATCGTGGAGACGCACCACAACCAGAAGGCCGATGCGCCGAGCGGCACGGCAACGATGCTGCTTGACGAGGTGCGTGCAGCAAAGGCTGAGTTGGGCGCCGGCAGCGTGAAGCCCGTGTACGGACGCGAGGGCCTCTGCGGCGCGCGCGATACGCAGGAAGTAGGCATCCACGCCCTGCGCGGCGGCACGGTGGCGGGCGTGCACACGGTATCGTTCTTCGGACCGAGCGAGGAGGTTTCGCTTACGCATCGCGCCGAAAGCAGGGAGATCTTCGTGAACGGGGCGCTCGCGGCGGCGCAGAAGCTCGTCGTTCGCGACAAGGGGTTCTTTACCTTCGACGAGGTGATGTTCGGGTAAGGGTAACGAACGGGGCGGCACGGAAGGTTTCCTGCTCGAGCAGTCCTCGCCGGCGCTCGCGCCGGCTGCGGAACTCGCGATAAACCTTCCGCGCCGCCTCTGCGCAACGGCCGCCCAATCGTCTAGCGCAGACGCTATTGTCTATGCAGGCATGGGCTTCTGCGCCGCGCTCGCTGAAAGAATTTGTCATAGAAAGGGTTATTGATGGCTGATAACGGCACCAACATGAATGCTCAGGAAATCATCGACTTCATCGCTTCGGCTCCTAAGAAGACGCCGGTAAAGGCATACATTCGGGAAAAGCCGGGAGCGACGATTGAGTGGGGATCGTTGCGTGTGTATGGTTCTCCGGAAGGGCGCGTGGTCTTTGGCGATTGGTCCGAAGTCTCTGCCCTGCTGGAAGCTAACGCCGACGCGATCGAGCACTTCGACATCGAGAACGACTGCCGCAACTCCGCCGTTCCGCTTTTGGACCTCAAGGGCGTGAACGCGCGCATCGAGCCCGGCGCGATCATCCGCGACCGCGTGTCCATCGGCGACAACGCAGTCATCATGATGGGCGCGATCGTGAACATCGGCGCCGTCATCGGCGAGGGCACCATGATCGATATGGGCGCCGTCCTGGGCGGGCGCGCCACGGTAGGAAAGAACTGCCACATCGGCGCCGGGACCGTGCTCGCCGGCGTTGTTGAACCCGCAAGCGCTACGCCCGTCATCATCGAAGACAACGTGATGATCGGTGCGAACGCCGTGGTGCTCGAGGGCGTCCGCGTAGCCGAGCGCGCCGTGGTTGCCGCTGGCGCCGTGGTCGTTGAGGACGTTCCAGCCGGCGCTGTAGTGGCCGGCGTTCCCGCGCGCGTCATCAAGCAACGCGACGACAAGACCGACAGCAAAACCGGCCTCGAGGAGGGGCTGCGTCAGCTCTAGGACGAGTATGCAAAATCGAGCAAGCGCGGGAGAGGCCGACTGCGCTCCAGCCAGGCTGGAATGCGCAGCCGGCCTCTTCCGGACCTTTTCCCGTTCTCGCGCAAGTTCGAGGCTCGAACCTTCCCACCGCGTGGATTCATGCGACAATAGAGGCTCTTTGCGCGGCCCGCTTACGCCCGCGCAGACCATCACCATCGGAAGGCCTCGTCCATGTTCAAAATCAACCACGCGATCTTGCACGTCATCGACCTCGACTCTGCAGTCAACGTGTTTTCCCAGCAAGAGCTTGAACTCGAGACGCGCTCGACGCGCAATTTCGTGGCCAAGCACCTGCGCCGCGCCCGTACCGCCGACGACAACCGCCGCGGCACCTTTGCGGAAGAGAGCGCATTCGCCACGGAGCTCAAGCGCTACTTCTTCGGCGAACGCGACTTCATCGACCTCTCGCTGCAAATCGCCGAGTTCCTTGGCGGCGAGCTCGCCCGCGCCGATAAACCGGAATCCACCGACATTCTCGTTGCGGATTTCGAAGACGAAGACGACATCCGGTGGTTCGCTATCTTGCTCATGACGAGCCGCATGGCATTCATGCACGAGGTGGCCGATCAAAATGGCTCCGTGCGCAACGACATCGCCCGGCATTACGCCATCCTACCCAACCCGTCACAGAAGATCTCGTCTTACGCGCTCGTGCGCGCGAGCACGCTCGAGGTGCTCTACCAGGACAAGAAGCGCAGCATCGCAGGCCAAGACACCATGCTCATCCCCGACGGCCTGCTCCAATGCGAGGCGGGCGTGTCCACCAAAGAGATCATCGACACCGTAACGCGCGTGGTCGCCGAGGTGGCCGAGGAGCACGGCGCGAACACGAGCGTGGCGCTCGCCATGGCGAAAGCGGCGATGGTCGAGCATGTGGAGGAGGACGAGGAGCTTCCACCTTGGGATATCGTGGACGAGGCCTTTGAAGACGAGCCCGTGCTGCGCGACCGCGTGAAGGAAGCGCTCGAGGAAGAGCACCTGCCCGAGCGCGTTCCCGTCGAGCGTTCGCAGGTGCAGCGTGCCGCCGTGCGCAACCAGAAGATTCGCACCGACACGGGCATCGAAATCTCTTTTCCCGTTGAAATGGGAAAGAACCCCGAGTACATCACGTTCAAGAACGAGCCGAACGGCCTCATCTCGATCGAGCTGAGAAACATCGGAGCCATTGAGAGCCGATAGCTCCCCTAACCAAAAGTGAGACAGATTGAGACAGTTGTGCCGGGTCAATCTGTCTCATAAGACAAAGCGAGACAGATTGACCCGGCACATCTGTCTCACATCCGTCTCATGCGTTGGTGACATCGTCACTGACAAGCGGGACCGCCCCGTCCTATGCTCCCCTTGTACGAACGCATCCTACGAGGGGAGCCGCGATGTTCCTTAACGCACTGTTCGGACCCAATATCAACGAGCATATGCAGCAGGCAGATGCCGTGGCAGAGAAGACCGTGCTCGACGTGCGATCGCCCGAGGAGTTTGCCCAGGGCCATCTTCCGGGAGCGGTGAACCTGCCGCTTGACCGCATCCGCGAGGCACCGCACCACGTGCCCAACCGCAACCGCTCGCTCTTCGTGTACTGCCTTTCGGGCGCTCGAAGCGCCTTGGCATGCCGCTCGCTCGCGGCGCAGGGGTACACCAACGTTACCGATATGGGCGGCATCAACCGCTGGAGAGGGCCGCTCGAGATGGGAGGCAACGCATGAAGGTAGTCATCATCGGCGGCGTGGCTGGCGGGGCCACCGCCGCGGCGCGCCTGAGGCGGCTGAACGAGGCAGCCGAGATCATCGTCATCGAGCGCACGGGATACGTAAGCTACGCGAACTGCGGGCTCCCCTACTACATCGGCGGCGTCATCACCGATCGGGCCAAGCTCACCCTGCAGACGCCCGAGAGCTTCTGGGACCGCTTCCGCATCGACGTGCGGGTGCGCCAGGAAGCGGTATCGATCGATCGCGGCGCCCGCACCGTGAGCATACGGCGTCTGGACGACGGCAGCGTCTATGCTGAACGCTACGATAAGCTTATCCTCTCGCCCGGCGCGCGACCCGTTGATCCCGGCGTGCCCGGCACGGATTCCGACCGCCTCTTCACCCTGCGTACCGTTGAGGACACCTTTCGCATCCATGACTTTGTGGAGCGCGAGCACCCGCAGGCGGCAACCATCGTAGGCGGCGGCTTCATCGGGCTCGAGATGGCCGAAAACCTGCGCGAACGGGGGCTCGACGTCACCGTGGTGCAGCGCGGAAGCCACCTCATGCCCACGCTCGACCAGGATATGGCGGCGATTCTCCACAACCACCTGCGTAAGCATGGCATCCGCGTGCTGCTCGATGCGAACGTGACCGGCTTTTCCGCTTTGGACGGGGGCATACGCACCGCACTCGCCGAAGGCGCTCCGCTCGACGCCGACCTCGCGATCATGGCGGTGGGCGTGGCACCCGAAAGCACGCTCGCGCGCGAAGCGGGGCTCGAACTGGGGCTCCGCGGTGCGATCAAGGTGGATGAGCACCTGCGAACGAGCGATCCGGACATCTACGCCGTGGGCGACGCCATCGAGGTGAAGCACGCCGTCACCGGAAAGCCCGCGCTCATCGCGCTCGCCGGCCCCGCCAACAAGCAAGGGCGCATCGCGGCCGATAACATCTGCGGCATCGACCGCACCTTCAAGGGTTCGCAGGGCTCATCAGTCCTCAAGATGTTCGACCTCACCGTGGCCACGACCGGGCTTACGCTGCGCGCGGCGCAGGCAGCGGGCCTTGCCGCCGATGCCGTGGTGCTCACTCCGGCGAACCACGCCACCTACTACCCCGGTTCCGAGAGCCTGGTCATGAAAGTCGTATTCGAGCAGAATACCGGCCGCATCCTTGGCGCCCAGATCGTGGGCGGAGCGGGGGCCGATAAGCGCATCGATGTTATTGCAACCGCGATCCGGGCGGGCATGGACGCAACCGACCTCACCGAGCTCGACCTTGCCTATGCCCCTCCCTACGCCTCGGCAAAGGACCCGGTAAACATGGCGGGATACCTCATCGAGAATATCCTTGAGGGGCGCGTCGAACAGGTTGGCTGGAGCGAGGCGCTCGAACTCGCGGCGTGCGAGCACGACAGCGAGGCAAGCCCCGTTCTCCTCGACACGCGCACTGCCGACGAGGTTGCACGCGGCAGTGTCGAAGGGGCGCTCCACGTCCCCCTCGACGAGCTGCGCGAACGTCTTGATGAGCTTCCCAGCGGCCGCCGCCTCCTCGTGTTCTGCCAAAGCGGCCTTCGGAGCTACGTTGCCTGCCGCATCCTGACGCAGCACGGCTTCTCCTGCGCGAACGTTTCCGGAGGTTACGGATTCCTTGAGCAGACCCTCCGCGACGGTGCGCTTCCTCCGAGCGGCACCGGCCCATGCGGGCGGCAGGTGTAGCAATCCGACGCAAGCGGCAGCCACCCCTTCCTCGCACATGCGCCGCAACAAGCCATACGCACGGCTCCCATCTGGTCTACCATGGAACGAACACCCCTCGACCAGATGGGAGCCACGTGCCCTATGCCCGCCATCGAAGAGCTGCTCGCGCAGCGCATCCCCTTTTGGCATAACCTGATCGCCGCCGAGAAGCAGGACCTTGTGAGCAGCGCCCGAGTGGCTCGCTTCGCTGCCGGCGAGCACGTGCAAGGCGCCGGCACGGGCTGCGCCGGCGTGATTTTCATGCTTTCGGGGTCGCTCCGTGCCTATCTTCTCGATGAATCCGGCAAGGAGGTCACGCTCTTCCGCGTGGGACCGCGAGAATGCTGCGTCCTCGCCGCCTCGTGCATCATGCCCATGATCACCTTCGATATCGCGCTCGATGCCACAGAACCTGCCGAGCTCATCGTAATCGACGCCGCGAGCTTCGGGCGCGTTGCGCAGTCGAACGTGCACGCCGAGGCATTCACGTACCGGCAGGCGACTGAGCGCTTCAGCGACTGCATCTGGGTCATGCAGCAGGTGCTCTTCATGAGCTTCGACCGCCGCCTCGCCGTCTTCCTTTCCGACGAGCTCGCGCGCGGCGGGCAGGATCGCATCGCCATGACGCACGACCAGATCGCCCGCCATCTCGGCACGGCGCGCGAGGTGGTTTCGCGCATGCTCAAGTACTTCGAACAGGAAGGCATCGTCGAGCTTTGCCGCGGCTCGGTGACCGTCCTCGACCGCACGCGACTGCGCAACCTCGCCGCAAGCGCGTAGCCCGCGGATGAAACGCAGGCACCGGGTGACTACGATTCATATCGGCCGATGAAACGCAGACACCCGGTGTCCACGATTCAAACTGCTACGATTCCGCCGTTTCATCCTCGTGCGGCATGCGCAAACGGGGAAGCGGCGGCGCGGGAAGCTTCGCCATGGCGCTCGACGCCGCACCCGCAGCCTTAGCAGCCGCGGTCTTCGCCCGCTGCGCCGCGTCGGACACCTTGCCCACCGTTGCAGTCCGAGCAAGAATGCCCAGCGTGCGGGTTATAAGCGAGCGCGTCTCGGGGTCCACCTCCCCTGCCGCAGCAAGCATCTTGGGCACGCTCTCCTGCCAAGAATCGCGAATGTCGGCAAAGCGCGTCGCATCGGTCGCGTTGATCACCTGGAAGAGCGCGTCAATGAAACGCTCACGCTCCTCGGGGGTCACCTGGGCAACCCAGTTCGCGAGCGTGGAATCCACATAGCGCGCGCCCGCCGAGATGCGCTCCACGCAGCGAAACTCCGTGCCGTCGACCACCCACGAGAACGGATTGTGCTGCATGAGCGCGAAGCTCGTGCTGTCCACGATGGAATAGTCCTCCTGGTCCTCGAAGATCATGCCGAAAACCGAAGACCGGGGCAGCGTCTTGTCGATGCGGTCGCGCATGCGGGCAAACCCCTTGCCACGCAAGAAGTTCTCATTGAAGCCGGGACCGTCATGCGAGAAAGCGCGCACGATGCGGTCCTGCTGGGCATGCGGGCACATGATGGCGGCGTACACCGCAAGGTTGCCCCCTTTGGAATGGCCTCCCACGTAGAGCGGGCCGTCGAGCGCCGCAGCGGCCTCCTCCAAGTACTCCTGGGCAGACACCTGCGAGGGCACGGGGCTCTGGAAGGCCATGTTGAAATCTTCCTTCCAGCCCACGAGGGTAGAGTCCGTTCCGCGAAAGGCGATGTAGGAGGAGCCATCTGGGAGCAAAAACGTCGCTGCGGCGAACTGTTCCTCGGTCGCGTCGTCAAACGCCGTGCGATACCCGGCGATGCGCATCCCACGGAAGCGAGGGTTGGCGCAAACGGCGAAGAGCAAGTCGCGCCCGCCGTCTGGATCCCAGCTACCGCCGAGCATCTCCTCGAAATACTCCGCCCTCAAAAGCTCCCCAACAGGAGCCCCCTTCCAGGATGCGATGCCAGGCACCTCGCGCAACAGTCGCCCGGGCAGGCGATAGTAGGAGAGCCATGAGAGGACGAGGCTATCGACGGCGCCGAAGGGTCGCTCGTCGAGCGAGTCGAAGTTCGTCTGCGCATAAGTAACGAACGTGCCACCTGCCTGCCGCTTCGCAAACGCAGGTCGTTCCTTGCTCTCTTTGTCCATGTGCCCTCCATTAATGCTTAAGGCAAATCGAACGTGAATCCAACTCGTCTGTGGGCTCCTCCGCTAAAGCCAGCACTACGAGCAAGATGTTCCACACTACCACGTACAAACCAAGCCGGTTATCCCCCAGCACCAAAAGCTTGCATGAGCCATAGGGCAAATTCATTAACTTACCGGTTTTTGCAGGTTACCACAGGTGTACGACATGACATACGCACTTACATCGGCAACCATTTCCCCTAAAGCTTGCGCCTGACCGCATGGGCGACATCAAGGTAGCCACCTAGCTTAAGAAAGAAGGTAGCATGAGAACAAGGTTGAGTTCTGCAGGGCTCGGGATAGCTCTGCCCCATCCTGCTGTGCTGACCGCTGCAGTCGCCGTTGTCATATTGTTTGACCTTCCATCCGCCTTCTCAACCATGCTCGGCTATTCGGTGCTAAGCGACCGAGAGTTCTGGCTTCGCGACCTCCCTCCCCTACTCGCCATGCCCTACGCACTAACGAACTCGTATGTCCTAGTGCTCGGCATACCGATCTCGCTCTGCCTGCGCATGGCAGAGCGCCTGCCCCTCGCATTCCTCCCGGTCATGACCTGCCATGGATGCAGCCCGCATCGCGTGGTACGCGACCTTTTGCGCGAAGCAGTCTTGCATTCACTGCTATTCTGGCTGGCAACCACAGGAATCGTCGCCATCGCGATGCACATCTGCTGCACGGGAAGCTACGACCCTTCTTATCTTGACACGCTCGCGCAGGCGGGCGCGGACCTCTCGCCCCTGCCCCATGCCGCGCTCATCTCCCTCGTCCTCTGCGCCGAAACCCTCATCGAGGCACTTGGCCTTGCCCTCGTTGTAGCCGGCATCAGAATCATCTCGGCGAACGGAGCCGCGCCTATCGTTGTGCTCCTTGCGATGGTCCTCGCGCGCGACGTCGTCGCACCCCTTGCACTCACGTTCGCCCCGGCTTCGTTGCAAGAGTCCGCAATGTCGATCATCGGGCTACTCGAACCCGACTCTTACAACGAACTTTCCGCCACGCTCTCGCATGCCGCGGCGTTCTCGCTGGCATGCCTGACGGCGGGCGGCGCGTTGGCTGTTGCATGCCTCTGTGCCCCACGCGCCTGCACGAAAGGAGGCCGTTGGTGAACATCTTGCACCTGGCACGACTCGAGTTCGAACGCCCCCTCTCCAGCAGAACGGTCATCGCCTGCACGTTGCTGCTGGCAGCCATTATCGGCAGGTCGTACCTATGTCTCGACACCATCCAATACGACTTGGGTGGCGCGCTCGACGGAACGACGGCCATCGATTTGTTCTACATCGCCATTAACGATACCTGGTGCGCCATTGTCCTCATCCCCATTACGAGCCTCGTGTTGTGCATGAGCGTCTTTTCAAGTGACGCCGCCACGGGCTTCGACCAGCTGCTTCTCACCAAAGTCGCCGATCGGAAAACGCTTTGGCTGTCAAAGGCCATCGCCGTCGCGCTGCGATGCGCAACCTTCGTCGCCATACTTGCCATAACCTTGGCAATCGTCGACCAGGCGCTCTACGCAACCCCACTTCCCACTTCCCGCGTACCCGAATGGCTTGCCTATTCTGGCATTACGGACGAGTATCTGTTGCCGGGCCTCCCAACGTATTCCCTTGTCCCCGAAACCTGGAATTACACGTACTTCATTTTGTTTATCTGGTTCGTCGAAAGCATCATCTGCGCGAGCGTTGTCCTGTTCTATACGGGAATCACCATCCGCTCGGCATTCCCCGCGCTACCCGTACTCGTCGGGTTCCTCGGGCAATTCATCGTGCTTCAACTTCCCCAACTCTTTGCCGACCTCACATTCCTCCTCGATCCGGCGGGGGCGGCGGAACGTGCGGGCGTACCGGTTCGAGGCGTCGTGGTCGACGCGCTCTGCCTGGGAACGTACGCCTGGGGAGCCGGCCTGTTCCAAACGGGCGTCGGCGGTCCGGCGCTGCTCGCACGGGCAGCGAACGAGCTCCCGCTCGATGAAATGGCCCCGCAGCAGGTGGAGAGCCTTCTCCGTGGATACAGCGTTAACAGCTTTGCCACGCTCATCGGAGTGGTCGTTACGCTCCTCATCATCTCTATTGCATGCATCGCCAAACGGTACGCGCTACGAAGAACGCGCAAGGTTCAGGAACATGCCGCCACGACCGAAAGGGGAACCCGCCCATGATGACCACGCTCGAATCATCCTCCACGGCCCCACGCCACGGTTCCCGGGCAACGTCAATCAAGCTGAACGCCCTGTCCGTCACGTTTCGATCAAAACGCGTCCTCGAAAACATCTCGTTTGAAATCAAAACCGGAGAGATCGTGGGCCTTATCGGCCCGAACGGGCAGGGGAAATCTACGCTCATCAGAACGCTCGCGGGGCTTATCGCGCCGAGCGCGGGCACGGGAACGGTCTGCGGCACCGACCTTGGAAGCGGCCATGTTCCCGAGAGCGGCATCATGTTCGAAAATCCCCCGTTCATCGACACCGGAACCGGAAGGTACAACCTTTCCTTCCTAGCTCGGTATTCGCAGAACACAGTGAACGACCTCAACGCCCTCATGCGCCATGTAGGCCTCGATCCAAGCGACGCTACCCCGGTGAGAGCATATTCCCAAGGTATGAGAAAACGCCTAGGCTTTGCCCAAGCGCTTTTGGGAGATCCCCCGCTCTTGCTCCTCGACGAGCCCATGAACGGGCTGGACCCGGAAGGGGTACATATGATGAGGGAGGAGCTGCTCGCCCGCGCGCGGAAGGGCGCGACCATCGTCTTTTCAAGCCATCTGCTTCACGAGGTAGAGCGCCTGTGCACACGCGTTTTCTGGATCGAGCAGCGCGGGGTGCAGAGCATTCCGCATGAGGCGATAGAGCAGAAGGGGCTCGAAATGGAGTATCTTGAGCGGTTGGGGCGTCGAGCTTGATGCCACCTATCCTGCCCAGCCCCGCATGGCGGTCGCGCGCCTTGGCAATGGGAGCGCAAACAGCCCTCATAGCCGCTCCGCTTGCACTCCTTACCCTCAATCTCATAGGCCTACCCCTCGGCGAAGCGCTGCCCGCCCTTTGGGATAGCCGGTTTCCACTCGGCAGGCTCCCCTATCCGCAGGCGCTCTCGAACCTGCCGAGCATGAGCCTCATCACGGTCGTGGTATCTGTTGCCTACCTCTGCTCCCCCCGCGTGCGACGCGCCATGAGGGCGTGCGCAACACGTCCCGCAAGCGCTGCGGGAACGATTGCCGGGGCGGGAATCCTGCTCCTCGTGTACACGGTGAGCCGAGGTGAAGCGAACGCCGTGTTTGAACCCGTCGCCTCCGCCTGCTGGTTCACCGCGCTCCCCCTTGTCGCGCTCATCCTCTATCGCTCTGCGTTCAGATGTTCCGCCCGCATGCTTTCCGGAGCCAGCATGCTCGCCGCGGGAATCGTCTTGCTTGCCTTGCTCCACCCCGCCATCGCAAGCGCGGTCGTGATGCTCGTTGGCTTCAGCGTGCTTGCCATAAGCTGCTCAAAACGCAGGGGCAATCGATGCGAATTCGAAGATACAGGCGTCCCGCGCATCGACGACGCCGCTCCGTGGGCGCATCCTCCCCGACTTCGCATCGACGCCATCCTAATCGGGGCGCTAACGCTCGCCTTCTGCCTGTGCGCGAGCGACGGCAGCCTCACCGCCCTCGAGAGCTGGCCGGTGTGGCTGCCCCTCGACGCGGGCACCTGGCTCAGGCTCAGCATCATGTTCGTGCTCGTCGCCTGCGGATTGACAGGAAGCGTCGCGCTTGGACAACACCGGATCGAAGCGCGATCCCTGCTCCTTCCGGCAATCGGCGGCGCCATCGGAACCGGCGCCGTTATAGCTACCCCTCCCGTCGCGCTACCGACCGCCTTCTCCCTCACCGCGATACTCCCTGCAATGCTATCCGTAGCCTTTGCATGCCCCACGCCTCGAGCGGGACTTCGGGCAGCATCTTGTGAAGAGCCTATCGCCCTATTCCCCGCCCTCTGCGTGCTGATGGCCAGAGCCGCCTCGTTCAACGCTGCATCCATCTATGACGAGGGAGCGCTGGCGACCGCAGGGGTGCACTATCTTGCCATTGTGCTCGTATTGGCAATCGGAGCCGCAACCCTTGCGCACCCGCCATCCAACAAGCTCGTCAATCCTCCAGAACGGTTTTCCCCGTTTTTCGATCGCTACGGCATCGCCGGTCGCGAGCAGCAGATTATCTACGCCCTCTATAAGGGGAACTCCTTCAGCGAGGTGGCGCATGAACTCGGGATCCGTCGATCGACGGCATCAACCTATGCTGAGCGTTGCTACCGCAAGCTTGGGGTCACCAACAAGCGCGATGCACTCGATGCCATGCGTCGGTTCGACGTGTCCTCCACCCAACGCGGTGGGGCAATCTCGATATGGCTCATGCGGCGATGCGCCGCCATCGCGACCGGTACGGCGCGCTCGTGGATTGGCACCTCGCTCTGGATGGGCTGCCTGCTGTTCTCGGTTGGTAGCGCATTCTCGCTAAGGCTTCACGTGTTAGTGCAGGCCAGCAACATCGCCGTAGGCAGCACCATTCCCCTTTTGATGGGAGCGGCGCTCGTCGCGCTCATCCTTCACCGCACCCATGATGGCATCTCGGAGCCCACACCTTCCATTGCCTGCCTCGTCAGCCTTCTATCCCTTGTCGCCACGGCGATGCTCGCGTTCCCGCCTGCAGTCCCTCGCCCCGCATGGGCAACCGCCCTCTTCAGCGAGCTTGCCGCCTACGCGATCATTCCAATTGCAGCCCAGTGCATGTTTTCTATCAACCTCATCGCGTCCCGCAGACTGCCGTTCAGGCTACTTTTGGCAAGCGTCACCGCGGGCGGGCTGTTTACGCTTTCTCACGCGTTTCCAAGCACGGGAGCAACGCTGATCATAGGAGCCCACGCGTTATTGACGCTCGGCACCGCCTGCTTCATCTTGGGCATCCCGGCCGGTAAGCATCGCTCGAACGACGCGCACAGAGAAATCTACCGTATGCGCCCGCTCCAGGTTATTGGGTTCGCGCTTCTAGGAGCCGCCCTCACCGCTGCGCTCACGCGGCTCTCGCCCACAGACCTCATCACCCCGATCGCAGCAACGCTTCCGGTCGTCTTCGCCGCGCTGCTGGCCGCATCAAGCGCACTGGCACTCTCCCTTGCCCGATACACCGCTATTCCAAGCATCCTTCCCGCGCTTCCCCCATATGCATGCGTTTTAGCAGGCGCATGCTGCGCGGGCGGGCTTCCCGCATCGGTCGACGCCACAGTGTCGCCATCCATCGCAACGGGTGCCCTGATGGTAATTGGGCTTGTCTTCGCATGGAGCTATCCGAAAGACGTTCGAACCCGCTATTCGCTCTTCTCGCTCCCCGAGCACCTGCTCCGCAGGCGTCTTGCCCGAAAGGCGCATCTCACCGATGCCGAGCAGACCGTAGCCGTCGGGCTCGCGCGCGGGCTCAGCGCGAGCGCCCTCGCGAGCCAGCTCGTCGTCTCGCCGCATACCATCAGGACGCATCGAAAGCATATCTACCAAAAACTTGGAGTCCATAGTTACCAGGAGTTTCTCGAAGCATTCCAAACCATTGCAAGCAGGAGCCAACACGGCGGGGAAGAAGCTGCCACGGCCCAGAACAAAATCACCGGGTGGAAGAGCTCCTCGCGCCCTCCCACCCGGTGAATCGCTCGCCTTGCGCTATGTTCTTCCAGCCGGCGACGCACGGCCTTCTTTAGCTATGCCTCGAAATCAACCTGGTCGATGATGGCCTTGAGCGCATCGGCAGAGCCGTGCAGCTGCGCCATCTCGTCATCGGAAAGCGCCACCGGCACACGGCACACCACGCCGTCCTTGCCGATGATAGTCGGCATGGAGATGGCGATATCGTTAAGCCCGTACTCTCCCACCATCAAGCTCGAGACAGGCAGCACGCAGTCCTCGTCGCGCATGATGGCGGTGCAGATGCGCTTCACGCTCATGGCGATGCCATAGTAGGTGGCGTGCTTCTTCTCGATAATCTCGTAGGCGCTGTTCTTGACGTTCTCGGCGATGCGCGCTTCGGCGGCCTTATGGTCGCGATGCCCGCGCATCTCGCAAAACGTGTTGAGCGGCACGCCGGCGACCATGGCGCTCGACCATGCCGCGAACTCGGAATCGCCGTGCTCGCCCATGATATAGGCGTGGACGTCGCGCGGGTCGACGTCGAGGTGCTCGCCGAGCATGTACTTGAGCCGCGCGGTATCGAGCACCGTGCCAGAGCCGATCACGCGGCCCTCGGGCAGGCCAGACATGCGTATGGCGGCATAGGTGAGAACGTCGACCGGATTGGCGACGACGAGCAAGATGCCCTTGAAGCCGCTTTCGCGAATCTGCGGAATAATGCTCTTGAAGATCCCGACGTTCTTGTTCACCAGGTCGAGCCGGGTCTCGCCGGGCTTTTGAGCGGCGCCGGCAGTGACCACGATAATGGCAGCGTCCGCGACATCGTCGTACGTTCCGGCGTAAATCTTCATAGGGCTCGCGAACGGCACGCCGTGCACGATATCGAGCGCCTCACCCTCGGCGCGCCTGGTGTCAACATCGATGAGAACCATCTCGGAGAACAGCCCGCTCTGCATGAGGGCGAACGCCGAGGAAGATCCAACGAACCCGCAACCGACGACGGCGACTTTGCGATCGTTAATCATAGGAAACCCCTATCACTCAGCCGGGCGCAACGGCGCCCGATGCAATCGCTACTGATTATCACCAAATCAGCAACATTTCATACGCCGAGATGCCCAGTATGCGCCGAACACGCCGCAAGCACCGCAATGCGCACCGAGGTGCCCCGCATCAGCGGATGCCCGCCGCCTCGATAGCGGCGACGGCAGCACGCAGGCCGTCCGGCGGAAGCACGAGCGCCATGCGCACATAGCCTTCGCCGTGCGGGCCAAAGCTCGCACCCGGCGTGACCACCACGCCCGCCCGCTCCATGAGCTCCTCACAGAACGCCATGGAATCGGTGCGGCCACCGGGAAGCTTCACCCACACGAACATCGAACCATGCGCATTGGGGCGCTCCCAGCCGATGGCCTCGAGCCCGTCGCAGAGCGCGTCGCGGCGCTCCTGGTACTTAAGACGTTGGTTCTCCACCTCATCGAGCGGACCGGTGAGCGCGGCGATCGCGGCTTTCTGGATGGGAAAGAACATGCCGAAGTCGATTTGGCTGCGGAGCTTCGCGAACGCCGCCACCACATCCGCGCGGCCCACGAGAAAGCCGATGCGGGCACCCGTGACGTTGAACGACTTGGAGAGCGAGAAGAACTCCACGCCCACCTCGAGCGCGCCGGGATAGCTCAGGAAGCTGCCGCCGCGGGGCCCGTCGAACACGATGTCGGAATAGGCGTTGTCGTGCACGATGATGAGGTCGTGCTCACGCGCGAACGCAATGATTTCTTCGTAGAGCTCAGGCGTGCCAACGCTACCCACCGGATTCGCCGGCAGAGAGACGATCATGTACTTGGCGCGATCCGCGACCTCGGGGTCGATGCCCGCCACGTACGGCAGGAAATCATGCTCGGCATTGAGCGGGTAGTATGCGAGCTCTCCGTCGGCGATCTTCACACCGGCCTCGAATACGGGATAGCATGGGTCGGGCACGAGCACCGTATCGCCGGGATCGAGCAGTGCCAAGCCCAGATGCCCCACGCCCTCCTGCGTCCCGTTGCAGCTCGCGACCATATCGGGCGTGATGCCCTCCACGCCGAAGCGACGCTCGTAATAATCGCAGACCGCTTGCTTGAGCTCGGGCAGGTCGCCCAGGCTGTACTTCCACTGTGCAGGATCGGCAGCGGCATCGCGCAGCGCTTGGACCACGTGGTCGTACGGAGCAAAATCCGGCGTGCCGACCGACAGGTTGTAGATGGTGCGGCCCTCGGCCTCAAGCTTCAAGCGCTTGGCGTTGAGCGAGCTGAAAACCTCCGCGCCAAACCGATCAAGACGCTGGGAAAACTGCATGGAAGATCCTTTCGTTGACAGCAACTGGTTACCTAGCCAAGGAGGGGCGCCGCGGGAGGCCGCGAATGGCCCCAAATGACCCCGTCCCAAAAGGGGCAAGGCGACGGGGCAGGCCGGAATGGGTCAAAACAACCCCGTCCCATTTTGACCCGTTTTATCATTTTTCGAGGCCATCGATCTCGGCGAGCCAGAGGCGCGCGCTGGCGTCGCTCGGCATGCGCCAGTCGCCGCGGGGGCTGAGCGTCACCGAACCCACCTTGGGACCGTCGGGCAGGCAGCTGCGTTTGAACTGCTGAGCGAAGAACCGGCGGTAGAACACGCGCAGCCAGCTGTGAATGGTTTCGCGATCATAGACGCCCTCGAACGAGCGGCATGCCATTCGGAAGATCTTCCCCGGAGCGAATCCAAAGCGCAGCAGGTAATACAAGAAGAAATCGTGCAGCTCGTAGGGGCCAACCAAATCCTCGGTCCTCTGCGCGATCTGGCCATCGCCCGTAGGAGGCAGAAGCTCGGGCGAGACGGGCGTATCGAGAATGTCGAGGAGCGTTTCTTCAATCTGCCCGCCGAAAACCCCGGCCGCGTAGCGCACGAGGTGGCGCACGAGCGTCTTGGGCACGCTCGCGTTCACGGCGTACATGCTCATGTGATCGCCGTTGTAGGTAGCCCAGCCGAGCGCCAGTTCCGAAAGGTCGCCCGTGCCGATTACGAAGCCGCCCTGCTGGTTGGCGAGGTCCATGAGCACCTGCGTGCGCTCGCGCGCCTGACTGTTCTCATAGGTCACGTCTTGCACCGCGGGATCGTGGCCGATATCGGAAAAGTGCTGTTCGACCGCCGCCCCAATGGGAATCTCACGGAAACTCACCCCGAGCGCCTCGGCGAGCGTCTGGGCATTCGTCTTGGTGCGCACCGTGGTGCCGAAGCCCGGCATCGACGCGGCCGTGATGCCATCGCGCGAAAGCCCGAGCGCATCGAAGGCGCGCACGGTCACGAGCAGCGCGAGCGTGGAGTCGAGCCCGCCCGAGAGGCCGATGACCGCGCGCTTGGTGCCCGTATGGGCGAGGCGCGTCTTGAGGCCGGCGGCCTGCAGGCTCAAGATCTCCTCGCAGCGCTCGGCAAGGTCGCCCGCATCAACAGGCACGAACGGAGCCTGCGGAAAGACGCGGTTGATATCAAGCGCCGAGAGCATGAGGGGCGCCGTGGCGGGAGCGCCCTCCCCTTCTCGCGCCTCACCCCGTGCGGCTGCAAACGAGAACGGCACCTCGCGCGACAAGCCGTGCGAAAGCGGCGAGGGGGCCCAGGTGGTAGAGCGGCGGCGCTCGGCGCAGAGCCGGTCGAGATCGACATCGGCCACAGCCATCTCGCAGCTGAAGAGCGGCGTCTTGGCGAGCACCGATCCGTTCTCGGCGACGAGGTTCTCACCCGCGAAGACCAGATCCGTCGTAGACTCGCCCTCCCCGGCATCGGCGTAGGCGTAGGCGCAGTACAGCCGCGCCGACTGCTGGCTCACGAGCTGGCGGCGGTAGGATGCCTTGCCGATGATCTCGTCCGAAGCGGAGGCGTTTAGGATGACGGTCGCGCCGAGCTCGGTCGCCATAGCGGTCGAAGGCGGCTCGGGAACCCAAAGATCCTCGCAAACCTCCACACCGATGGCCACCGATGAGGCACCCGCATCTTCGCAGCGATAGACGATGCGCGCCCCGAGCGGCACGTCGCGCTGGCCCGCAAACAAGGGGACGATCTTTGGCTCCGCCGGCGCTGGAGTAAACCAGCGGCACTCATAGAATTCGCCGTAGTTGGGAATGTGCTGCTTGGCGGTAAGCCCGAGCAATTTGCCCGCGCAGCACACGGCAGCACAGTTATAGAGCGCCACAGCATGCGCCACGGGAAGGCCTACGGTAAAGATGATGGGGAGGGTGCGCGTCTCTTCGAGAAGCCAAACGAGGGCAGCCTCCGCCTCGCGCAGCAAGGCGCGGTCCAAAAAGAGATCCGCGCAGGTATAGCCGGTTAGGCACAACTCCGGCAATGCGAGCGCGCCCACGCCGCCCTCGGCCGCCGCGCGCACGCACGCGAGGACGGCCTCGGCGTTGCCCTGCACATCTGCCACGCGAATCTTGGGCGTCGCAGCCGCAACGCGAAAGAACCCGTCGCGCGCAGCAGGATCGGGCGATCCCGTGCCGCAGGCCCCCGTGAACATCAGCTCATCCATGCCGAACTCCTTTGCATCGGACATTCTTTGCTCAGTATTCTAACCCGCATTGGTTGTTGCAGCGGGTCGGGGACAGGAAGGGCGCCGTCCGCGCGCGTTCGTTCCACTTTTGGGAATATCTTTTGCGCACGGCATAAGATAACAGCCTTACGCCCAGCGATATCCTGCACGGTTTCCATGTTTTTGTAGGCGTTACCCCATGACACCGGAAAAGAAGTTCCCAAAAGTGGAACGAACATGCGCAATGATGCGATCGGCAGTTTGGCACCCCGCTCTACCGCAGCACCCGCTGTACGCACGCGCGCAGGCCACGGGTGGCGAGAAAAAAGCGCACGATGTCGATTTTACCCAGCGTGAGGCCCGTGCCCGCGGCGGCAGCGTCGGCAACCTGCTGCGCCGTACGCCGTACGGCCTGCTGCCGGGGGAGCTCCGCCCAAGCTTCCCCATAAACATCCGCCAAAGTCTGCGCAAGACGCGCGACGGCGGCGGCCCCCTCCTTCGCAGGCAAGCGCACGAGGTCGAAGGCGGTCATATCCAAACACCACGTCACCATCTGCGCGGGGCAGAGCGACTCGAGCCCGCGACGCGACCATTCCGCAAAAATCGCCTCGAACGCGCCCAGGTGCTGGGCAACCTTCCGTGCAAGAGCCGACGGGTCGTCCAGCGCGTGTGTGAGCGATCCGCCCACCATGCGGTAGCGGTATAGCTTGTCGGGAATCAGCTCGATACCGTGCGCCACCGGATAAAGCGTGAAGAGAAACGCGGCGTCCTCGCCAAGGCGAACGCCCTCAGGGAACCGCACGAGCTCGCGCTCTTCCAGCGATCGCGTCCACGCCGCCCGCCACGCGTAGGGTTGGGCATGCGCGGAAAACAGCAGCTCGGGCGCGAAAGATGCATAGCTCGCTGCCCTGGGGCTCAAAAGCTCACGGATACGCTCCGACGCCGCGTCCTCCGGCTCGCACACCGCGCCGAACACCACGACCTCGGCGCCGGTGCGCTCAAAAACCTCGACCAAGCGGGCGCAGTGCTCCGGCACAAGTGCATCGTCGGCATCGATCGTGCAGATGATGCGCCCCCGCGCCGCATCGAGCCCCGTGTTGCGCGCGGCGGAAGGACCGGCGTTCTCCTGCGCGATCACGCGAACGCGGGCATCGCGACCAGCAATGCCCTCAAGCACCGCTCGCGAGCCGTCCGTCGAGCCGTCGTCCACGCAGATAAGCTCAAGGTCGCCCATGGTCTGAGAAAGCACCGACTCGACGCTCTCCCCCACCGTGGACGACGCGTTGTACACGGGCATGACGAGCGATACCGCTGGAGCGCGCCCTTCCGCAGGCCTACTCATGGCCCAACCTGTTCCTGGCATACGCAAGCAGAAGCCCCGGCCCGCCGAGCTTGAGATAATGGAGTGCGCGGCCAGCCGGCCCCGCTGTGGCATACGAGGCATTCGCTCGCTCCCACGCCTCGGGATCGCGCAAGATCCCCTTAAGGTTTGCCCGCTTCCACGGCTTCATGTCGTCGAGGGCGACCTCCCCCGCGTCGAGCGCCCGACGGTACTCGGCCGCCATACGCTCCAGAAACTCAACATGGAATTGCGGGGCCAAGCGCACGTAGCTCCACATATAGGAATCGTATTTTGCAACAAGCGCACTACGCAGAAGGCGCGCGGCCGCGTCTGCCCCAAAGCGAGCGGGCGCTTCCGCGCTCAACCAACGCTCGATCTCGGCATACTCCTCGCACACGCAATACACCTTGTTGGACGCGTTGACCGAAGAGCCTTCGTTATCTTGCCGGTATGCGAGCACGGGATCGTGCACGTACACCACGCGTTCCGCGCAGGCATACGCCTTGAACGAGAACGACGTGTCCTGGAACGCCGCACCTGGCGTGGGCAGGAAGCGAATGCCGTTCTCGGCAAGGAACGCACGCCGGTAGACGGCCGACCAGATGGAGGGCTTTTGCCCGAAGATAAACGGATCCTCGCGGGGGCGCACCGGAACACCGCAGCGCTCCGCACGCGCGACCTCGAAGAACTCACGGCGCTCCTGCGGAGTCGACCAGTACAGGTCGAAATTGCCCTTGGCAATCATGGCGTCCGCATTCTCGGCGGCTGCAACGAGCATCTCGAGCGCACGGGGATACATGATGTCGTCCGGCTCCAGGATGGCGATGTAGGCACCGCGCGCAGCATCGAGCCCTCGGTTCATAGAATCCCCGTAACCTGAATTAGCCTTGGTGATGACCCGGATGCGCTCGTCTTCGGCAGCCGCGCGAGCAATGATCTGGGGCGAACCGTCGGTCGAGCCGTCGTCGATGCAGATGATCTCGATGTCTCGAAGCGTCTGCGCGCGCGCCGAGGCGATGCTCTCCTCGAGATAGCGCTCGACGTTGTAGATAGGCATGAGCAACGAGGCCACGGGCGCGGCAGCGTTCCCGGACGCCCTGTCCCCTGCCGCGGCTGCATCGGCTGGCGAGATACCCACAAACCCCTCCTTCTTCATATAGCTAAGCACGGCCCCATGATACCGCGTCGGTGCGCCCGCAGCGAGGCGTCACACTGACGAGCGCACGTTTCGCGGAATTTGGCGGGGGATGCGGGGCCGGAGGCCCGGAAAAGCGCTCTCGCGTATAATGGGGAGGCCCGGGATGGACCGGGAACCATGCTCCGGCACGAGGAAAGGGGCGGCGCGGGTGAGCGCAGCAGCCAACACATCGAATGCGCCCGCCGGCGGCGCTCAGGAACATCTCGACCGCTTGGCCATCGTCGTGGTCACGTATAAGCGGCAAGAGCTTCTCTCTCGCCTCTTCGATTCTTTCGCCACCCTCACGCAGGCGCCGTGGCGCATCATCGTCATCGACAACGAGGCATCCCCTGCAACCGAAGCGCTCGTGCACAGCGCGAACAAGCGCTTCGCCGAGCTCTGGGGCGCCGCAGATGCCGATGCGCTCGGTGGGACGGACCGCATGATCTGCGTGCCTCAATATGAGAACACCGGTGGCGCGGGCGGATTCTCAGCTGGCGTGCAGCACGCTTGGAAGCTCGGTGCCCAGTGGTTCTGGGTCATGGACGACGACGTGGAGGTCATGCCCGAGGCCATCGACCGCCTCGCCCGCTGGGGAGCGCGCTACCAGGTGGTGCAGGGATCGCGTCTCGATTACGACGACGGTCCTTTCTATTGGCAGTACCAGCAGCTTCTGCGCCTTGGCATCCCCAACCCGCTGGCTCCCGCAGACCTTGGGCCGGAGGGCTACAAGCGCATGAACTCGCTTTGCTTCGAAGGAGGCCTCTTCTCGCGCGATGTGGTGCGAAAGATCGGTTTTCCCGATGCCCGCTTCTTCATCTACGGCGACGACGCCTGCTACGGCTACCTTGCATCGAAGGTGACCGAATGCGTGGTGGTTGCCGACCTTATCCTCAAGCGCAGCCGCGTGGTCTCAAACTGGGATATCGCGGGAAAGCGGCAGCTCAACAGCACGAGCGACACCAACCGCTTCTACATCATGCGCAATCGCGGGTTCCTAGCGCGCTATCTGCGCGAGCATGGCGACTATCATCGCGTGCTCTATGGCGTGGGAACGTTCGCGACCTTTTCGAAGGAGCTCATCCGCCTGGCCGTAGTCGACCGTACCTTCAAGACGGGCATTGCGCAGCTTGTGCGCGGTATGCGCGCGGCACGACGCATCTATCGCGATCGCGATTGGACACCCATGCCGCCGCTTGACGAAGCGTAGCATCCCCCACCACCGATACCGCGCGGATTCTCCCTGCGTGCGCCCGCTTCCCATCCCCAGTGAGCATCAACGCCCCGCGGTCTCCCGTGCGCACCCGGCCCTGCGCGCACCGCTCCCCCGTGCGCCGACCCCCGCGCGCACCGCCTGAATATGCATGCTCGCGACATGCGCCTGCCCCCCTTCACAACCCCTTCATCTGTTCGCTGTCTTTCTGTTGACTTCCACATGGAGCGGACAATGCCGTGCACGCCGGGTAGGAGAGATGTATAACGAACACGCGCGGGCCGAGGGGCGGCATCGCGCTCTATAGACATTCAAACGGGAGGCACCATGGCACCCGATGCATATGAGGAGTTCACCGATCGGCAGCGGACGCGCGTGGTCAGGCGCGAGAGCGACGACCAGGCCGCAACCGAGGCATCTATTGGCAACACGCAATCGTTTTCCAAGCATAAGGAGCGTCTGTTCGACGACCTCTCGATTGCCCAAATCATCGCGGGAGCGGCCGCAGCCGCCACCTCGGTGGTGCTCGCATCGAGGATCGGCATCGCTGGCTCGGTAATCGGCGCCGCAGTAAGCTCCGTCGTGACGGTGGTCTCATCCCAGCTATACCGTCGCTTTCTCACGGCAAGCGCCGAGAAGCTCAAGAAGAACGTCGTCGCGCCCGCAATCGGCGACGACCGGCACTCGGCGCGGGGAAAGCGGTCGGGCTCCTCATACCATGCGGGCGACCAAGGCGTCACCCAACCGATAGCGCCCGACCCGATCGATATCTCCAGCGGGCAGGCCACCACCTGGACATCGTATGGAAGCGCGAGCGGCTACGCGCGGGAAGCCGGAGGCACTCCAACCGCCTACGCCTCACAGGGCGCGCGGAACGGTGCCGCAGCGAGCGCGGGCTCGGGAACGAGAATTGCACCGAAGCGGCTCCAAGCACGCGCCGTGGCTGAGCGCTCGGCTACCCAGCGCAAGGTTGTCGCGTTCTCGATCATCTCGGCCGTAGTGGCGCTCGTCGCCTGCACCGCGGTGATACTCGTCCTCACCGCTGGCGAGGGCCTGGGCACGAGAACCACGCCCATCTTCACCCCTGCAACCGAAGAGCTTGACACCTCCGCCGATGCCACCGTAGACACCTTGGAGAACGGCACTTCCTCTGATGAAGAGTCACAAGCTGCAACGGGATCAGAATCCAATCCGGGCACGGCAAGCGACGGCACCTCGGCCGATTCGCCATCGACTCCGAGCGCGAGCGACCCTGCCACCGGCGGCTCCGGAGATGGAACGCAAGGAAGCGGATCGGACGCAACACCGGAAGACGGTACGGATAGCTCCGGAAGCGGCGACGGCACGTCGGGCGGCACCGGCGGTTCGCAATCCGGCACGTCGGGCGGCACCGGAGGCGGCACGAGCAGCGGAGCCACGGGACAGACGCCCGCGGCGGGGACGACGACCGGCGCCGCCGCATCTCGATAGGCGCCGCGAGCCTCCGATCGCCTGAGCGTCCGAGGCAATAGGTGCCCGCACGAGCCCGAGCGTCCGAATCCGTCACGGTGCCTGTTGCATCGTCGAAAATAGGCGCCCGAGTGCCTGAACGTCCGAGGCGAGAGGTGCCCGGCGAGCCCGAGTGTCCAAGGCGAGCGCCGATGCTAAGATGCTAGGGGAACATACTACGAAAGAGGCGCCCATGTCATCGCAGCAACAACCGCAGCTTAGCCAAGGCAATCGCATGTACCTGTATCGCATGCTGAAGGCCGCCATCGGAACCGGACGGCAAACGTTTATCACGCAAATCGAAGAAGCACTCGCCGCCGACGGGCTCGCCGCCGAGGACATGGGGTTTGCCGACGCGCGCGCCCTCATGGAGGCGCTGGGCGATATAGTGACGCTCACTGTCTTCAAGGGAGGCCGCGTCTACGCAACGCTTGTTGCCCAGCCGGAATGGGACGAAGCGCTCGAATCCGCCGACGACTCCCCCAAACCCGCCGGCGGCAAATCCGCGGGAAAGCCCTGGAAGCGCAAGAAGGGCGCACGCGGCCTCAAGCCGGTTCGGCCGCGCATCGTTCCGCGCGAGACGGCCGATGAGCCCGCCAATGTGGAAACCGCCGAATCCGCGAGCGCCGAGCAGGAAACCCCTGTGGCTTTGTCGGAAACTCCTGCAACCTCGCAGGAAGCCCCCGCGCGCGCTCCAGAAGCCCTCGTGGCCCCAGAGGGGAGCGCCGAGGCCGACGTGCCCGCAACCCGCGAAGCCGCTGCAGATGCTTCAGGCGAAGCAGCCTCGCATGACGCCGAGGAGCCTACCAAGCACGCGGCAAGCGAAACCGATGGTGCCGAGCAACGAGGACCGTCAATGTCCGCGAAAGGCGATGGGCTGGAACCGTCTGGGGCGGCAACCGATTCCGAAGAGAACCCATCTGCCACGGCAGACGATGCGGGGATAGGGTCACCTGAACCCGCAAGCAACGTTCAGCAAGAGCGTGCCGAGACAACGAACAACGCCGTGCAAGAGACCGCGGGAGCCACAAGCGGCGAGGCGCCCGAGGCAACGGTGCGCGCCCCTGAACCGGCCTTCTCGCTCACGGTCACCTTCGACCCGGACCGCGCCGATGCCGGCGTGACCACGCTGGAATCGACTCCGGTCACAAACGACGCGTCAACCGCCGAGACCGCGGCGGAGGCCCCGTCAGGCGGCAAGCCGGGAGCAAGCGAGGCCGCAGCCGACGAGCCCGAGGCTAAAGCGGCGGATTCCAATGCCGCGACCGCCGGGCCACGCCCCGTCGACCTCAGCATGTATCCTCAAGACTTCGCCGCAGAGGTGTACTGCCCCGCTTCAATCATGGCCGAACTCGCCGCCCTGCTGCCCTATGGAGCCGATGCGCTCGGCATTGCCGGCGAGTACTTCTACATCGCCTGCCTGCGCGGCACCGCCGACCTGAGCCGCGGCGGGGCATCGTTCCCCCTTTACTACCTACACGATGGTGAGCGCCATGCGGCAACGGTACGCCTGAAGAAGCGCGCGGTGAGCAACCTCGCGTGGGCTATCGACGCTGTCGAGATCGATAGGTAATCGGCCCGCCGGCGCGGCGTGTTGCCAATCGCACAACGCGTTGCCACGTGCGCGATGCGTTGCCGCGAGCACGACAGTTGCCGCGCGCACCATCGAGTGCCCACCCGCTCGTTGCCGGGCGCTTTTTGGACGCTCAAATGAATGTCGGGCGACATTCGGACATTGAGGCCCCCCATTTTGTCCAAATGTCGCCCGATAACGAGCTCACTGTCCGGATCTCGCCCGACAACGGGCCTGCTGTCCGGATCTCGCCCGTTAATCGCGGGTGAGCTTGCGATGGATGCGATGCGGCTTGGCGGCGTCCTCGCCCAGGCGCGCCACACGGTTTTCCTGGTACGCGGCGAAGTTCCCCTCGAACCAATACCAGTTGCCCGGGTTCTCGTCCGAACCCTCCCATGCCAAGATATGCGTAGCCACACGGTCAAGGAACATGCGGTCGTGGCTAATGACCACGGAGCAGCCGGGGAATTCGAGCAGCGCCGCCTCGAGTGACGAGAGCGTTTCCACGTCGAGGTCGTTCGTGGGCTCGTCGAGCAGCAGCAGATTACCGCCCTGCTTCAAGGTGAGCGCCAGGTTCAGGCGGTTGCGCTCGCCGCCGGAAAGCACGCCGGCGCGCTTCTGCTGATCTTGCCCCTTGAAGCCAAAGCTCGCCACGTACGCGCGGCTCGGCACCTCGGTCTCGCCGACGATCATCTTGTCGGTGCCGCCCGAAACGACTTCCCAGAGCGTCTTGTCTGCATCGATGCCCGCACGCCCCTGGTCAACATACGAGATCTTGACGGTCTCGCCCAGCTCGATCGCACCAGACGTGGGCTTCTCTTCCCCGATAATCATCTTGAAGAGCGTCGACTTGCCCACGCCGTTGGGGCCGATCACGCCCACGATGCCGTTGCGCGGCAGGCTAAAGGAGAGGTCGTCGATGAGCACGCGGCCGTCGAACTCCTTGTGCAGGTGCTCGACCTCGAGCACCTTCGCGCCCAAGCGCGGCCCCACGGGAATGCGGATGTCCGTCCAGTCGAGCTTCTGGCTTGCGCGGGCCTCGGCCTCCATCTCCTCATAGCGGGCAAGACGCGCCTTGTTCTTGGCCTGGCGCGCCTTGGGGCTCGAGCGCACCCACTCGAGCTCAGACGCCATGCGCTTAGCGAGCTTGGCGTCGCGCTGGCCCTGCGCGGCGATGCGCGCCGCCTTGGTCTCGAGATAGGTGGAGTAGTTGCCCTTATAGGGATAGAGGTGCCCGCGGTCGACCTCGCAAATCCACTCGGCCACGTTATCGAGGAAGTAGCGGTCGTGCGTGACGGCGAGCACGGCGCCCTGGTAGTTCTTGAGGAAATGCTCGAGCCAGAGCACGGACTCGGCGTCCAGATGGTTCGTGGGCTCGTCCAAGAGCAGCAGGTCGGGCGCCTCGAGCAGGAGCTTGCAAAGGGCCACGCGACGGCGCTCGCCGCCGGAGAGCACCTTCACCGGCATGTCGGAATCGGGCAGCTGGAGGGCGTCCATCGCCTGACCGAGCTTGGAATCGATGTCCCAGCCATCGGCCGCATCGATCTCGTCCTGGAGCTTGCCCATCTCGGCCATGAGGGCGTCGAAGTCCGCATCGGGCTCGGCCATCTCCTCGCCGATCTTGTTGAAGCGGTCTACCTTGGCGAGCAGGTCGCCGAAGGCCATGCGCACATTCTCGATAACGGTCTTATCGTCGTCGAGCGGCGGCTCCTGCTCCAGGAGCCCTACAGTGTAGCCGGGCGTGAGGCGGGCATCGCCGTTGGACACCTCCTCCTTACCTGCCATGATCTTGAGCAGGGTCGACTTGCCCATGCCGTTGGGTCCCACAACGCCGATCTTCGCGCCCGGGTAGAACGAGAGGGTCACGTCGTCGAGAATGACCTTGTCGCCATGCGCTTTGCGCGCCTGGTACATCTGGTAGATGAACTCTGCCATATAAAAACTCCCTGCTATCCAAAGCATCTTATCGGTGTATCTTCGGTATCGTCTCAAACCTGCATCGCCGCGGGAATGGCTAAGGGCGCTCTCCATTCCGAAACCATCAGCGAGCCGCGGCCGAGCAGGACGACGGACCGCGCCGCGCAGGACGGCGGGCCGTAGCCGCGCAGCGCAACAGGCGGCGGGCGCGCCCTGCTACAATGTACGCATGAACGAAGAAACGGCTACATCTCGGCTCGAAGCCCTCTGGGGCACCGCGGGACTCGCGCGTCAGCGGGCCGCGACCGTCATGGTCGTGGGCGCGGGCGGCGTGGGCTCGAACTGCATCGAGGCGCTCGCGCGCGGCGCTGTAGGAACGATTATCGTCGTCGACGGCGACGAGGTCGCGCCGAGCAACATTAACCGGCAGGCGCTCGCTTGGTCGGAAACGATCGGCATGCGCAAAGTCGACGCGGCGCACTTGCTCATCCAGCGCATCAATCCGGACATCCGCGTCATCACACGCGGGTCCTTCGTGCTGCCCGGCGACGTCGCCGCGCTCATCGAGGACGTGCGCACGGAGGCGGGCGGGCACATCGATTACCTCATCGACGCCATCGATACCATCTCAACGAAACTCGAGCTTGCCACTTATGCCGAACGTGCGGAAATCCCCATCGTGAGCAGCATGGGAGGCGCAATGAAACTCTACCCCGAGCGGCTCCGCTTCGCAGACATCTACGAGACGAGCGGCGATGCCCTCGCGCGCGTCATCCGCAAGGGCTGCCGCAAGCGCGGCATCCGTCACCTCGACGTGCTGTACTCCCCCGAAGCACCCATCGTCGCGCCCAAACTCCCAGCACGTACCGAGCGCGACGGCGGCCGACCGCCTCTCGGTACGACCTCCTACCTGCCACCCATCATGGGGCAGATGCTCGCCGGCTTTGTCCTGCGCCGAATCGCAGGCGTGGAGGATACCCTCAGGGCGAGCGCGGCGGGCTGCGGACGTGAAAACATGGGCGGCGGAGCATGATGCGCTTTGTCGACATGCACTGCCATCTCGACCTCATGACCAACGGAGTCGAAATCGCCCGCGCGGCCCATGCGGAGGGCATCGGGTTTTTCTGCACGACCGTCACCCCGCATGATGCCGTGGCTGCACACGAACGCTTCTCGTGCTACCCGAACGTCCGCGTGGGGTCAGGCCTCCATCCCTGGTGGCTCGCAGACGGCACCTGCGGCGACGCCGACGTTGGGCTGCTGGAGGAGCTGGCGGCGCGGGCGCGCTACATAGGCGAAGTGGGGCTCGATGCCGGCAAGCGCGGAGCGGAGAGCATCGAGGCGCAGGCGGCCGCCTTTGAGCGAACCATGCGCACGGTCTCCGAACACCCGCTTCCCAGGCGCGTCATATCCATTCATGCCATCAGGTCCGCGAGCCGCGTGCTCGACATCCTCGAGCACACTGGCGCCGCCCGGAGCGCCACCTGCGTCCTGCACTGGTTCAGTGGCACCAGCGACGAGCTTTGGCGCGCGGTTCGCCTGGGCTGCCTCTTCTCAATAAACGAGCATATGCTCGCCACGAAGCGCGGCCGGGAGTACGCGCGCATCCTGCCCGGCGATCGCCTGCTGCTCGAAACGGACGCACCGCCCCAGCTGGGAAATCCTTACCGGCTGGACGCCATCGAGCGCTCGCTCGCCTCGACCCTCGAGCAGCTCGCGCAGATTCGCAGGGTCAATGCCGCAACGCTCGGCGCCCAGATCGCCGACCGCAGCACGCGCCTGCTCGACTTCGCGAGCTGAAGCCGCGCACAGCCAAGAGACGCCTCGCGCGCCGCTTCGACCAGCCCCTCAGCGCACCAGCTCCTCGAGGGCGGCGGCGATGCCGTCCTCGTTGTTCGAAAGCGTGACCATATCCGCCGCGCTCTTCACCTCGTCGGTTGCATTCGCCATCGCAACGCCCACGCCCGCAAGCCGCAGCATGGGAATATCGTTCTGGCCGTCACCGAACGCCACGAGCTCGGACGGGTCGATGCCGCGCTCGGGCAGCGCCACGGAGAGGGCACGCGCCTTATCGATGCCCTGAGCCGTGAACTCGAAGTAGAAATCAGCGGTGAACATGCAACTCAGCTTATCGACGAACGGGGCGGCCATCGCCTCGTGATGCTCGGACAAGTACGTATCCGTGCCCGCCGTGAGAATCTTGTTCTGCGGCGTGATGCACCAGTCGAGAAGCGAATGCACCTCGTGGATGCGCAGGTCGCAGGCATCGCGCTCGTATTTGACGATGTTCTTCGGCGCGCCCTTGTGGTAGATGGTGCAGCGATAGGCATCCTCGATATAGAGGCGATCGGCATCGACGAGCATGGGAATGACGTCGAAGCCCCGCAGGTGCTCGAGCACCGCGCGCGCCTCCTCCACAGGAATCGCCTGATTGAACAGGAGCTCGCCCGAGGTCGCATCGCGTACCTGCGATCCGTTGTAGGCCACGAGCATCCCGTGGTACCGGTCGAGCTCGAGCTCATGAGCAAGTGCGCGCAAGCCGTGTGCAGGGCGCCCCGAAGCCAGGATGAGCGTGATGCCCGCCCGCGCAGCGGCAAGCAACGCCTCCTTCGTGCGCGGCGTGATGCGCTTCTCGTCGTTGGTAAGCGTACCGTCGATATCGAGCGCGATGGCCTTGATGGACATGGGAGCCTTTCCTTTCCGTTCCGAATCTGTTGTCGCGAAGAAGAGCGATCGCCTCGAGTGCCGCCCCCTGAAATCCGGGCAGGAGTTGGCACGCTACTCGACCGCTTTCTCGATGAGCGCCTCATTTCCTGCCAGGTTTTCCAAGCGAGCAAGAAACGAGACGGTGCCGCGCGCTATGCGAAGCGCTTGGGATGACCCCACGCGCCCTCGATACCGCATACCTCGGCGGCAAAGGCGGCAGCCCCGTCGAGCGCGCGGGCAATGGCCTCGTCGCGCGCCTCTCTCCGCTTGCAAGCATCGAGATATCCTAGCAGAAACGACGCGATGAACGAATCGCCGGCACCCATCGTGTCGCGCACCGTCGTGGCAGGCTTGATGGGCTGCTCGAAGAAGCGGTCGCCATCGAACGCGACCGATCCACGTTCGCCCCGTGTCACCACAGCGATGCCAGGTCCCAGGCTGCAGAGCCAGCGAAGGCGCTCGCCCACCATCTCGTCGCTCGCCTCGTCTTCTGCGGAGTAGAAGGCGAAGTCCACGAACGGCGCCACGTCCTCCACATACGCATCGACGGAGTCCTCCGAGAAGTCGAAGCTCACCGGCACGCCTGCTGCGCGCACCACCGGCAGTTCGCGCTCTGTGAAGCAATAGCTGCCGGTATGCAGCACATCGAAACCTCGCACGTATTCGAGGGCAAAGCGATCGAGCACATAACGCGACCTCCCGCGGATCCCGCCTTGGTTCGAACCGAGGAACACGCGCTCGCCCGCCTCCACCGTCACGCTCGACGCGCCGTTCTCGCCAAGCTCCTGCCGGCAGCGCACGAGCTCCACACCTTCATCGACAAGGCTCCCGATCACGTGCTCGGCAGCTTCGTCCGTGCCGAAGATGCCCATGTACGCGGAGCGCGCCGCCCCGAGACGCCGCGCGTACACCGCGACGTTCGCGGCGTTGCCGCCGGGGTACATGATGCCCAGGTGCTCATAGCGGTCGACGACGTTATCCCCAAAGCCCAGGATCGAGACGTCGAATCCCATGACGACCCCCCCCTAGTACGAAACGACTCCCATGTAGCGGCGATAATCCGGATCATGGTCGAACACCTTGCCGCGCGCGGCGCGCAGCTCGACGTTCATGGCATAGAAGAGCACGGGGTCGAGATAGGCGCGTACGCTCGCCGGCACCTTGTCCATTCCGTACTCGAGGGCGTCGAGCACCATGAGCGTGTCGGTATGGTCGCTCAGGAACGCGAGCGCGCGCTCGTCCATGGTGCGGTACTCGCTCGATCCCATCTGCAAAAAATAGAACACACCGGGTTCCGTGACCTCGAAAGGCCCGTGGAAGTACTCGCCCGAATGGATATAGCTGCAGCTCTGCCACTGCATCTCCATGAGCGAGCAGATGGCGAAGCCATAGGTCTGGCAGAAGTTGGGGCCGGAACCCAAGATGTAGAGGAACGGATGATTCTGGCAAAGCGCCGCGAAGCGCTCCCCCAGCTCCGCGTTCACCTTCTCGCGCGCCGCGGGCAGCACCTCATCCATCGTATCGACACCCCGGTAGAGGTCGGGAAGATCGGCGAAGCCCTCCTGCTGATCGAGCAGCTCGGCGGCAAGAAGCGGCGCGATACCCGAGGGCACCTCGCTCGCGGGGACGTCGGCTCCCCACGGATACACCCAGCACGTCCACGCACCCTGCGCGATCTTGGACTCCGCGCCGTCGGTGAGCGCGACGACCTCGGCACCGCGCTCGCAAGCGAGATGGCACGCATCGAGCACCTCTGGCGTGTTGCCGCTATGGCTGCACGCGACCACGAGGCTGTGCTCGCCCAAGCGCTTCGGCGCGGCGATGCAGAACTCGCGCGCCGTGTAGGCCCCCGAAACGATGCGCCTCGCCTCGCGCTCGAGCAGCATATGGGCCGGCAGCAGATCGATGAGCGAGCCGCCGCAGGCGACCCAATACACCTCCTCGATCGCCCCGCGCTTCTCGATGATGTCCTTGATGAGATTGAACGGCTTCATGATGTCCCCTTTCACATGCCGCGTCGACCCCTTATGCCCCGGCGGCGCGCTCCCCCTCGACAATCGCGATGCCCGCCGTCGCGCCGAGCGCGCTCGCCCCCGCCTCGATGAACGCTTTCGCCTGCTCATACGTGCGAATTCCGCCCGCCGCCTTCACCTGCACCTTGTCGCCGAGCACCTCGGCCATAAGGCGCACGTCATCGAGCGTCGCCTGGTACGGGCGACCGGACGAGGTCTTGAGAAACGCAGGGCGCGCCTTGAGCGCAATCTCGCAAACGCGCCGCTTGTCTGCCTCGGATTCGAGCTTCGGCATCTCGACGATGACCTTGTCGCGCATGCCGTGCGCACGGCAGAACTCCGCCACACCGCGCATCTCGCGCTCGATGGCATCGAAGTCGCGCTCATCCACGGCGCGCTGATTCAGCACGTAGTCGATCTCCGTAAACCCGGCCTGCGCATAGCGCTCGAATTCCGGCAGCTCCTCCTCGAGCGTGAGCGCGCCCTCGGGAAAGTCGATGGCGCCCGCGACGATGACCTCTGTGCCCGCGAGCATCTCGCAGGCATGTTCGTAGGTATCGGGATCGGCAAAGACGCAGCGGAAGCCGTAACGGCGCGCTTTTTCAAGGTAATCGTCGAACGTGTCGTTCGGATCGTCGATGTAGTCGATGTATGAGTTGATACCCATGTTGCGGTCTCCTTTCGAACCATATCAGGCCTGGGCAACCCTTGCTCGGCGCCTCGAAATCCAGACAGGAGCTGGCGCGTAGTCGCAGCATGTTCAAAAGCACACGCCAAGTTCTGCCCGCATTCCCGCGCACCGGGGTCTCGCGAACGGAAAGGACAATGGATCCGCTTATGCGGGGACGTACTCCAGGATGGCGCCAATAACGCCCGGTATCTCGTTCACCATAACGTCTGCTCCCCGCTGCGTGAACCCGAAGCGCTCCTCACGCTTGGCAATCGTGTAGAGCCCGGCGCGGCGGGCGGCCTCGATGCCGGGATCGGAATCCTCGACGGCGCAGCACGCTTCGGCAGGAAGACCGAGTTTACCCAACGTGAGCAGATAGATCTCGGGGTTCGGCTTGCTCTGCGTGAGCTCGTCGCCGCTTTCCACCACCTCGAAGAAGCCTGCGATGCCGCATTCCTCGAGCACCTTTTCGATATGATCGAGCGGCGAGGACGAAGCGACCGCCAAGCGGTATCCCAGGTGCTTGAGCTCCTCTAGGGTTTCGGGCACGCCAGGGTTCATGATCTCGCGGTAGCTGATGGGATGGCTGTCCCAAAACGCATCCTCAAGCCGCTCGATCGCCTCGCCGTCCATCTTCTCGCCGCGGGAGCGCTCCCACCACGCAGCATAGAACTGGCGCTCCACCTTGCGTGACGAGCCGGCAAGCATGTCGAACTCCTCGGAGGAGACCTCGACGCCCTGCGCCTCGAAGAATGCCTCGTGAACGCGGCGGTAGGCCGCCTCGGAATCTACCAGCACGCCATCCATGTCAAAGATGACCGCCTCAAGCTGTTGCACGAACAATCACTCCTTTACCTGGGTACGCCGAACGCGCAGACGCCCGCTCCGCATAATGCTTGAAAAACCGCCCACCAGTGCGATGATACACGAGGCACCGAAGAGCACCCGTTGCACACCGAAGGCCTCGGCCAGAAACGGCGCCACCGCGAGCGGAATCACGCCCGCGCTGTTGAGCCCCAGCCGCACGAAGCCCATCACGCGCCCAAGATGAGTCATGGGCGTGCGCTCTTGCACGAGAATCGCCTGGGTAGGCTCCATAAATCCCCAAGCAAGCCCGTTGATGAACTGGCCTGCGATAGCGACGACAAGAATGTTGGTGCCCACGTAGATCATCGATCCGATGCCCACGAACATGAGCGTGGCAAGCAGCAACGGGATATCGATCTTGCGCGCGGGAATCTTGGTAAAGATGTATGAACCGATCGCCATGCCGAACCCCGAGATCGCTGAGAGGATTCCCATCCACACCACATCGACGGCAAGCACGTCGCGATAGAAGAGCGACTCGAGGGAATCGAAGGCACCGAACGCAAAGAAGCCCAAAAAGCCGCTCACGAAGATGAGGCGTAGGTCGTGGGTGCGCATGGTGACGCGCGCGCCCTCGATCACGCCGGAAACCATGCCGAGCTTGTCGTCCTTCTGCTTACCGCTGCCCTCGCGCTCCGGCGTAACGGTCTCGCGACAATCCCATGTGACGCGGATCGCGCCTACCAGGCACGCCGCCATGAACAGAAACACCACGCGCGTGGGGAAGAACCCGGCAAGAACGCCGCCGGCGATGGGTCCAGCCGCATAGGCGATGTTGCTGTAGAACACCATGAGACCGTTCAGGCGTGCGAGCCCCGCCTTTCCCCGCGTGAGGTACACCGGGTAGGTGCGCGTACACGTGTTGATGGAACCGCCGCCCAAGCCCATCATGACAGCGGCGAACATAAGGGTTGGAACAGAAGGTGGAACGATTCCCATGAAAACGCTCATGGCGAGCATGGCGTAGAGCGTCGCGAGAGCAGTCTTGCGCGGCCCTATGCGGTCGATCACAGGACCGGAAGCCGCGTTCGCTAGCGAATTGCAGAGGTTGCGCACGAGCGTGATGGCCGCCACGAGAAAGGCGTTTCCACCGAGCTCGTAGGTCGCCGCGCCGATGAGCCCAAGAAAATACACGGCGTTGACCGCGCACCACTGGAGTGATTCAAGCGCGATGAGGCGCTTCTCACCTGCCGTCAGCGCGCCCAGACCGTTGTCGCTCGCTTGCTTGCCCACGCTATCAACTCCCTTTGCCGTGCACGCTGCATCGCAGCCACGCACTGCCACCCTTTCGAACACTCCACCGAACTTTGATAGGTCGTATTATAACGTTATGCTTTGACGGATACGAGAAAAGGGGCGACAGCAAAGCCGCCGCCCCGAAACCGGGCCGTTGGTTTAGGCCAGAATGCCGAAGTACACGCCCACGACACCGAGCACCATGGTGCCCAGGATGAGAATCATGGGAGAGACCTTCTTCTTGAGGAGGAAGTAGTACAGGCCCATGAAGGCGAGGCCGAGCATGCCGGGCATGATGCCATCGAGCACACTCTGGAGCGTGGTGACCTCATCCCCAGAGCCGAACTCAACCGCAAGCGTCGCCCAGAACATACCGCAGGTCATGGAGCCGACGACCATCATACCGATGATACCCGCGGCCTTAATGACCTTGTCCATGATGCCGGACTGCTCGGCAGTCTCGAGCAGGCTCACGCCGATCTCATAGCCCTTGTGGATGCCCCACACGCGCAGGAAGTACTGCGGAACGTTGAAGAGGAGCAGGAAAATGATGGGACCGAGCACGTTGCCCTGAGCCGCGAGCGAGATGGCGATGCCGGCGGCGACCACGCGGATGGTGGTCAGGAAGACGGCGTCGCCGATGCCCGAAAGCGGGCCCATGAGGGCGGCCTTGATATCGTTTACGGACTCGGGAGGCATCTCGCCCTTGGCGATGCGCTCCTCCATGGACATCGCGATGCCGCCGACGAACGGAGCGAGGCAGACCGTGATGTTGAAGAACGCGGTATGGCGCTCGAGTGCGGCCGCGTAGCCGCTCGGATCGTCATGATAGATCTTTTTGAGCATCTTCTTGACCATCATGCCGAAAGCGAGGCCCATCTGGTTCGCATAGGTCCAGGAGAACTCCATGCCGAGCGCGCCGATGGAAAGGGCAGCCTTCGTGAGGTCTTGCTTGGTGATGGCGTATTCGCCGGTCTTGTAGGCGCCCTGCGCCGTCTCATTAGAAGTCATCGTCGTCAGCCCCCTCAATCTGTGCCACGGTCTGGTTCTTATCCAAGAAGCCGAGCGTCAGGACGGCGATGATGACGGCGATAAGCGCCACGCCGAGCGTCGAGACGCCCATGTACGAGGTGAGCAGGAAGCCCAGGAACAGGTAGGGCAGGAGCTCCTTGCGGTAGATGAGGCGAAGGAGCATCGCGAAGCCCATGACCGGCAGGATGTTCGCGGCGGCGGCGAAGCCGCTGAGCACGAACGCGGGCACGGCGTTCACAAGCCAGTCGATAGCGCCGGAGCCGAAGTACACGGCGCAGAAGATGAGGATGAACCACACGGGAGCAAGCCAGAGGCCGAGCAGCCAGTGGAGCGCCATGAGCTTCGAGCCCTCGCCCTTGAGCGCGATGCCGGGGATGAAGCTCGTAAGCCAGTTGCTCACCAGCTGGCCAAGGTTGGCCACGCCGAGAACGAGCGTACCGATGGGCATGGCGAGGCCGACGGCCGCCTCGGTGTCGAGACCGAGCAGGATGGCGTAGGCGGTGCAGAGCAGACCGGCCGAGGTGGCATCAGGCGGAATATAGGCGCCGATGGAAACGGAGCCCATGAAGAGCGCCTCGATGCTGGCACCCATGACGAGGCCAGTGTTGAGGTCACCGAGGAATGCACCCACGACGGGGCACACCACGATGGGGCGGAACGCGTAGAGCGTGCCGAGCTGATAATCGAAGCATTTGAAGAACACGTACAATACTGCGCAGAGTATGCTCTCGAAAAGCATGCGTCTACCTCCAATCACTTGGGAGCACGGTGATGCCCTAGATGAGCTTCAGGGCGTCTACCTTTGGCTCTTCTGCAAGCCCGCGAATTTCGACCTCGACACCGCGGGCACCGAGCTCGCGGAGGATCTCCTCCTCCTCAGGCTCCAGGAACACCTGGCGCGCGATGGTCTTCGTCGTCGAAGACTCCTTGGTGTTGCCAAGGTTGAGGCTCTTAATCTGCGGGCATCCGTCGATGAGCTGCTTTGCCTCGGCGATGGTCTGCACGCAGATGATCATCTTGTACTTGTCGGTCACACCGCTGTTGATCGCCTCGATGGCATGGGCCATGTCCTTGATCACGAGCTTGCAGCCGGCGGGCTTGCCGAGCTTGAGCGTGGTCTTCCACACTGGGTCGTTCGCCACATGGTCGCCGACGCAGAAGATGCAATCAGCTCCCAAGGTTCCGACCCATGAGGTTGCAACCTGCCCGTGAAGCAATCGATGGTCGACGCGCGTGAGAAGAATCATCGTTTCCCTCCTTTTCCTTTTCTAAAAATCCTCGTCGTCCGCATTGAGCGCAGCCAGCTCGTCGTTGCAGTACTTCGGCCGAACCTCATCGGTCGACACGGCGGCGCGAATCGCTGCAGCCAGATCGGGCTCGTTGATGGAGAACAAAAGCGAGATCAAAAGCGGCAGGTTCATATTCGTCACGAGATGAATGTTCTCCCGTTGCTGCACGACATTCGTGAACTCGTTGTTCACGCTCCCACCGAAGATGTCGGTGCAGACGAGCACCTCGTCTTCCGCAGGAATCTCGGCAAGCGTGTCGGCGACTGCCTGGGCGATATCGTTCTTCCCATCGACGAACGCGCAGATGACCTTGATGTCGACGCCCGCGCCGCCTCCCAAGAAGGAAAGCGCCTCGGAGATGCCGGCAGCGAAGTGCGCATGCGACGCAATTACCATATGCCTCATTGGTACACCTCCTTCACCATATCGAGGGCCGCACGGTACTGCCGAGCCGACTGCGAGAGTGCAGCAGCTGGATCGGTGTGATAGCGAGCATTGACGATTTCGAATGAGAGCGGGCCCGTGTAGCCGCAACGCGCGAGCGCTGCAAGGTCAGACGGCAAATCACGGGCACCGTCTCCCCAGGCAAGGTGGCTCACCTGCCCGATATCGGAGAAATGCATATGCTTGATGCGCGTGCCGAAACGCTTGAAATAGCCGGGGATCGTATCGCCGGCGCGCCAAGCGGCGCCAAGGTCGAGGCAGACGCCCAAACGGTCATCGGCGACATCATCGAGCAGGCGCTCGAGCTCCTCGGCGGAGCGGACGAGATTCGTCTCATCGCGCTGGAGCGCCTCTATCGTGGGCACGACGCCCTGCTCGGCCGCATAGGAGACGACATTGCGCAGCATCGCGACGCTACGCTCCCAGGCGTCCTCTCGCGGTTCATCGAGAAATCCCCAGCCGCTCGTAACGACGATCTTGCCCGCGCGCGTGTCGCGCGCCAGATCGATGACGTTCTTAAAGGTCGCCAGCGTGCGGGCCTGCGCCCCCTCGCCCCGAGCGGCCATGTTCGCGGGCTTGGGGTTCGTCTGCTCAGGGCAGATGCCGATGATGCGTATGCCGTAGTGCTCGGCAAGGTCGACAAGCTCCTGCGGATCATCGCGGCGCGCCCAGTCGACGGCGACGTGCATTGGGCCGCACCACACCTCGGCAGCGGCATATCCGGCATCGCGCGCATCGCGGAAAAAACTCTCGAGAGAGTAGAAGCGGTAATGGCAGTTCATCGCCGCGATCTGCCAGGTTTCTTCCATCGCGTCCCCCTTTCCGTTGCCTCACCCGTCAACTGCGAATCTATATATGTGGACTGTTTTTCAGACCAATACAGTAATCAGGATAGACACTTGCGACCGCCCCTATCTCCTGGTAACTAGAAAACTGGCTAAGTGGTATGAAAAAGTCGATAAGCGGTATATATATATCCTCTACCCGTGTACGAGACAAGGCGACCTTCTTCACTGCAGCACGGAATAGCAGGCGTATTTCCCGATTGCCACCGAAGTGACGTACTCGAGAGCACGGTCGTTGGCGTCGTAGCTCACGCAGCGGATTCCGAGCGCGGGATCATCGACGCTCCCCCGCAACAGCTGCGCCTCGCGCGGTTTGAGCTTGCAGGCTTCGAGCCATTCCTGTGCACGGACGACCTCGTGACCGCGCAATGCATAGAACTCATACAAACTGAAAAGCGAGACGTCTATGGTCTCGATGCCCGGAAAGAGCTCGCACGGCACGAGAGCGCTCTCGATAGCAAACGGCTCGCCATCCACACGGTTCAAACGTCTCACCTGAAATAGGTTGCTTTCAGGCGATACCTCGAACAGCCGGGCGTAGTGAGCTCCCGCAGGGCGAAGCGACGTCTCGAGCACGCGCACGCTCGGATGATGCTGTAAATCGCTCTGACTGGCACGAAATCCGCGCGGACCACGGGAGGGACTGTTCGCCTGAAGACCATGCGTGACGAACGTGCCCTTTCCCTGGACGCGGAACAGAAGCCCCTCATCGATGAGGCCGTCGATGGCGTTGCGTATGGTGAGCTTCGTGGTGCCGTATTGCTGGGCGAGATCCGATTCCGAGGGAATCGCCGCCCCCGGTGTAAAGGCACCGCTGTCGATTTGACTGCGGATAGTTCGGCGAATACGCAGGTACAGCGGAAGATGCGCCGGTTCAGCGTCTTCGTTGAGCCATGGTGCGCTGCTGTAGCCCTTCGTCATGCGGGCACCTCCTTCCGTACCCGACGCTTGCGGTCCATCGTAAACACCGTGTTGTATGACATGCCGAAAAGCTCGGGAACGTAGACGGTCTCACCGTATTCCAAGGGAGCGTACGAGGCGTCAGCACGCACGCCGCACTCGAAGAACACGAGAGCTCCCTCGGAAATGGAAAGAAGCGCCGCCTCCTCTGCGCTAGCACGTCTCACCGAGACGGTGAGACGCGTGTGAACGGTATCCCGTCCATAGCGAATCCCCAGCACATCGGTGAGCGACTCGCGTGCGAAATCGATGCCCTCGATACCGGGGAATGCAGAAGCGGGCACATAGGCCGTCTCCACGCACACCGCCACGTCCTCCACGCCACGCACGCGGCGCAATTCGAACACGTGGTCGCCAGCTGCAAGGTTGAGGCGCCCGGCGATCTCGTCCGGGCAGGCGATGATGCTGCTGCCAATAACACGGGAACGCGGTTCAGCGCCGGTCTTGCGCACGATCTCGCTGAACCCGGAAAGATCATCCAAGTGGTTGGTGGGCCGGGAAGGACACACGAAGCTACCCGCACCGGGTCGGCTCTCCACCACATGCTCGGCGACGAGCTGAGCGAGCGCACTCCTCAGTGTCGTGCGCGACACATCAAGCAGGACGCAGAGCTCGCGCTCCGAAGGAAGGCGGTCGCCCTCCACGAGGCCGTGGGCGGAGATATATTCCATGATGCCCTCATACGCCCGATCGAACGGAGAGACCTCGACGCATTTAGCCATGGAGCTCACCCGTTATCATGGTATCGAAGGTGCGCTTGAGCTCCTGCGCGCTGTCTACAACGTTACGATAGGCGCGCGACCCCCGCTTAAGCTGCCGTGCCCACAGGCCAATCCGAACAGGTGCAACGGGCTCTGCCATCTCGACGAGCACACCGACGCCGAAAACGCGGTCCCGGCGGCGCGCCGCGTTGGCTCGCGAGACGGCCATGGGATTAGCGAGGATGTCACCGAGCGCACGAAACCCCTCCGGCTCAGGCTGCTGGTCGCCCTCGACCTCAAAGACCTCGCAGGAGCGGATATCGGAGCATCGATAGATGGAGGGCTGCTCCGCGCCCGCGGCGCGCACGCTCCACAGGCCGCGCGCTTCATCGACAAGGACTTCGGGGATGCCGAGCACGGGCATGGGCGCGAGTATGGTGCGCGTCGCCTCGAACGTGCCGTTGTCCGTCTGGGGCTCCATCATGCTCGTCTCCGTTCCCTCTTGGCATCTCTTGCTTCAACTATACCTATTCAAGCAATTTGATACCAATTCCAATCCGTAGATGGCAGCGGGTCTCCCCCGAGCGGCAGGATGGGAGGGGCTTCGTTGGCGAATGTCCACGAAACCGTAGCGCTACAGGGCGCGTTTCGGACAGGCATTCTCGGAGCCGGACTGCAACGCACGTGGGCTCTTTTCGCGCTGCTCGAGCACGAGGTTCACGATGATGCTGCCGATGATGAGCACGGTGCCCACGAGGGCAAAGCGGCCGAAGCTCTCATGGAAGAAGATGAACGCCCAGGTAGGCGCAAAGACGACCTCGAACATGGTGATGAGGTTCGCCGTGAGCGGCTGGGCGCGCTTGATGCCGCGCGCGAAGCACACGTTCGCAAGCCCTGAGCATACGATTCCGCCTGCCGCCATGAGCGCCCATTCGCGCGGCGCAACGTGAGGAAGCTGCGGTAAGAAGAGCAGGCCGGGGAGGACGGAGATGGCGCAGCTGATCATCGCCGAGGTGACGGGCGACGAGCCCCGTTTGGCATTCAGGAAGAACATGAGCCCAAAGAACGCGCCCGAGATGATGGCGAGCAGGTTCCCCAGCACGTGCTCGAATGAAAGGCTGTCGAGGAAGAACACGACCATGCCGCTCAGCGCCATCACGATCACGAACACCTTGCGGGCGGGCGGCACGCGGCGCTGCTCGATGGCTTCATAGAGTGCCACGAATGCCATGGAGCTGTACTGCAGCACGATCGCGCTGCCCACGCTCGTAAGCTTATTTGCATAGGTGAAGGTGATGCCCATAAGGTAGGCTGCGATGCCGGCAGCCACCACGAGCTTCGAGACGCGAATCGTGGGACGGATGATGATGAAGTAGAACAGCAGGGCGACCACGGAGGACACCGCGCTTATGAGAAAGCCGGGCTGGCTGTTGAGCTTCGTGAAGACACCTGAAAAGCTCCATGCGACCGCTGTGCCCAGCAACCATAGATATCCCGTGTTCATGCGCACCTCGCTCATTCGGCAAAAAGCGGCCGGGAGCCGAGCTCCCGGCAGCCCTTCATCGACCTCGGTCTATGCGTGCCTGGAACCAGGCGCAGCCCTTAGTAGTCGAACTGGTGATAGTAACGACGATACTTGAGGTTGTGCTTGGTGACCGTCTCGTAGTAGCGGGCCAGGCGGTCGGTGGTGAGGATCGTGAGGATCCACGGGGAGACGATGACGCGGAAGTCGTCGTCGAGGCCGGGGATGGCGTACTCGGCGGTGTCGATCACCACGATGTCCTCGTCCTTGGTGCGGTCCGCGAAGTTGGTGAGGAAGGCCTCGACGCGCTCGTCGAGCTTGCGGCACTCGTCCTCGCCCTTGAACAGGAACACGGGCACGTCCTTCTCGACGAGCTCGAGGGTGCCGTGGAAGAAGTCAGCCGAGGTGATGTAGCGGGTGCGCTTCCACTGCATCTCCTCGAGGATGCACATGGCGAAGAGGATCGTCTCACCCCAGAGCGCGCCGGAGCCCACGAACATGGTGTAGGGAGCGAGGGCGTACTTCTTGGCGAGCTCCTCGGCCTTGGGCTCGAACTTCTTGCGGATGTCGAGCAGGTCCTTCCAGATGTCCTTGGTCTGCTCGATGAACAGATCGTACTTCGGGAAGCAGCCGCGACGGTAGAGGAGGCGCAGGCCGAAGCAGTCAGCGAGGTAGTAGCCCTTCTCGCAGCCGCCCGAGCCGTGGTCGCTCGCCATCTTGACGCAGCCCTCGGCGCCCACGGCCTGGCCGATGGGGCCCTCGGGGCTCGTCATGGCGATGACGCGGATGCCCATCTCCTTCATCTTCTTCACGGCCTCGAGGACCTCGGGCGTGGTGCCGGACTCGGAGGCGGTGAGGACGACGGACTTCTCGGTCATGCGCTTGTGACCGGAGACGTTCCACTCGGCGGCGTGGATGAGGTAGACCTCGAGGTCCTTGTCGCCGAACTTGTTCATGAGGTACTCGAGCTGCATGAGCTCATCCCAGGTGCCGCCGACGCCCATGAGGAAGATCGCGTCGTAGCCCTCGTCGGCGATCTGGTCGGCCATGGCCGCCATCTTCTTGCCGGTCTCGACGAGCGCCTTGCCGTCCTCGAGATAACCCTCCTGGTCGAAGTTCATGATCTCAACTTTCTCGGTCTCAGCCATGAGCATTCCTTTCTCGTTGTTCGATGCGTCTGGCCCACGCGATGGCAGTTGGCTGTCGTTCGCGTTGCTTAGAAGATAGCAGTATCGTTATAAGACGTTATATCTATTCTGGGTGAACGGTAGGAATCAGTCGGTGAGCGTTATTACGTTATATAACGTATTATTCTTTACGGTCAAAATGAGTCAAAACGGGACGGGGTTGTTTTGCACCATCAAGGACAAGACCCGAATGCGTAGGCCCGAAATGGTGCAAAACAACCCCGTCCCGTTTTGACTCATTTTACAGACGGAAGCTGTAATGCTTCCCCACCACATGCTGGATGCCTAAAAACATCGGGTTGCCGTATTGGTCGAGATACTCGCCGCGCACCGAGAAGAGCGGTTCGTTTTCCGGCACCTGCAACAACCCCGCAAGCTCGATGTCCGCGCGCTCCATGCTGAGCACACAGGAGTCGCTGTTGCGTGGGACAAGCCCGCAGCGCTCCTCAATCAGGCGGAAGATGGAGCAGCCGTCGAGGTCGCTCTCAAGCAGGAACTGATACCGTTCTGGATCAAAGAAATTGTCCTCCACCATGAGAGGCCTGCCGTCTGCCGTGCGAACGCGCTTCACGCGCACCGCCCGGCCATCGCACGCGCCGCCGAAAAAGGCCGCGCCACCATCGGGAAGCGGCGCGAGCTCGCGCGTCACCAAAACGGCGCCGGGGACCACGCCGTTGGCCTCGCAGGTAACCGAGAAGCTCTGCACGATGTCATCGTTTTGGAACGACGACGGTCCCTCCTCCGCCTCGTTGACGAACGTGCCCTTGCCCTGCCGCTTGGTAAGCTTCCCCTGCTTCACCAGCTCCTCTACGGCACGGCGCACGGTAATGCGGCTCACGTCGTAGATATCCCCCAAGTCCGCTTCCGAGGGAATCTTCTCACCGGGGCGATAGAGCCCGGAAGCGATATCGTGCACGATATCGTCCATAACTTGCTGATAAAGCGGACTCGAAGACCGGGGGTTGAGCTCAGATGGCATAAGACGACGCTTTCTGTGACGAACGGAAGAGACGGCGCACCGAAGCTAAGACATGGAAGCGTTCGCCACACACGTATCATTCGTTATAGGTTGTATTAGTATAACAGCTTATAGATGCGCACAAGAGACGAGGACGCACGACGTGGCTCGCTCCGGCAGGCGACCAGGCCGCCTAGCGGGCGAACGCGCCCAGCAGGTCGGGAATGGCATCGATGATGACATCGGCCTCGTCCTGCGAGAACCCGAAGCGCTCCTCGCGCTTGGCGACAACGGTGAGGCCCGCGCGCTTCCCCGCCTCGATGCCGTACACGGAATCCTCGACGCAGCAGCACGCCGAGGCGGGCAGGCCGAGCACATCTAAGGTGTGCAGGTAAATCTCGGGATTAGGCTTGCTCTCGTGAAACTGCTCGCCGCTCACGATAGCTTCAAATGCGTCCGCGATGCCGCATTGGCCGAGCACGTCCACGATGTTATCCATAGGAGATGACGATGCGAGCGCCAGCCGCACCCCGCGGTCGCGCAGGGCCCCGAGCGTCTCAGCCACTCCAGGATTCAGCATCCCGGCGTAATCGTATACGGTCCCCTCCGTCCAGCGGTTGAAGAGCGCCACCGCGTCTTCGGGCGTGAAGGACCCCAAGCCGTTGCGTTCGAACCATCGCGCGAGCGACGTCGTGAACGTCTTTTGCGACGAGCCCACCAAGCCGAAAATCTCGGCCTTCGTGATATCGAGCCCTCGGGCGCCGAACACCTCGATAAGCTCCTCGGCATATGCTGCCTCGGAATCGATCAGCACGCCGTCCATATCGAAAATGACTGCAGAAAATGGAAATGCCTCGGTCACGTTGCCCCTCGCCTTCTTTCTCTCCCCTTCGCTATGGCGCTCTTCATCGTTCCCGCCGCTTCCGCACGTGTGCGTAGGGTTTGAGCAGGAACGAAAAATGCGTCTCGGAAAGCACGATCGACGTAAAGATGAGCGCGAAACCGGCCACGAGGCGCATCGTCAGCTGCTCGCCGGCGAAGAGCACCGAGAAGAGGACTCCCGACGGCGATTCGAGCGAAAGCAGCAGCGACCCCGTGGACGAGGGAACGTGCGCAAGGCCCAGATTCTGCATGAGCATGCCGAGGCACGTGCAGCAAAGCGCCAGGAACAGGATGGTGCCCACGAGCTCGGGCGTCCACGAGACAGCCGTGACCGGGGGCTCGGTGGCGAGCGACGCGACAGCATCCATGACGCCTACGGTGAGAAACATCCAGAACGTGATGACGTTCACATCGAGCTCGCGCCCGTACTTCGCCGCCGTCGCGATCTGGAGAGCGAAAAACACTGCGCCGATAAGCGTTAATGCATCGCCTCGCTGCATGGAGAAGCTGTCGAGCGCCACGAGCGCGATGCCCGCCACGCAGAGCGCCGCCGCGCCCACGTTAAAGCGCGTGAGCGGCTCGCGCGCCATGAGATAGCTTACGAAGGGTACGAGGATGCAGTAGGTACCCGTGAGAAAGGCGTTCTTCCCCGCCGTGGTCTCGGCCAGGCCGAACGTCTGGAAGGCGTAGGCGAGCCCCAAGAAGACGCCCATGGCGCAGCCCACGACGATGTTCCGGCGGTTGAAGTGGACGCGAATGCGCTTCATGAAGAGCACGAAGAGGACCACAGCCGAGATGAGGAACCGGCATGCGAGCAACATAAACGTCGGGATGCTGTCGAGGGTATCCTTCATGATGAAGAATGAATACCCCCACATGAGGGCCATCACCACGAGCATGAGCTTCCAGAACAGCGGCGAACGGGCACCAGCGCCGCGCAGGAAGCCGGGCGCACGATCCTCGGGCGCTACCGGCGCATCGCCGCCGAGCATCTTCAACCGATCAGACATCTCCCCCCGCCCCTCCTCTACAAAACGCCATCCTCGTATAACGTCATTCCGCGTCGAAACGCCGCCGCCATAAAAGCAGCCGGGCTGGATTCTATCATGTTCGATAGCCTCCAACCCGGCCGATGGGCCCGATGCGGACGATGAATCGTAGACACCCGGTGTCTACGATTCATCGTCTGTCCCCAAACGCGACAGGGCGGCCGCAAGCGACCGCCCCGCGCCTGACCTTGCGAGCAGCGCTACTTGCGATGCGCGCGATAGAACTGGATGAGCGCCTGCGTGGAGGCGTCCTGGGCAGCCAGGGCCTCGTCGTCATGGAATGCAGGCGTAATCTGCTTGGCGAGCTGCTTGCCGAGCTCGACGCCCCACTGATCGTAGGAGTCAATGCCCCAGACCGTGCCCTCGACGAACGTGATGTGCTCGTAGAGCGCGATGAGCTCGCCGAGCGCGAACGGAGTGAGCTCGCTGCCGAAGATCGAGGTCGTGGGACGGTTGCCCGTGAAGCAGCGCGCCGGCACGATCTCTTCCGGCGTGCCCTCGGCGCGCACCTCGTCGGCCGTCTTGCCGAAGGCGAGGGCCTTGGTCTGCGCGAGGAAGTTGCCCAGGAAGAGCTCATGAACATCCTGGTCGCCGTCCTTGGCGGGGTGCGCCGTGTTGGCGAAGGCGATGAAATCGGCGGGGATCATCTGCGTTCCCTGATGGATGAGCTGGTAGAACGCATGCTGGCCGTTCGTGCCCGGCTCGCCCCAGAAGATCTCGCCCGTCGTGGAGGTCACCACGGTGCCGTCCCAGCGGACGCCCTTGCCGTTGGACTCCATGGTGAGCTGCTGCAGATACGCCGGGAAGCGGTGCAGGTACTGCGTGTAGGGCAGCACGGCATGGCTCGCCGCGCCAAAGAAGTTGACGTACCACACGTTCATGAGGCCCATGAGCGCGACGACGTTCTCCTCGAGCGGCGTGGAGCAGAAGTACTCATCGATGGCATGGAAGCCCTCGAGGAACTGCTGGAAGCGCTCGGGACCGAACGCGATGATGAGCGAAAGGCCCACGGCGGAGTCGACCGAATAACGGCCGCCCACCCAGCTCCAGAAGCCGAAGGCGTTCTCGGGGTTAATACCGAACTCGGCCACGAGGTCGAGTGCGGTGGACACGGCCACGAAGTGCTTCTCGATGGCATCCGCGTCCTGCTCAGCGGAGCCGTCGATGGCACCGGCGTCCTTGAGCGCGGCGAGCATCCATGCCTTGATCTCGCGCGCATTGGTGAGCGTCTCGAGCGTCGTGAAGGTCTTGGAAACGATGATCACCAGCGTGGTCTCGGGATCGAGACCACTGAGCTTCTCCGCCGCATCGTTAGGGTCGATGTTCGAGATGTAGCGGCAATCGATGCCAGCGTCGGCATAGGGCTTGAGCGCCTCGTAGACCATGACGGGACCGAGGTCGGAACCGCCGATGCCCACGGACACGACGTGCTCGATGCGCTTGCCCGAGACGCCCTTCCATGCGCCGGAACGAACCTTCTCGGCAAAGGCGTACATGCGGTCGAGCACCTCGTGCACGTCGGCCACGACATCCTGGCCGTCGACGATGAGCGCGCCCTTCTCGCTCGCCGGGCGGCGGAGCGCGGTGTGCAGCACGGCGCGGTCCTCAGTGGTGTTGATGTGCGCGCCGCAGAACATGGCGTCGCGGCGCTCCTCGACGTGCACCGCGCGGCCGAGGTCGCTTAGAAGCTTGACGGTCTCGTCGGTGATGAGGTTCTTGGAAAGGTCGAAGTGCAGGTCGCCGGCCTCGAAGCTGAGCTTCTTCACGCGGTCGGGGTCCGAGGCGAACCAATCCTTGAGACTGATCCCCTCCTCCATGAGCTGATCGTAGTGCGTTTGAAGCGCCTGCCATTCCGGGGTCTGGACGGCGTCGATCGGCGAGGGGACAGATGACATAGGTTCCTCCTTGATGCTGAGCTGCATGCCACCGCATACGCGGACGCCTCCATTCTACCGCATCGCAGGCACGCGGGAGCAATGATCGGGCCCAACGCCCCCGCCGCGCCGAGCGATGCGCGCCCTAGAACAGCGCGCCCGCGTCCACTCCGAGCCCGGGCTCCTCGGAGAGCACGACCACATCGCCTTCCTCCGTGAAGCTGCCCGCGAAGGGGATGCCGTCGGCGGGATAGTATCGATAGCTGTCGCAGTCGGTGTCGCGGATGTTCGCGCGGGCGGCTGCGAGCGAGAGCCCCGCGCTGATGGCGATCGGCGTCTCGAGCATGCAGCCCACCATGCAAGAGGCGCCGTTGGCCTCCGAGACGGCGTTGATTGCGAGCGCCGGATAGAGCCCGCCGCACTTCATGAGCTTGATGTTGATCTTGTCGGCGGCGCCCAGGCGGCAGGCGCGCGCGGCATCGGCCGGCGTGTGGATGGCCTCGTCGAGCATGATCGCCACGCCGTCCGAGCGACCGCGCAGCCATGCCGCGCCCTCGACATCGTCCACCGGGAGGGGCTGCTCGAGTTCGCGCACGCCGTGCTCGGCGAGGAACGGCAGCATGCGCGCCGCGGTCACGCGGTCGTAGCCCTGATTCGCGTCCACGCGCAGCTCCGCGCGGCCCGCGATGGCCTCCGCCACCGCGGCGACCGCGCGCGCATCGGACGCCGGGTCGATGCCGACCTTCATCTTGATGATGCGGAACCCCTCCTCCTCGACGCGGCGGCGGGCAGTCGCCGCCATGCGCTCGGGCTCGTCGATGCTCACGGTGATATCGCTCTGCACCCGCGGGTCCGCACCGCCCAGCAAGCGCCACACGGGCAGTCCCACCGCCTTGCCCATGATGTCGTAGCAGGCGAGGTCGATCGCGCACTTGGCGGAAGAATTGCCCACGACGAGCCGGTCCATGACGCGATGCACCTGCTCGATCGAGAACGGGTCGATTCCCTTTAAGGCGGGCGACAGGTACTCGAGGGCGGCCGTGATGGTACCGAGGATCTCCCCCGTCACGCAGGGCTCGGGCGCGGCCTCGCCATAGCCCACCGTGCCGTCATCGGTCGTGAGCTGCACGACGACGACCTCGGTGTAGTTGACCTCGCGCAGAGCGATGCGGAAGGGCTCGAGCAGGGGCACGCGGAGCGTCTGGAAGCGAAGCGAGGAGATGACCATGGCACTGCCTTTCTCTTGGAGGCGATCGAACGAACGGGGTCCGGGGACGCGTCGGCGGGCGCCTATGCCGGCCGTCCCTTCCAGGGAAGCTCCTCCAGCTCCACGAGTTCGACCGATTGGTCGATGGCACCGGCGGGCAGGCCGCAGCCGTTGCACGCGGCCTCGCCCATCTGGTTGTCGAAGGGGTCGCGACGCATGCCCGGGCAGGACGGGTTGAACGGGGCGAAGAACGCCCGGTTGCACACCGTGCGCCAGGGGTCGAGGTTGCCGAAGTAAAAGCGCCGAAGCTCCTCGTCGCCGGCGCGGCGGGCACCGGACCCGAAGGAGCAATCCGCCCAGAGCCAGCCCGTGTCCGGCGTGTAGAACATCGCCCAGTCGTGCGCGCCGATATCGGAGGGCGCGGCATAGAGGCCGCTCTGCCAGCGGGCCGGCACGCCCAGGCACCGGCAGAGCGCGATGAAGGTGAGCGCCATGACGCCGCAGTCACCGTACCCCGAGGCGATGGCGTAATCGGGGATGGCGTCGAGCTGGATATAGGGCGGCTGGTACCGGTACGAGACGTGCTCCGTCACGAAGAGATACGCGGCGCGGGCGAGCTCGAGCGGGTCCGCGCGCCGCGCGCAGCGAGCCACATCGCGCGCCGCCGCGCGCACGAGGGGC
>NZ_HE978574.1:772200-884170 GCF_000311845.1 Enorma massiliensis phI | reverse complement strand
CCCCGCACGACGCGAGCGCGGCGAGCGGCACTTCCGCCGCATGCCGCTCGCTCATCGTGCCCTTCGATACCACCCGGCTCCCCATGTGTTCCTCCTCGATCATGTTCCTTGGCCGCACGACATCGCGCGCAGCCCCCTAGGCAGCGGGGTCCTCCTGGGGAGCTGCCGTGGCGGGAATCGCGTTCGTCTCGCCCGCACCGCGCCCGTACGGTGCGCGGGCCATGCCGGTCTGCAGCTCCTCGGCGAGCTCGCGCGCCCGCTCGACACTGTCGAGACCGTCGTAGCGGTGGCAGGCGACCTCGTGGCCGCCGTCCGCGCCGATGGGCCGCAGCTCCGGAAACACCACCTCGCAGGCGCCCACCTTCGCATAGCAGCGCGATGCGAAGCGGCATCCCGGGGCGGGATCGATGGGGCTCGGAACGTCGCCCTCCAGGATGATGCGCTTGCGCCGCACCGTCGGGTCGACCGAGGGAATCGCGGAGAGCAGCGCCTGGGTGTACGGGCAGAGCGGGTAGCGATAGAGGTCGTTTCCCTCGGAGATCTCCATGAGCTTGCCCAGGTACATCACGCCCACACGGTCGCTCACATGCTTCACCACGTTCAGGCCGTGCGCGATGAACAGGTACGCGAAGCCCAAGCGCTCCTTCAGGTCCTGCAAGAGGTTGAGCACCTGCGCCTGCACCGACACGTCGAGCGCCGATACCGCCTCGTCGCAGATGATGAGCTTGGGCTTGGGGGCGAGCGCACGGGCGATCCCGATGCGCTGGCGCTGGCCGCCCGAGAACTCGTGCGGATAGCGGGTCGCCATGGACGGGGAGAGCCCCACGAGCTCCAACAGCTCCGCCACGCGCCCGGGAATCTGGTCCGCCGGAAGCAGGCCGTGCGCCACGATGGGCTCGGAGATGATCTCGGAGACGGTCATGCGCGGGTCGAGTGAGGCGTACGGGTCTTGGAACACGAGCTGGATATCACGGCTGAGGGCGCGCCGCTCGCGCGGGGAGAGCGCGGTGATGTCACGGCCGTCGAAGGTGATGGTGCCGCTCGTGGGCGCGATCAGTCCGGCGATCATGCGGCCAACCGTCGTCTTGCCGCAACCGGACTCGCCCACGAGCCCGAACACCTCGCCGCGGCGGATGGTGAACGAGACGTCGTCGACGGCGCTCACGTACGAGAGGGGCTTACCGAACACGCTCGACTTGGCTACGAACGACTTGGTGAGGTGCTCGACGCGCAGCAGCACGTCGTCGCCGGCGGCGGGCGCCGCCGAGGCGGCTCGGTCCTGGATATCTACCATCAGTGCACCTCCAGGGGATAGAAGCAGCGGATCGAGCGATGTCCCTCGCCGGGGACGGGGCTCAAGGCGGGTAGCTCGGAGCGGCAGCGGTCCGCGGCATAGGCGCAGCGGTTGGCGAACGGGCAGCCCTCCCCCACCTCGAGCGGATCGGGCACGGTGCCCTCGATGGCGTAGAGCCGCTCGGACGAATCGTCCTCGAGCCGCGGAATCGACTGCAGCAGGCCCGTCGTGTAGGGATGGTGCGGATGCATGAAGAGCTCGGCGACGGGGGCCTCCTCCACGGTGCGCCCGCAGTACATGACGACCGCGCGGTCGGCCACCTCGGACACCACGCCCAGATCGTGCGTGATGAGCAGCACCGCCATGTGGTAGGCGTCGCGCAGGCGGTAGATGAGGTCCAGGATCTGCGCCTGGATGGTCACGTCGAGCGCGGTAGTGGGCTCGTCTGCGATGAGCAGCTTGGGCCGGCAGACGAGCGCCATGGCGATCATCACGCGCTGGCGCATGCCACCGGACATCTGGTGCGGAAAGTCGTGCGCCCGTTCCTCGGGGCTCGGAATGCCCACCACGCGCAGCATCTCGACGGCGCGCTCCCAGGCCTCCTTCTTCCCTATCTTCTCGTGCGTGAGGATCGCCTCGACGATCTGGTCCCCCACGCGGTAGACGGGGTTCAAGCTCGTCATGGGCTCCTGGAAGATCATGCCGATCTGGTTGCCGCGCACTTCCTCCATCTCCCGGTCGCTGAGCGCCGAGAGCTCCCGGCCGTCGAAGGTGATGCTGCCGTGGGCGATGTGCCCGGGATCCTGCAGAAGTCCCATGATGGAGAGCGCCGTCACGCTCTTCCCGGATCCCGATTCCCCCACGACGGCGAGAATCTCGCCCTCGTCCACGGAGAAGGTGACGCCGTTCACTGCGCGGACCACGCCGGCGCGCGTGGGAAACTCCGTCACGAGGTCCTGTACCTCAAGCAATGCCATGGTCCATCACCGCTTTCGGGATTTGGGGTCGAAGGCGTCGCGAATGGCATCGCCCAGCAAGTTGAACGCAAGGACCGTCACCGTGATGGCGAGGCCGGGGAACACGAGCGAATAGGGGGCGGTGAAGATGAAGTTCCTCCCGCTGCCCAGCATATCGCCCCACTCCGCGGCGGGTGGCTGGACGCCGAGGCCGAGGAAGCCGAGGGATGCGGTATCGAGGATCGCCGACGAGACGCCCAGCGTGGCGCGCACGATGATGGAGGGCATGACATTCGGCAGCACGTGCTTGAAGATGATGGTGGCGTCCGTGTCGCCCGCCACCCGCGCGGCGGAGATGTACTCGCGCTCTTTCACGGAAAGCACCTGTCCGCGCACGATGCGCGCGTACTGGGGTATCGCGACGATGCTGATGGCTATGACTGCCTTGTCGATTCCCGTGCCGAGCGCCGCCATGAGCGCAATGGCCAGCAGCATCGAGGGAATCGCGAGCATCATGTCCATCACACGCATGATGACGGTGTCGACTGCTCCCCCCTTGAAGCCGGCAATCGCCCCGAGGAGCACACCCGCCGCGAGCGAGACGACCACCACGACGGCTGCGACGGAGAGCGAGATCTGCGTACCCACCAATATGCGGCAGAGGATGTCGCGGCCCTGCTGGTCGGTGCCGAACCAATGGGCAGGACTCGGGGGCTGGAAGGACTGCGCGAGGTCCTGCTCGTACGGGTCGTAGGGCAGCACCCCCGGCCATATCGCGGTGACCACGGCGATGGCAACGAGCAGGATGATGAACGCCAGCCCCACGAGGGCGGGCTTGTCGTCCCTGAGCGCATCCCATATCTGGCGCCCCATCATCCCCAGCCTGCCCGGTGCGCGATGCCGCGCGCCGATTCCGAGCGCCTGCGCCATCACCATCACCCCTCTTCCTTGGTATAGGTGATCCTCGGGTCGAGGTAGGCATAGACCACATCGACCACGATGTTCATGAGCACGTAGATGACGCCGATGAGGAGCACGACGCCCTGCACCACCGGATAGTCGCTCTGCTGGATGGCGTCGACCGCGAGCTTGCCGATGCCGGGCCAGGCGAAGATGGTCTCGGTGAGCATGGCGCCTCCCAGGAGGCTCCCCAGCTCCAGACCGATCACGGTGGTGACGGGCAGCATCGCATTCCTCAGGGCGTGGTGCGTCTGGACCCGGCGGCGCCTTACGCCCTTAGCGCGGGCGGTCCGGACGTAGTCTTCATCGAGCGTGTCGAGCATGCTCGAACGGGTCATGCGACAGATGATGGCGAGGGAGTACATCGCCAGGGTGACCGAGGGGAGGATCATGTGGGCGAGCGCGTTCCCGAACGCCTCGAAGTCCCCCGAGAGGAGCGTGTCGAGGAGATAGAAGCCCGTTCCCCCGACCGGCTGGAGCATGGGGTCGATGCGCCCCGTCGACGGCAGGACGTGGAGAGAGCCGGCGAACAGGATGATGAGCAGGATGCCGAGCCAGAACACGGGCATCGAGACGCCCACCAGCGAGACCACCGTGCTGAAGTAGTCCCAGAAGGAGCGCTTGTGCACGGCGGCCGCCACGCCGAGGGCGATTCCGAAGACCCCCGCTATGAGGATCGCGCAGACCGCCAGCTCTATCGTCGCCGGGAACCGACCCATGATCTGCCCCGCGACCGAGGTGTGATCGTAGTAGGAGTAGCCCAAATCGCCGTGGAGGAGCCCCGCCAGATAGCTCACGTACTGCTCCCAGAGGGGCTTGTCGAGCCCGTAGGACGCGCGCCAGGCGGCCATGGACTCGGCGGTCGCGTGCTGCCCGAGGACCGAGGCGGCCGGGTCGGAGGAGAACGCGCGCATGATGATGAACACGATGGTGACCACGCCGAAGAGCACGAGCACCGCCATCATCAGGCGCTTCAAGACATATTTCGCCAACGCTTCCCCTCTCTCGCCTTCGGCTCGAAGATACCCTCCGAGCCCCCGTCGTCATGCCGAGGCCGCGGCCGGGGGTGCTCCATCGACCCCCGGCCCGGCGCCGCTATCCCTTCGAGACCTCGCTGAGGTAGAACGTCCCGACCATGGGGCGCACGAGCCCCTTAACCGAGGAGTCGTATCCGTCGAGGGTCTGCGTATGGCAGATCACCACCGCCGGGACCTGATCCGCGATCATCTTCTCGCACTGCAGGTAGATATCGTCGCGTTCATCGCCATCCGGCGTCTGCGTGCCCTTCTGGATGAGCGCGGTGTAGTCGTCGTTGGCGAAGCGGGACATGTTGATGCTCGGGTCGGTGTCCGAGAAGAGGTTCATGAAGTTGTCCGGGTCGCCGTTGTCGCCGATCCATCCGGTGGCGCAGAGGTCCCAGTCCTCGACGGTGTTGCGGTCGAGGTAGGTGGTCCAGTCGTAGGAGTTGATGGTGAGCTTCACCCCGGCGTCGGAGAGATAACCCTGGATGCTCTCGGCGAGCTCCTGGCCGCCCGCGGGGTTGTAGTTGCGCTGGGACGAGTAGGTGAGCATAGTGAGCTCGGTGATGCCCAGCTCCTTGAAGGTCGCCGCCGCGGCGTCGGGATCATAGGCCAGCTGCTCGACGTCCTTGTCGTAGGGCGCCATCCAGACGGGCATGAAGGAGTTCGCCACCGTGGCGTAGTCGCCGTAGAGCGCGTCGACGAGCGCGTCGACGTCGATGGCCTGGCGAACCGCGCGACGGGCCTCGACATCCATCATCGGCCCCTGGTCGGTACGCAGGACGACGTAGTTGATGTTCATCCCCTCCGTGGTGAGGATCTCCTTGCCCGCCGACTTGACCTGGTCCGCGGTGGACATGTCGACGCCCTCGATGACGTCGCACTCGCCGTTCCCAAGGGCGGTCACGCGGCTCGCCGTCTCGGAGATGAAACGGAAGACAATCGTGTCGACCTTGGGCGCGGCATCGTCGTTCCAGTAATCCTCGTTGGCATCGAGCACGATGCTCTGGTCGTGGTCCCAGGAGCGGAATGTGAACGGACCGGTTCCCACGGGGTTCTCCGTCAGGTCGTTGTCGTACTCGTCCAGGGCGGACGGCGAGACTATCGGGGAGCTCAGCTGCATCGCCAGGTTCTTGATGAACGGGGTCGAGGACGCGCACAGCGTGAAGACGACCGTGTAGTCGTCCGGGCATTCGATGCTCGCGACGCCGGTCCCCGAGTCCTCGGAACCGAAGTTGAACGACGCATAGGGCATGTCCTCCGTGCGGTTGGGCTCGAGCTGGCGGTCGATCGAGCGCTTGACGGCCTCAGCGTTGAAATCGGTCCCGTCGTGGAACTTCACGCCCTCGCGCAGATGGAAGGTGTACGTGAGGCCGTCTTCGGAGATCTCGTACTTCTCCGCGAGCCATGGCTGGACGTCCGAGGAGTCCTCATCGAACCTCACGAGGGTCTCGTAGATCTGGTTGGTCACGTTGCTCGAGGCGCCGTCCTGGATGAGCGCCGGGTCGAGGGACGCCGGCTCCGAGGACTGACCGAACGTGAGCGTTCCGGAATCGGAACCCGAGGTGCCGGAGGACCCCGCCTCGCTCGCGCGCTGGCTGCCGCATCCCGCCAGGTTGAGCGCGACGGGCGCCGCCGCCGCGATCGCTCCCATCGCCTTCACGAACGTGCGGCGCGAGAGTTCGCGCGACGACAAGGTCCCGGTCTTCGAGCTATTCATCAACCCCATGACATACCCCCTAAACGTAAGGCGCGGCGAGCCGCGCCGACGGATGGTAGGAAGCATGGTAACCGGGTAATGCTGCATGAATTCATCGCATTTTTGCTGGTAAACAGCTTGCAAATCAATAGCAATAGTATTGAAAACACCATGACACGCCCATTTTATGTGATTGAAACCGTCTGCTTGCAAATCGGAAACAGCCCGGAAACAGCAAGGTGGCGCATCGGAATCCGGCTCGGCACCGGACCCGGACCTACCTGCGATTTCTTAAAGTTCCGCAGCCGTAGGCGCAATGCGAACATATGTACTATACTAAGCACGTCGACTTTTTCTGCAACCACGCCGCCCGTGCGCCGAACCGGTGCACGGGCGCGGAGATGTCGCATGAGGGGAGCTGCATGGACGCAGTCGCGAGCACCGGGCAGGAGCGCACCTACCTGTGCATCGACCTCAAAACCTTCTACGCCTCGGTCGAGTGCGTCGACCGCGGGCTCGACCCCTTCACCACCAACCTCGTGGTGGCCGATCCCACGCGCGGCAACACGACCATCTGCCTCGCCATCACGCCTGCCATGAAAGCGCTCGGCGTGCGCAACCGCTGCCGCATCTTCGAGATCCCACCGGGGATCTCCTACATCAAGGCCATGCCGCGCATGCGCCACTACATGGAGGTCTCGGCCCGCATCTACGGCATCTACCTGCGCTACGTGAGCCCCGACGACATCCATCCCTACTCCATCGATGAATGCTTCATCGATGCGACGCCCTACCTCAAGCTCTACGACATCGACGCGCGCAGCTTTGCCGAGAAGCTCATGTCCGAAGTGCGGCGCGACACGGGCGTCTGCGCTACAGCGGGCATCGGGCCGAACCTCTTCCTCGCCAAGGTGGCGCTCGACATCACCGCCAAGCACGTGGCCGACAACATAGGCGTGCTCGACGAAGAGTCGTTCCGAGCGCAGATCTGGCCACATCGGCCCATCACCGACATCTGGGGCATCGGCCCCGGCATTGCGGCGAGGCTCGCCAAGTACCACGTCTACGACCTTATGGGGGTCGCCGCGCTCGACGAGCAGATACTCTACCGCGAGTTCGGCGTCAATGCGGAGTATCTCATCGACCATGCCTTCGGCCGCGAGCCCACCACCATCGCAGAGATTCAAGCCTACCGCCCGGCAGCCTCGTCGTACGTGAACGGGCAGGTGCTGCCCTGCAACTATACGTTCGAAGAAGCCCACACCGTGCTCAAGGAGATGATCGATGCCTCGGTGCTCGAGCTCGTGGAACGCGGGCAGGTCACGAACCATATCTCGCTTTCGGTGGGCTATGCCGCAGGTGCGGGCGGCGCGACCACGGGCGACGGGCCGGCAAGCCCCTCGCGCGCCAACCCGGGCGACGTGTTCGTCGGCGAGCACGGCAAGCGCCGGCTGGGGCCGAAGGGCTACGGACGCGCCGGCGGATCGCGCAAGCTCGCGGGCTTCACGAATTCATACCGCAAGCTCATGGCCGCCTTCGATGAACTGTGGAGTGAACGCGTGAGCAAAGACGTTCCCATCAGGCGCATGAGCGTGGGGCTCGGCAACCTCGTTCCCGAGGAGTTCGCAACGATTGACCTCTTCACCGACGTGGCGACCGATAAGCGCGAGCACGACCTGCAGCGAGCCGTGCTCGCGGTGAAGGGCAAGTTCGGCAAGAACGCGCTCCTGCGCGGTATGAGCCTCACCGAGAAGGCCACGGCGCGCGAGCGCAACGAGCAGGTGGGAGGGCACCATGCATGATGGGCAACCGCCGCGCACGACCGCAAACGGACGCGCCCGGGCCGACCGCGCGGCACAGTTCATGCCGTTTGCCGCGCTCCGCGGCTATTATGAGCTCTTGCACGAGGCCGCCCGGGTGCCCGAGCCCCGGCACGAACTCACCGAAGAAGAGTCGCTCGAGCTCTCGGCCGTCGTCCAGCGCGTGCGCAAGCGACAGGTGGTGCGCGTGCGCCACTACGACCGCGATGCCTATACGGAACTCACCGGCTGCGTGTCCCATATCGACCTCGCGGCCCGCGAGCTCTGGGTGGTAAAAACGCGCATTCCGCTCGACGGCATCGTTCGTCTCGAAATACTCGACGAAGTGTAGGCACGCGCGGGACACGGGCCTACGCGATGAAGGGCCACTCCCCCGCTGCGAGCGCCTCGATCGCAGCCGCCACGGCATCGTCCTCACAGCGCCCGATATGCCAGCGAGCAGCCGCGCTTGCTTCGGGTGTCGCGTTCCCCACGGCAACGGGATGCCCCGCGACGCGGAACATGGTCAGATCGTTGCCCGCATCGCCGAACACGACCGCCTCCTCAACAGAGATGCCCACATGATCACAAAGGAACTGCAGGGCCGTACCCTTATTCCATCCCGCAGGCATGATATTTAGATACCCCGCCATCGGGACGTCGAAATCGATGCCCTCAATCGAGCGGTTCAGACGCTCGCAGAGCTCAACGGTAGCGGGCATGTCACGAGGAGCGAACACGTTGACCTTCAGTGCATCGAAATCCGGAAGGCACCCAAGCGGGCGGCAGGCCTTTGCGTAGCCCGGCATAACGGCGGCAAGGTCGCCAACGTCGCCGCAGCAAAGGTACGGGAGCGCGCCATCGAAAGCGACGATTCCCGCTCCGGGCTCTTCGGCAAGAACGTCCACGAGCTGCTCCAGCGCGGCACGCGGCGGGCGCCGTTCGCAGATCTTCTCGCCCTCGTGATAGACCTCAAGGCCGTTCGTCGCAACGCAGGTGAGGCAGCACGAATCGTCGCCCGCAAAAAATGCGGGAATTTGACGGAGCCCGCGTCCGCTTGCAGGGCCAATGACGATCCCCGCCTCCCGCGCCGCGTGGAAGGCCGCAACGGTCCGCGCCGAGACGCTCTTGCTTCCCGGAGGCATAATCGTTCCGTCGATATCACTCATGATGAGCCGAATGCGCTCCATAGGTTCCCTCCGTCTACGCGCCGCGCCATGATATCTGTTTCCATTATGACGCAGTCTGCGGCGTCTCGGATGCGAAGGGTAGCACCTTGGCACATCTGTCTCTCACGCTTTCAACTTGGGGCAAGAATGTGTCGTTAACGCGACGAATATGGGCCGATAACGGTACATTCATGCCCAAGAATGAACGACGGGAACGGGCTTTCGCAGACGGCCCGTTCTTCTGGGTGTGGCAGGGCCGGCCGTCGTGCTACCCTCAAGGATGCCGGTGGGGCAAGCACGCCTCGGCCGGTACCAAGCACGAATACCACGAGATGGGAGCCCCCATGAACGACTTCTCCTTTTACTCCCCCACGCGCATCGTCTTCGGCAAGAACGCACTCGAATCCATAGGCTCCGAGCTCGGCCGTATCGGCTGCACCAAGGCGCTCATCGTTTACGGCGGAGGCTCCGCCCGCGCGGCCGGCACGCTCGACCGCGTAGAGGCGTCGCTCGACGCAGCCGGCATCGCCCACGTCGAGCTTGGTGGCGTGCGGCCCAACCCCGAAATCACGCTCGTTCGCGAGGGCGTTGAGCTCGCGCGCTCCGAGAAGGTCGACGTGGTCGTGCCCGTGGGAGGCGGCTCGGTCATGGACACCGCCAAAGCCATCGCGCTCGGAGCGGTCTACGACGGCGACGTGTGGGACTTCTTCGTGCATCGCGCCGCGCCCACCGAGCGCATTCCCGTGGCAGCCGTTCCCACTCTCCCCGCCTCGGGCTCCGAGGCCTCGAATTCCTCGGTGATCAGCAACGACGCCGAGCACCTCAAATGCGGCATCAACACCGACCTCAACCGTCCCGTCGCCGCTTTCATGGACCCTGAGCTCACCTATACGTTGCCGCCCTATCAGACGGCCGCCGGCGCAGTCGACATCATCTCGCATGTCATGGAGCGCTTCTTCTCGGGCGAGCCCGCCGTGCCCGTGACCGACCACATCGCCTGCGGCATCATTCGCTCCGTCATCGAATGCGCCCCGCGCGCCCTGGCGCAGCCGGACGACTACGATGCCCGCGCGAATCTCATGTGGGCGGGTACCCTCGCCCACAACGGCATCGCCGGATGCGGCGTCAACGTTCCCGGCAGCCGCGACGGAGACTGGACCTGCCATGGGCTCGAGCACGAGCTCTCGGCACTCGACACGAGCATCACGCACGGTGCGGGCCTTGCGGTGATCTTCCCGGCATGGATGCGCTACGTGTGGCGCGAGCATCCCGAGCGCTTCCTCACCTTCGCGCACGAGGTCTTCGATATCGAGGCCGTGGACGGCTCCGACGAGGCCATCGAGGACGCCGTCACCGCAACGATCGATGAGCTCCAGGAGTTCTTCGTCTCGCTCGGCATGCCTCGCACCCTGGGCGAGTTCGACGTACATGAAGACGATATCGAGCGCATGATCCCCGGCCTCACACTGAACCGCGGCGAAGTCTTCGGAAGCTTCAAGCAGCTCACGCTCGACGACGCGCGCGCCATCTATCGCAGCGCGCTGTAGCGCACCAGCCGCGCCATCCATCGCGGCCGCGCGATAGCGCATGCCGGCCCATGCGCCGCACCCATGACCGGCCCGCCCCGCTCTACACTCCGCGCCCGACATGCGATGCGCGAAGCGTGCAAACGGGGCCCGGGTTATGCCGCTTCCGCGGACCAAAACGGCAAGATCTGGGACCCCATTTCGGGATACGACCAGGGACGCCCTGCGTCGGGACGCGAAGCGGGGTACAACCACGCGTTGAAATGTTGCCGGCGCATGGGCGCTCTGTCACGCTTGTGCTCCTGCATCACGATAGGGGGGCTTATGAGGAACATCTCGAGACGAGGCGTCTGCGCCGCACTCAGCCTTGGCGCGCTTGGCCTTGCAGGCTGCCAGAACGCTGCCAACCAAAACGAGTCTGCGGACAATGTACCGACGATCAGTGATTCCGCTGGAACGGACCACGCGGCAGACGAGCCCGTCGAGGAGCCGGAGGACACATCGTCTTCAGAGCCCCAGGGCACGGTCGAGCGCCTGCTCGCCACCATGACGCTCGAGCAAAAGGTGGCCCAACTCTTCCTCGTTACGCCCGAGCAGCTCACCGGCGTATCCAAAGCCACCGTCGCAGGCAGCAAGACCGAGCGCGCCCTGCAAGAGATTCCTGTTGGCGGCCTCGTGTACTTCAAGCAAAACATTGTCGAGACGACCCAGACGCTCGACCTCATCTCCGGCACGCGCGAGCTTTGCTGTGCAGCGGGTGCCGGAATCGCCCCGTTCCTCGGCGTCGACGAGGAAGGCGGGCCGCTTGTCGCGCGCGTTGCCAACTCCGGCGCCTTCGATGTTGAGCACTTCCCCAACATGGCCGACGTGGGAGCCAGCGGCGATCCGGTACACGCCGCGCGCGTAGGAACATCGATTGGGTCCTACCTGCACGAGATCGGCTTCAACCTCGATTTTGCCCCGGTGGCGGACGTGCTCACCAACCCGGAGAACACCGCCATCGGCAAGCGATCGTTCGGATCCGACCCGGACTTGGTGGCCCAGATGGTTGGGGCGGAGGTTGCCGCGATGCTCGAAACGGGCACGCTGCCCTGCGTTAAGCACTTTCCCGGACATGGCGACACGGCGGGCGATTCGCATACCGGGGCCGTTTATGCCGAGCGCACGCGCGACGAGATCGAATCATGTGAGTTCGAGCCGTTCCGTGCGGCTATCGATGCCGGCTGCCCCATGATCATGGTTGGGCACATCGAGACGCCCAACTTCGCGGCAGACGGCCTGCCCGCATCGCTTTCGCGCGTCATGATGCACGACGTCCTCCGCGAAGAGCTCGGCTTCGACGGCGTCATCATCTCGGATTCCTTCGCCATGGGAGCCATCACCGAGAACTACGAACCCACCGATGCCGCAGTCCGTTTCTTCGCTGCAGGCGGCGATGTCCTGCTCATGACCCCCGACCTTCATGCCGCCCATCAAGGCGTGCTCAACGCCATCGCCACGGGCTCGCTCACAGAGGAGCGCATCGACGATAGCGTCCGGCGCGTGCTCACGGTGAAACAACAGGCGGGAATCATCGCCTAGATAAGAACTGATCTGGGCGACCCGGAGCTGAGCCGGGCACCTCGCTGCCCCTGCGACCAAAAGTGCAGGCTCAACCCGATCCTACGCAGAGGTCCCAATGAGAGCCAAGGCGAAGCATTCTCACGTCACGCCGCAAGCCCGCGCAGAAGCCTGATCTCCGCTGCGTAGCCGGCGAGTTCGTTCGGCGTCTCGAGAATGAACGGCAAATCACGAAGAGCCGGATGGCGCGTCACGGCGGCGAAAACGCCTAGGCCTCCACCAAGCTCCTCGCACCCGAGGTACCCATCCCCGATGCGCGCATGGCGATCCTTGTGCGCGCCGCAAGGGTTTTTGGAATCATTCACGTGCACAGCGCATAACCGCTCGAGCCCAACGACCTGGTCGAATTCCCTCAGCACTCCATCGAGGTCATGGATGATATCGTAGCCCGCATCGCTCACGTGGCACGTATCGAGGCATACCCCCAGGTTTCCGGCAAGCTCCGGGCGGCGCTTCTCAACGAGCGCGATGATGCGGGCGAGGTCCTCGAAGCGCCCGCCCACCTCGGTTCCCTTGCCCGCCATGGTCTCGAGCAGCACGCGCGTGCTCTGCCCCTCGAACATGATGTGGCCGAGTGCCTCGGCTATACGCTCGATGCCCCGCTCCATCCCCTGCCCCACATGCGCGCCAGGGTGAAAATTGTAGAACGTGCCTGGAAGAAGCTCGAGCCGCTCGAGGTCCTCGCGCATGCCCTCGAGCGCGAACTCCCGCGCGCGCTCCTTCGCCGAGCATAGGTTGTAGGTATAGGGAGCGTGCGCCACGAGCGGACCGAACGCATGCTCGCGCGCGATGCGCCGAAGCTCCGCGACATCATCGGGATCCGGCACCTTTGCCGTGCCGCCGCGCGGGTTGCGCGTGAAGAACGCAAAGGTATTCGCCCCGATCTGGAGCGCCGTCCTTCCCATGGCCGCGTACCCCCGCGAAATCGACAGATGACATCCGATCGTGAGCATGGAATTCCTCCTCATCGCCTCTCATGATGAGGCATGGTACCCGAACAGGAGAGCATTCGAGCGCCTCGCCGCCGACCGAGCACGTAGCCTCAAGACGCTCGCCGCAACCCTCTCCGAGCGCGCTCACCCCTTCCGGCAGGCGATGAGCTTGAGCGCGGCGCCGATCGGGCCCGGAGTGAGCCGGCGCTGCACATCAAGCAGGCGATCGGGAATCTCGATATGCTGCGGGCAATTCGAAAGACACGCCCCGCAGCGCACGCAATTGCTCGCGAGCTTTGGGGAACCCGTGCGCACCGCCGATGCCGTGAAGTATTGCGAAACGCCGGTGAACCAGCCATGGGCGAACGACGCGTTGTACGCGGCGAAGCACCCGGGAATGTTGATGCCCCGGGGGCAGGGCATGCAGTAGTTACAGCCAGTGCAAGGCACACGGTTCGAGCGCTCAAACACCTGCAGAACGCGCGCCACGACCTCGTGCTGAGCCGCCGAAAGCGCGCCCGGAAGTGCGGCGGTCGCGATGCGCGCGTTCTCGTCCACCATCTCGGGGGCAGTCATTCCCGAGAGCACCATCGTGACCTCGGGGTGGTCCCACACCCACGAGAGGCCCCAGGCGGCAGGCGTCGTGAGCTCGACCGCACCCGGCCCCTCGCCCACCATGCGGTCGGCAGCCTGATCAAAGATGCGGCGCGCGGAGGCGGGGAGCTTCCCGGCAAGCCGCCCACCGAGAAGCGGCTCCATCACGAAGACCGCGAGCCCGCGTCCGGCAGCGGCGACGAGCCCCGCCGTCCCCGCTTGGTAGCGCTCGTTCGCATAGTTGTACTGGATCTGGCAAAAATCCCAGTCGTAAGCATCGAGCACGAGGGAAAAATCGCCCGTACTGCCGTGATAGGAGAACCCGATGGCCCCGATCCGCCCCGCCGCCTTCTGGCGAGCAATCCATGCCTCGATGCCGAGGCCAACAAGCCGCGTCCACTGAGCCGGGCTCGTAATGTTGTGGATGAGGTAATAATCGATGCGATCCGTTCGCAAGCGGCGCAGCTGCTCGTTGAAGATGCGATCGAGGTCCGCCTCGTCCTTGCACGACGCATGGGGAAGCTTGGTCGCGAGAAACACTTGGTCGCGCAGGCCCAGGTGCTCGAGCGCCGCACCCACCACGGCCTCGTTTCCCGGATACAGATATGCCGTGTCGAGATAGTTGACGCCGCACTCGACGGCGCGCGCGATGATGGCCTCCGCCCGGCGCTGGTCGGGCCTGCCGGGCACGCTGCCTGGAAACCGCATACAGCCGAGCCCTAAAACCGAGAGCCTGCGTCCGGTCCTGGGGTCAACTCGATACTGCATGGCGCTCCTCCTGGCTACGAATCTGTCGCAGCCAGTATAGCAACACAGCCGCCCATCAAACGCTCGGTGATGGCGGCCAGCGGAATCATGCCTCGCGTGCCTCGTCCACGAGGCGCTCGCTCTTTCGCTCGAGCTCGCGAACGACCTCGGATGCGGCAAAGGCCGCCACTGCACCCAGTACCATGAGAAGCACCGCCGCCATCTCGCCCATTCCAACCTCCCCGCCACCGCAGGGCACCCAGACCCTGGAGCCCCATGCGGAAAATGCGTTACGCGCTTTGAAAACCTCGTCAACAACCATAGAATCGATGGGGCAATGGCGCGCAAAGCGCGTGTAAGCGAACGGAAAAGAAGAGATATCGGCTCGAATGAAAGCGGGCAACTCGCGGAAAAGCGCGCAGCCGCCCGATACACGCATCGATCCGAATAGAGGCAGAAAAGAGGACGGCGTGAAGGTGACCATTTATACCGATGGATCCGCCCGCGGAAATCCCGGCAACGGTGGCTACGGCGCCGTGCTCTCGTTTACCAACAGCCAGGGGCAAACCTTCACGCGCGAGCTGTCCGAGGGCTTCGAGCGCACCACCAACAACCGCATGGAGCTTCTCGCCGCAATCGTGGCGCTCGAGACGTTGAACCGCCCCTGCGAGGTCGAGCTGCACTCGGATTCCCAATACCTCGTCAACGCCTTCAACAAGCACTGGATTGAAGGCTGGCAGCGCCGTGGCTGGAAGACGGCAGCCAAGAAACCCGTTAAGAACATCGATCTTTGGCAGCGCCTCCTTGCCGCCATGGAGCCCCATCGGGTCTCATTCGTCTGGGTCAAGGGCCATGCAGGACATGAACTCAACGAACGCTGTGATGAGCTCGCCACGACGGCTGCCGATTCCGGCAACCTCCTCGTCGATACCGGCTTCACCGACGCCGACTAGCTCTTCGAGACCATACCGAATGGGGACAGCTCCCCTTTGCTCTTAGGGAAACACTGATCATGGGGCGCCAGAAGCATCCGCCCCATCGAGGTTTCAACTTTTGGGCACTTCCCCGCGCGGCGGACGGGCACGGGCGGGCGAGGGGTGGGAAAAGGCACAGCTCAGGCGGCTGGCACCCTCCCGGATGCGGCACGGCTACCCGGGCCCTCCTCCCCGAAGTGCCCAAAAGCTGAAATCGCGATCGCCCCGGAGGGAATATCAGCGCTTCCCTAGGTGCGCGCGAAGCGATGTGCCCCACCCGCCGATTCGCGAGTACATGTGCCCCACCCGTTGATTCGCGAGTACAATACCCTCAAGCGAGCACGGTTGCGGTAAGGGTCGCCGGATGCTCCACCCCGACGGGCTCCGCAGTGTGGGACAGCCTGGCTGCCCGACGCGAGGACCGCCCGAGCCGGGCCCGAATATCCCGACCTCCCGTCCGCGAAGCCACGACAGATAGGAGCCCCATGCGCATCGCAACTATCGGCACCAGCGCCATCACCAGCGATTTCATCGAAGAGATCAACGCGAGCGACCGCGCCGTGTTCGTAGGCACGCTTTCGCGCGACCTCGAGCGCGCAAAGGCATTCACCGAGGCGCGCGGCGGCTCACGCCCCTTCACCGAGCTCGAGGATCTCGCCGCCAGCAACGAGGTGGACGCCGTGTATCTCGGAAGCCCCAACGCGCTCCATGCGTCGCAGGCCCTCGCCTGCATCGCGGGCGGCAAGCACGTGATCGCCGAGAAGCCGCTGGGCGCGAACGAGCGCGAGGCGCGCGCTGTGTTCGATGCCGCCGAGAAGGCCGGCGTCGTGGTGCTCGAAGCCATGCGCCCCCTGCACGACCCCGCCTTCGTTGCCGTTCGCGACCTCACGCGCAACCTGGGCCGCATTCGCCGCGCCGATCTTCATTTTGGCAAGTATTCATCTCGCTACGACGAAATTCTCGCCGGGAAGCACACCAACATCTTCGATTGCGCGATGGCCACCGGCTCTCTCATGGATATCGGCGTCTACACCGTCGAGCCGCTTATCGAGCTCTTCGGCGCACCCGAATCCGTTCTCGCGGCTCCCGTTCTCCTCGATGAGGAAACTCGCGGCCTCACCCATGGCCCCCTCGATGGATCGGGAGTCATCATCGCCCGCTATGCCGACTTCGTAGCAACGCTCCACTTCTCCAAGATCACCAACGATCGCCTGCCGTCGCAAATCGAGAGCGAGACCGCGACGCTCACCTTCGACGGCATCTCGGTACCCACATGGGCCCGCGTCGAGCACCGGGGCACCGCGGTGCGTGCGGCGGCGAAGCAGGTGCATGTCGAAGAGGGCGCCCGCACGGAGGACCTCGAGCTTCCGCAGGTGCCTAACACCATGGTTTACGAGCTCAGTGATTTTTGCGATGCGGTCGACGCGGTTCAAGCAGGTTCCGACCCGCTCGACGCGCCCGCAGGCCCCTTCGGGAACGTTCGGCACTATCGCGACGTCACGCTGGCGTCTCTCGCCCTCATGGACGAGGCGCGCCGCCAGATGGGCGTGTCCTTCCCCGCCGACGTGTTGGCAAGCGATGCACGCGAAGCAGGCGAACGATAGCGAGCGAAGGGAGCGCACGATGGGTATCATCGACCGCATCCGCACCTATGCAGGGCAAGGCGGGAGCGGCGCGGAGCGCGCAGGCGGTCCTTCAGGCAGCGCCGCCCCAGGCAGCCAGCGCAGCCCCCTCGAGCTCTGCACCATCAAGGAGCTTCAGAGGGCGCTCGCCCAAGACGCCGGCGCGCCGGTCCGCTATCGCTTCCTCTTCACGGGCAACGTGCAGGGCGTGGGGTTCCGCTGGACTAACCAGGGAACGGCCAGGGAGCTCGGCTTGACGGGCTGGGTCCTCAACCTGGACGACGGATCGGTCGAAATGGAGATCCAGGGCCCAGGCGGCGCCATCATCAAGCACCTCGACACCGTCCACGCCTATTACTCCCGCATGCGCTGCCGCGTCTGGCTTACCGAGGCGCAGGCGCTTGACGTCCAAAGCAACGAAACCGGCTTCTCCGTGCGTTATTAGTGGGCACCTTGCGGTGCACGCGTAAATGTTAGTAATATACTCATATACAATGACGTGCGCGGATGCTGCGCCGGCATGTCAGCTCTGTAGCCGCGGCTACGCACGCCCGCTGAGCCGCGGCCGCACGCCAGCCTGGTAGCCGCGGCCGCACGCACCCGCCGAGCCGCGTTTCGCGCCGCTGTGTGCGCGCAACAGGGCAAACCCGCGCAGCGCACGTCGCGCAGAAGCGCGAGCAACCACGACGGCAAGGAGGCTCCGATGGCCGTACAGCGACGCAATACCCGGCAGCGCCGGCTCGTCCTCGATGCCGTTCGAGCCCTGCACAACGGCCATCCCACCGCCGATGATGTGTTCGTCGAGGTCCGGCGCCACGACGGCCGCATCAGCCGGGGAACGGTATATCGCAACCTCTCGCTGCTCTCCGACGAGGGCATGATCCAGCAGCTTAAAACACCGGGTGGAAGTCGTTTCGACGACCGATGCGACCACCATGCCCATCTTATCTGCACGTCATGTGGTGCCGTGAGCGACCTCGACCTCCCCTACGATGCCGGCGCAGACACCGGCTGCGCCCGTTCGACAGGCTATGCAGACGTCTCGCACTATACGTTTTTCGAGGGGCTCTGCCCCGCCTGTCAAACCCGGGAAGCGTAATTCCAACCCTGACGGGCACCCCTAGTCTCGTCCGGCGTAGACGGGTGAACGCCCCTAGCCTCGGCCGACACAGACGGCTGAACGCCCTTAATCTCGTCGCCCAGTTCGACGCCCGCCTCGACGCCCCTCATCTCGTCCGGCCGGGCCTAGTCCCATTTCACGAAACGGAACCCGGCCCGGCCGGCTTGCCTTACCCACGCCTGATACAAGGCGGAGTCTACGCCTCGGCAACCTCGACGAGCTCGATGTCGAAGGTGAGGTCCTTGCCTGCGAGCTCGTGATTCGCATCGAGCACCACGCCTGTCTCGTCTACCTTGATCACCGTCGCGGGCACGGGCTGGCCCGAGGGCGTCTGCAGGAAGAGTTTGTCCCCCGCATTGATCTGCTCGATATTGGGCACCTGGTTAGCAGGGAACGTAAGAATGAGGTCGTCGCGGCGCTCGCCGTATGCCTCGGCGGCGGGAATGCGCACGGTCTTCTTCTCCCCTTCCTGCATATCGACCACAGCTGCATCGAAGCCAGCGATCATCTGGCCGGCGCCGCAGACGAACTCAAGGGTTTCCCCGCGGTCGTAGGAGCTGTCAAACTGTGTGCCGTCATCGAGCGTACCGCGATAATGAACGCGAAGCTTCTTACCGGTATTGGACATCGTTCCTCATTTCTTTCGTGCGCCCGGCAATCGTGCCGCATGGCGCGTTGACACTAAACTGGCGCGGGATGGCCGAGGCGAACCGCGGCGCCATCATAGCGCAGACGAGCAAACGGCCGATGCGCCGTAGCCGCTGATGTGCCGCAAGGCAGACGCCGCAGCCGTACCTTATGCGGCGCCCTCAAGCTCCGCATCGATGAGCTCAGCGAGCACCTCGTCAAGCTCGTGGCCCGCCACACGCATCATCTGCGGGAAACGCGAGTAGTACGTCATGCCGGGCGTCGAGTTGACTTCGTTGAACACCACTTCGCCCTCGGGCGTCACGAAAAGGTCGACGCGCGCGAAACCGGAGCAGCCGAGCGCCTCATACACCGTGCGGCCTGCGGCGCGCACGCGCGCCAGCACGTCGTCGGGAAGGTCCGCGGGGCAGCGCAACTCGGTATTCGCACCGGGATCCTTCTCGAGATGGATGCGGAAGAAGCCATCGCCCTGGATGACGATTTCGTCAACGGCGCCCATCTTCGTTCCGCGCACCGCGTCGCCCACGACCGCGCAACCCACCTCGATGCCCTGGATGGCCTCCTCGATGGCAACCTTCTCATCGAGCGCGAAAGCGGCCTCTAGCGCCGTGCGGTACGACGCCTCGTCCGATGCCTTGGAAACACCGATGGACGAGCCGCCGCGAGCGGGCTTCACGAAGACGGGGAACCCGCCGCAGCGCTCCACCGCCGCCTGGCATTCCTCATCGGAAGCGCCACGATACAGCACCTCGCACAACGGAGAGCGCACACCCGCCGCCGCAGCGAGCCGATGGGCGGCGTCTTTATCCATGCACACCGCAGAGGCGAGCACGCCGCAGCCCACGTACGGAACGCCGCACGCCTCGAGCGCACCCTGAACGGTGCCGTCCTCGCCGCCCTGGCCGTGGAGCACGGGGAGCGCTACATCGACCTTGAGCTGGCATGCGCCCTCCTCGGCGAGCTCGATAAAACCGCCCCGCGCACTCTCGCCGCGACCCGGCAGGAGCGCCACCGGCTCCACATCGTGGCCCTCCCAGGCACCGGAGACGATATCCTCAACATCGCCCGTGTAGTGCAACCATGTGCCATCCCGCGTGATGCCGATGAGAACCGGGCGAAACCGGTCGCGCGGAAGCTGCGCGATGACGTTGTCTGCAGATTTAAGCGATATATCGTGTTCGGTGGAAATGCCGCCGAAGATGATCGCAACGTCGACCATGAGGCTCCCTCCTCCGCGCACGCGGCGCGGCGTCGTACCGAATGAGCAGGCACCAGTATAGGCGAGGCAAGACACCGTTCCGGCGTGGCAAAAGCGACTCCACGCCGTCCCCGCGAGCGCACGGAGAATACTGAGCTCTCAGGAGGCGTACGAACAATGCCGCGCTACCACGGGAATATGGGCAATGCCGTTCACGCACGCGCGCTGGGCGAGCATGCATGCAGACGCTAGCCGCGGGGAGTTCTCGGGCGGGATTTCGCCATGAAGGACGCTCTCGGGCAGCGATTCTCCTTACGGGACTTTACGGGCAGCGATTCGCCATGCGGGGCGCCCTCGGGCGGAATTACGCTGCAGGACTTTGCCGGGCGATAATCCGCCATGCGGGGCGCTCTCGGGCGATAATCCGCCGTATTCCGTGCCTCAGATGGCGAACTATTGCCCAAGAACGGCGGATGCGTCCGAATATCGCCCGGAAAGAGCAAGCATGGCGAAATCCCGCCCGAAAACGGCAAGTGCGCCCGGAGTATCCGCAACTCATTTTCGGCGCCCATGCACTACCATACTGAAGACCCATCCGCAAAGGAGGCACCTTGACCGCGCACGCACGCAAGACACCCGGCAGCAACGTTGCAAGCCCGAAGACGGCTGGCGCCGCAAACTTCATCCTGAACGTTGACACGCCTGCCGGCGCCATCGCGGTCACGGTGGCCCGGAAGCGCGTGAAAAATCTCAACCTACGCGTCCGAGGTGATGGAAGCGTTGTCGCAAGCATTCCACTCCACACGAGCGCGGCGCGGGCGCAGGCGTTCCTCGACCGGCGAGCCTCGTGGATCGCCCAGCATGTGCTGCGCCATCGCGAACAAGCAGAATTGGAACGCGACGCCGCGCATGCACCGAGCACCATCCCCCTGTGGGGAGAGCTCGTCTCGTCCGAAAAGGTATTCGGATCCGCCCTGTCGCCGGAAAGCGCCGCCGCCGAAGCAGAGGACCTCGTTGCAGAGCTCTACCGACAGGAAGTGAAACGGGCGCTACCCGCCGTCGCAGAGCATCTGGAGCACCAGATGGGTGTTCACGCCAGCCGATGGCAGGTGCGCGCCATGAAGACGCGCTGGGGCTCTTGCACGCCGCGCACCAGGGCCATCCGCATCAATGCGCGCCTTGCGGCGTATCCGCTCTCATGCTTGGAATTCGTTGTTGCCCACGAGCTCTGCCACCTCATGGAACCGAGCCACAACCAGCGCTTTCATACGCTGCTCGACATCTACTGCCCCGAGAATCGCGCAATCGCTTCCCTGCTCAAAAAGCCCGCGCGAGCCGCAGCGCGTCCGCAGGCATAGGCTGCGAGGAAGCACGCGCCTGCGGCGAGACACCTGCACCCGCAACGAGACGACCGCGCGGCAAAGGGACGGCCGTTCCCAGCAGTTGAAACCTGGCGCGCCATGGCTTTTGCATAGGGATTACTGGCTACTCGCCGCATCTCCAAAAACCTACCGACTCGAGGTGCGTATTTCATTATCAATGCAACTCATCTACCTGCGAGAATATTGAGTATCCGCAGCTAGATGTGTTGCAGCGTTCGAGGCTCGAGTCGGAAGGTTTTCTGAACGCTCCGAGTAGGGCCGGATTTGCATGATATTCCATGCATAAAAATGACCCCATCCCGTATCGAATGGGGCCTTCTCACCATCAATCGCAACGCCGCAGCCGCCCTCAGAGCGCGTACGAGCGGGCAACAGCGCCGCCAAAGCGCCAAAGCCGCTCGGGCTGCGATGCCCTTAGCGCGTGCGCTCGATTTCGACGCCGACGCTCTTCAGCGGCAGACCAATGGGCGCCCACGGCTTCTCGATGGTAAGTCGCACTGCAAGAAGCTCCGGATGCTTGTGCAACAGCTCGTCCGCAAGATGCTCCGCCGCCGCTTCGATAAGCTTGAACGTGTGGCTGCGCAGATAGGCGTCGATCTCATGGCACACCTCGCCGTAGTGAATCGATTCACCTAGGTCGTCGGTCTCCCCCGCCCTGCGCAGGCTGGCAAAAAGCGTCGCCGACACGATGAATTTCTGGCCGAGCGCCGTCTCCTCGGGATAGACGCCGTGATTTGCAAACACCTCCAACCCGGAGATGATGATCTTGTCCGCATGCTCAAGCTGGCCTGGCTCGAGCTTTGCGAGCGCACGCCGCGTGGCAGGCAACCCTGCTCCGCTACGCTGGGCAAGCGTGGTCTCCTCGCCGCGCGAGGTATCTTCCGGAAGATGCTTCTGCGTCATAGTAATCGCTTCCTTCGTCGTGTTCTTCCACGCTTCTCTATACCCAATACCGAGCGGAATGAACTGGCCCGCGGGAACATAGTTGAAACGAAATCACCCGGTGTCTGTGATTCACATGAAGCAGAATCACCCGGTGTCTACGATTCACGCAGGTATTCAGATGAGTGGCGCGAGGTTCTTCTTGGAATCAGGCCAGGTGCAGGCAGCGCGAACCTCGGCGGGGCAGGCGAAACAGGCGCGTGAGGCCTTGTCCGCTTGGAACAGCAGGCGCTCCAGCTGGCTTGCATCCGGGCGAAGGCGCCGATGCCCGCGAATGGCGAGACACATCTGGTCGACGTCATCGGGGGCAAAGCGCGTGTCAGGCGGCGCGCTCTCCAAGATCTCGCGTGCCAGACGCTCGCCTGCCACCTCATGGGGCTCGCCGTCCGCATACTGCCCGGCTTTGCCCACGTCGTGCAGCAGGGCCGTCGCATACACGACCTCGCGAGAGAATCCCAGCCCCTGTTCCAGATTCAGAATCCGCATGATGCGGGCCGTATCCAGCAGATGCTGTATGCCGTGGCGACAGAATGGCCGGTCGCGCTCGAGCTCTTCCAACCGGGCAAGCTCCCGCTGAAACACCGGGTGTTCCCACACCGCCCGCACGCGGGTCATCTCGTGAAGTCCTATCTTATGGGGGATTGCCTCATCCATACGTCCTCCGTTCGTCGCCAGCTCCATGCTAGCGGGAGAACACGCAAGCGTGAAGAGGCCCGCTTTAGGATGCAAGGACGGAAAGCTGCAACGATGTTCGGGCATTCGATAGTTGGAGCGCTGCATCCAGACGGCACCGCGAGCGCGTTGGCAGGCTCCCTACATGCTGTGCGTCGCGTATACCTGCTCATCCTGCCAGAGCTCGACAGCTTCGGCGAGGGAGCAGCCGCGCTCTGCCGCCGCGGCGCGCGTGGCATTGAGGTCGATGAGGCGCTGGTTGGAAGATCCGCGGAAACGAAGCGAGATGTCATAGAGATCCTGCACAAACGGCCCATCAACAAGAATATCGATGCAGCCGAGCAGGCGCTCCGTCACCGCCGTATGATGCTTGCCGTCTGGCATGAGCTCGTCGAGCGTATCGCCCGTGAAACACCAGATGGTCTTTTCTGGCGAGCCATCCGGTCGCACCTCGCGCGGAAAGCGCTTGCGCACGCGCTCGACGAAGCCGACGAGCCCCTCCTGGTTCTCCGGCTCCATGGGCTCTCCGCCGAGAATGGTCAAGCCCTCGCAGAACGGATGATCCAAGCTCTCGATGATCTCGTCTTCGACCTCCCGCGTGAAAGGCTTGCCGGCAAGGAAGCTCCAAGCGCCGGAATTGAAGCACCCAGGGCACCCGCGACGGCACCCGCTCACGAAGAGCGACGTTCGCACACCCTCGCCGTTGGCGATATCGAAGTATTTAATCTCGGCGTAGTTCATCGCTCCCCCTCCGTCGGGGCGCGGGCATATCATCCCGTGCTCAAACATACTCGAAAGCCTGGCTCCCGCCAGGCTTTCTGCGTAACTGCGCGCGGGATGATATGCCCGCGCCCCAGCGCGCTGACCTGGCCTCGCGGCTGTAGCGAGCGCGGCGGAATCGCTCTCGCAGCTCGTCGCTCCGCCGCAACGCTTTCTCGTTGCAGCCTCTTCTTGCTGCGGTATCGTACCGCCGCAAGCCCTGGCTATACGCTTACAGCCAATACCCCCTACTAACCCACGTCGCCAGTTCAGCATCTTTCCCTGTTGAGCAGACGCTGGACCATCCGGCGGGCCGAGGAGATTCGCCACGCTGCTGCGCCGTCAACGTTGTGGCGGGCTTGCCGGCTTATCGTCCCGCGCGCAGTTTCGCAGGAGCATCGGCTCTGCCGATGCTCCGAGAATGTCTGAGCACGGGACGATATGCCGGCAAGCCCGCCCCGTACCCTTTACAGATGCAGCACGCGGTCGCGAATCTCTTCGGTGCGCCCCTGGTTCCAGAACTGCGTTCCGATGTAGCCGCAGGTGCGCCGCGCCACGTTCATCTTCTCCTGATCGCGGTTATGGCAGTTCGGGCACTCCCAAACGAGCTTGCCATCGTCCTCGACGATACGAATCTCGCCGTCGTAGCCGCACACCTGGCAGTAATCGCTTTTGGTGTTGAGCTCCGCGTACATGATGTTCTCGTAGATGTACTGCATCACGCGGATGACGGCCTTGAGGTTGTCCTGCATGTTGGGAACCTCGACGTAGGAGATGGCGCCACCAGGGCTGAGCGCCTGGAACTCGCTCTCGAACTGGAGCTTATCGAAAGCGTCGATCTCCTCGCTCACGTGCACGTGATAGCTGTTGGTGATATAGCCCTTATCCGTCACGCCGGGGATGATGCCGAAGCGGCGCTGCAGGCACTTTGCGAACTTGTACGTGGTGCTCTCGAGAGGCGTGCCGTAAATGGAATAGTCGATGTCCTCCGCAGCCTTCCATTCAGCGCACTTGTCGTTCATATGCTGCATGACCGAGAGCGCAAAGCCCTTGCCGCGCTCATCGGTATGGCTCGCGCCAGTCATGTACTTCACGCACTCGTAAAGGCCCGCATAGCCAAGCGAGATCGTAGAGTAGCCGCCATAGAGCAGCTTGTCGATGGTCTCGCCTTTATCGAGGCGCGCGAGGGCGCCGTACTGCCACAGAATCGGCGCGGCGTCGGAGAGCGTGCCCTTCAGGCGCTCGTGACGGCAGCGCAGGGCCTTATGGCAGAGCTCCAGGCGCTCATCGAAAATCTCCCAGAACTTCTCGGCATCGCCGCCGGAGGAAAGCGCCACGTCCGGGAGGTTGATGGTCACGACACCCTGGTTGAAGCGACCGTAGTACTTGGGTTTTCCCGGCTCGTAGTTCTTGGCACGGGCAACGTTATCGTAGCCGTTGCCCGAGCGATCCGGCGTGAGGAAGCTGCGGCAACCCATGCAGGTGTAGACGTCGCCCTCGCCCGGCTGCTCACCCTTCGACAATTTGAGTTCGCGCATCTTCTTGGCGGAGATGTAATCGGGCACCATGCGCTTGGCCGTGCACTTGGCAGCAAGCTGCGTGAGGTAGAAGTAGGGGCTCCCCTCGTAGACGTTGTCCTCGTCGAGCACGTAGATGAGCTTGGGGAACGCCGGAGTGATCCACACGCCCTGCTCGTTCTTCACGCCCTCATAGCGCTGGCGGAGCGTCTCCTCGATGATCATGGCGAGGTCGTGCTTCTCGGCCTCGTTGCGGGCTTCGCCGAGATACATGAACACGGTCACGAAGGGCGCCTGGCCGTTCGTGGTCATGAGGGTCACGACCTGATACTGGATGGTCTGCACGCCGCGGCGGATCTCGTCGCGCAGGCGCTCTTCGACCACCTGCGAGACCTTGTCCTCGCTGGCATCGACGCCGAGCTCCGCGAGCTCCGCCTCCACCTGACGGCGAATCTTCTGACGGCTCACCTCGACGAACGGCGCGAGGTGCGTGAGCGAGATGGACTGGCCACCGTACTGGCAGCTCGCCACCTGCGCGATGATCTGCGTGGCGATGTTGCAGGCCGTCGAGAAGCTATGCGGGCGCTCGATGAGCGTGCCGGAGATGACGGTGCCGTTCTGCAGCATGTCCTCGAGGTTCACGAGATCGCAGTTGTGCATGTGCTGGGCGAAATAGTCCGAATCATGGAAGTGGATGAGGCCCTCGTTGTGCGCCCGCACCACGTCCTGCGGCAGCAGCACGCGCTGGGTGAGGTCCTTGGACACCTCGCCCGCCATGTAATCGCGCTGCACGGAGTTCACCGTGGGGTTCTTGTTGGAGTTTTCCTGCTTGACCTCTTCGTTGTTGCATTCGATAAGCGAGAGGATCTTGTCGTCGGTGGTGTTCTTGGTGCGCTTCAAACCCTGCACGTAGCGGTAGATGATGTACTTGCGGGCGACCTCGAACTTATCGAGCTTCATAAGCTCGTCTTCGACCATATCCTGGATCTCTTCGACGGCGACCGTGTGCCCGGCGTTCTCGCACGCCTCCGCCACGTTCTGCGACGCATAGACGACCTGGCGCTCGGTGAGGCGGTCGGATTCCTGCACGTCCTTGTTGGCTGCACGGATGGCGTTCTCGATCTTGGTGATATCGAAAGCGACTTCGACGCCGCTGCGCTTGATGATCTTCATGAGAAACCTTTCTGGTAATGAGCGCTACCTATCTTACGTCAGGTTTTCTCACTACATCGTGTGGAGTTTTGTAGATGGCATACTACATATTGTGTTTATGCAGGTCAGCATAAATGGCCTATTTTCAGGCGCATTACCCACGGCGAACACAGGAACGGGGGTCACAAATTCGCCCAACTCCCCCACCTGCGGTTGCGCTCGCGCGCCCCGTCAACCATTCGTGGATGCCGCTCCACAAGTTGCGGCACCACGATTCGGCGAACGGCAGCTGGCACCTCTTGACCAAGATGTTGTGTTTGACGGATGCGCAGACAACGTCGATGTGTGGCAGCGGGAGCGCGCGGGTACAAGCTGGACAGCGCGCATGGGGCGCGCATTGCGAGAGAGGATTTCCATGGCACGCATCTTCAACAGCCCAAGCAAGTATATCCAAGGTCCCGACGCTCTTGCCGAGCTCGCGAGCCACATCGAACCACTGGGCCAGGCTGCGCTCGCGATCGCCACGAGCACGGGCATCGAGCGCGTCGGCGCGAAGATCGAGGGCGGCTTTGAGCACTCGAGCGCCACAATCACCTTCGAATCGTTCGGCGGAGAGTGCTCGGACACCGAGATCGACCGCATCGCGCAGGCCGCCAAGGCCGCCGGAGCCGATGTCATCGTGGGCGTGGGCGGCGGCAAGGTGCTCGACACCGCCAAGGCCGTAGCGTACAAGCTCGGCGTCCCGGTGGTGGTCTGCCCCACCATCGCCTCCTCCGATGCGCCGTGCAGCGCGCTCTCGGTCATCTACACGGAAGACGGCGTTTTCGATCGCTACCTCTTCCTGCCTGCCAACCCCGATATCGTGCTCATGGATACGACGGTGATCGCAGCCTCACCGGTCCGTCTCACGGTCTCCGGCATGGGCGACGCGCTCGCCACGTACTTCGAGGCGCGCGCCTGCGTTGAGAGCGAGGCCGATACCTGTGCCGGTGGCAAGGCGACGAGCGCCGCGCTCGCTCTGGCCAAGCTCTGCTTCGACACGCTCATGGCAGACGGCGTGAAGGCCAAGGTCGCACTCGAAGCAGGCTGCACCACCCCGCCGTCGAGCGCGTTATCGAGGCGAACACGCTGCTCTCGGGCATCGGCTTCGAGAGCTGCGGCCTCGCAGCGGCGCACGCCATCCACAACGGCATGACGCAGCTGCCCGAAACCCATGCCCGCTATCACGGGGAAAAGGTCGCGTTCGGCACGATCGTGCAGCTCGTGCTCGAGAACGCCCCGACCGAGAAGCTCGAGGAGGTTCTCGGCTTCTGCATGGAGGTAGGACTTCCCACCACGCTCGAAGACCTAGGCGTCGAGGACATCTCGCGCGAGCGGATCATGGCGGTGGCGGAAAGCGCCTGCGCGCCCACGGACACCATGGGCAACATGCCCTTTGCGGTGACGCCGCAGATGGTCTGCGACGCCATCCTCGCCGCCGACGCGCTCGGGCACTACTACCACCTCGACCTCTGCTAGCAGAGCGGAAGAAGCAGAGCGACAAGCTGCCGAGAAACGCGGGCTGCGGGCGCACCGCTCGCAGCCCGCGGGCGCACCGCGGCACAGCCGGACGGGACACGTCGCATCAGAGCCCGCGGCGAAACGAAGCACTGCCGCGCCGGAGCCCAGTTCGGCCGATTGCTATACCGAAGGCGTCACGAGGCTCCGACGAGCATCGTCACGGCGGGAATCGTCAGGACGGAGCCGACCACACTCAGAAAGGTCGCCTGGGCCATGGGCTTGGCGTCTCCGCCCGCCTGCAGGCAGAACAAGACGCCCGCCGTGGCAACGGGCATAGCGTTGTCCAGCACGATCACGGCCCGCAGAAACGGCTCGAGCGGAAAGAGCAGGAGCGCCGCGAAGCTTAGGGCGGGAACGATTAGCAGCCTTCCCGCAGCGGCAATATAGGCGCGCGGGTTGCCGACCATCTCGAGCGGACGGTACCGCGCGATAGAGGAGCCGGTCACGAGCAGCGCGAGCGGCGTGGCGGCCTGCCCGATGATGCCGATCGAATCGCCCGCGACGCCGAGGTCCGTGATGCCGAGAAGCGCCAGCACGAGCACGAGCAGGCTGGCGAAAAACGTCGGGGTCTTCAAGGAGGCGAGCATGGTGCGCAGCCGACGCGCCGGCGAGGGGGCACTACGAGCCGCTAGCGAACCGGCACCGCTGCTCCCCTCGTCTGCACCCTGGGAAAAGAGCGCTGGGCCGATGCCGAACATGGCAATATTCGCCGGGATGAGCGAGATGGCAACGTAGAGCAGGGCCTCGTTCCCAAGAATCGCCGAAATGACCGGCAGCCCAACGAATCCGCAGTTTCCAAAAGCGATGGCAAACCGGTATGAGGGCGCCTCGCCGCGCGGCGCGCGCGTGAAGGCGGTGAGCGCGAACGCGACGGCAAGCCCCACGATGTAGACGACCGCGGTCGCCGCCATCAAACCGACCAACGTTCCGGCGCCGGACAGGTTGGCGTTGCCGTCGATGGACGCGACGATCGAGCACGGAAGCGCGACGTTGAGCACAAGACGGGAAAGGCCGGCATCGAACTGGTCGTCGAGCACGCCGAGCTTGTGCAGGCACCATCCCAATGCGATGGGCACCGAGATTGCGACGATCTGCGACACGACGAACCAGAATTCCACGATTTCCCCCATGCTCTCACTACGGCACACGCTACCGCGGAGCCGGGCGTGCGAACGCGCCCGCCGCTCCATCCTCAAGTCTCTTCGTGCAAGTATAAAGTATGCACCCCCATCGCTGTAAACGCATCTCCCCGCATGGCCTGCCGCGGTTTGATAAGAGCGCCCCGCCGCGGCAGGCGCACCCTCCAAGCGGTCCCGCCCCGCCGCGGCAGGCGCACCCTCCAAGCGGCCCCGGCTCACCCCTCCAGGCGCATCGCCCAAACGATTCCACCCCGTCCGCAACGCCCCCAACGTGCTAGAGTGATGAGCGATTTGCATGAACCGCCGCCGGACGCATCCGGCAAAACGACGAGGAGTTGACCATGACCGAATGGCTGGTACGCCACTTCGTGCGCATGAGCGAGCAGACGGACGATCCTGCCGTGCGCATGCGCTATGGGCAGTTCGCCGGCATCGTGGGCATTATCTGCAACGTCATGCTCTGTCTGGGAAAAGGCGCCATCGGGCTCGTTTCGGGCTCTGTCTCCATCGTGGCGGATGCCGTGAACAACCTCTCGGATGCCGCATCGAACATCGTGAGCCTCCTCGGATTCAAGCTCGCGAGCCGGCCCGCCGACCCTGAGCACCCATACGGCCATGGCCGCTACGAATACCTCGCCGGGCTCGTGGTCGCCGCGCTCGTGCTTGCCATTGGGATCAACCTTGCCTGGAGCTCCGTGCAGAAGATCATCGCACCGAGCCCTACCGAATTCTCCGGAGCGCTCGTGGCCGTACTCGTGCTCTCGATTGCGGTCAAGCTCTGGATGGCCGCCTTCAATCGCTCCATCGGACGCCGCATTAATTCCGACACGCTCGAAGCCACGGCCGTCGACTCCCGCAACGACGTCATAAGCACGGCGGCGGTACTCGCCTGCGCCTGCATCTCGCGGGCGACGGGCGTAGACCTTGACGGATGGGCGGGTCTTTCCGTGGGCGCGTTCATCTGCTGGAGCGGCGTGGGGCTGCTGCGAGACACGGTGAGCCCGCTTCTGGGCCAGGCCCCCAGCCCCGAGCTCGTCGAGCACATTCACGACAAGATCCTCTCCTACCCCGGCGTGCTCGGAACCCACGACCTCATGGTCCACGACTATGGCCCCGGCCGGCAGTTCGCGAGCGCCCATGTCGAGATGGCTGCGGAAGCCGATCCGCTCGAAAGTCACGACCTCATCGACAACATCGAGCAGGATTTCAAGATGGAGGACGGCCTGATCGTGACCCTCCACTACGACCCCATCGTGACCGACGATCCCGAGGTGCGCGACATGCGCCATTGGATTTCGCATGCGGTCGAAGAAATCGATCCGCGCATCACCGTTCACGACCTGCGCTGCGTGCCCGGCCCCACGCACACGAACGTCATTTTCGACTGCGTGCACCCGGCAGGGTCGGCGCTTTCGGCCGACGAGCTGCGTGAACGCGTTGCCCGCCTCGTGCAGGAGCATTACCCGCGCACTATCGCGAAAATCACCGTCGATGAAAGCTACGTGAGCTCTCAGCAGTAGACCCACCCCGCGGCAAGAGGCCCGCCGTGCTTACCGGCAGTAAGTCCATCCTGCGAGAAGAGCCCTGCCGCGCTCAGTGACTTTGGCCGAGGACACCGCTCGTTGCAGCGGCATCATCGATGGAACCGACCCAGAAGGTGCCCCACTCCGCGAGGCGGGAGAGCAAGGGCAGGTCGATATCGGGATCAACCTCGTCGCCGCCGAGCACGATGACGCCGCGCTCATGGTCGATTCCGGTGGAAAACACGTCTGCGTCAAACCCCGACCATACGAAGCCAGCGCCAATCATGCCCAACCCGAGCACCGCCAGCACGAGCGCAACGAAGCACATGGTATTCAATGCCGATTTCATATGTGCATCCTTTCCAATACGGTATCTGTTGCTAGAAACGAGAAGCCTGAGGCCGGGCACCTGGCCGGGTGGACGGTCGAGCACGCAGACAGGCACGATGTGCATGCCTTGGGGAAGAACCAACGGGCGCGCCACGCGCTCTCGGGCGATAATCGGACATTCAAGGGGTTGCCGGGCGATATTCGGACACTCAGGAGCCTCCGAGCGTCCAAATCTCGCCCGAGAACGACGCCGCTGTCCGGATCTCGCCCGAAAACGCCGCGAAAGGGCCGTACCGCGCGCACCAGAAACCCAGCTGCGCGCACCGGCCGCCTAGCCGCGCGTGCCAGCAACCTAGCCATGCGCCCGGCCGCTTAGCCGCGCGCAACGGCCTCGAGCGGGCGCGTAAACTCCTCAGGCGGAATGGGCCTATGGTCTCCTCCGCGCGCTTCGGCCCCTCCGTCGTGATGCGAACCGCCGTGGCCCCCGCGGTCTGCATCGCTATCGCGCCGCTTCACGAAGGGAGACACGGCGCGCCGCACGACCGCGGCCGAAAGCAGCGCCACGCCGCGGGTGAGCTCAAACGCAAGACGCACCAGCAGCAACCCGAGCCCCAGCGCCACCAAGGCAGCGCCGAATTCCACCAGTGTGTAGGGCGCATTTCCCACGATCAAACCGCAGACAGCGAACAGCAAAAAGAGCGGGCATCCCAGCACGAGCAAGACCGCAAGGCCCCAGACCACGGCGACGAAGATCCATACCGTTGCATAAAAAGAGAGCACGGTAATCGCGAGCGCCGCCAAGAGCGCTCCCCAAACGGGAAAGCCCAAGATGACGAGCACCCACAACAGCACGCGGCTCTTGCGACGTGTCTTTGCGACCACGCGCGGAACAGCGGGTAGGTCGTCGAGGATGGCTTCGGCGACCACGCCCGGCGCATCGAGCGTCGAGACCGCCTCCTCCTCACTCAGCCCCTCCTCCATGCGATCGAGGATCATCTCTTCATAAAACGCGAGCGACTCCGCCCGCTGACTCTCGGGCAAGCAGGACAGCAGGCTTTCCAGACGGCTCAGATACTCTGCCTTAGTCATTGCGTTCTCCTTGGTCGCATGCCGCGCCCGGCGCCGCAGCGCCATGGGCAAACTCGATGTAGCGGTAGATGGACATCACGTCCGATTTCTCGGCAAGAAACTCCTCGATGCGCGCCGCGCCCGCGGGCGTGACGCGGTAGTACTTGCGAAGGCGGCCGTTGTGCTCGGCGGAGCGCACGGTAATGCATCCGGCGGACTCCAGCCGCTTGAGCAGGGGATACAGCGTTGACTCGGTAAGGCCGAGCAGCGGTGGAACATCTTTGACGATCTGGTAGCCATAGGACTCGCGCCGTTCCAGCGTAGCGAGCACGCACGTTTCCAAGAAACCGCGCTTGAGCTGAGCGTCCATCTATACCTCCTTTCAACCGATACTATGCGTTATATAGTATAGGTTGACACACGGTATAGCAAGTTCATTTCAAACGCAGCAAGGCGATATGCGCACCGGAGGACCGGGGCAATCAAAGAGAAGCGCCCCTCCGCCAGAATGACGAAGAGGCGCTCGGCTAGTTGGAAAGCTTAGGGAAAGGCGCGGGTCAGAGCGAGCATGTCGCAGGCGCACCCATGGGGATGACGGGAGAAAGCAGCTTGACGGCGTTCTCATCCACAAGGTAGCGGGCACGGGCGCGCCGCAGCTGCTCGGCAACCGCAACGGGAGCCGTCCCGCCCTCGGTCGTGCGGGCAGCCACGATGGCGTCGAGATCGAGCGCTTTCGTGATGTCGCGTCCGAAGAGATCGCTCGCCTCCTTGAACGTCTCAAAGGGAAGCTCGGAGATGTCGCACCCCTGTTTTTCGGCCTCAAGCACCAGGTGGCCCACCACCGCATGCGCCTCGCGGAACGGCATCCCGTGCTTCGCGAGGTAATCGGCAACATCGGTCGCAGCCAGGTGCCCTCGGTGCATCACGGAGCGCATGCGGTCCGCATTCACGGTCCAGGTGCTCACCATACCGGTCATGACGGCAAGGCACTGGGCAAGGGTCTTCGCCGCATCGAGCGCCCCCTCTTTGTCTTCCTGCATGTCCTTGTTGTACGCAAGGGGAAGCCCCTTGCACGTCATCAAGAGCTGCACGAGGTCGCCCACCACGCGGCCCGTCTTGCCTCGAATGAGCTCGGCAAAATCCGGGTTCTTCTTCTGCGGCATGATCGAGGAGCCAGTTGAATACGCATCCGAGAGCGTGATGAAGCCGAACTCCTGGCTGCTCCAAAGCACGATTTCCTCGGAGAGCCGCGAGAGGTGCACCGCCATCACAGAGCAGGCGTACTCGAGGTCGAGCAGAAAGTCGCGATCGGACACGGCATCGAGCGAGTTCTCGATCACGCCTGCGAAGCCGAGAAGCCCTGCGGTCATGCGCCGGTCGAGCGGATAGGTGGTCCCGGCGAGCGCCGCAGCGCCCAGGGGCAAAAGGTCCGCGGCATCGAAGGCGGCGGAGAGCCTGGTGAAGTCGCGGCCGAGCATCCATACATAGGCGAGCAGATGATGCGAGAGGAGCACCGGCTGCGCGTGCTGCAGGTGCGTCATGCCCGGCAGCACCGTGTCGCCCGCCTTCTCAGCGGCATCGAGCAGCGCCGCGCGGAGCCCCAGATTCGCCTCCATGAGGTCCTTGGCGAGCGCCTTCGCAGCGAGACGCGTGTCGGTGGCAACCTGGTCGTTTCGAGACCGGCCGGTGTGTAGCCGTCCGCCCGCAGCACCGATGCGCCGCGTGAGCTCACTTTCGATCGCCATGTGTATGTCCTCGTCGGCGATATCAAAGACGAAAGTACCCGCATCGATATCCGCCTCAATGGCCTTAAGCCCTTCGCAGATGGCATCGGCGTCTTCTTGGCCGATGATGCCCTGCGCCGCGAGCATCGTCGCGTGCGCAATCGAACCGGCGATATCCTGCTTATACAACGCCTTATCTACCGGCAGCGACGCACCGAATTCCTGCGTCACCGGGGCGGCAGCCTCCTCGAATCGGCCGCTCCACAGCGCCATGTGCCAACCTCCGAATCTACTAGCAGGCCAGCTGCGCCACGAGCGCATGCGGGCCGAGCTCCTGCGTCCACGCCTTGAGCGAATAGCACGCACCAAGCGAAAGCGCGGGCTCTTCGCTGCCATCGCATAGCCCGGCGACAAGAGCCCTCGGCCCCTTATGCGCCCGCTCGGTCCATGCGAGCAATGAGGCGGGAACCTCATGCGCCTTCTTCGTATCAATCATCACACCGTACATGGTAGTTCTCCCGGTAACACTTGGAATCATCATCAATGTGAACCGCCCGAACCGGCGCGCCAAGCATGATGGCGACGAAGACCGTCCAAGCCGGCACGCGGAACACGGCGGCAACAAAGGACAGCAGGTCGGACGGAACCGAAGCTTGCCGTTCGGGCAGCCCGCGTAGAGTCGCGATACGGGCTGCCCGTTCGAGCCCTCAGGCTAGGAAAGGTTCTGGGCGGCAAGAGAGGTGGGACCCTGCATCTTCGCCCAGGTCTTGAGAGAGAGCGTTTCGATCTCGATGAAGCCCACGGCGGCCTTCTCGTCGAACGTCGTGTCGCGATCGTAGGTGGCCAGGCCGTAATCGTAGAGCGAGCACGGGCTCTTGCGGCCCATGACCGTGCAATGTCCCTTGAAGAACTTGAGACGCACCGTGCCGGTCACGAACTTCTGGGTCTCGGCCATAAAGGCGTCGAGCGCCTTCTTGAGCGGGCTGAACCACTGGCCGTTGTACACGCAGGTAGCCCAGGTCTGCTCGAGATACAGCTTCTGGTGAAGCACGTCGCGCTCGAGCGTGAGGTCCTCGAGGGCCTTGTGCGCCGTGATGAGGGTGAGCGCGGCGGGCACCTCGTAGCACTCGCGGCTCTTCAAGCCCACCATACGGTTCTCCATAAGGTCAAGCCGGCCATAGCCGTTGTCGCCGGCAACCTGGTTGAGCTTCTCGACAAGCGCAGCGAGCGGCATCTTCTCTCCATCGAGCGCCACGGGCACGCCCTTCTCGAAGTCGACGTCAACGTAGGTCGGCGTATCGGGGGTCTCCTCCGGGTCCTTCGTCATGACCCACACGTCGTGCGGAGGCTCGTTCCAGGGGTCCTCGAGCACGCCGCATTCGATCGCGCGGCCCCACAGGTTGTCGTCGATGGAGTAGGGATTGTCGTTTGCGCCCTCGGGCACCGGAACGCCGTGCTCGTGCGCGTAGGCAACCTCATCGGGACGGCTCTTGAGATCCCACTCGCGCACCGGCGCGATAACCTCAAGATCGGGATCGAGCGTGAGGATCGACGCCTCGAAGCGCACCTGGTCGTTGCCCTTGCCCGTACAGCCATGCGCAACGTACTTGGCATCGTACTGGTGCGCGATGTCGACGAGCTTTGAAGCGAGCAGCGGCCGGGAGAGCGCCGAAAGCAGTGGGTATTTGTTCTCGTACATGGAGTTCGCCGCGATCGCCTTGGTGAGGTACTCGTCGGCGAACTCGTCTTTGAGCTCGAGCACATGGCAATCGATGACGCCGAGATCGAGCGCCTTCTGCTTCTTGTACTCGAGCCCATGGAGCTCCTGCCCCACGTTGCCGAGCACGCAGATGACATCGAGGCCCTTCTCCTCCTGCAGCCACTTGATGCAGACCGAGGTATCCAAGCCACCGGAATATGCGAGTACGACCTTTTCCTTGCTCATGATGGGTGCGTCCTTCCTTGGTATGTGGAATACGATGCGGACGAGCCCGATGAGGTGCTACCTGTCTCACCTTAGGTATGCGTCGACAAAGAGACGGGTGGCGGTATGTACTTGTTTCTGGAAGGGTGCGTCTACAGCAATGAGCGCAGGGGCGCGGCATGAACGACATCACCCGGAGGAAACGACGACAACCTTATCGGGACTCTGGGGATGCGCGGAAGCCGCGCGAACAGAGACGACCGATTATCGTCGTCGGGAAATTGCGCGCTGGCGTCGGTTCTGTGCATCGGCGGCAGTCTGGCCGAGCAGAATGGCGGAAGCCGCCATGCCCTCGTATGTCGCCGTCTCGGTATGCACCGTTTGAACCCTTCGCCGTATGCAAACGCAATCATTAATCCGCGAACGGTAGCCCGCTCGCGTTGGGTGGTATCTTACGCTAAATCTGCGCGTGGGCAAGCGAGAATCGCAATGTTTCTCGTTTGTTTCGCCCTGTGGCAGGCCCTGGTTGAGCGAGGCTGACACCGATCGAAACTCGCCGGAGCGATCGTCGTCAGCTGGGCCGGCGTACTCAATTCCACCAAAATGGCTAAGCTTCAGGCCGACTTGCCCAAATCGCCTCAACCGAAACATGGTACTATCCGGTGCGGCCAGCTTGCCGCGGACGCCATGCCCGGCAGCAGGAACACCGCACACGAAAGGAACGGCATGCCTTCCCCGCTTATCGACTTCACCCAGGACCCCGAGCTGGGCTCCATCAGGCTCATCGCCTGCGACATGGACTGCACGCTGCTCGCTGACGACAAGACCCAGCCCGAGAACATGCCCGAGCTCATCGAGCGCCTGCATCGCGCCGGGGTGCTCTTCTGCCCCGCCAGCGGCCGCCCCGGCCCCACGCTCCAGCTCATGTTCCCCGAACACCGCCACGAAATGGCGTTCTGCGCAGACAACGGGGCGCACATCATCTACCAAGACGAACCCCTCTACAAGGAGCTCCTCGATCCTGCCGTCTACCGCGAGATCGCCGCCGCAACCGAGGCGGAGGGCACGGGCACGGCAGTGCTCTGCGCCTTCGACAAGGCGTATGTGCCCGAGAGCGGCCGTGTGCACCACGAGGCCATAGAGGTGTACTACAAGTCCATCGAATACGTCGATTCGATCGAGGACCTCGATGTCGAGGCGAACAAGTTCACCATCTACTTCCCGGAGCGGAACAGCCGGTCCCGCTACGAGGAGACCTTCGGGCCCGCCTTTGGGGAGCGCCTGGACGTGGCGTGCGCAGGCGAGGAATGGCTCGACTTCATGAACAAGGGCGTCAACAAGGGCGCGGGGCTGCGCCATCTATGCGATCGGCTCGGCATCGACATCGCCGATGCAGCTGCCGTGGGCGATACCTACAACGACATCGAGATGCTCGAGGCGGCCGGTCACAGCTTCGTTGTTGCCAACGCCGCCGAGCACATGCACGACCACGCCCGCTACCTCATTCCCAGCAACAACGATCGCGGCGTCGCCGCACTCATCGAGGCGATTCTCGCCGCAAAGGGCTGCTAGGGTCCGCTGGCGCCGAGCAACGGCCACTGCCGACATCCGCATGAGCGAGAATGCAGCTTTTGGGCACTTGCGGGCGGGAGCGGCGAGTAAGGCCGGACGCTCGGCGATAGAAAACGCAGCTCAGAACACTGGTGCCTTCCGGACTATCGCGTGTCTGCCCGGGCCCCATGCGAAGTAGTGCCCAAAAGTTGCAATCCCGTTCGAGCCGGAAACGCTGCGTCTCTTTCAGCATGGCTTACGCCGTGTCTGCGCGCCGGCGACCAGCCAGCCCCGACGCGCAGCATCCGGCCCGCTCGCATGGGGCACCCTGTATACCAATCGCACCGTTAAGATGTCCCGGAGCGTCTTGACGGCATGCATGCGGCGATCGAGCAAACCATCGATGAAGCACGGGCCGCGCAAAAGCGCTGCTCACGCAAGCGGAGCTACACCCGCCTCGCTCCATACTACTTCGCGTCGGCCCAGGTGGTGCCACTCGATGCATCGGCGATGAGGGGCACGCGAAGCTCCACAACGCCCTCCATGACCTCCCGCACGAGCGCGGTGAGCGCCTCCACCTCGTCTTCCGGGCACTCAAAATCAAGTTCGTCGTGCACCTGCAAGATCATGCGGGCGCGGAACCCCTCGTCGCGCATGCGCCGCGCCACGCGCGCCATGGCGATCTTGATGATGTCCGCCGCCGTGCCCTGCATGGGATGGTTCATAGCAGTGCGCTCGCCAAAACTTCGCTGAGCTGGATTGCGCATCTTGAGCTCGGGGATGGGCCGGCGACGTCCGTACATGGTCTCGGCATAGCCCGTGCGCTTGGCCTCGGCCACCGTACGGTCGAGGTACGTCCGAACGCCGGGATACGCCTCAAAGTAGCGGTCGATCATCTCGCGCGCCTCGGCCATGGGGATATCGAGCGACTGCGAGAGCCCATAGGCCTGCTGGCCGTAAACAATGCCGAAGTTCACCGCCTTCGCACGGCTCCGCAGCTGCGGCGTGACCTCATCAACCGGCACGCCAAACACACGCGCCGCCGTCTCGGCATGGAAGTCCTCGCCCTCGTTGAACGCTGCCACCAGGTGCTCATCGGCCGAAAGGTGCGCGAGCAGTCGAAGCTCGATCTGGGAGTAGTCCACCGCAAGGAACACGCACCCCGGCGCCACCGAGAACGCCGTCTTGACCGTATGCCCCAGCTCGGAGCGCGTGGGGATGTTCTGCAGATTGGGGTTCGAGCTCGAAAGGCGGCCCGTAGCGGTAATGGTCTGGTTATAGGTGGTATGAACGCGCCCGTCGAAGCGGCGCAGCGCCCCCAACGTGTCGAGATAGGTCGACTTGATCTTGGTCTTCTCGCGATACTCGAGAACGAGGCGCACGAACTCGTTATCGCGCGCAAGCTCCTCGAGCACGCGCGCATTCGTGGAATAGTACCCGCGATGCGTCTTCTTAAGGCCCTTGGTAGGCAGGCCCATCACATCGAAAAGGATGTGGCTGAGCTGCATGGGGCTCGCGATGTTGAAGGTCTCGTCGCCCGCCATCTCGCGGATGCGGCCGGCGAGTTCGTCGATCTGGCCGCCGAGCCCCTCCGCAAGGGCATGCAAGCGGTCGGGATCCACGTACATGCCCGTGCGCTCCATCGAGGCGAGCACAGGCACGAGCGGCATCTCGATCTCTTGGAAGATGTCGGCGGCATCCTGCTCCTCGAGCGCCTTCGCGAGCGGCTGCACCGCGGCGAGCGCCACGGCGACCGACCGGGCCGCCGCAACGGGTGCGTCGTCGGCAGCGCCCTCCTCGCCTTGCGCGGCGGGCAGGGCCTTTCCCACATAGGTGTCCGCGATATAGGCATCGCCAAAATCGGAGCGCACCGAGTCGAGCAGATACGCCGCGACCACGGTATCGAAAATGCGCTTCGGATCCACCGCGAGCGGGTCCATGAGCTCGGGCTCGCTCGAATCGATGGGCGAAAGCTCGTGGAGCAGCGCCTTGATATCTGGCGAGGCGACGAGGCCCGTCTCGAACAGGTACTGCAAGACGCCCGCGATGAGGCCGTTCGCGCCATCGATGCCGGCAGCGGCGAGCAGGCTCGCGGAATGGGGCGACAGGCTCGCGCCGGAAGGCTCCTCGAATGCGAGCAGGTTCCCGCCCGCCGCGACCCACAGCGTTCTCGTAAGCCCGAAGAGCGCGTCGGCCTCCTTGTCATCGTCCACCGTGGCGGCAACCCACTCGCCCGCCTCAACGGCGCGCGAGAGCTCCGCGAGCGCAGCCTCGAGATCCTCGGCCGCATCGCTGTTCACCACGATCGGCGATGGCAGCTCGAACGCAGATGGAGCCGCACCGGCAGCGCCGCCCTCGCCGAGCAGCGCCAAGAATCGGTTCTGGATCGACATGATGCCCAGCGCTCCAAGCGCCTCTGCCAGCATCTGGGCATCGTAGGCGGGAAACGCCGTGTGTTCGAAGTCGAGCTCGACCGGTGCGTTCGTCTGGATGGTCGCCACCTTGCGCGAGAGCAGGGCGTCGTCGATATGCGCACGCAGGTTCTCGCCCATCTTGCCCTTGACCTCGTCCGCATGGGCGATGACCTCGTCAAGGCTGCCGTACTGCGCGATAAGGGCGCTCGCTTTCTTTGGGCCGATGCCCGGCACGCCCGGAATGTTGTCAGAGGTGTCGCCCTTGAGGCCGTAGAAATCGGGCACGAGCTCGGGGGTGATGCCATGGTAGAGGTCCTCGACCGTCTCGGGCGTCATGATCTGGACGTCCGAAAGGCCCTTCTTGGTGCCCACAACCTTCACGTGTTCGGTGGTGAGCTGGTACATATCGCGATCTCCGGTGATGAGGAGCATGTCGCAACCGGCGGCTTCGCCCGCGCGCGCGAGCGTGCCGAGGATATCGTCGCCCTCCCATCCCTCGGACTCGAGGATGGGCACCTCGATCTTTTGCAGCAGCTCCTTGATCATGGGGAACTGCGTACGCAGGTCGGGGTCCATGGGCGGACGCTGCGCCTTGTATTGCGGAAGCATTTCCATGCGCACGCGCGGCTTGCCCTTATCAAAGGCAACCGCCACGCCATCGGGGCGAAAGGCATCAATCATCTTGAGGAACATGTTGAGAAACCCGAAGATGGCATTCGTAGGACGGCCATCCGGCGCGTTCATGGTTGGGGGCACGGCATGAAACGCGCGGTGCATGAGCGAGTTGCCGTCAACGACGGCGAACGTGCGACGATCCGGGCTCTGGGGCGCTTGAGCGGTATCAGACATGGAGCATCCTCTCTGGAACTTGGCTGACACCAGTCTACCCGCCCGTGTGGACATACGCGAGGGGGTTCTCAGCGTAAACACAGGCCGCCTCAAAGTGGTCAAAATGGGACGGGGCTGTTTTGACTCATTCCGTCCATGGTGTCAAAGTGCGCCAAAGTGGGACGCGCCAAAATGGCGCCAAAATGGGACGGGGCTGTTTTGACTCGTAATCGCGACGAACAGGGCGCGCGGTGCTCACATGCGGCTTGCGCGCAGCTCCTCAACAAACGCGGCGCCATCTTACATGCCGAATTACGCAATAAGAGGCTCAAATCAAGCTCTTACTGCGTAATTCGGCATGCAAGATGGTCGACGCAGCCAGCCAGAGCACGACGCGCCCCACCGAGGCAGCCAAAACGAACCCGTCCCATTTTGACCCATTTGACGCACCGGGGCCCGCGCGCTTCTTGCGATTTACTTAACCGAGCCCCGGCGACATAAACCCCGGCATATGAGCAGGCGGAACGGGTAAGCGAAGAGCAACTACGTCGGGCGACGGACCGTCGACGGGCTCACCCCGTTCTTTCGCGCCGCCTAGAATCGAGGTCCCATGGCCCGCCCTATCCGCCGCCTTGCCCGCATCGCCCTTGCCCTTGGCATGGCCGCCACGCTCTTTTTCGTTGCCGGCGCCCCTGCGTCCGCGCGCCCCAACCCATCAAGCGCCACCCAAAACGGCACCTCATCACCCAATAACTCTCAAAATGAAAACGATGCCGCGATAACGGGCACGACCAAGCTCACCGACCCCGACAACGCCTCCACATGGAAAGACTTTCTCGGTGCGGGGGAACAAGATGGCACCTACAGCACAGAGCATGCCGGGCGCATCTGGGTCGACGCCTCGGTTTATTCCGATGCAGCGTCTGCAGAGGCCGCGGGCGTGGCAACGAACTCCTTCAAGGACCCCGAAAACGACTTTCTCGTGAGCATCTCGGCCATAGCGCAGACCGCGTCCGTCCACCAGCAGGATGGCGGCGGCCATGACGTCGTATTCGTGGTGAGCCTGAACAGCGTGCTCGGCAGCATGACCTATGCGGAGCGCCCTTATGCCGACTACGTGGTCTCGGCTTTGAACAGTGCTATCGGGCGCCTCATGGCAGAAAACGGCGATTCCAATGCAAACCCCACGCGTGTCGCAGTCGTCGGCTATTCATCCGAGGTGACCGCCCTCATGCCGCTCGCCACCTACCAGCCCGCACATGACGGCACCTATCTGAGCTACGACGCCTCGTCGCACACCATAAACGTAACGGCAAGCATGGTGGACGGCGCAGGCACCACCGCAAGCGCTCGCCTTAACGGCGGATCGTATCTCCAGCGCGGCATCTACCTCGCCGGCGATATGCTTTCCGAGGCAGGCGTGGCGGGCGCCCAAGACCGCTCCCCCGAGCTCATCATCATGGGTGTGGAGAACCCGCCCATGGCAAGCACCGACATAGAGCATCCACCGGCTTACATAGGAGAGACGACTGGCTTTCTGGGACCGCTTCCCGGCACGCGCGAAACCGGCTATGGAACAGACAGCATGTTCGCCACCATGCTCACCATGCGCTCGGTGCAGCAACGCGTAGACGATGCCTACGCGCAGGGCGGGAACCGGCTCACCGTCTATACGACCGGCATCGACACCACTGATGCCGTCGCATACCTGCTCGACACGGCAGAGGGCCAGGCCGAGCGCGATCTCACGGCTACGGTAGGCGGACGCTCCGTCGATCTGAAGGAGAACCTCGCGCAAGCCGCCCGCGCCTACGCTCAGGCAGCCGAGCAGGGCGATCCTACCGTGACGCTCGAGCTCTACGGGTCGAGCGGGTCGGGCATCGTGGCAGAGCCCGTCGAGCTACCGGTGATCGGGGGCCTCCTCGATGAGGGCGACCCCGTGATCTTGAGCAGCGTGCACCGCTATTACTCCTCACGCAGCGCATCAGCCGTAAACTGGGCGTTCGCATCTGCCCTCGACGAGATGTTCGACGTTCGCTACACCTCTCCCGTCGATGCCGACGACGCGCTTGCAGGAAGCGACCGCATCGAGGCGCACAGTGCGGTGGGCGCGGGCATGGAGGTCGCGTCGATAGCGGGCGTGCAATATGGAGATACCCTGCTTACCGGCTCGCTCGCCGCGCAGGCCATCCAGATAAGCCTGCAGGACCCGAGCGACCTTACCGGCGCAACCCATGAGTTCGACTATCTGATCAACAGCATCAACGAGCGCTATCACCTGGGCTACGACGCGTACAACCTATTCTACGAGGCTATGGCGGACGGCCAGGTTTCCTACGATGCAGCAAGCGGAGCGTTCTCGAACCGCGTTTCTTGGTACATCGACGCCGACCACCATATGGTCGCAGGCGACAACGGCCTCCCCTACCGCTTCGCCACGCAGCGCGAAATCGATGCCATCGCCACGGGCTCCGCCGACGCCCAGACCCAGGAGCGCATCGATCGCGCCCGCGCGGCGGGAGCGACCGCCGTATGCGAAACCTATCTCTACATCGGCAACCTGCCCAACTTCTACACGGGCGGCGACGTCGCGCTCTACGACTTCTACATCGCCGTCGAGACCAATCTCGATTCGCACGGCCAAACCGTTTATCTCTCGATTCCCGCGGACGCCGTACCGGCGCTGCGCACCGATATCACGCTCCATGCCGACGGCGAAGCAACCATGTCGATCGACGGCGCGGATGCCTTAAGCCCATTGCGCTTGGTCTTCGAGGTGGCCCCGCGCCCTGAGGTGCGCGAAGCAATCGAACGCGCGCGCAGCGGGGAGGCGACGCGGGACGAAATCGAAGCGGAACTTGGAGCAGCCGGATACGAAGACGCTACGGGCAACCTCGCCGTAACCGCGCTTTCGGTGGAGGGCTCTGGCGACGGCGCGCAGGCAAAGACCGTTGTTACCGGCACAGCAGCCAGCGGCAACAGCGCCTACGTGCTCGCACAGAACCAGCCGCTCTACACGATCGCGTCGGGAGTGCAACCGCCCGCCTACAGCCTCCCTGCACCGAGCGACCTTGTGCCGCTCACGCGCGCACCGCGGGCGGGCGAGACGCTCTACTACATGACCACCGCCTATCGCGCCAATTTTTCTGGCAGCGATGGAACCGCGGCAGCGGAAGCATTCGACGCAGTCCACCCCTATCAGGTTGCCGAAGAGGAGCACCCCTCTTGGCACGTAGGGGACGACGGGCACTATGAGCTTGCCAAGGGGACGCCGGCGAGCTCGAGCAGCTCGGCCGCCGTGACAACGGCGAAAGCGACCAACGCAACCGGCACCGCATCGTACAGCCAGTCGCTTACCGGATTGCAGACGGATGGAAGACTCGTGCTCTCTGCCGCACTCGGCAACAACGGGTCGTATCGTTTCGAAGAAGAGCAGCAGGAGCCCGAACCAGGCGATCCCGGCACGGAAGATCCGGACCCGGAGGAGCCCGGGAAACCCGATCCGGAAGATCCGAGCGATCCCTCGACTCCCGCCGGCCCCGACCAGGGAACCGGGGGCGGCTCGGGTAGCGGCTCCCCATCCGCCGGAACGAGCACGGGCGACAAAGGCTCCGCGAACGCCAGCCAGAGCGCCTCGAACTCATCCAAGGCCCTCGCTGGCACAGGCGACCCCAACGGGCCCGCATTTGCTGCCGTGCTCGGAATCGCAGGCATTGCGGCATGCGCGGCGGGCATCGCTCTCATCAATCGCCGCAAGTAGGAGCGGGTCTGCGGCCGCACCACCCCAGAGCACGCAAACGCCGCCTCGGCACACAGGGTGCCGGGGCGGCGTCTTACGAATCAGCCGGCCGTGCCGGGCTGGCAGCGCTATTCGCGCATCAGCTACTTCGCGAGGCGAGCAAGTACGTCGACGAGCAGCTCGTAGAAGCGCTCAGAAGAGGCGAGCTCCATGCTCTCGTCCGGCGTGTGCACGTCGGAGAGGGTCGGGCCCACGGCGATTGCATCGAGGCCGGGCAGCGCCTCGGCGAAGAGGCCGCACTCAAGGCCGGCGTGGATCGACTCGATCTTGAGCTCGGTACCGAAGAGCTCGCGATAGGCCTCCTGGAAGACATCGCGCACGTGCGAATGGGGCGTGTAGCTCCAGCCGGGGTACTCGTTCTCAAAGCGCACATCGAAGCCGAAGGCGTCGGCGAGCGTCTGGATGCGGTCTTTGACGTCTTCCTGGAGCGATGCGATGGAAGAACGCGGCGAGAGCAGGAAGGTGACCTGGGCTTCCTCGGTGATGACCACGCCGATGTTGGAGGACACCTCCACCGCGCCGTCGGCGGCGACGTTGCGACGCATGACGCCGTTCGGGGCGATGCGCAGGGCGCCGATGAAGGCGCGCGCGTCGGCGTCGCTCATCGCGTCGGCCTCGACGCCGTCCGCAACGGTAACGGTGCAGGTGAAGCCGGGGTCGAAGACCTCGAGCTCGGCCTTGATGTCGGCGATGAGGGCATTCGCGACCTCGACGGCCTGCTGCGCGCGCTCGGCATCAGCACAGGCAACGACCGCGGTGGCCTCGCGGTTGATGGCGTTGTCCTTGGTGCCGCCGGAAAGGCTCACAAGGTGCGGCTCGCCGGTACGCATGAGCTTCTCGACGATACGGGCGAGGATCAGGTCGCCGTTGCCGCGCTCTAGATGGATATCGGAGCCGGAATGGCCGCCCATGAGGCCGGAGACCCCGAGCGTGACCGTGGAGCCCTGCACGTGCTCGCGGGTGATGGAGCGCGTGAGCGTGGCGACCACGCCGCCGGCGCAGCTGACGGTGGCGACGCCCTCCTCCTCGGAGTCGAGGTTGATCATGATGCGAGCGTCGATCTTGGACTTGTCGAGGGTCTCGGCGCCAACGAGGCCGGTCTCTTCGTCGGTGGTGAACACGCACTCGAGCGCAGGGTGCACGAGGGTGTCGTCGTCGAGCACCGTCATCATGAGCGCCACGGCGATGCCGTTGTCCGCGCCGAGGGTGGTGCCGTTGGCGGTAAGAACGCCGTCCTTGACGATGAGGTCCAGGCCATCCTTCTCGAAGTCGTGCTCGACGCTGGCAAGCTTGTCGCACACCATGTCGATGTGGCCCTGCATCATGACGGGCGCGGCAGCCTCGGCGCCGGCGCTCGCGGGCTTCTTGATGATGACGTTATAGACCTCGTCCTGGTAGACGTCGAGGCTGTGGTCTTTGGCAAAGGCCACAAGGTAATCGCTGATGCCCTTTTCGTTACCCGAGCCGCGCGGGATGGCGCTGATCTCCTCAAAATAATGGAAGAGCTTTTCGGGCTGGTATCCCGTAATCTTGTATTCCATGCATTCCTCCTTGGTCGATTGCGCTCGTCTGCGCATCGCAGAAAACGACGCGCTCGAAACGACTTCTACCCGTATACCCTAATGATGGCATAAGCAGGCACGGGCGCGCATCGGAATGCGCGAACGGCTGGACTGCGGCTGGATACGGTACCGCCTATGCAAAAGGACGCTGCTTCTATACATTTTCTGCACATAGCGCGGTCGCGCAGGAAACGCGGGAGAACCATGCAGCGCCCTTCCACCTGTTAGAGACGTGAATCGTAGACACCCGGTGCTCCTGAATCATTTTCTGAAACGTGGACACCCGGTGCGCCCGATTCACGCGCATGAGACGAGCTCTCTACAACTCAAGTCTCTCCTGCCCCGGCGCGACAGCCCGACGCGCCGCCCGCGCCCCTGCCGCAAGATAGCTCCGCTGCGTCGCCTGCGTCACCACGTCGCCCGGCCTCAAGTGCCCCAGCATGAGCGGGGACGCCGGATCATGCTGCTCACGAAAGGTCCGCGCCGCCCCGCGGGCGTCGGCATTCGCATAGCAGTACCGGCACCCGTTGGGGCAGCTGCTATACGCCCCGATATCGCGCATCTCCATGCAGGCACAGCCTTCGCGCATGCCGCGATGCGCAAGCTTCCTGAACGTGACACCATTCGCCGCACCGAGCGCTTCCAAGGTCACACAGCCCGCCCGCTCAACCCCGTAGGCAGAAAAGTCTTCCCGCGTCGCGCACGCCTGCAGGCGCAGCCCGTGCTCGCGCGCGACGCCGCCTAAGAGCTCCGCCATATAGACGCGCTCCTCCTCCATGAGGGGCAAAAGCTCCGGCATGTTCCGGTCGAGCTTGCGGTACGGCTCCACGAAGCTGAACACGCACCGGCTCACATGCGGCGCCAGGCGGCGCGCCATATGGTCGAACGTATACCGATGCACCTCCGTGGTGTAGCGCTCGCTCAGAAGCACCGGGTCGTACCGCCAGACGATCCGCTCACGCCCCACGATACGCTCGAGCTCAATGAGCGTCTCGATGCTCGCATCGATATCAGGAACCCCGGGCTCCATATCGTGCCCGTACGCGGTGATGGTATAGAAGAAGTACGTGCTAAAGCGGTCCGTGATCTCGTGCAAGCGCGGCAGGATAGGCGCATAGTTCTTTGAACAGAACACGACGCAGTCCACTACCGCAGGATCGAGCTCATAGCGGGTGACCTTCTCTGGGAAGCGCGGGTTCCGCACCAGGACATAGCCCTCGGCAAACCGTCTGAGCAGCCAGTCCGTATAATACTGCACGGTATCCGTCCGCCCGCCCGTGTTGATGATCATGCGCGCTCACCTCCCGTCACGGCGCCCGTACCTTACGCGCCCAGCTGTCGCAAAAAATGAGACAACTGAGCCGTCCGTCCGGCATGAGTACTATGCGAAAAATTCATATTACTAGCCGCTACCAGCAGAAACGACACAGAGAGCAATTTGCACAATATGCAAATTACCCCATACTCCCAGGCATTTTGCACTTGCCCTCACGCCGCCTACTCCATATTCCACGTCAAGTATAGCAAGCATTTGGAACATTTGTTCGTATATATAATCAGCGCGCAACCTTCGCCTGACGAACACATCGCCGTGCTACCATGGCACTCGGCCATACAATAACGTAAGAAAGGACCCCCCATGGAACGTCCGAACGCATGGAAGGCATACGATGACGCAGCGCTTGCCGAGCTCGAACAGCTCTGCGGCGACTACCGCGCCTTCATCAGCCAGAACAAAACCGAGCGCGAGTGCGTGACCGCATCCGTCGCCCTCGCCGAGGCAGCCGGTTACGTAAACCTCGAGGACGCTGTGGCCGAGGGACGTGCCCTCAAGCCCGGCGACAAGGTTTACGCCGTGAACCACAAGAAGACCCTCATGCTCGTGAACCTGGGCACCGCACCGCTCGAAGAAGGCGTGAACATCCTGGGTGCGCATATCGACAGCCCGCGCCTCGATATCAAGCAGAACCCGCTGTACGAGGCCGGCGATATGGCCTACCTCGACACCCACTACTACGGCGGCGTGAAGGCCTACCACTGGGTAGCCACCCCGCTTGCCATCCATGGCGTCGTGTGCAAGAAGGACGGCACCACGGTCGATGTCTGCGTGGGCGAGGATGCCACCGACCCTGTATTCTGCATCTCCGACCTGCTCATCCACCTCGCGAGCGACCAGATGAAGAAACCCGCTTCCGAAGCCGTCGACCATGAGAACCTCGATGTGATCGTGGGCGGCCGCCCCGTCGTGATCTCGAGCGAGGGCGACGAGGATGCCGAGGCCCCCAAGGAGCCCGTGAAGCAGATGCTTCTCGACGTCCTCGCCGAGAAGTACGGCATCGACGAAGAGGACTTCCTCTCCGCCGAGCTCGAGGTCGTGCCCGCCGGCGGTGCGCGCGAGATGGGGCTCGACCGCTCGATGATCTTAGGGTACGGCCAGGACGACCGCGTCTGCGCCTACACCTCCCTTGCCGCGCAGCTCGCGGTGCCCGAGGTCGAGCGCACGAGCGTATGCCTGCTCTGCGACAAGGAAGAGATCGGCTCGGTGGGCGCAACCGGCATGACGAGCCGTTTCTTCGAGAACGCCATGGCCGAGGTGCTCGCCCTCGCGGGTCTCGAGAGCCCGCTGGCGCTCCGCCGCTGCCTGGCTGCGAGCCGCATGCTCTCCTCCGACGTTTCCGCCGGGTTCGACCAGCTCTACGCCGACCGCTTTGAGAAGAAGAATGCCGCCATCATGGGCCACGGCCTCTGCTTCAACAAGTTCACGGGCGCGCGCGGCAAGAGCGGCTCCAACGACGCCGACGCCGAGTACCTCGCGCTCATCCGCGACATCATGGACGAGGCCGGCGTGGCCTTCCAGACCTGCGAGCTCGGCCGCATCGGCGCGGGCGGCGGCGGTACGATCGCCTATATCCTCGCTGAATACGGCATGCAGGTGATCGACTCCGGCGTGGCCGTCCTCTCGATGCACTCGCTGTGGGAAGTTGCCAACAAAGCAGACATCTACGAGGCATACAAGGGATATAAGGCGTTTATCGAGCGCGCGTAACAGCGCCGCTTGACACGAGAGCGCGCTCCCGAACGCAACGCATGCAAGAAGCATGGGCCCGGCGGATTCTCCGTCGGGCCCGTTTTTATACGGGGAACCAAAGCGCACCTATTCGTTCATGAACTTGCTGAGTGCGACAAATACGCCGCATTCAGCAGGTTCATGAACGATTGTCAGCAAGTTTGTGAACGATTTCCTTCCTGAGCGCAGTGGCGCGGCGCCAAGCGCCGTAACGAGGAGCATGCCTGCATACGGGGGATGCGCGGCCAGCAAGCCAAGCGAAATTGTGCCCGCACATCGGCATGGCTGCTCATTTCCGCGTTTTTTGGAATTAGGCCCTCAGTGCTCCACGCGCCATTGGCCGTCGGCCAAACCAGCGCGAAAGAGATGTATCGCCATTGCAGAAAAAACGATGGTGCCCACGATGCCGATAGGAAGACCGTAGCCCTCGATGACCATGATGAAGAACATATAGACAGCGCAGAACATAAGGAAGACCGAGCCGGCAAAGCAAATGGCGCGGCGAAGCCAGCGGGGCATCGAACGCCTGGGCCGCTCGGCGGGACGCTCGGAATCGTCTTTTCTCTGAGCGTTCTTTTTGGCCATCGTGCCCCTCTTCTCAGTCGGTTGGAGAATTGTTTCTGCCCATCATACCCCACCGGGCAGGGATACGTTATTTCGAGCCAGTCGGCGGCACGGCCCCCGCGCCAAGCGAAAACCGGCAGCCCCTCACCCTGCACCTGAGGTACCATGGCAGATAACTCGATTGATTCAGGAATCGGGGCCTGTCCCCGAAGAAGGAGGCGCCATGTTCTGCACGCAATGCGGCAACCAGCTACCCGATGACTCGAGGTTCTGCTCCCGCTGCGGAGCACCGGTAGGCGCTCCGACATCCGCTGTGAACCAGGCCGTTTCGGCCACGCCGCAAACCCCGCCGGCACCCGCCGCGCCGGCACCGGCCCCTGCTGCGTCACCCACCCCGGCGGCAGCCCCTGCCCCGACCCCTGCCGCCTCGCCCGCAGCCCCCGCTCCGGCAGCTCCCGCTACGATGCCTGCCCCGGCACCAGCGACGGCACCCGCCGCAAGCCCCCAAGCACCCGCTTCCGATTCCCTGAGCATGCTCCCCGCCTTCGTGCAGGCGATGTCGAATCGCCTGGGGGAGCCGGCCCAGTACATTCCCGAGCTGGGCGCCTACCTTATCGTTACCAAACGGTTCTCCGCCGCGCTCGCGAACATGCACCAGCATTTCTTCGTGAGCGTATACGACGCGGCAGGTTACCCCGAGATGCAGGCCTACATGAAGGCATGTTCCGATTGGGCTCTCAACAATTACCAGGGAGCGCTGCGCGGGCTCCAGAAAGGCGTGGTCTCCTACGCCATCCTGCTCCAGCATCCCTTGAACGCGAACGCCGTCGCCTTCACCAAAGAGCTGCCGAAGAAGCACTTTGCCGCCTTCGACCTGCCCATACTCGTTGATCCCTTTACCGGTGCCTGTGAGATGCTCGAGAAGACGCCGGTCTGGGGCTTCGCCATGTGGAAGGGGATCAAAAAGGCTGCGCGTGAGGCCCTCGGGTTCTAGGAAGCCGCGTGTCGCCAAGTTCATTCCAGTTTTGGGAACTTCTTCTCTAGCATCTCCGAGCATGACCTGAACGCATTCTAAAAAACCGCAGGATCCCGCTGGCAACGGCGAGCGATATCGCACGCCGAATGAAAAGATATTCCCAAACGTGAAACGAACGCACGGGGCCCTCCCGCAGCGACGCGGGAGGGCCCCGTCTGGAAGGAAGGGCGCCTCACGTGAGGACTTGGCCCGGCCTCAAGGCCTCGCCCACTCGACGGACCGGGGCGACGCGGGCCGGGGCAATGCAGGCCGGGCAACGCGGGCCGGGGCGACGCGCCCGCCTGTCCGCCTCAAAGGAACGGCCAAACGGTGCGCCTCGCCCCCGCCTCATCTACTCAAGATTCAAGCCGGTTTCCCTGCTAAAGAAGTGCACCGTGTTGCCGCTGAACGAGAACGAGACGGCGTCGCCCGTCTTGACGATGCCAGCGTGCTCCATGAGCGAAGCGGCCTGCGCCACGATAACGCTATCGTGGCCGTATGCGTTTACATGGAGGTTCACGGTGCTGCCCATGAGCTCAACCACATCGACCACGCCATTCAGCACGTTCTGGCCCTCATCAGAGAGCGCGATGTGCTCGGGGCGCACGCCGAGCGTAATCGACTGCGAGCCCACACCGTTCGCGGCGAGCCGCGCCTGCTTCTCGGCCGAGGGCACCACCTGCGCGTCGCCAACGCGCACGGTATAGGAACCGCCCGCCTCGCGCACGAGCTCAGCGTCATAGAAATTCATCTGCGGCGTGCCGATGAACCCGGCCACGAAGACGTTGGACGGATGGTCGTAGACATCCTGCGGCGTGCCGATCTGCTGCACGGTGCCGTCTTTCATGACCACGATGCGGTCTCCCAAGGTCATGGCCTCGGTCTGATCGTGCGTAACGTACATGAACGTGGTGTCGATGCGCTCGCGCAGCTTGATGAGCTCGGCACGCATCTGGTTGCGAAGCTTGGCATCCAAGTTGGAGAGTGGCTCGTCCATGAGGAGCACCTTCGGCTCGCGCACGATGGCGCGCCCGATGGCGACGCGCTGGCGCTGGCCGCCTGAGAGCTCCTTGGGCTTGCGGTCGAGGTACTGCGTGATGCCGAGAATCTTCGCTGCCTCCTCAACCTTCTTGTCGCGATCCTCTTTGGGAATCTTGCGCAGCTTCAGGGGAAACTCCATGTTGCCCCGCACGGTCATGTGCGGGTAGAGCGCGTAGCTCTGGAAGACCATCGCGATGTCACGGTTCTTGGGCTCAACGTCGTTTACGAGCTTGCCGTCGATGTAGAGCTCGCCGCGAGAAATCTCTTCCAAGCCGGCAACCATGCGCAGCGTCGTCGATTTGCCGCAGCCCGAAGGGCCAACGAGCACCACGAACTCGCGGTCGGCCACCTCGAGGTTGAAATCCTCGACAGCGAGCACGCCCTCGTCCGTCACCTTGAGGTTTGGCCCCTTCTTCTCGCCGTCTTTGGCCTTGTGGGCACGGCGCTTGCCCCCGGCGTGCGGGTAAACCTTCTCGATATGCCTCAAACTAACCTCTGCCATGGTATGCCCCTCCTTATCGGGTAGTTTCCTCGGATGACTGCACACGGGCATCGCTTTGCGCGGCCCATGCCTCCGCTGCGGCCTCGGCGTTCAGCGCGGCGTCCCGTGCCGCAACCTCCGCCTTCGGCAAGCGGCCATAGAGTTCCATCGCTCGATGGAGACGGCGCGCGACCTGCTCGGTCGCATAGCCCGGCAGCGCACGCCAGCACCAGTTTCCGCCGAGCGTCGAGGGCGTGTTGATGCGGGCATCGCTTCCCAAGCCCAGCACGTCCTGCATGGTCACGATCGAAAGGTCCGCGACGCTCGACCAGATGGCGCGCATCATGCCCCAGCCCTCGCCTTCAACTGCGTCGAGGTGCAGGTACTCGCGGGCGAGCGCAACGTCGCCTGCATCTGCGGTATGCAGCCAGCCGAGCGCGGTATCGTTGTCGTGCGTGCCCACATATGCGACGCAATGAGGCGTGTAGTTGTGCGGCTGGTACAAGCTTCCGCCGCCATCCCTGCTATCGAAGGCGAACTGCAGCACCTTCATGCCTGGATAGCCGGTGTCGGAAAGCAGGCGGTACACCGAGGGCGTCAAGAAGCCAAGGTCCTCGGCCACGATGGGACACGGGCCGAGCTTCGCCTCGAGCGCCGAGAAGAATGCCTTGCCCGGGCCGGGCTTCCAGCGCCCGCCCGCCGCGGTCGACGCTCCCGCCGGGATGGCATAGTAGGAATCGAAGCCGCGGAAATGGTCGATGCGCAAGATGTCGTAGAGATCGAGCTGGTAGGAAATGCGCTCGATCCACCATGCGTAACCGTCTTCCGCCATGCGCTCCCACGCGAAGAGCGGATTGCCCCAAAGCTGGCCCGTATCGGAAAAGCCATCGGGAGGGCACCCCGCGACCTCGCGAGGACGAAGGTCCTCATCCAGCTGGAACTGCTCGGGATGCGCCCAGAGGTCCGCGCTGTCCTCGGCCACATAGATGGGAAGGTCGCCCATGAGCTCGATTCCGTGTTCGCGAGCATAGGAGTGGAGGCGCGTCCACTGTCTGAAGAAGAGGCACTGCACGCCCTTCCAGAAACGCACTTCGCAAGCGAGCTTGCTGCGGGCGGCGGCAAGGTCCTCGGGAACGCGCATGCGCAGTCCCGGCTCCCACGTCGAGAGCGCGGCGCCGCCATGGTCGCCCTTGATTGCCATGAAGAGCGCATAATCGTCGAGCCATGCGCCCTCGCGCTCGCAAAATGTCCGAAGCTCGTCGGCGCGCTCGCTCTCAAGGCGCTCCACCGCGCGGCGAAGCACGTCGAAGCGGCCCTCGTAGAGCGCCCCGTAATCAACGCGCGCAGGGTCATCGCCCCAGAAGCGCCCCTCGTACTCGCCCGGCTCGAGCAAGCCCTCCTCTGCCAGATCATCAAGATCGATGAGATAGGGATTGCCTGCAAACGAAGAGAAGGACTGATAAGGGGAATCGCCGTAGCTCGTCGGTCCGATTGGCAGCAGTTGCCAGACCGATTGGCCCGCAGCGGAGAGGAAGTCCACGAACGCGCGCGCCTCGGCGCCGAGCGTACCGACGCCCCACGGCGAGGGTAGGGCGGTCATGGACATCAAGATGCCGGAACGCCTCATATCACTCCCCTCCTTTCACTAACCTGAACCCGGGACGCCCGCGCACGGGTCCGTCCCGCTTTTGCCGTCTCGGGAGCGCGGCCGGCGGAAACGCCGACCGTCGCCGCAACGGCATTGGACGCATCGTCGCCACCATCTGCGGCGGGTGCGGAACCGACACGATCTTCTGGCGAAAGGGCCCGCACGCTCTCGCGTTTGAGCAGCTGGAACGGGACCATCTCGCGCACGGGCTTGGTCTCGCCGCCCAAACAAGCCAGAAGCGTTTCCACGCTCCGCGTCGCGATGAGGCGGGTGTCTTGGCGAATCGTCGTGAGGCGCGGGATCGAGAACTGCGATGAGTTCACCCCGTCGAACCCCACGAGCGACAAATCTCCGGGGATGGACAGCCCCATATCGAAAACCGCCCGCATCGCGCCGAGCGCGATCGCGTCGCCGAGCGCGAAGACGGCCGTGAGGTCCGGGGAACGCATGATGAGCCTCACCATCGCGTCGTAGCCCTCCTCCATCGAGAAGTGGCAGGGCTCGTAATCGCGCTCATAATCGAGCTCGATGCCGTGCGCCCGCAGCGCCTCCTCCGCACCGTGCAAGCGCCGACCGCTCACCTGGCTGAGCGCGCGATTGCCGCCTACGATGCCGATGCGCCTATGGCCGCGGGAAAACAGGTACTCCACGACCTCGCGTGCGGCCTCTACGTCGTTCGTCGAAACGCTCGAAAGGTTCTTGAACGCCAGCCCGGCTGCAGTGTTGGTCACGAGCACGCCCGGCACGCTCACCCGGCTAAACGACGTCTTGAAGAACGCCGGGTCACCACCCAAGAAGAGCATGCCCTTGGGATGGCGCACCTGCTGGTAGTGGATCGCGTAGAGCACCTCGTTCTCATCCTCGTCGAGATAGATCACGTCCGCCTGCTCGTCCGCCTCCGAGAGCAGCGCCTGGATGCGCTCGAGGATGTCGGCGAACAGCAGGTTCCGCGCGCCCTTCACGAAGACGGCGATGGCCGTGCGCCCCTGCATCTTTAGGAAGCGGGCGTTCGAATTGGGCTCGTACCCAACCTCCTCGACCACCTTGAGTACGCGCATCCGCGCCTTGTCGCTCACGTTCGGGTGCCCGTTCAGCACGCGCGAAACCGTTCCCAAGCTGTATCCAGAAAGCCGTGCGATGTCCCGGATGTCCATGATGACCTAGCCCTTGACCGCGCCTGCGGCGACGCCCTTGATGATGTGCTTCTGGCAGAGCAGATAGAACACCACCACGGGGATGACCGCCATGATGAGGGCCGCCATGATGGCGCCCATGTCCACGCGGCCGTACGATCCCTTCATGAACTGGATCACGATGGAGATCGTCTTGTAATCGTTCGTGTCGAGCACGAGGTACGGCAGGAGGAAGTCGTTCCAGATCCACATGGTTTGCAGGATGCCCACCGAGATATAGGTGGGCTTCATGATGGGAAGCACCACCGAGAAGAAGGTGCGCAGCGGCGAGCAGCCGTCGATGAGCGCGGCCTCCTCGATCTCGATGGGAATCGATTTCACGAAGCCGCAGAACATGAAGACCGCAAGGCCCGCTCCAAAGCCAAGATAGATGATGATGATTCCCCAAGGGGTGTCGAGGTTCAGGCGGTCGGCCACGAGCGAGAGGGTGAACATGACCATCTGGAAGGGCACGACCATCGAGAGCACGCACAGCAAATAGACGGCCCGGTTGAACCGGTTGCTCACACGGGTGATGAACCACGCGCACATGGAGCAGCACAGCAGGATGACAAAGACCGAGCCGATGGTGATGAAGACCGTCCACCACACCGCATCGAGGAAGCCATAGCGATCGATGGCCTGGATGTAGTTCTCGAGACCCACGAAGGTCTGCTCGGTGGGCAGCTCGAAGGGCTGCAAGCTAATGAAGGTGCGGCTCTTGAACGAGTCCATGAGCACGATGATGATGGGCAGCACCCAGATGAAGCACAGCACGCAGAAGAACGCCGTGCCCACCCAACTCAAGATATGCTTGCGTTTCATTTACTGCTGCACCTCCTTGGAGCGCGTCACGCGCAGCTGGATGAGGCCGATGGCCACGACCACGAGGCAGAAGATGACGGCCTTCGCCTGGCCCACGCCCTCCCAGCCGGTACGGCCGTAGAAGGTGTTGTAGATGTTAAGCGCCAAGAGCTCGGAGAGCTTCGAGGGCTCGCCCGCCGTAAGCGACAGGTTCTGGTCGAAGAGCTTGAAGCCGTTGGTGATCGAGAGGAACGTGCAGATGGTGATCGAGGGCATCATCATGGGGATGATGACGCTCTTCAGACGCTCCCACGGACCGGCGCCGTCGACCTCGGCGGCCTCGAGCACGTCGGTGGGAATCGACTGCAAGCCGGCGATGTAGACGATCATCATGTAACCGATCTGCTGCCACGAGACCAAGATCACGAGCCCCGCGAAGCCGTACCATTCATTGAGGTTGATGGCTTGGCTGTACTGCGCCAGGATACCGTTGAAGATGAGCTGCCAGATATAGCCCAGCACGATGCCGCCGATGAGGTTGGGCATGAAGAACACCGTGCGGAAGAGGTTCGTCCCGCGCATCTTCTGCGTGAGGGCGAGCGCCAGCGCGAATGCGATGACATTGATCACGAGAAGCGACACGATGGCGAAGAGGGCCGTGTACCAGAACGCATGCTGGAAGATGGTGTCCTGGAACGCACGAAGGTAGTTCTCGATACCGGTGAACTGCGCATCCGTCACCGTGGTGAAATCGCAGAACGACAGCCACACGCCCAAGATAAACGGCACGATGAAGCCGATGAGAAACGAGACGAGCGTAGGCACCAAAAAGACAGGCCAATACTTCTTGATTGCTTTTTCCATATGCTGACCTCCTTACCCTAGAGACAGCGACGGCGGGCGGGAACCTGCCCCGCCCGCCGTGACGTTACGATGCAGGCAGGAAGCCGGATGCCCGGCTCCCGTTACAGCATGTACCGGGCTACTCTGCCGCAGCGGCCGCCTCGGTGGCCCAGCCATCGACGAATGCGGTCACGACGCCGTCCCAGTTGCCATCGGTCTGGTCCGCAGCATAGGTGGTGAGAGCGGAGCCCACGCCGTTCTTCCACTCCTCGCTCGGCATGGTCGAGAAGTTCCAGGAAACCGGGGTCTTTTCGGAGTTGACCTCGTCGGCGATCTGGTTGAGCACGTTCTCGGAAGGCTGGTTGCCCTCGAACGGGATCACGAAGCCCATGCCGGCCTCACCGGAGGGCATGGCGCCGTCGGCGCCGCACATGGCCTTGGTGCCGGTATCGGACGTCACGCACCAGTTGATGAAGTCGAGCGTCGCCTGGATGTTGTCCTCGGAGGCGTTCTTGTTCACGCACCAGTAGTTCTCGGAGCCCGTGCAGATGCCCTGGTCCTCTTCACCCTCGACACCGATGTAAATCGGGAGCAGGCCGAGGTTGTCGTCGCCGACCTCGGAGATGTTCGCGTACTCCCAGGTGCCGTTCTGATAGAACACGGCCTGACCGGTCACGAACTCGGCGGTGGCGTCGTCGGCGGTCTTCGTGGAGAGCACGCCCGGCTCGCAGGTTGCGTTGTTGATGTAGAGGTCCCAGATCTGGCGATAGTTATCGAGATAGAGGCCTTCGATGGCATCGGTGTTGTCGATGCCCTTCTCCTTGTACTCGTAGTAGATCGGGAGGTTGGCCAGGTGGGTCTTGAAGCGCCAGTCGGAGCTGGAATCCATACCGGCAGAGGTGAAGGCGCTAAAGCCGAGCTCGTCCTTGCGGGCGGTGATGTCCTCGACGACCTTCTTCAGGGAATCGAAGTTGGTGATGTCCGCCTCGGAGTAACCGGCCTGGTCGAGCAGGCTCTTGTTGTAGATGAGGCCATAGGACTCGATGACGTAGGCCACACCCTTGGTCTTGCCGTCCTCGCCCTTGAGGGCATAGGAATCGTCGGTGAGGGTCTTCATGACGTCGGCGTCGTCGAGGTCGAGGCAGTAATCCGTCCACGAAGCCAGGCCAACCGGGCCGTTTACCTGGAAGAGGGTCGGGGCCTCGGACTTGGCCATCTCGGACTTCAGCGTGGTCTCATACTGGCCGGAAGCGGCGGTCTTCACCGTTACGGGAACACCGGTCTCCTCGGTGTACAGCTCAGCGAGCTCCTGCCACTGAGCATCCTGCTCGGGCTTGAAGTTGAGGTAGTAGACCTCGCCCGCCGCGCTCGCGCCGCCGCTGCCCGCCGTGCTGCCGGTGTCGCCACCGCCCGAGCAGCCCGTCGCCGCGATCGCCGCGACACCTGCCGTGGCACCGAGCCCAGCCGTGATGAACTGACGACGATTCATCATGATAGTTTCCTCCTCACGTTTGAATTGAAATTGGAAACGTTTCCAATTTCTGTTGGCATTATTATCGCTCGCCAGCGCTTTCGCAGAAATGAAACGTTTCCAAAATGACCGTTCATGGAGTACGCTGCGCCGTCTACCGCTCACGATTCGGCGAGCGGTCGAAATATGGAACAGTTCCACGGAAGGGCTCCGCGAGCGGTCTGGCGTCGTCCCGCGAGCGGTGACCCATCAGCGCATGAGACAATCGTGCCGGGTTAAACTGTCTCATGTGAGACAGTTGTGCCGGGTTAAACTGTCTCATACTGCCGCGCATCTCCCGCTGAGCGTGAGACAATCGTGCCGTCGCCCCCCTTGCCCCCCTGCCCCACCTCGCCCCCCCTGTCGCGCCTACCGCGACACGCTCTGAAAGGACGCCATGCTCCAGGCCATCATCTCCCCCGCTAAGCAGATGCGCGTTGCTCAAGACGCGTTCGCGCCGCAGGGCATCCCTCCCTTCCCCACCGCGACGGAGCGCCTGCGCCAGGAACTCCTTCGCATCGAGCGCGAACAAGGTGCCGACGGCCTCAAGAAGCTCTGGCGCGTAAACGACAAGCTCCTCAACCAGAACATCAAGCGGCTGCACGGCCTCACGCCCGTTCTCGACGAAGGGCAGCTCGCTGAGCCGGATGTTGCCCGCGCGGTTTCGGCGGCGGCGTTTTCCTACGTCGGCATTCAGTACCAGAGCCTCGCGCCCGAGGTGCTCGACCTCGATGCGCTCTCGTGGATTCAAGACCACCTCTGGATTCTCTCGGGCTTTTATGGATGCGCGCGGCCCTTCGATGCCGTCCAGCCCTACCGGCTCGAAATGGGCGCCAAGCTTTCGATCGACGGCGCGCGCGACCTTTACGCGTTCTGGGGCGGCCGCATCGCAGACGCAATCGAGGGCGCGGCGACGCACGGGGACGCCACGGAAACTGAACCCGCCCTCATCGTGAACCTCGCAAGCGTCGAGTACGCCAAGGCGGTTCTTCCCTACACGGCGCCAACCACACAGATCGCTACCTGCGTCTTTGGCGAAGACCTTCGAGACGGAAAGCCCGTGCAGCGCGCCACCGCAAGCAAGATTGCCCGTGGGTCCATGGTCCGATGGATGGCGGAACGGCACATCGAACGGGCCGAAGACCTCACGCGGTTCAACATAGGCTACCGCTACGCGCCGGAGCTTTGCGACGAGCGACAGCTCAAAACAGGCGCTCGCGAGCAAACGCTGGTGTTTTTGCGCGAGGAGCTCCGTGCATGAATACTCCGTTCGCCATTCAACCTTTTCGGCAAGAGGACCTTCCCGCCGTTCTCGAGCTCTTCTGGGAGACCGTTCACACGGTCAACGCCGATGCATATTCTGCAGGCCAGCTCGATGCCTGGGCGCCCGCCGACCCCGACATCCAAGCCTAGAAAACCTCCCTTGCGGCGCATCGAGCCTACGTTGCAGTTGACAGCGCGGGCAAGCTGGTCGGGTTCGGCGACATCGCGCAGGGCCACATCGACCGTCTGTATGTGCATGCTTCTTGCCTTGGCCAGGGAGTCGGCAGCGCCCTCTTGCGCGAGCTCGAGCGCGATGCGCCGCGCCCGCTCGACGTCGAGGCGTCCATTACGGCAAAGCCCTTCTTTGAACGCCACGGCTACCGCGCCGTTGCCCGGCAAACGGTAACGCGCCGCGGCATCGAGCTAACAAACTATCGCATGGTGAAGCGTGGCTGATAACACCCAAAAGTCCGCATGAAAAGGCCCGAGCCGAACAGCGCAACGCCCGTCACTGCGCTGCGGCCGCGCTACGACAGATACCGCTCGCGCAGCTGCTCAACCTCAGCAGGCGTTACCTCAAGCGCTTCGTGGATATACCCCATAAGGCTGCCGTAGCGCTCGCTCGCCGCGTCGCGGGCGGCGCACAGGGCGCGAATAACCGCCGGGTAGCTGAACGTTTGCTCATTTGTGGCGAAGATGTTCGTTGCCAGATAATCCGCCTCGATATCTTCCCAGCTCACCCCGAGCACGGTCTCAACGAGCGCAGAAGCGAGACCGCAGCGGTCGCGGCCCACCGAGCAGTGCCAGAGCGCGGCGCCCTCCGGGAGCTCGATGATGCTCCGCATGAGCGAGCGGTAGCCGAGCATGCCCGAGGCACTCATAAGCAGGTAGCGGTACATGATTTCCATGTTGTCATCGGAGTCATCGCGCATCGAGCGCTCGAACTCACGACGCTCGCGGGCGATTTTCTCGCGCGTGGCCTTCTCCTGCGTGATACCTGTCGCGCTGCGCGCGAGAATGTCGGCATGCACGTAACGCGCGCCAGGGAAAGCATCCATGGGATCGGGAATCTCGATGAGCTCCTCGTCGTTGCGAAGGTCCACCACGAGCATGAGGTGGTACTCATCGCGCAGCCGCCTGAGGTCCGCGTCGCTGCCAAACCCGAGCGCACCAGAGCGGAGCAGCAAGCCCGGCTTCACGCGTGAGCCCTCGGCGGCAGCGAGCCCGCCCAGGTCGCGGGTGTTGGGCAAGTGGCCGAAATCGATCCAGCCATAGGTCTCGCGCTCTGCCGGCCCCACCGCAGCGGGAACCTCGACCGCGAAGGGAGCCTGCTCCTCGATGGCCTCGATACGGCGCGCAATGCGCTCCCGAACCTCGGCCACGCCGCCCGGCGCCGCGCCGGCAATGCTTCCATCCTGCGGATACAGCTCTGCAGCCTTAGACATATATGCACACTCCCTGCGTCTCAGCTAGCGCCGCCATGCCAACATGGCCTCAGCGCCCCTTCCATCGACGCATCATTGTGACAGCTCCCCGCTTGCTTCGCATCAGCATTATGTAAGGACCAGATTCGCCACACGAACGCGGCTACGGCTTGCCTGCGAATGGGCCGTTCGCCTCCTCGTCGTGGTCGATGGCCGCGCCTACCGCGTGACCGTGACGATTAGCCCGAGGTAAGCGGAGGACCCGCGCCCCGGCCAAGTGAACCCAAGAGCCGGGACGTGGGCCGCGTCGAGTTCATTGTACCCGAAACGACAGCCGACCTAATGGCGGCCTGAGAGGAGGACGGCGCGTACGCAACCGACAGTGCGGCCCCAGCCAGAACGACACAGGTTCAAAACGGCTTCAGCAGCTATTACGCACGCCTCGTCGCTTGATTACCACCCAGAAAGCAGGAAGCCACCGCTCCAAAGCTGGAAGATCTGCATCTTTGGCAGCATCTCAATAGTTTTATAACCTGCCGGATCAGCAAGCCGCTTGGAAGCCATAGCTGCGGCGGAGGCCGCGTCCGCATGAGATGCAGTCGCGACTTTTTTATACAACCCCCTATCCGAGCAAATGAAACCAAAAATGCGCTAAGTCGGTCTTTTTTCCTGCGAAACGCGGGTGCCGACCGCCCAACAGGCTGGTAGAGCGCTCGCCGCGGGCGGTCTACCAGCGTGGTTGACAAATCCGACACCCGAACTGCAGGAATAAAGACCGACTTAGCGCAAATTTGGATAGATTCTCGCAGACAGGGGAGGTATTACATTTTGACAAGGCCGCTTCCTCGCAACGTTTAATTACCGGCAAGCATGCCGTTGCTCCAAAACCGATACAGCGCTTTTCTCCCTGCACCAAGAAACAATATGAGCCTATCACTAAGCGCTTCTCAAACGTATCTCCCCTTCCCCGCCCTACACGGCATGCGCCCCACAAGCGCTCTCTCCATCGTCGGAAGCGATCAAATCGCAGGCACGCGCGGAGGAAGCACGATTGCCGACTTCCAAGATAGGAGCCCGATTGACTCCCACCACGTCCGATCGGCCAAACCCGATCAGCCCGCGCTGCCCGCGCCAGCGTATAATGAGCTTCGGGCCGTGGCGGCGTGCATGCCGCGCGGCAAAACATAACGGGGAGCTTGCAGGAGCGAAGGCGAGGCCGAACGCGATAACGCGCGACGGACGCCAGCGCAGCGGCAGGCTGAGAGGGGGCGCGCCCGCCCCGACTCGTGGAACCTGACATGGGTAATGCCAACGAAGGGAGCATGCGTATGGACGCACCGCAAACTGCAACAACTGCATCGGGCACGGGAGGCGAAGCCGCCCACAAGCTCGTCACGCAAATGGATTTCGCCCGTGCAGGCGTCATCACCGACGCCATGCGCGCCGTGGCTGAGGCGGAACACCGCGATCCAGAATTCATCCGCGCAGGCGTGGCCGCTGGCCGCATCGCCATTCCAGCCAACGTGCGGCACCTCGCGGCGGGCCTCAAGCCCGCGGGCGTGGGCGAGGGCCTCTCCACGAAGGTCAACGTGAACCTTGGCATCTCGGGAGATGTCGCAGACGCTGCCGTGGAATGGGAGAAGGTCGCTTGCGCCGAGCGCCTGGGCGCCGACGCCATCATGGACCTCTCCAACTCCGGAAAGACGCGCTTTTTCCGCCAGGAACTCGTGCAAAAGACGCCGCTCATGGTGGGCACCGTGCCCATGTACGACGCTATCGGCTACATGGAGAAGCCGCTCGTCAAGCTCACCAAAGACGACCTGCTGGCCACCGTTCGCGCGCACGCGGAAGACGGCGTGGACTTCCTCACCATCCACTGCGGCATCAATCGCTCGGTCATCAAGACCTTCAAAGAAACCGGCCGCCTCATGAACATCGTGAGCCGCGGCGGGTCGCTCCTGTTCGGCTGGATGGAGGTCACCGGTAACGAGAATCCCTTCTATGAGTACTATGACGAGGTCCTGGAAATCTGTCACGAATACGACGTGACCATTTCGCTGGGCGACTCCTGCCGACCGGGATGCCTCTTCGATTCCAACGATGCGGCAGAGACAGCCGAGATGATCGAGCTCGGCAAGCTCACGAAGCGCGCATGGGACGCCGGCGTGCAGGTGATGATCGAAGGCCCGGGCCACATGGCCATCAACGAGATCGCGGCGAACGTGGCGTTGCAGAAGCGCCTGTGCCACGGCGCCCCCTACTATGTGCTGGGGCCGCTCGTGACGGACATCGGCGTGGGCTACGACCACATCACAGCGGCCATCGGCGGAGCGATCAGCGCAAGCGCCGGGGCGGACTTCCTCTGCTACGTGACGCCGGCGGAGCACCTGTGCCTGCCCGACGCCGACGATGTGCGCGAGGGGCTCATCGCTACGAAGATCGCCGCGCATGCCGCCGACGTCGCGAAGGGCGTGCCGCACGCGCGCGACGTGGACGATCGCATGGGTGATGCACGACGCCGCCTTGATTGGAATGAGATGTGGAACTACGCGCTCGACGCCGATACGGCCCGCGCCCGCTACGAGGCATCGCCCGCCTCGACCGAGGGGACCTGCACCATGTGCGGCAAGATGTGCGCGGTCCGCACGGTCAACAAGGTGTTTGAGGGCACGACGATCGACCTCGGCACGGAATAACAAAGCAAAGGGCCTGGGCCTATACCTCCGTGCTCAAACATTCTCGGGAGTTCGGCAGAGCCGAACTCCCTGTGAAACTGCGCGCGGAGGTATAGGCCTAGGCCTCCGCAAGGCGTTGTCGGCACTGAGATCGAGCGTCGCACTAACACCTTGTCGACGACGATGCTTCAGTAAGTAAGTAAGTAAGTAAGAAAGGACTTCACCATGGATAAGAACATGCTTGGCACTGCACTTGAGAACGTCCGCGCAACGACGCCGCTCGTGCACTGCATCACCAACTACGTCACCGTCAACGACTGCGCCAACGCGCTGCTCGCCTGCGGTGGCTCCCCCATCATGGCGGACGACGAGAACGACGCCCCCGCCATCACGCAGATCTGCGGCGGCCTCGTGCTCAACATCGGCACGCTGAACGCCCGGACCGTTGCCACCATGCACAAGGCGGGCAAGGTCGCCGGGGAGCTCGGCCATACCATCGTGCTCGATCCGGTTGGCGCCGGCGCCTCCGCCATGCGCACCGAGACGGCCGCCGCGCTCATCGACGAGCTGCCCGTCACCGTCGTTCGCGGCAACATGAGCGAGATCAAGGCCCTTACCGGCGCCGCAGCCGCAACCCGCGGCGTGGACGCCAACCCCGACGACGCCGTGACCGACGAGAACCTCGCCGAGGTCGCCGCCATCGTGTGCGAGCTTGCCGCCAAGCTCGGCTGCGTGGTCGCCGTGACGGGGGCAATCGACCTCGTTGCCACCGCCGACCGTGCCCTCGCCGTGCGAAACGGCCGCCCCATCATGGGCAAGATCACGGGCACGGGCTGCATGCTGGACACGATCATCGCCGCCTACGTGGTGGCCAACCCCGAGCACGCGCTCGAGGCGACCGCTGCCGCCATTGCCGGTTGGGGCCTTGCAGGCGAAGTCGCGGAGGGGCGCATGGGCGAGCTCGACGGCAACGCGAGCTTCCGCACCTACCTCATCGACGCTGCCTATAACATGACGGCCGACCAGCTCATGAACGGTGCCCAGGTCGAGGAGCTCTAACATGGCTGAGTCAATATGGGACGGGTCTGTTTTGACTCATAGCCCCGAATGCTCCACAAAGGCCCCCTGTTCGCGCGGGCCATGGTCGCCGGAAGATATCCGCCGCGGCATGCACCTCTACGCCGTAACCGACAGCGCCTGGCTCGGCGAGCGCACGCTCGCCGAGTGTGTAGAGCAGGTGGTTGAAAACGGCGCGACCTTCGTGCAACTGCGCGAGAAGCACGCCTCTACCGAGGAAATCGTTGGGCTTGCCCAGACCATCATTCCCATCTGCCGCGCCCACCGAGTTCCCTTCCTCATCGACGACGATGTCGAGGCCGCGAAGCTCGCGGGCGCAGACGGCGTGCACGTGGGCCAAAGCGACACCGCCTGCGCCGAGGCGCGCCGCATCTTGGGACCGGATGCCATCGTCGGCGTCTCTGCCCAGACAGTCGAGGAGGCCCGTGCCGCCGAGGAAGCCGGTGCGGACTACCTCGGCGTCGGGGCGCTCATCCCCACGCCCACCAAGCCGGACGCGGTCGATGTCACCAAGGACGAGCTCGCGCGGATCTGCAGCACCGTGAGCATCCCCGTCGTGGGCATCGGTGGCCTGCACGCGGGAACACTCGATGTGCTCGCCGATACCGGCGTCGATGGCGCCGCCGTGGTCTCCGCCATCTTCGCAGCCGACGATATCCCGGCAGCGACCCGTGCGCTTGCCGCCGAAATCGACCGGGTCCTTTAGGCAAAACGCCGTCTCACCCGAAAAGCGGCACGCGCCTCGCACCGAGAGGGTCTGAAATAACCCTCTCGGTGCTTTTTTGGTTCGTGGGCAAAAGGTTCGCATACATGATGGGCTCGACGCGCGCCATGGGGAACAATAAGACCAGCCGCATGTCGCGGCCGCAAATGAAAGCGAGGCTCCATGCAGACGAAAACCATCCCCGCCGTCCTTTCCATCGCTGGCTCTGATTCGAGTGGCGGCGCGGGCATCCAGGCGGATATCAAGACCATCGCAGCCCACCGCCTCTTCGCGGAAACTGCCATCACCGCGCTCACCGCCCAGAACACGACCGGCGTGCGTGCCGTGCAGGAGGCCACGCCGGAATTCGTGGCGCAGCAGATCGACGCCGTCTTCGAAGACATCCCCCCTGCAGCGGTCAAGATCGGCATGGTCTCTTCCGCCGCCATCATCGAAACCATCGCCGAACGTTTGAAATACTGGAACGCCGTCAACATCGTGGTCGACCCCGTCATGGTTGCCACGTCGGGCGCTCGCCTCATAAGCGAAGACGCCGTCGAGGCGCTCACCGAACGGCTATTGCCCCTCGCGACAGTCATCACGCCGAACGTCATGGAGGCCGAGGCTCTCTCCGGCATGAGCATCGAGAGCAGCCGAGACCAAGCACTCGTAGCGCAGGCCCTGGTCGAGCGGTTCGGGTGCGCCGTCCTCGTCAAAGGTGGCCACAACGTCAACGATGCAAACGATGTGCTGGCAGAGCCATCCCCGGGCACAGGCGACGCGCCTGAGGTCACTTGGTTCCGCCACGAGCGCGTGGTCACCGAGAACACCCATGGCACCGGATGCACGCTTTCCTCGGCCATAGCCTGCGGGCTTGCGCAGGGGCGGACGCTCCCCGAAGCCATCGACCAGGCGAAGACGTATCTCACCGGGGCGCTCGCCGCGGGGCTCGACCTGGGCCACGGATCGGGGCCGGTCGACCACATGTGGGCATACTGATCTTTGCAACACTCGCGTTACGGTACACGTGGCCGACCCCACTTGAGCGAGCGGGGTCGGCTGCTTTTCTCTGCATCGGCGGTCATCAAAGGTGGAGGCGCCCCAATAGCTCGGGATATCCTTCGTCCACAGCATCGTTGAACTGGCGTGCGTAGAGCCCAACCGCCAAGTACCATGTGAGCAGCAGCAACAGAGTCACCATCACGAGGATCGCAGCTGTCGCGACAAGCACCGCCGCCGTCCATCCCGCCAGGCTCGCGGTCATCGAACCGAGCGCCAAGCACCCCAAGGGCAGTACGACCATGAGCACACGCAGTCGCTTCATGCGCGCACGCTGGCCCCGAAGAAGCGATGCGTGCAGCATCTCGAGCTCATCGATCGAAAACCTCCGCCCAACAAGCTGCTCCCGTTCCCGGGCGCTCAGCCGATTGATATAGATGCGCGCCATCGTGCCCCCCATCGCCTGTGCATCCGCAGCCCCTCAATACTACTACTCCGCATCCCGGCAACCGTCCTGCCGAGCACGTCGCCCTAAACAAATAGGCAAGGGATTCCGGAGCGTGTTTCCCGCGCCAACTTACCCCACCCCCGCCATGGGTTTGAACGCAGGAAGGCCCCGAGGGGTTCCGAAGCGTGTTTCCCGCAGCTGTTCGGCTCCGCCGAACAGCGAGGACCACACGCGCAGGAACCCTCGGGGCCTTCCGCCGGGAGCAAAAACCCGATGCAGCTTTACGCCATCATTGACCCAATCCAGCAGGCCGCGATGCACACAACGATCGTTCCCACGAGCACCCACGTGGTCTTGAACTTCTTGCCCATGATCCAGTACATGAAGCCGAAGACGATGAGCTGGGGCAGGCACGGCATGATCATGTCGAAGTAGTCGGAAATCGGCTGCGCGAAGTCGCCGCTACCAACGGTGATCATCGACAGGTCGAGCGACACATAGCTCGCAACCATGCCACCGATGGCAGCAAGGCCCACCACGCTCACCGCAAACGTGACCTTCTCCATGAGGCCACCCTTCGCGGCATCCGTGATGAACGTCGATCCGTACTGGTAGCCGAACTTCAGGCCGAACCAGCGGATGAGCAGGCCGGGGATGTTGAAGATGAGCAGCAGCAGGATGGCGCCGAGCGGGCTGCCCTGCTGGGCGAATCCGATGGCGATGCCGGTGCCGATCACGCGGAGCGTACCGGCGATGAGCGAGTCGCCGATGCCGGCGAGCGGGCCCATGAGCGAGGTCTTGACAGCGGTGATGGCAGAATCATCGAACTCGTCGTTCGCAGCGTTCTCCTCCTCCATGGCGGCATCAATCCCCATAAGGAGGGTGGAGAGCTGCGGCGTGATGGCCATGAAATCGAGCGAGCGGGCGTAAGCGCGCTTCTGCTTCTCGCTCCCGGGCTCGTAAACCTTCTCGATAACCGGCACGATACCGAACGAATAGCCGATGTTCTGCTGCCGCTCATAGTTCCATGAGCTGTCGAGCATGCAGGAACGCCAGAACACCCGGCGCAGGTCGCGGTCGGTCAGCTTACGCTCGGGCGCAATCTTGATTTCGGACATAGCGAAAACCTCCTTCGCGGTCTTCTCAAGTAGGCGGGATTAGAACTCGTTGTCGTCTACATCGGATGCGACCTGCGTGGGCGCAAAGAGACCGGTGTTGAACACGAGCACGGCGGCGATCACCGCTGCGACAGCGGTAACGCCCACGACGTTCATCCCGCCGTACGCCACGAGCAAGAAGCCCATGAACAGGAAGCACGCGAGCTTCTTGGAGATGATCATGCGCACGAGCATCGCAAAGCCGATGGCCGGGATGATGCCCATGGCGTAGTTGAGCCCGTCGGTGATGAAGGCCGGGATGGAATCGACGATGCCCTGGATGGCCTGGGTGCCCACATAGAACCCGGCTGCGCAGAAGGCGGCAGCAGAGATGACCTGGATGAGCACGAAGCCCCAATGCATAAGGTCGATGCCCCGACGGTTGCAAGCGAGCGCGTACTGGTCCGCCTTCGCCGCCATGATGGGGCCGACGACCGCCATAAGGAAGTTCGACCACATGGACATGAGCAGCGACACCGGCACGGCGATAGCCACGGCCTCGGCAACGTCGGTGCCCGCAGCGATCACGTACGCGGTGCCGATCACGGAACCGGAGGTCATGTCAGGCGGGTTGCTCGCACCGATGGCCTGGGCGCCCAGGTACACGAGCTCGAGCGTGGCGCCCACCTGGCAGCCGGTCGCCACATCGCCGAGCGCAAGGCCGGTGAGCGCGCCGAGCACGAGCGGGCGGTTGAACAGCGCGCTGTTGAAGCAGCTGTTGCAGTAGCCGAAGGCGGACACGAAGAAAATGAATACGGTTTGCATCATCAGGTTGTCCATGGATTTCTCCTCCCTATCCGATGAGCTTCATAGCCTCATCCGAGCGCTCGCTCGGCGTCATCTGGACGAACACGTGCACGCCGGCAGCGTCGAGCTCGCGGATGCGCGCACATTCCTCATCGGAGACGAACACCGCCTCGGAGATCTGCCGCTTGCCGTCCTCCACCTTCACGCCACCGATATTGAGCTCGCGAATTGCCGGCACGGCCTTGCAGAGGCGCCAGGCATCCTCGATGCTCTCGGTGATGATGAACAGGTTGTACTTATCGGTCACGCCGCTCGTAAGCGCCTTGATGGAATCGTCCACGCTCTTCATGACGAGCTTCACACCCTGGGGCTTTGCCATGCGAAGCACCGACATGCGCAGCTCGTCCTTGGCCACCGCGTCGTTGGCAATGAGGATGCAGTCGGCACCCACCTGCCTGATCCAGGTAAATGCCACCTGGCCGTGGAGCAACCGGTGGTCGACGCGCGTCATCTTGATCATGCCGTCTCCTCCCTCACGGCGCGCACCGCGTCCATGATCGCGCGCACGTGATCGAGCGATACCTCGCCGTCATCGTGATAGGTGTCCTTGAAATAGCTGCCCACAACCGCGCCGTCCGCGATCTTCAAGCTCTCGCGCGCGTTCTCGGGGGTAACGCCCGCGGCCACGATGAGCGGGAAGTCGCCTAAGCCCGCACGGAAGGAGCGGATCTTATCGATCGAGGTCTCCTGCCCTGTTGCATCCTGCGTCACCGCTACGGCGTCGCACCGCCCCCGCGCGATCGCGAGGTCCTCTTCGAGCGTGCGGTCCGAAAGCACCGGTTGGTACTTGAAGCGCACCCCACCGAGCACGCAACCGTCGTAGCGCCCGCGGTAAAGGTCGAGAAACGCCTCGAGCGCCTCCTCGTCGCGCGGCTTCACGTGGCCTACCACCGAGTCGAGCTGGACGAACGCCGCACCGAACTCCTGAGCGAGCTCAAAGCCCATGGCATCGATGTTGAGGCAGTTCACGCCGTAGACGATTTCGCTCTTCGCCTCGCGGATGTACTCGAGCGCGCGGCGCATGTCGCCGTATGTTCCGAAGTAGTCCTCCACGATTACCGCATCGACCCCTCCCTCGATATAAAGGTCGAGCTCGCGCTTCGCACGCTCGAGGACTTCATCCGGGGTCTCTCCCTTAAGGTGCAGCATCGCCATAACGGGCTTTCGCTCTTTGAACACCGAAAGGAAGCCTTTGGCGTCCATCACCTGAACCACCTCCTCGTCCGGCATGGGCGCGCCCTCCGCTCCGCCGCTCACGGCGCCCCACGCCCTTCGGCCATCGCACGCCAACAGGCGTGTTCTTGAAATATAAAGATTTAGTGCAACTAATACAACAAGTTAATATAAGCTTAACGAGATACTTCCGTGAGCGTTGTGAAATCACAGGTCAACGGCATGTTTAACCCCCTTTGTCGCTGGATAACCCCTGCATGGCGGCACATGCGCCCCGCAAGCCGCTATGCGCATCCCCGCTCGCGATATACCATTGAAGCAATGAGCCTGCCTTGCCCAACGACCCGATAAGGAGGAACCGTGTGCCCCAAGGATTCCTGCGCCCTCACGCTCCAGGAACGCGTTGAGGCAGACCTGCTCGACCGCATCCAGCACGGCACCTATGCGCCGGGAGAGAAGATTCCCTCCGAGCACGAGCTCTCCGCGCTGTACGGTGTGAGCCGCGTTACCGTGCGCATCGCGCTCAGCCGCCTCGTTGAGAAGGGCTACCTTGTCAAGCGCCAAGGGCGCGGTGCCTTCGTCCGCCCGACGGTTCACGTCGAAAGCACGCTGACCTCGGGCAGCTTCACCGAAACCTGCATCAAGACCGGGTGCGCGCCCTCCACGCGCATCATCTGCTGCGAGACGCGCGCCGCAAGCCCGCAGATCAAGCAGATGCTGAACACCGACGACGACCAGCTCATCGAAATTCGTCGCCTGCGGCTCGTTGACGGGGTCCCCTGCATCGTGGAGTTTGATTACTTCCCCCTCGCGTACCGTTTCCTTCTAGAAACGCCGCTCGAGGACCGCTCGCTCTTCTCCACCATCGCCGAGCACTGCGGAACGGAGGTGGGAGGTTTCGAGGACCAATTCGGCATCGAGGAGGCGAGCGACGAACTCGCCACGCTCCTAGGCACCGAAACCGGCATACCGCTCCTCAAGGTCACCGAGACCGTACTCGACCTCTCAAGCTCCGTGGTCTACGTAAACCTGCAATACATCGCCACGGACCGCTACACCTATGCCGTGGGCTCGCGCAAGCGCTGAGCGCTCAGCCTTCATGAACGGATGAACCTTGCATGCAGCCGGGCCTGGAACGGATTCGAGCTGACAGCTGTACGCTATTCGTCAAACGTGGAGAAATAGCGGAGCTCGAGCCAAAACTGCCTGATTATGCCGTCTGCGCTTAGCCTACTCCCCGCAGGGTAGAAGAGTGATAACAACGTGCCTCCCAGTCGACTCACGATTGGGAGGCCTTCTTTTGTAGGAGGAACAATGCAGTGGTTTGACCCCGATCACGACTATGTGAATGAATACATCGACACCTGGAACCAGAAGATTCGAAGCGCGAAGGCTTGGATGATCGCCCTCGGCGCCGTGCTCGTACTCACGGGCATCGCGAGCGCGGTGGCGCCGCTCGGCATGTACGCCCTCATCCAGGGCCTCATCGCAGGCGTGCTCATCGTTCGCGGCGGCTCGAACATTGCGAGCTACATCCAAACGCCTGCCTTCTTCCGTAATGGGGCAACGCTTGCCGCGGGCATCCTGAATGCGCTTCTCGGCGTGCTCCTCTTCGCGCTGCCGGCGTCCTTCACCGCAAGCACGCTCGGCTTCTTGCTCGCGTTCCTGCTCATCATGACCGGCATCGAGCGCCTGTCCTTCGCTCAGAGCATGCGCTACTACCAGCTTGAGGGATCATCGGCAGGCACCGTGATGGGCATCGTGAACATCATCCTCGGCGTCGTGCTTGCCCTCACCCCGCTCTTCACGAGCGTGGTCTTGAGCTACCTGCTCGCAGCATACCTCATCGTGGCGGGAGCGACCCTCATCGTCGAGGGCGTCTCGATCAAGCGCATCGAACGCTGATGCACGAGCCGGCTATAGCCCGGCTGGATAGCGACCTCGCAGAGAAGGCGCACAAGATACGCCGGCGGGCCCTGCCAAGGAAGGCGGGCCCGCCGGCTCTGTTATGCATGGGGCAAGCGGTTAGCCCCATCGGTTTCGCAGATTCTAAGCGAGAGCGCCTACCGAGGGCGGGCAGATGCCTGCCGAACGTGAGGGAAGGCGCCCGCCGGGCAGACGGCATGGGCGCGCGTCAATCCCGAAACGAACGGCAGGCGCCCGCCGACTACGGACAGGCGTCTAGCCCAGTTCGCTCTACAGGTACTTGCGCCAATCGTCCTCGTCCTCGTCGTCTTCGACGACAGCAGCTGCCGCGGCCTCTTGGGCGCGCGCCGCTGCGGCGGCAGCCTCGGCATACGTCGTTGCGGGCGCCTCGGGGAAGGTGCTGAACGCATGCTCGAACATGGCAAAATGCTCATCGTAGCGCGTGCGGGGAACGGCAAAGACCACCTGCTTCACCCCATGGATGCCCGTTGCGAGCTCCTCGCGGAAAAGCCCGGCCACCGTCTCGGCGTCCCAACCGAAGGCGCCGCACCCGTATGCGCCGAGCACAACCTTCTCGCGCCCCAGCGCATCCACGATATCCAGCACGAACCGGATGCGGTCACGCATGGCGGCAACGAGCGTCTCGCCCTTCACATGGTAGTCCGCCCGTGCGCGCTGGGCGTTGGGGGCAGCCGCCACGATAACGTCTGCATAGGCGTGCATCTTGTCGCGCTCGAAACGCACCGCCGGCACCACGAGGGCACGCTCGCGATACAGCTCGCAGTTAATGTTGCGGCGACGGTTCTCGCCATACCAATCGCGCTGCTCGATGAGAACGTTATACAGATATGAGTCCGCGCAGAGCGCCTGCTCCTGAGCCCAGCTACCCTTGATGTAGCCACCTCCCGGGCTCACAAACGAAGCGAAATCGAGCACGGCGAGGTCACAGAACTGCGCATAGCCGCGGCCGTTTTCCAAAACGGCATCGGTCGCACTCGAAGCCACGACCGAGACCTCCGGCACGCAGGGATCGGCTACTTCCACCTTGGGCGCGCCATCATAGCGCGTCACGCCTGCCACCGAGCGCTCGATATCCTTGGCAAGGCGCTGCGCCACCTCGGCGGTGTGCTGCTCCGCCGCCTTCGCGCGCGCCTCGCGCCGCGGGTTGCCCCGACGTTCGCCACGTCGATCGTTTCGCTCTGCCATATCATCACCTTCATCTCTGCCGGCCATCCGGCGTCACTTCACAGCTTGCACTAGCATACCCGCCTAGCACGGCGCATGCACGCCACAAATGCTCCCCCAACAAAGATGTTTTGCAGAGCGCACAGGCTGAGAGGGATGTTCGTTCCACTTTTGGGAATATCTTTCTCGTCCGCGCGCTGCAACCGGTAGAACACTCGCCAGAATCCTGCACGTTCCTAGGGAGCAGACCACACTCCTGCTGAAAGAGCAAAAAGAAGTTCCCAAAAGTGGAACGAATGCGCCAGGAACGGACGAGCGATGGCATCCAACTGGGCCTGAATGCTTCAGATAGCGCGCCGCCCTAGGCTCGAGCCCTCCAAAGCCATCTGCAACCAGCCTTCCCGGCCGGGGGCCTTCACCGGTGCCGGACGCTTTTCGTCTGAATCGAGAAAAATGAATCTCCTCCCCCGGATTAATGCCGCCCGAGCTGCAAAAAGTGCATCCGGAGAATCGGCGAACGGAGGCAAAGGGCCGGCAAGTGGTCGCCACGCAAGACCTTACAAAGCGCTTACAGGGCCGCGCATCATAATGCCCCCACGGGCATGCTATAAGAGAGGCGGCTACCCCTGGTAGGGCAACCGACTTCCTGCGCAAGGGAAGCCATTCGCTGGGATAACCCGGCGAATACGCCTAGACGACCGAGGGGTGAACAACATGACGAACAAACAACTCACCATCGTGCTCGCCACGCTGCTCGCTGTGATCGTTGGCGGCGGAGCACTCTTTGCCATCTGGAGCGGCACACAGGCGCCAGCGCAAGCGCCCGCCGCGGCAGCGACCGAGCCCGAAGAACTTCCCTATCCTGAGGGCGGCGGCACGCTCATCTTGCGCGTGAATCCCGAATTCGCCATCCATTACGATGCAGACGGCATGGTCGTGGGCGTGGAGGCGCTCAACGCCGATGCCGAGAACATGGGGCTCGACCTGAGCGCGCTGGAAGGGCAGGAATGCCGCACAGCGGTCTCCACCCTCATCGCGCGCATCAATGAGGCGGGCTATTTCGTCGAGGAGGTTGAAGGCGAGGGCAACACGATCGACCTCGAGGTAGAGGACGGGTCGTCTTTGCCGGCGAACGATTTTCTCAAGAATATCGTGAGCGATTCCCAAACCTACGTCATCGGCCAGAACAAGGCCGCGTCCATGCAGGTCACCGGTTCGAGCAACTATGGGTGGACCAACTATAGCGATTCTGACTACGGCCCCGAAAACGACGGCGTCACCGATTACTACGACTCCGACTACGGTCCGCTGAACGACGGCGTCACCGATTACCAGGAGCCAGCGCCCACCGCCCCGCCCGCCACGTCGTCGGGTAGCTCCGGCGGCAGCTCATCCGGCAGCTCCGGTGGCTCCGGCGGCTCGTCAGGCGGATCTTCAGGAAGCACTTCTTCGGGCGGTTCGTCCGGCGGCGGATCCTCGACGCCAGCACCCTCAGGGGGCAACTCGAACTACGGCAACTCGAACTACGGAGGCAACTCCGGCTATAGCGGCAATTCCGGATACGACAGCAATAACTCCGGCTATGACAGCGGGGGCAACTCGAGCTACGACAGCAACAACAGCGGGTACGACGATTGATGCTGCCGGCGCGCACGAAACAGCGACACGAGCTTAAATTCGAGCTCCCGCCGCACGAAGCCCTCCTGCTCGCAAAACGCCTCGGCATGCTCTTCCCTCGGGACGAGCATGCCGGGCCCGACGGGCGCTACACCGTGCGCAGCCTCTATTTCGACACGCCCTTCGACGACGCTCTGCGTGAGAAGCACGAGGGGTTCACGTCGCGGGCGAAATGGCGCATGCGCGCGTATGGAACCGAGCCGCTCGCAATGGATGGCGCGAAGCGCGTCATTCGTCTGGAAAAGAAGGTGAAGCGGAATGGCGCCGGCTCGAAGCACGCTTCATGGCTCACCCCGTGCGAAGCCCGAAGCCTTGCGATACCGAGCCGAGGCACACCGCGGGAGCAGAAAGGGCGGCATGAGCACAGTCTCTCCCCCGCCCCGGCCAGAGAAGTCAGTAACGATCCGGTGCTTGAAGAGTTCAAAGCTGCCCAGCGCGTCTTGGGGCTACGCCCTTGCGTCGTCGTAGCCTATGAACGCGAAGCATTCACGTTCGAGCCGGGCAACGTTCGCGTCACCCTCGATGCTCGCATGCGGTCGTGCAGACACCCCGAGAGCTTCTTCGACCCTAGCCGGCTTCTCGTCCCCTATGCTCCGGGCGCCGTCGTGCTGGAGGTGAAATACGACGCCTACCTTCCCGACATCGTGCGCGACGCCATACAAGTGCCCGGCGCCGTGCGCGTAGCTCACTCCAAATATGCGCTCGCGCGGCGGCTTGAATAGTGGGCACCGCACGCAGCTTGAATGGCGACCCTGCGCGTGAGCGCCGGGAGCCAAACCAGGCAATCACCACCCGGGCAACCACCGCCCAAGCAGCACCGCCCAAGCAACCATTCGACGTAAGGCGATTCCATGACCTTCAACGACATCTTCAAGTCATCGTTTCTCGACCGCATCGATGCGGTGCCCCCACTCGACGCCATCCTCGCGCTCGCGCTCGCCTGCGCGCTCGGCCTGTTCATCGTGCTTATCTACAAGAAGACGAGCACGAACGTCATGCACTCCACGAGCTTCGAGGCCACGCTCGTGGCGCTTACGCTCATCACGACGCTGGTGATCCTTGCGGTGTCAAGCAACGTCTTGCTCTCGCTCGGCATGGTGGGCGCCCTATCCATCGTGCGCTTCCGCACGCCGGTCAAGGAGCCCATGGATATCGTGTTTCTGTTCTGGTGCATCGCGGTGGGCATCGTGCTCGCCGCGGGCCTGCTATTCCTTGCCGTCGTCGGCTGCATCGCAATCGGCCTCGTGCTCCTCATCTTCGCCAACACCCGCACCATGGACCGGCCGTTTATGCTCGTTGTGCGCTGCTCGGGCGAGACGGTAGATACCGCCGAGCGAGCAGTCGAGGCGCTCGTGGCATCGAGCACCAAGCGGCATGTCCTCAAGGCGAAAGACCGCTCCGCCGCAGATGAGGGCACAGGTGCGCTCGACCTCACCTATGAGGTCAGGCTCAAGGACGGCGAGACGGCGTTCATCGATGCCCTCTGCGCCATCGATGGCGTCAGCGACGCCAGCCTCGTTTCCTACAACGGCGACTACCTAGGCTAGCCCTATGCTCGGGTCGCGCTTCATCGACGCCGTCTGCATCGCGGCACTCGCCTGCGCCATCCTGTTCACCGGCGGACTCTACGCTGCCGGCGTGGCGGGCATCATCACACCCGCACGCGACGACGATTACCTCGACCTGCTCTTCCAGCAGGATCGCGTGCACAGCATCGACATCCAGATTGATGATTGGGACGCCTTCCTCGCCACCGCGACGACCGAGAGCTATTCCCGGTGCGACGTGGCGATCGATGGCGAGACGTTCACAGGGGTGGGGCTGCGCGCCAAGGGGAACAACTCGCTCGGGCACATCGCAGAGCGTGGGCTTTCGCGCTACAGCCTCAAGATCGAATTCGATCACTTCGATACGGGGCTCACCTACCACGGCCTGGACAAACTCTCGCTCGACGCATCCTTCCAAGACAACAGCTACCTTAAGACCTACCTCGCCCTCGACATGATGCGCTTCATGGGTGTCCCTACGCCCGCAACGAGCTTTGTGCAGGTGAGCGTTAACGGCGAGGCCTGGGGGCTGTTCCTTGCCATCGAGGAGCCGGAGGATGCCTTCGCCGAGCGCGTATGGGGCGAGGGGCACGGCATGCTCTACAAACCCGACTACCGCTCTCTCGATGACGAAAACGCCGATGTGGCACTGCGCTACGTGAACGACGACCCCGCATCCTACCCGGGAATCCTCGAAAGCGCTCGCTTCGATGCGACGGCGGTGGACGAAAAGCGCGTGGTAGACGCACTCAAGGCGCTGGCCACAGGAGAGCGCGACGAGATCGAGCGCTCAGTGGACGTCGATGAGGTGCTGAGGTACTTCGCCGTGCAGACCTTCGTGGCGAATCTCGACAGCTACCTGGGAAGCACGGGCCACAACTACTTCCTTTACGAGGAGGACGGACGCCTGGCGATGCTCCCCTGGGACTATAACCTGGCCTTCGGCACCTACGCCCTCGGACGAGCTGAGCTGCCGGACGATGCCAGCGCCTACGTGAACCTGCCCATCGATACGCCGGCAGCACCCGAGGTGCTTGCCGAGCGACCGCTCTTCACCAACCTCATGGCTCACGGCGATTACCGCGAACACTACCACGGCTACCTTGACGAGCTCGTACAGGATTACGTGGAGAGTGGGCGCCTGCAGACGACGGTGCGCCAGGCAGAGGAGCTCATCGCTCCTTATGTCGCAGAAGATCCCACGGCGTTTATTAGTTTCGAGGACTTCCAGCTGGGCGTGGATACCCTTGAGGCGTTCTGCCTGCTTCGCGCCCAGAGCATCCGCGGGCAACTAGACGGCCATATCCCAAGCACCCTCGAAGGGCAGATCGCAGCCCCCGATACGCTCGTAGACGCCTCGTCCATCCACATCGAAGACATGGGCGAGCTCTCCGACCTGGAGTGAGTCAAAATGGGACGGGGTTGTTTTGCACGCGCACAAAACAACCCCGTCCCGTTTTGACCCGTTTGGGTATATCAGCAACAAGGTATGCAGGCGCCGACCCCGGGGAGGCAGCATGTATCGTACGGAGCTGGTCAGGCAGCGCGCCTTCGCCGAAGACACGGCAGACGCGATCACCGAGAAGGCGAACGAGATGGAGCTCCAAGGCTGGAAGCTCGTTACGTCCTCACTCGTCTACGGACCCCCGGTGAAGACCGCACTCGTATTCTGGCGCGAAAGCGAGCAAGGCTCCGAGCAATCGACGCAAGCGGCCTCCTAGTAATCCTTCGCTGCCGGCGAGGCCATCCAATCGTTCACGAACTCGCTGTAGGTGCCGTCGATGATGGCCTGGCGCGCGCGGCGCATGAGGGCGAGCAGGTAATAGATGTTGTGCATGGAGAGCAAGATGCCGCCGAGCATCTCCTTGACCGTGACCATGTGCCGGATGTGCGCACGCGTGTAGCCGCCGGTGCACACAGGGCAGGTGCACTGCGGGTCGACGGGGCCGCCATCGTGCGCGAAGCGGGCGTTGCGGAAGTTCAAGCGCCCCTCGCTGGAGAACGCCGTGCCCATGCGGCCTGTGCGCGTGGGCAGCACGCAATCGAACATATCGATGCCGCACGCCACGCCGCGGACGAGCGTGGTGGGGTTGCCCACGCCCATGAGGTAGCGCGGCTTGCCCTTGGGCATGTACTCCGCGGCGAGCGGCTCGAGGGACTCGAACATGGTCTCGTGGTCCTCGCCCACCGAATAGCCACCGATGCCGTAGCCCGGGAAGTTGCCCATCTCCTCCAGCCGCTCGAGCGACCTGATGCGCAGATCCAGATGCATGCCGCCCTGCACGATACCGAAGAGCGCCTGGTCAGGGCGAGTATGCGCCTTGTAGCAGCGCTCCGCCCAACGGCTCGAGAGATCCATGGCGCGCTGCACGTCGCGGCGCTCCGCCGGGTAACCGATGCACTGGTCGAGCTGCATGCAGATGTCGGAGCCGAGCTTCTGCGCGATGGCCATATTGTCTTCGGGGCTCCAGAACACGTGGCTGCCGTCGTAGTCGGTGGCGATGAAGCGCACGCCCTTGTCCGAGAGCTTCACGGCGTCGGAGTGGCTGAAGATCTGGAACCCACCCGAATCGGTGAGGATGGGGCCGTGCCAGTTCATGAAGCTGTGGAGACCGCCCATCTCGTCGATGAGGTCCGCGCCGGGGCGCATGGCCAAGTGGTAGGTGTTAGAGAGGACGATCTGCGCGCCCAGGTCCTTGACCGTCTCCCACGGCACGCCCTTCACCGTGGCGCGCGTGCCCACCGGCATGAAGATAGGTGTCTCGATGTCGCCGTGCGGCGTGTGCAGCACGCCCGCGCGCGCATGCGTCTTGGAGTCTTCGGCGATGATGTCGTAGGTGAATAGGCTCTGGTCCATGGGGCCTCGCGTTTCTCGTCTCGGTCTCGTTCTGGGCGAGCGGACGTGCTCCCATAAGCGCGTGCGCCCGCTCGCCTGTCGCTTCGATGATGAACCAGTATAGCGGGCTGCTCGACCCTTTCCCTCGCCCGCGCCTCACACCATCAAATTCTGGCATACCCGCGATTCGACTCGAAGCATGGGGAGCCGGCCGGCACTCGCCCCGTTCGCCCCGAAAATTGTCGTAAACTTTATAGCTTTCTATTGCCTATTTTCTATAAAAAGTACGACAATTTTGGCAAAAACAGGCCGCGGGTTAATCCGAGTCCTTCGCCTTCGCCTCCCTCGCCGGTGCCTCTCCCAAAAAGAGCGGCGCCACCGCACGCGTATAGAAGGCAAGCCAGGCGAGGCTCACGCAGAAGCCCGCCACCACGTCTGACGCATAGTGAACACCTAAATAGATGCGGCTTACGCCCACAGCGACAATGAGCGCCGCAAGCGCCACCGAGCACCCGATGCGCACCGCACGATCGCGCTCGTAGTGCCAGACCATCCAAATGAGCAGGCCGAAGAACGCCATCGCGGCCATCGAGTGGCCCGAGGGAAAACTGAACCCCGTTTCTGCCGCAAGGCGAAAACCCTCTGGCCTAGGCCGTTGGACGAGGAACTTGAGCACCTGGTTGAGCACCACCACGAGTGCTAGGTTAAGTGCGCAGCACGCGCCCGGCCGCCTGCCCGGCGCGAAGGCGACGATGAGCAAAAGCATCACCAAGAGGGTGACCGGTGTGGCAAGCGCCGAGATGGACTCCATGATAGGCGTGAGCCAATCGGTGCGCAGATGCTCGACAATGAGCATATACGCGGCCTCATCGAGTTTGATAAGCCCGCCCTCGAGAACATCTTCCAGAAGCACGAGAAACACGATGGTGCATGCCGCCACGATCGCCACGCGCTTGTTCTCGCGCAGGAGCTCCAGCCATCTTTTTGCCATGAACCAGACCCTTCGTCCACATCCACTCAGTTCAACACATCATACCCAGACGCAACTACACCGACCATCCCGATCGACGATGCACCTGGGAAAGCCTGCAGGCCCAGTACATCGGCTGGGGTCGCTCGGCTGGTGATTCCGCGCGCTTCAATCGCCTGATGTTTCCATATGCTCAAGATTACAGCTCGAGATGACAAAAGCATGTGGCCGGCATTTCTCGTACCATAGGCCTTATTCAGCGCGGCGCCAACCGAAGGGAAGCACCTATGGCCAAAAGCACCGAAACCGCACTCGCAGCATATCGCACCACCGCATCGACCGTTATCAAGAAACTCGAGCGCCATGGCATGCAGGGACATTTCTGCGCCACGAGCGCCGAGGCCGTGGAGCTTGTGCGCTCCTGGATGCACGAAGGCGACTCCGTAACCTGGGGCGGCAGCGAGACGTTCAAGGAAACCGGCATGAAGGCGACTCTCGAGAACGCGGGCTGCTACCGCATGCTCGACCGCACCACCGCAACCACGCCCGAGGAACAACGCGAGATGTGGCGCAACCGCACTTCGGCGGATTGGTTCTTTATGAGCGCCAACGCCCTCACGCTGAACGGTGAGCTCGTTAACATCGACGGCAACTCCGACCGCCTGTCGCTCCTTCTGCACGGCCCCGCGCACGTGGTGGTGCTCGCAGGGATGAACAAGCTCGTGGCAGACGTGGAAGCCGGTATCAAGCGCATTCGAACGGTGACCTGCCCGCTCAATGCCGCGCGCCTGCACACCAACACGCCATGCGAGGTTGCGGGCGTCTGTTCGGAATGCCATGCAGAGCGCTGCATGTGCTGCAACGTGGTGGTCACGCGCCACAGCCGCCACGATGGACGCATCCGCGTGGTGCTCATCGGGGAGGACCTCGGCTACTGAGCCAATATGGGACGGGGTTGTTTTGACTCATTCGCAGCGGGCGGGTCAAAATGACCCCGTCCCAGAATGACCGATATGTCAAAGCATTTTGACGCGATACTCAGCGGCACGCGCCATACGAAGAGCCATACTGGTGCCGCAGGGACATTCGGCGAGCCACAAAGGGACAAGCTATGGAAATCGGCACACGCATCCGAGAGCATCGCCAAGCGAACGGCATGAAGCAGGAAGCGCTTGCCGCTGCCTGCAAGGTGAGCCGTCAAACGGTATCCAATTGGGAGCGCAACAAGACCCTTCCAGATATCGCGAGCCTTAAAGCCATCGCCACAGCCTTTGATACCTCGGTCGATGCCCTCATCGGTGACGACGCCCCTCATATCATCGAGCGCTTCGATGCCGATTCACGCCGTTTTCTGGCAATCTTCTTCCTCATGCAAGTATGCTGGGTCTCCTCTTATCTCTTAGGTCTCTTCGCAGCAAACGCCCCCAATCATGAAGAGGAGCTGTCAATAGCGGTGGCAGAGGCCTTCGTGCTCGGCATCTGGATCATGTCCTTCATTCCCTACCTCAGATACACGCGCCGTAATGGGCTCAAAACCATCGGTGACATAAGCGCCCATCTGCTCGAGCACATGCAGCAAGAAAAATCCCTCGGCATGCGTTTGACGAGGTCCATCCTTTCGCACATCTATGTTTGGAATTGCCTGCTATGCGATGCGATGATGCTCATCGCCCTCGCCGGAGCTGGATGGCTCACGCCCCTGAGCGCTATCATCACGATTGCCGCATCAAGCTTGATCGCGGTTATAGGCCGCCATGCAGACCGTTGGTTCAATCGATAGATCGGCTTCGCTCGCGCCGAAATCGCGCCGTTTTGAGACTACCGTTTTGAGACGGGGCCGTCTTGAGCTATCGCTGTGAATGAGTCAAAACAAACCCGTCCCATATTGACTCATTCGCGAGCGGGGTCAAAACGAGTCAAAACAAACCCGTCCCAGAATGACCAGAATGACCCAGAACGGCACAAAGCGAGGGGCGGCGCCTCCTCTGCTGCGCCGCCCCTCGGCCTGTTCAATACTTTGGACTCACCCCAATGCATCTATTCGTCATTGCGTCCACTTTGTCCCCCAGGACCAGCCGAACGCGCACAAGCTATAGATGCACCCGGTCGTTCTAAGGTCTTCTCAACAGCTCGCTTCCATGCTCTGACGGAATCCAACGGGTCGCCTCTGCGTACCCACAACGGTTAAGCCTCAAGACCCCAGGCAACGAGCCCGAATGCTTGTGCTATGTCTTCTGTACCCATTGGACTCGCCTCCTTCGGTCGTCGCTTGCTTTCCTGAAGCGACTTGGATGTTCATTGCTATATGTTCCCCGTAAACCCATTCCCATGCACGAACACCTCGACAACCTGAGCGAGTCCGCAAACGGTTGAGAAATGGCGGCGAACGGCATAGCAACTGCCACCAAAGCTGCAGGGCCTCATCCAACTACGGCTCAATCCCCTACCGCCAGCGAGGCTGCTCCTATCCGGCAAGCTTCGAGGCGAAGTCTGCAAGCGTATCGGGGATATTGATCTGCTGCGGGCACACCGCCTCGCAGCTCCCACACCCAATGCAGGCGCTCGGACGCTTGTCCTCGGGAAGCGTCCCCACGAACATGCTCGGAATGAACCCGCCCGCGCCTCCGGTGACCATGGCCTCGTTGTACATCTCGAGAAGCTTCGGGATATCGAGTCCCATGGGGCAATGGCTCGTGCAGTAATGGCACGCGGTACACGGAACCGTGTGCTGAGCGGTCATGCCGTCGACGACCTGCTGGAGCGCTGCCCGTTCTTCGTCGTTGAGAGGCTTTTCCTCCTCAAACGTGGCGATGTTCTCGCGCATCTGCTCGAAGTTGGACATGCCGGAAAGGGTCACGCACACCTCGGGAATGCCCTGGATGAAACGGAATGCCCAGGCAACGGGCTTCTCGTCCGGACGAAGCTCCGTGAGGCGCGCCGCATCGGCCTCGGGCAGGTTAGCAAGCTTGCCGCCGCGAACCGGCTCCATGACCCACACGGGCAGGCCGTGCTTGGCGCACAGCTCCACCTTGCCGCATGCATCTTGGAACTCCCAGTCCAGATAGTTGAGCTGGATCTGGCAGAACTCAAGGTATTCGCCATAGAAATCGATGAAGCGCTCCATCACCGGAATGGCACCATGCGCCGAGAAGCCCAGGTGCTTGATGCGCCCAGCGTCTTTCTGGTCGAGCAGGTAATCCATGATGCCGTGCTTGGTGTCGAGATAGTCATCGATGTTCATCTCGCAGACGTTGTGGATGAGGTAGAAGTCGAAGTACTCCATCCCCGTCTTTTCGAGCTGCTTCTCAAAGATTTCCTCGACCTTGTCCATGTTGGAAAGGTCGTAGCCGGGGAACTTCGTAGCAAGGTAAAACGAATCGCGGGGATACTTGCTGAGCGCCTTGCCCATGGCAATCTCGGACTGCCCACCGTGGTAGCCCCACGCGGTGTCGAAGTAGTTGATGCCGTGCTCGATAGCGTAATCGACCATCTCCTGCGTAGCGGCTTGGTCGATCTTGGCATCGTCGCCGTCGATCACCGGCAGGCGCATGGCACCCATACCGAGCGCCGAAAGCTTGAGCCCCTGAAAATCCTTGTACAGCATGCGCATCCCCTCTGTTATGTGAGCTTGCCGTCTCATGGCACCCATGGCCATGTCGCCACCTATGGTAGATGGTGGAGTGAACTCCAAGTCAAGGGGCAGCACGAAGAACGCCGCAGCTTCAGAGGGTTTCGGGGGCGAAGCGCGAAGCAGCGAGCCTGCAGCTACGAGGCTACAGGCCCACCGCGATAATCGATCTGCGCACAGACGTGAGCTATCGGTTCATGAACACGATGACGAGCGCAATAACGGCAACCACGAGCACCACGATGCCCACGATGGCGCCGATGAACCTCGCGCGCGATCCACGCGTGCGCTCACGCACCGCCTTCTCTGTGCTCGCGAGCTGTTCCACCTCAACGGCCTGCTCCTCGCGCTCCGCCCGGTCCGCCTCGAGGCGCGCGGCAATCGTCTCGGTAACCTCGGGATGCGCATGGATATCGTTCGCCTCGTCAATGAGCGCCTGGGCTTCGGACGCCTCCTCGCGGGCGTCCTCGGCAGCCTGCTCCTGCGCGCGGCGCTCCTTTTCCTTGCCGGAGATCTCTTCCTTCAGCTTGCGCTGGCGTTCCGTCGCGTCATCCTTCGCCTCGCGGTAGGTGTTGCGCGCCTCGTCTGCGGCAGAGCTCACCTCGCGGAAGGCCTGCTTCGCGTCGTCCATGGGCTTCTCGGCCTCGGAAACCGCCTTTCGAGCATGGACGAGGGCGTCTTCAAGCTCCTGCGTGATGCGGGGAAGGTCGTCCCGTGCGGACTGTAACTCGTGGGCAGCATCGGAAATCTCTGTCTGCAACTCGTCGGCGCGCACGCTGTAGGCAGCGGAATTTGCCGAGGGGTTGCGCTGGACCTCGGCATACTCGTCGTGGAGCATAGCGAGGCGAGACTCGGCGCTTTCCACCGCCGCCTGCGCGGCGGCAACGCCATTTTTCTGATCCTCCTCGGCCTTCTCGAGGTTCCGTTTCGCATCGTCGAGCCGGCGCTGCAGGCGCGCGCCGTTCTCGCGCGAGGAGGCCTCCCGCGCCTCCGCGGCATCGAGGGCTGCCTTGAGGCGCTTCTCGGTTTGGGAGTCCGCGTCCTTCATCTGCTGCAAACGCTCTTTGAGCGCATCGATTTCGCCCTGGATGCGCGCTTGCTCGGCCTCCGCCGCCTGTTCGGCTTTGGTCGCGCCGTCGCGACGCGCGGTTTCGCTGGATATGATCGCATGGTAGTTTGCGGCGACCTCACGCCGATGAGCGAGCTCCGTCTCTTCGCCGGCGATCGTTGCATCGAGCTGCTCGAGCTGCTCGCGCGCTTCGGCATGCGCCTTGCGGGCGGCGCTCATCTCACGCACCGCCGCGGCGCCCTCGGAGAAGAAGGAACCGACCGCCTCGACCGGCGAGGCCCCAGGAGCTTCCTCGGTTGGCACGGGCTCCTCGTCTACCACCTGGGATGTGCGGGGCGCAGCCCCCGTGACGGGATGCTGCAGGAACTCGGGGATGCGAGGCGCATCATCCGCCGCCGCACCCGCGTCCTCGGGCGCATCGGCCGCTGCGGTTCCCTCGGGCGCATCGACCTCGTTAGCAGTGGCCGCGGCAGAATCAGAGGCAAGCGCATCGACGTCGGCAGCGCCCTCCAAGACGCCGTCCTGCTCGTTTTCCATGTCATCAATCTTGGTATCGAAATCGTCAACCATCGTTCTCTCCCATGTCGATCGTAGACGAATGAATCTCTCTCTACCAATGATATACGCCCCTGCGGACATCGGGGCCGCAGGCATCCGCTTTTTGCAACGTCAGCATCTTTCCGCCCGCGCAAGCGCCGAGACAAGGCCCGCGTCCGAGAGCCCCAGGCAGCGGGCGAGGCTACTCGATGAGCATGGCGTCGCCGAACGAGAAGAAGCGGTAACGCTCCCGCACGGCCTCGCGATAGGCATCCATGATCTGCTCGCGCGTGGCGAGAGCCGAGACAAGCATCATGAGGGTCGAACGCGGCACGTGGAAGTTCGTGATAAGCGCGTCGACCACATGGTAGGTAGAACCAGGCATGAGGTAAAGATTCGTCGTCGCGTTCTCCCGAGCGACGATATCGCCCATGCCCTCCACCGCCGAGCCGGGAGCATTCTCGAACCGGCGCGCGACAACAGGGGGCTCGGACGCGGCTGCCTGAGCGTCCCACGCGCTCTCAAGCGAGCGCACCGCCGTCGTGCCCACAGCGATCACGCGGTGCCCCGCCGCCTTGGTGGCGTGCACGGCATCTACAACCGACTGCGGCACGTGGTAGCGCTCGGTATGCATGACGTGCTCGGTGGGATCGTCCTCCTCCACAAGGCGGAAGGTGTCGATCCCCACCTCGAGCTCGACCGTCGCCCAGCCGACCCCCTTCTGCTTGATGCGCTCGATGAGCTCGGGCGTGAAATGGAGCCCGGCCGTGGGAGCTGCGGCGGAATGCTCTTCGCTCATGGCGTAGACGGTCTGGTACTTCTCGGGGTCGCCTTCGTAATCGGTGATGTAGGGCGGCAGCGGCACGTGCCCCGCGGCATGGATCGCCTCGTCGAGCGTGCGCGACGCGCCCGATGCGTTCTCGCCCTGCGGCGTGAAGCGCACGAGACGTCCGCCGCGGCTATCGGGCACGAAGTCAAGCACTTCCCCCACAAGTACCACGGGCGCGCTTTCGGGCGCGTGCGGACCGCCCGCGCGGTATTCGATGACCGCACCGGGCTTGAGGCGCTTGCCAGGGCTCACAAGGCATTCCCACACATGACCAAGCGAATCCTGGTCCTCGCGGCGGGTGAGCAAGAGCGTCTCGGCCATACCGCCCGTCTTCGCCTTGCGCCCGATGAGACGCGCCGGCATCACGCGCGTCTCGTTCGCCACGAGCAGGTCGCCAGGCTCCAGATAGTCGATGATGTCGTAGAAGTGACGGTGCTCCACGCTGCCGCCATGAGCAAGCGGCACGGTCTCGCCCGTGGTCGCAAGCGGTTCGCCGCGGTGCAGCACCAGCAGGCGGCACGAATCGCGCGGCTCCGCCGGTGCCTGGGCTATGAGCTCCTCGGGCAGGTTGTAATCGAAATCATCGGTACGCATGGCTACCTCGCTTTCTTATCCGGCTGAATAGCTTAGCACGGATGCCGAAGCGAAACGACCCGTTCTGAAGCGAGGTAGCCGCACGCTGCCTTTATGAGAAGAGGCGGCGAATCTCGTCGCGGCCTTCCTCGCTCGTGAAGATGATCGCCTCATCGCCCGACTCCAAGACGGTATCACCGTTCGGCACGATGAGGTTGCCCCCATGCTCCACGGCGGTCACGATGGTCTCCGCCGGGAACGGGATGTCCTTGAGGGCAAGTCCTGCCACGCGGGCATGCGCACCCACCGCCACCTGTACGATGCTGTGCTCGTCTCGACCGAGCTTCATGAGCGTGTACATGTCATGCACGTCCATGCCCTCAATCACGAAGCGCGCCGTGATTTCAGCCTGGTTCACACCCACGTCCACACCGTTCACCGCCGTGAACATCCACGCGTTCGCCGGATTGTTCACACGCGCCACAACGCGCGGCACCGCATATTCCATCTTCGCGAGCATCGACGTCACGAGGTTCGTCTCGTCCAATCCCGTCACAGCCGCGACAGCATCCGCGATGCGCACGCCCGCGCGCTCCAAGACCTCGGGATCCGAACCACTCCCCTCGATAACGGAAACGTTCGGGCATATCTGACGCACGCGCTCGACGACTTCAGCGCGCTGCTCGATGACCGTGACCGCGATGCCGTCGTCCGTGAGGCGGGAGGCGAGATGGGCGCCGGTCTTGCCGCCGCCGACAATGATGACCTGCATGATTCCTCCTAATCGGTGATGCCGAGCATCTGCTTGAACTTCCTGCTGGCAGAGGTCGCCACGGCAGCGTAGATGATGTCGCCGGCGGCGAGCACGGTGCCCTGCGTGGGGATGAACGTTTCGTTATCGTGCGAGACGCTCACGACCTGCACCTCGCCGAGCGCGGAGATCTCGCGCACCGTGGCGCCGTCGAGCAGCGCCGGCACGTCCGCGCGAACCAGGCGCACATCGCCCGATCCCACTTCGAACACGTTATCGAGGTGGTTATAGGTAAGGAGCTCGCCGATGCGCGCGATGCCCCAGGCATTGGGCGAGACCGTCTGGATGTTCAGGCGACGGTACGTATCGGCCTTCGTAAGATCGTGCAGACGCGCGATGACGCGGGGCACGCGAAACGTCGAGCGGGCGACGTGCGCCACCACGATGTTCGCCTCGTCGGAGCGCATGCAGGAAACGACGGCATCCGTGCGGTCGATTCCCGCGCGCAGAAGCACATCGCGATCGAGGCCGATGCCGCACACGCGTTTGCCGGGGAACGAATCGCCCAGCGCATCGAGTGCTTTCTGATCTTGGTCGACCGCCGTGACCGAAAACCCCTGCCGCGCGAGCTTCCACGCGAGCCCCGATCCGATGAAGCCCATGCCTACGATAATGACGTTCATAATCTCCACCTTTCAGATGGTGTGTACCCTCAACTCTAGCGCTTCGCGGCGACACGCGCCCGTTCGCGGCGGCGCAACCATGCTTTGCGAATATCCTCGATGGCGATGACCACGGGCGGGATGCAGCAGAGGAACGCATAATCCTGCCAAGCCAACGGCGCGGTGTGGAACACACCCTGCAGCGGCGGGAACGTGGTGAGGATCACGAGCAGCACCACTTCGAACACGATGCCTATGAGGATGCGGCGGTTCGAGAAGAGACCGATCTTGAATACCGAGGTGGTCTCGGTGCGGCAGTTCATGACCTGGCCGATCTGCGCGAAGATGATGCCTGCAAGCGTCATGGTCGTTGCCTGGATGTACACCGGGTCGCTATCGTTGCCCAAGCCGGCGAGCGGGATCCCCGGCCAACCGGCGAGCAGGTTCACCAGGAAATAGCCCGCCATGGCGACGATCGAGGCCATAAGGCCATACCACAGGAAGGCCTTCACGAGTACGCGGCGGTTGAGCAGGCGCTCGTTGGGGTCGCGCGGGGGCTGATCCATGATGGTCTCCTCCGGCGGTTCAGTGCCCAGACCCAGCGCCGGCAGCATGTCCGTACCCAGATCGATGGTAAGGATCTGCATGGTTGTGAGCGGCAACGGCACGGCACCACCCGAGAGCAGGTAGACCGCGTTCGGCACCGCTTCGGGCGCATTGGAGTTCAAGATGTAGAGCAAGAATTTGCGGATGTTGCTGTAGACCGCGCGCCCTTCCTCGATCGCGGCGACGATCGAGGCGAAGTTATCGTCCGTCAAGATCATATCGGCCGCCTCCTTCGCCACATCGGTACCGGTGATGCCCATGGCTACACCGATATCGGCTTTCTTGAGCGCGGGAGCATCGTTCACGCCGTCACCCGTCACGGCCACGATCTCGCCCATCTCCTGGAGCGCCGTGACCACACGGAGCTTCTGCTCGGGTGCCATGCGGGCGAAGACAACTTGGCCGGCGAGCTTCTCCTTGAGCTCTTCATCGCCCATCTTCGAAAGCTCGAAACCCGAGATGACGGATAGTCCCTCGCCCTCCACGATCTTCAGGCGCCGCGCGATGCTCGCCGCGGTGAGACCGTAGTCGCCCGTGATCATGACGATGCGGATACCCGCGCGATGGCACTCTGCCACAGCCGCCGCGACTTCGGGACGAGGCGGATCCATCATGACCTCGAGCCCCACGAAGGTGAGGTTGCACTCGATATTCTCGGTCGTGTAATCGCTCATGGCATCGGGGACACCCGCCTCCGCGTTCGCACCGTCGAGCGGGCGGTACGCCACCGCGAGCACGCGCAGGCCGTCGGCGGCGTACGTGTCGTTCGCCTCCATGATGCGTTGGCGGAGCTCCTCGGTCATAGGCTCGACCACGCCGTTCACACGAACATGGGTCGAAAGCCGCACGACCTCGTTCGGTGCGCCCTTCGTGAACGCGATGCGGCGCGCCCCGTCCAGCGGGTACTCAAGAGCATGCACGGTCGTCATGCGCTTGCGGCGGCTCTCGAACGGCAGCTCCTTCACGCGGGGCATACGCGCCTCGAGCTCGGCGCGATCGATGCCGCCCTTCTGCGCGGAAACGATGAGGCATGCCTCCGTGGGGTCACCGTAAACCTCGTAGCGCTTGCCCTCCTCTTCCGGCTCGGCGAGGCGCGCGTTGCCGCAGAGCATGCCGCCTTCGAGCAAGAGCTCGAGGTCGGCATCGTCCACAGCGCGCCAACTGCGTCCCTCGGCTTCTATCTGACCCTCGGGCGCGTACCCCACGCCAGTGATCTCGTATTCGCGCGTCGCCGTCCACAGATGGTTCACGGTCATCTCGTTCTGCGTGAGCGTACCGGTCTTATCCGTGCAGATCACGCTCGTGGAGCCAAGCGCCTCCACGGAATCGAGCTTCTTCACCAGGGCGTTCCGGCGACTCATGCGCTGCACCGCCATAGCGAGCGAAAGCGTCACCGTGGGCAGCAAGCCTTCGGGAATGAATGCCACGACCATGCCGAGCGCGAAGATGAACGAAGACGCGAACGGCTCGTGCACCACGAACAGGGACAGGCAGAAGAACGCGATGCCCATGCACATGGCAAAGATCGTGACCTGCTTCGTGAGGCGGTTGAGCTGACGCGTGAGCGGGCTCTCCGCCGCCTGCATGTTCTGCGTGAGGCTCGCGATCTTGCCGAACTCCGTGTCCATGCCAATGCGGAACACCACGGCGCGGCCGTTGCCCTCAGACACGCTCGTGCCCGCGAAGACGAGGTTGGGAATCTCCGCGGCGGAAAGCCCCTCTTCGAGCACCGCGTCCGCGGTCTTGCGGGACGGGGTGGATTCGCCGTTCAACGTGGATTGGTTCACCTGCAAGTCTGAACTCGCGATGACGCGCGCGTCTGCAGAGATCTTGTCGCCCTCGGCAAGGAGCATGACGTCGCCCGGCACGAGGTCTTCTGCCAGGATCTTCTGCTCCTGGCCGTCGCGAATCACCGTGGCATAGGCCGGCAGCATCTTCTTAAGCGCCTCGGTCGCCTGGCTCGCACGCGCCTCCTGCCAGAAGCTGAACACGCCGTTGATGATGTTCACGAGCCACACTGCGACGCCAAGCTCCGGGAGCCCCGCGATGAACGCGATGGTGCCCGCGACCCACAAAAGCACCGCCATGAGGTGTGTGAAGTTCGCGAGGAACGCAATGACGGGCGACTTCTTCTTTTCGCTTTGGATGACGTTTTTTCCGAAGCGCCCCTGGCGTACGGCCGCCTCGTCCGAGGCGAGTCCTACGCGCGCCGTCTCAAGTTCGCCGAACACGCCGTCGATGGGTGCCTTGCGGATGGCATCGAGCGCATCCAGATCCGTTGCGGCGACGGATGCCGGGGCACCTGAGCCCAAACTGCTTCCCATGAAACCTCTCCTTCCCTGATCGCGGAGTGCCGGCAGCACATCCGCGATTGCGAAAGCATCTTAGTCACGGGAAAAAGCAGCTTCAAGGGGTTTGGCCATATCTTTGTGGCATCTTAATGCCCGGCTGCGCAGGGTGCCCGATCTTGCCGTTCAAGCCTTCGGGCGCCGCACGAAGGCGTGCGCGCTCGGCTTTCGCGGCAACCTCGGGCACCCTGCGCAGCCGGTCGGGGGTGCCTGGTGCGACTGCAGCTTTACAGCCGCTGCATGCGGTAACCAACGCCCACATGCGTCTGAATGAGCTTCGGTTGCGACGGGTCGCGCTCGATCTTCTTCCGAAGTGTCGCCATGAAGACGCGCAGGCTCGCGATGTCGGAGTCCCACGACGTGCCCCAAATCTCGTGCGTAAGGTACGTGTGGGTGAGCACCTTTCCCACGTTTTTGCACATGAGCACAAGCAATTTGTACTCGATGGGCGTGAGATGCAGCTCTTCACCGTTTAGATACGCGCATCCCGCCGCATAGTCCACGCGCAAAGGACCGTTCTCGAACACGCTCTCGCCCGGGTCGTCACCGAGCGACATGCGAGCACGTCGTTGCCAGGCACGCACGCGAGCGAGAAGCTCTTCCACGGAAAACGGCTTCGTGAGATAGTCGTCCGCTCCCGTATCGAGCGCTTCGATCTTGTCCGCTTCCTCGATGCGCGCCGAAATCACGATGATCGGCACGTTCGACCATGAGCGCAGCTTCTTGATGACGGCAATGCCGTCCACATCCGGAAGGCCCAGATCGAGCAGGACGAGTTCTGGGCCATGCGACGCCGCCTCGAGAATCGCCGCCTCACCTGTAGCGGCGACCTCCACATGGTAGCCATGCATGGCAAGAGCTGTCGCGATAAGACGACGCACCGCCGCATCGTCTTCTACCACAAGGACGGAGAGCACCGCACCATCCGCACCGGCCGATGCCGCCCATTTCGATTCCTTATCCATGAATCGCAACCTCCTCTGCGGGAAGCGTGAACGAAAAGACGGCGCCATGGGGCACGTTGTCGTGCACCTCGATAGCGCCGCCATGCGCCTCGACGATGGAACGGCAGAGCGCGAGCCCCAAGCCGAAGCTCCGCTGCGCGTCTGCCGGTCGCTCTGCCTTCGCACCGGAATAGAAGCGATCGAACACGTGTGGTTTGTCGTCGTCCGCCACGCCCGGCCCGTCGTCTGCAACCGTCACGCGCACGAACGCCCCCTCGCGCCGAGCGCTCAGCTGGATGGTCGAACCTGCCGGGGTGTACTTGATGGCGTTGCCCACGAGATTCGTGAGCACCTGGATGATGAGGCTCGCATCGATGCGCACGAGGAGAATCTCTTCCGCGGGCTCGATGACGATACGGTGCCCACCCGCTTGGTTCGCAAGGTGCGACACGGCGGCTTCGAAGATGTCGTCGATGAGCTCGGAGTTCAAGGTGAGCTTGATGGTGCCCTCATCGAAATGCGTGATGGTGAGCAGGTTCTCGACCATATCGATGAGCCAAAGCGAGTCGTGGTACACGTCGTCCAAAAGCGCACGACGCTGCTCGGGTGCAAGACGGTCGGAATCATCGCGTAGAATCGCCGCGGCACCCGAGATCGCCGTGAGCGGCGTGCGCAGGTCATGTCCAAGCGAGCGCAACAGGTTCGCTCGGAGCTGCTCGTTGCGCGCAAGCACAGCGGCCTCTTCACGCTCGCGCGCCTCCCGTTCTCGAGCGAGCTCGAGCGCGCACTCACCGATGATCGAACGAGCGATGGAGAGCTCGAACGAGTCGATGTCGCGCTCGGCAGCACGAATGCCGACCACACCGAATGCCTCATCATGCGTGCGCACGGGCAGGAATATGCCGTCTCCCATGGGAATGGAAACGATTTCTGAAGCCTCGGCAGACACGGGCGGCGCAGGGGCGAGCGAATCGGCGGCCGAAGCGGCGCCGTCCGAGGGTTTGGCAGACCGGAACGCGCGCAATGCATCCACGCGGGCGTTTTCGGCGGTTGCCGCTCGCATCGCCTCATCGTCCCCATTGCCCACCAGCGGAGATCCGAGGCCGTCCCCCTCAGCGGGGTAAAACGCTACCGGGCAATCAAGGAGCTTCAAGAGCTGACTCAAAGCTATCCGTGCAATGCTTTCGGGATCATCCGCCTGCTGAAGCAGCTGGTTCGTCTCAAGGAGCACGCTCGTGCGATAGGCCGTCCGCCGCGCCTCGCGGGCGTTTCTCGCAATGTGGTTCGTGAGCTCCGAGGCAACGATGGCAGCGACGAACATGATGGCGAACGTGACGAGGTAGCTCGTGTCGAGCGACTCGAACGAAAAGCGCGGCACGACGAAGTAGAAATTGTAGAGCACCACCGAGAGCGCAGACGAAAGCAGCGTGTACATGCGCCCCGATGTGACCGTAGCGGTGAGCAGGGTCGACAGGATGTAAAGCGAGATGATGCTCGAATCGGTAAAGCCCAGCTCATGAAAACCGAGCCCGATCGCGGTCGATGACGCCAGGAGCACGCACATGGCGCCAAGACGCGCCGCCATTCTTCCTTCGCGTCGCGGTGCCCGTACGTTCACCTTGCCCATCCGCCGCCTCCCTTCGCGTCGCTCCCCAGTATAGCGCGGCAACGCGGGGTGCAACGCGTTCGCCCTTCATGGGTAATGCGTTGACTACCTGCATCTTTATGACATTTTAATATCCAGGCGCTCGAGCTTAATGCCGCCTTTACCGCTCACATGCTGTACTGAATTCGACAGCAGGGCATGCCCGTGGAGCCCCCGTAACACTTGTATGTCGCTGCCTGGAATCTTGGATTCGTCCGCATTTCGCATGTTTCAGATGAAACATGCGGGGAAGAATTCGGGCTTCCGACCATGAATCCTGCGGGTGTCGAACACCTTGAGCCCGCCACGGGAAGGAGACCATGTCATGCACGAGATAACCCCGATCGCTCTCGCCGGAGTGTTCCTCGGTGCCGGATGCGCCGCGCTCTTCGGCTACTGTGTGTACGTGTTCGCGAGTGTCTGCTGCCGGCCGGCATGCAACAAGCGTCGCAAGAACTAACGAAGCGCGACCTCCGCACCGACCTCATGTGCCGCGAGACCTGCGCTCCAAACGCTCACGAGCAGCGGCCCACCCGAAAACCCTGCCCGAATCCAAGGACAGACAGCGCTTAACCAGACCTGCCGAATAGCTCATCCAATGTGTCGTCGATCAGGGCATCGACGGTGCACTCCAGCGCCTCGGCACGCAGAAGACTACGGTTGAGCAGCGTGAGCGCGAGCGCGAACTGCAGGTTCTGCACGGCGGCGACATCCACCCCAGGCCGCGCGTCGGCAACCTCATTCACGATCCAGCGCACGAGCGCGCCGTCGGACGCGGGATCGAGCGTCCGTTCATCGGGCAGACTTCGCACGAGATAACGGTACTCCTCAGCCGTTGCGATGCGGAAGATGTTTCGATCCGACCGCCAAAGAAGCTCGAGCCACGAGCGCATGCGCGCGCGATCGAGCGGAGCGCCCGCCTCCTCGCGCGTGCGCTCGAGCACGTCCACCGCGTGCTGGCGATTCTCTATGAGCATGGCGTAGATGAAGTCGTCCTTGGAGTCAAAGAAGTGGTAGAACGTGCCCTTGGCTATGCCCACGGCCGCTGCGACCTGCTCCACGCGCAGGGAGCGGATCCCGTTTCGCACCAGTTGGTCCCAGCCCGCATCGATCATGCGGCGATACAGCTCGTCTCGGTTCTGCTGCGTAAAAATAGCTGGCATTCGACCATCACTCCGTTAGCGCGCCGAGGCGTCGGTCGCAACCGCTTTGGCGCGGCGCTCCCGATAGTTCAGCCACTCGCGAACGAACGCGAGCGCCACGCTAACGAGCACGATGACCGCAACCACGTGGAACGCAAGATGCATGCCGTCCATGAACACATCCGGGCGCCCTTCGATATAGCTTGTGACCGGATAGCCGATCGACTGCGACATGCCGCCGTAGAGCAGCGCCGAACCCACCGTGATGCCCACGGACTGTCCCAGGTACCTCATGAGGTTGCCGAGCGACCCCACGAAGCCAAGCGATCCCTCGGGCGCGTGCCCCATCACCATGGAGTTGTTGGGGGCTTGGAAGATGGCGCTACCAAGCGAGGTAAACATGATGCAGGGAATGAGCACGAAGAGCGGCGTATCGAGCGCCACGAAGCCCATGATGGCGAGCCCGCAGGTGTAGATGATCTGCCCCACGAGCGTGGGCTTTTCGCACCCCACCTTGTCCGACACGGCGCCCGAGATGGGGCCTACGATGGAGTTGACGAGCGGATAGCACGCCATGATAAGGCCAGCTACACCCGCGCCGATGCCGCGCGCCTCCTGCAGGTAATACGGGAAGATGAACGTATAGGCCGCCATGGCGAGGAAAACGAGCGCCATGTTGATGAGGTCGATGACGAAGCGAACGTCGCGAAAGACGCCAAGTGTTACGAGCGGAGACTTCGCATGGTTCTCCACCACGACGAAGGCGACGAGCAGCCCGATCCCGCACGCAAGCATGCCGATGGTAAAGGGCGTGACCCCGCGTTCCGTGAGCGTAATGGCGAAGAAGATTAACAGGATGGAGGGGATGAGCAGCACCGTGCCGAGCGCATCGAACGACGGGCGGTGCACAGGGTGACGGTTGCTGAGCACCTTGAGCCCGACGACAAACGAGATGAGGCCAATGGGCAGGTTGATGATGAAGATGAACTCCCACGGAAGCGTCGCCACGATGAGACCGCCGAGCGTGGGGCCGCACATGGCGCCGAGCGCGGTGAACGTCGCCACGAGCCCGAGCGCGCGGCCGCGGCTGTCTGGGAAGGTCTCGGTGATGATGCCCTGGTTGTTGGCGAGTGACGCCGCGCCGCCAAGCGACTGGACGGCGCGAGCAACGACAAGCATCTCGAACGTTCCCGAAAGCGCACAGAGCGCCGACCCCGCGGTGAAGAGTGCCACGCCGACCTGGAAGATGCGCACCTTGCCGAACATATCGCCGAGGCGTCCGAACACGAGGAGCGCCGCGCAGGTCACGATGCTGTAGATGCTTGCGACCCACTGGATGGACGCCATATCCACCCCGAGTTCCTGCTGCATGGAGGGAAGTGCGACGTTTACGATAGTGCCGTCGAGAATCTCCATGAATGTCATCGCGAGAATGACGACCAGCGCCGCCCCTGCGTGACCACCGCCCGCTTTGGTGCCCGCCTTGGCGGCCCCCGCTCTGTTGCCTGGCGCACTCTCTGCCATGCGCTCCATTCCTCAGCCTCCAAAAAAATGACTATTGCGTTCTGATAGTCATTTTAATCCTAGCGGCCGGGAATTAAAGGGGCGCCTTTGCCTCATGCTGAAGGCCGTCTCGGGGCACCGGACAAGGCGAAGACAGATCAGCGCTCAAGACAGTACCTTTTTATCGGCGCGCACGGCTATCGGTGCGCACGGAGATCAAGCTGCAAGACCGCAGGTCACCGCGAAGCGCAAGGGCGACCCACCCAACCAAGCGCCCAAAAGGTACTGTTTCGAGGCTCAAGTTGGAAAATGTCAATGCTTCTTCGCGGCACGGCGCTCATCGCGCAGACGAGCGCGGTCAAGCGCGGCCTCGGCAGCGGAAAAACGGCACCCGCAGTAGTTCTGCCGATACATCCCGAGTTCGCGAGAACGACGCGTTGCCTCGGGATACCAGGGGCGAAAATCGCGGATTACCGGCGTGAGGCCGCGCGCCGAGGCGAGCCGGCAAAGCACGTCGTTGCAGGTTTCGAACAGCTGATACGGCGACACGGCGAGCGTCGTCGCGATATGGGTGAAGCCCTCGCGCTCTGCAACGCGGCAGGCCTCAGCGAGGCGCATCGCATAGCAGGCACGGCACCGGCGCTCGCGCGCCTCAGCGCCAATGGGTGCCACCGAGCGCTCCCATCGAACAGCGTCTTCCTCCGCCTCGATGAGTGGGATGCCCTCCACCGCACACCAACGCCGAAGCTCGGTAAGACGGCGATCGTGCTCCTCAACGGGCTGTATGTTCGGGTTCGTCCAGCAAATCGTTGGTTCGAAGCCCTCCTCGCAGAGCAGGCGCACAGGCTCGAGCGAACAAGGGGCGCAGCAGGCATGGAGCAGCAGGCGCGTCATGAGCGCACCTCCTCTTGCTCCTCGCCAAAGGCGGCATCGCAATCCTCGTCATCACCGTAGAAGCACACACCGTACGAGGTGTCCTCGCAATGCGTGATGAGAGGATCGGCGCGAAGCTCATGGACGTACCCCCAGTCGCCCGCGCACCCGGTAAGATGGAGCACCGCCGCGAAGGCGCCCGCTACGGGGCAACCGCACGCAAGCCCCGCTGCAACCACCAGAGGCGTCACGACGAACGTGGGCGCAAGCGCGATGATGAGGTACTGCGAGCGGGTGTATACGATGCCCTCGGCGCATGCGTAGAGCATGCCGCGCTTCCAGTTGGCACCGAACGACACGCGGGTACCCGCCGGAGCGAATGCTTTGAAGAAGATGGCGTGCACGAGCTCGTGCGCCGCAAGCGAGACCACGAGCGCCACCGCGACCCAAGCGATCCAGAACAGGTAGTCGACGATGCCGCGCCCGTCTTCCGCAAAAATCCCCACCAGCAGGCCGTCGAAACTCTCGGGAACGGCCACGGCAAGCGCGACCGCGAACACGAGCGTCGCCGCCAACCCGATGATGAACGTCACGGCAGAGCACTGGGTCATGCGCTTGAGGAAATCCTCGTCCTCGAACGTGTGTATGTTGCTTCGGCATCTCATGTGTCCAAGCATACACGGAATCTGGCGTGCTGTGCCATAATGGTTGCCTATCTGGATGTTTCGACCAAAGCAGGGAGGCTGCATGGCATCCAAGCTGAGCAAAGATTCGCGCCCCACCTGGCCGCGCCGCGCCATCGTAACGGCCGGCATGCCGTATGGCAACAAGAACCTGCACTTCGGCCATGTGGGCGGCGTCTTCATTCCCGCCGACTTCTATGCGCGCTTCCTGCGCGACCGCATCGGCCGCGAGAACGTGTTGTTCGTCTCTGGCACCGACTGTTACGGCAGCCCTATCATGGAAAGCTATCGCAAGCTGCATGACGAACAGGGCTACGAAAAGCACATCTCCGATTATGTGGAGGCGAACCACGAGAGCCAAGCCGCAACGCTCGCCGGCTACGACGTGGAACCCGACTTCTTCGGTGGCAGCGCCCTCGAACCCGCCGCGCACGTTCACGAGCAGATGACCGACGAGATCATCTTGCGCCTCAAGGAGCAGGGCGTGCTCGAGAAGCGCGCAACCAAGCAGTTCTTCGATCCGGTGGCGCAGCAGTTCCTGAACGGGCGCCAGGTCACGGGCAGATGCCCCATCCAGGGCTGCAAGTCCGAGAAAGCCTATGCGGACGAGTGCGACCTGGGGCATCAGTTCGAACCGGAGGAGCTCATCGCGCCCAAGAGCGCGCTCACCGGCGAGACCCCGGAACTTCGCCCCGTGGACAACATCTATTTCGACCTCCCGTCCTACCTCGACTTCCTGAAAGGCTTCACCAAGAAGCTCGAGGGCGACGAGACGGTGCGCTCCGTGGTGGTAAAGACCCTCGAAGAGTGGCTTAACCCGCCGCAGCTCTACATCCAGAACAAGTTCCGCGAGGCATTCGACGCCATCGAGGGCGAGCTGCCGCCGCACACCGTGACAGACCCCGAAGGCAACAAGAGCTCGTTCACCGTGACCTTCCCGAGCTGGCGCGAACGCGACGACGCGCACGAGGTGCTCGGAGCAGGCGGCGTGCGCTTCCGCTCCGGAAAGGCGCTCGTGCCGTTCCGCCTTACGGGCAACATCGCCTGGGGCGTCCCCGTAACCGATGAATGCGGCTGCTCCGGCCTCACCTGCTGGGTCTGGCCCGAGAGCCTCTGGGCGCCCGTCAGCTTCACGCGCACGGCGCTTGCGGCAGACGAGCGGGCCGGTGGCACGCGTTACGCTGCGCACAACTGGCGCGACTGGTGGTGCGATCCCGAGGCGCACGTGTACCAGTTCATCGGTCAGGACAACATCTACTTCTACGGCATCGCGCAGACGGCGATGTGGGAAGCGCTCGGCTGGAACATGCAGCAGAGCACGCTCGTGGCAAACTACCACGTACTCTACATGGGCAAGAAGGCAAGCTCGAGCTCCAAGACCCCGCCGCCGCCCGCAAGCGAGCTCCTCGACCACTACAGCACCGAACAGCTGCGCGCCCACTTCCTCTCACTGGGCCTTGGTGAGAAGCCGGTGAGTTTCAGCCCTAAGGCATACGATCTGCGCGAGACGGGCAAGAACCCCGATGGAACGCCGCTCCTTGCCCGCGACGACAAGCGCGTGATCGACCCGGTGCTCAAGGAGGGAACGCTCCTTACCGGCGTGTTCAACCGCTTGGCGCGTTCGTGCTTCTACGGCGTTGCAAAAAAGGACGGCGACCCGAGCACGGTGCGCACGGGATGCATTCCCGCAGGCGAAGCTTCGGCCGAAGCGACAGAGGCCGCCGAGCAGGCAGCCCTCGCCTTCGAGCAGGCCATGTGGCGCACCGAGCTCCATCGCGCGCTCGGCGTGTGCGACGCCTTCCTGCGCACCGCCAATAAGCGCTGGAGCGACGAGAGCAAGGCGGCCAAGGCGGTGCAGAAGGACGACCAGGCTGCGGGCGATGCGCTCATGCATCAGGCGCTCGTCGACGCGTTCTTGGAGCTGCGCGTGGCAACCGTCCTCATGCATGGCATCGTGCCTGCCGGATGCGAGCTCATCTGCGAGCACTTCGACATAGCTCCCGAGGCGTTCTTCTCCTGGGAGCACGTGCTTGACTCGACGGATGCCCTTGTGGAAAGCCTCGGCGAGAAGCCGGGCACCCACCGCGTGAAGGAGCTGCCGCCGCGCTTCGACTTCTTCTCGTACTAAGGGCGTCCTCCCGGCGGGCCGGGTCCATATGCCCCCGTGCTCAAACAGTCCTCGAAAAAGAGCCCCGATGGGGCTCTTTTTCTGCGGAACTGCGCCGGGAGCATATGGCCCCGCCCTGCGGACGGCCTTGCACTCGCGGCGGGGATTCCCCCTCGCATGGCAGCCATCCTTGAATGAGACACTTGTGCCGGGTCTAAGTGTCTCATGAATGATGGAGCAGCGGTGCGGGGTTAACGTTCCCTGCGTTCGTAGACGGCGCCGGTGGGGCACGCCTCATGGCAGGCGCCGCAAGCAGTGCAGCGATCTTCCAGGATGCGAAGGGTGCGGCCCATCGGACCGGCGGCGATGGCGCCAAAGAGGCAGGCGCGAACGCAATCGCCACAGTGCATGCAGCGATCGATGTCGATGGCGTATGACGCGCCGACACCCGGTTTTCGCGCGTCATGTGAATCGCAGACACCCGGTGTCTGCGATTCAACATCGAAGAGCGGCAGCATGTCCTGGACGTCCTGCATGTCGTTCCTCCCCTACCGAACTCGCATGAGGCAGGCTCCAGCGCCTCACCCCAGCCGTCATCTCTTTCCCAATTATGCCGCTTTCTTGAGTCGGCGGGTGGCCCTTGCGCGAGCGGAGAAAACGCCTATCGTAATGCAGCCGGTCAATCGAGCGCCCGTGGGCGCATACCATCGAGAGGCTTTCACCATGAACGACACCCTGACCATGCGGCGCGCGCTGCCCGGCGAGGCGGACCGCGTCATGGAGATACTCGAAGACGGCAAGCGCTCCATCGCGCGATTCGGCATCGAGCAATGGCAGCACGGTTATCCCAACCGCGCGAGCGTTGAGGGAGACCTCGCCCTCGACGCCTGCTGGGTCGCCGTTGACGCCTCCGGCTCGCTGCTCGGCACGCTTGCCCTTCGCTTCGACGAGGATCCCGAATACCGCATGCCCGAGCTCACCTGGCTCACCCCGCAGACCACCCCCGGCTGCACGCCCTCCTACGCCGCCATCCATCGCTGTGCCACCGCCGCCGGCGCGCTCAAGCGCGGCGTGATGGGCTTCATGTTCGCGGCGGCGGAGAACATCGCACGGGAGAACGGCCGCAAAAGCCTTAGGATCGACACGCATCCCGGCAACGTCGCTATGCGCTCGTTCCTCACCCGCCACGGCTTCACCGAGCTCATGACCTTCGAGCTCAAGACCAAAGGGGATGCCGAGACCGACCTCACGCGCATCGCATACGAAAAGTTGGTGTAACGATGCAGAAGCTCTATCTCATGCGCCATGGGCAGACGGTGTACAACACCCAGCATATCCTCCAGGGCCGCTGCGACTCGCCACTCACCGATGAGGGCGTGGCGCAGGCACGACGCACCGCCGCATGGCTTCGCAGCCAGGAAGCAGACTTCTCCTGTATAGCCGCATCGCCCTTGGGGCGCGCGCAGCAAACGCTCGACATCGTCGTAGCGGAGGTCCCCGGACTCTCCACGCTCCCCCGCATTTCCTCCGCCGGGCTCATGGAGCGCGATTACGGCAGATTCGAGGGGGAACCCGTCGAACGCCTGGGTGTGAGCCCATGGGAACCAGGCGACGCGGCGGTCATGCGCGGCGGCGAGACCCAGGCATGCGCCCGGTACCGCATCGTGAGCACCCTTCGCGGCCTCATGGACGGATGCACCGGAGACGCGCTCGCCGTATCGCACGGCTCTATCAGCAAGCTGTTCAAAACGGTCTGGGAGCGTAACGCGCGCTGCGAGCAAGATGTCTATCTGGGCAACTGCTGCGTCCTCGTTTTTGAATACGACCGCGATTCCGGCGCGTTCTCCAACATCGAGATCGCCAACCCCGCCTCGTAAGCCACGGCGCTGAGAGCCAGAGCGCCTCGATGCCGCAAGGAGCGCCCGGAGTACAGACTACCGGCGCTTGCCGTGGGAGTTGCGCCAAATCTCGCGACCGAGCATGAGCGCGAGCACGAGCGCAGAAACATAGCCGAGAAAGCCGATGATCGGGATGCCGAAGATGACCGGCTCGATTTTCGCATAGTACACGACCGACGACCCGATGAAGAGACCCGCGATCACGATCGCCATCGACGCACGGTCCACGATGCCGCCCAGGCGCCGAAGCACCTCGTCGGAACCCATGAGCTCGGTATTCACCTTGAGCTGGCCGCGCGTGAGCATGCGCGACGCGAGACCGAGGTACTCCGCCGTCTGGAGCGACCCCTTTACGGCGCGGGCGGTACCCACTGCAAGCTCTTCCGCAGCTTCGCGCGCACGCTCGTAGCCGCTCTTCTCGTGGGCGATATGCACCTGGATGATCTCGATCATGTTGACGTCGGGCATATATTCCGAAAGCAGGCCCTCGAGCGTCACCATACCGCGCGCGAACATCGTCACCACCGGTGGCAGCTCGATATCGTTCTTGCGCGCCAGATTGATGAGCGCTGTCAGGAAACGGCCGATATCGAGGTCTTTGAGATTGCTTCCGCCAAAATCCTGCACGATGTAATCGAGGTCCGTGAGGAACGCCGTGTGGTCGATGGCAGCCGTGTCGCCGCGCGAGATGGCGAAGCGCATAAAGCTGTCCTTGAGCTTGGGCACATCGTTTTCGGCCACGGCGAAAATGATGTCTTTCACCACACCGCGGTCATGCGCGGACATGCGCCCCACGATGCCGAGGTCGATGAAGTAGATGACCCCGCCCGAAAGGATGATGTTGCCCGCATGGGGGTCCGCATGGAAGAAGCCGTCGTCGAGCACCTGCGTGGCGTAGTCGTCCACGATCTCGTTGCCCAGGTCCTTGAGCTTGTAGCCCGCGCGCACGAGCAGCTCGGGCTCCGAGATCGAGATGCCCTCGATGTAATCCATCACCACGACATGCTCAGTGCAGAGGTCCATATACGAACGCGGGCACGAGATGCCGGGCGTATGCTTGTGGAAGGCATAGAACTCGTCGAGATTGCGCGCCTCGGCAAGGAAGTTCGTCTCTTCGCGGAACGAGCGCCAGAGCTCTTCCACCACCTCGCCCAAGTCGATGATCTGCTCGGTCTTGATGAGGCGCGTCGCAAGGCGCGCGAGCGAGCGCATGATATCGATGTCTTGCGCCATGACCTGCTGGGCGCCAGGACGCTGCACCTTTACGGCAACGTCCTCTCCGGTAACGAGGCGGGCGCGATGAACCTGCGCAAGCGAGGCGCTACCGAGCGGATTGGGATCGATGGCATCGAAGAGGTCGCCGAGCTTCTTGCCGTATTCTGCCTCGAGGCATTCGAGCACCACGGGATAGGGAACCGGGTCGGCCTCGGTGCGCAGGCGGCGCAGCTCGTCGCAATAGCGCTGGGGCAAGATTTCAGAGCGGTTTGAGAGGATCTGGCCCATCTTGACGAACATGGGGCCGAGCTCCTCGAGCATGCGGCGGAGGCGCACCGGCGTGATGTTCCTCCACACCTCATACTTGCGTGCAATATGGAAGATCTGCGCGATACGACGACGACGCCCCGTGAGGGTGAGCTGGTACTTATCGACATCCGCCATGACCTCGGGCTCATCGGGCACCTCGTCCACGGCCCGCTCGCGCCGAAAACTCGTGCGCGACGGGCCGAACTCAGGCTCCTCGCCGGGCACTCGCTCTTCCGGAATCAAGGGCTCGGGAGGCGGCGATGGGTTGTTCTTCGTGCCGAAGTCCATGGCGGATAATCGCTTTCGTTATTCCTCGGTTTTCTCGTCGGCAACGCCCTCGGCATCGCCCGGCGCTTGCTCGCCGGCAGCTTCCTCGGCTGCAACCGACTCCACGGGCACGCTCACGGCAGCGGCGGGAACCGCCTCCACGAGCTCCGTGACATGGGCTACGAAGGCGGCGCGCTCGGCCGTCGTGAGCGGGCGCACGCGAGCGACGATGAGCTCGTCCAAGATGCGCTCGGCAACCGTCGCTCCCTGCTCGCTCAGCCGCTCGGTCACATCGCTCACGGCCCCGCCGGCCTGCTTGAACACGTCGGCCATGGAGCGTGCGAAATCACCTTGAGACGCATCGCTTCGGGCCTGCGCGCCGCGGGCGCTCAGATCGTCGATGAGTTCTTTGCCCTTGTCGGCCGCCATGGCAGCGGCGCCCAGGCTCACGTTCACCATGTTGTTGACAAGTTCGTCGAAAGACATAGCCATGTTGCCTCCTCAAACGAGCGGACGCGCAGCTAGCCCGAGCGCCGCGGTTTTCGTTGCTCCCCTTGTACCCCAAAGGAGCGCTGCGGTAACAACGGGGCGGGGCCGGCAACTTCCCTTGGCCCCGTTGCCAATCCGGTTGACCGGTCTATTCGCGCACGTTGTCAGACATCGCGAAGCCGTTCTTCATCGCGCAGCTCGTGGTATAGAGCACCTTGCCGAGCAGCTCCTCCGTTGCGCACTTGAGTTCGGAAGCGAGATCGCTGTTCGCCGCTGCGAGCTTCTCCGGCACCGCAGCCACATCAAGGCCCGCCACGGCGGCATCGGTCTCATGGAGCATCTTGTGACCCAGGGCAGCCATCTTCTCCTGGTATGCCTCGACCGCAGCCGCGTTTTCATGGAAGCGCGCGTCGGCGAGGGCGGCGATGATGCGGTTCGCCCAGTAGAAGCTTTCGCTCGTCACGCGGGCACCGGTATTGCCGAGGTACTCGGGCAGCTCATCGACGTTTGCATAGAACGGGACGAGGGCGTTGAACGGATTCGAGCCAAACGCCATCCACTGAACGGCTCGGTACGCTTCAGGTGCATAGGGGCGGAGCTGCAGCACCGCGAGCTGGCCGTTGCGATTGATGCCGATGGGGCGGTAGCGGTTGCGCGAAGCGGCGTTACCCATGGTGCCATAGGGGTCGAACGGCGTGCCCTGATAGTGCGCGGAGAGCACGTCCTTCACATCCTCGATCGTGAGCTTGCGCTCCGGGACGCGCGACCACGGGATGTCATCAGACTCGGGGCCAAAGACGGCGGCAGGCCCGTCCCAGCCGTCGCTCGGGTTCAGGCAGCGCTGCATGTACCACGCGCGCGGCGTGTTATATACGTGGTCGCTCTCGCTGTGGCTTCCGAACGCCTGCCGCGGATTGAAGATATCGCCATTGAGCATGCCGGCACGCACGTCCTCGATGAGGTCGAGAAGCCCGTCTGCGAAGTCGTCCTCGTCATCTTGCTCCACGTCGTCTGCGAGGTCGTCCGCAAAGTCGTCGTAGATATCGTCGAAGACCTCGGGGCGCAGCAGCGTGAGGTCAAGGTGATGCTCTGCCATCCAGCTCCGCAGGTCGGGGCTCGCCATGTGCTCGACCTCATCGCCCTCGGCATCCGCGAGGTCGAAGTAGTCGATGCCAAGCTGATTGGGCATGGTCACATACGAATCGTCCGGCACGCGCTTCGCGATCCAATGATGGCCGCCGATGGTCTCGAGCCACCAGATCTCGTCCACATCGCTGAATGCGATGCCGTTCATCTCGTACGTGCCGTAACGCTCCAGAAGCTCGCCCAGCCTCCGAACGCCGTCGCGAGCGCTCTTGATATAGGGCAGCACGAGCGTGACCATGTCCTCCTCGCCGATGCCACCGGGAACCGCGGGCACGTAGCCCTCCTCGCCTTCGGTGCCCTTTGCGGGCTTGTAGACGACGAGCGGGTCCGCGCCGAGCACACGCGGGTTCGAAGTGATGGTTTCCGTGGCGCTCATGCCCACGTTAAGCTCGTTGAAGCCTGCCGCCGCCCAAGGACCGTGGCCCTCGATGGCATCGGGCACGGCGGTGTAGCGCATGGGGTTATCCGGCAGCTCGATAGTGAGGTGCGAAGCGGTCGAAGTGTAGGTGCGCGGCTGCTCGCTTGGATGGACAACCGTGAGGCGCTTGGGCTCAAACTGCCCGTTCGGTGAGTCCTCGTTGCGAGCAACGATGGTCGAACCGTCGTAGCTCGCCTTCTTGCCGATGAGAATGGTAGTGCAGGGCATGAAGCCTCCTTGCTTGAGCGTACAGGTCACGTGCCCGAGCGGGCTACGCACCATCAAGTGTACCCCCACGCGCGGACATTCACCCACCCAACGTAAGGGTTCTGCAAGGGGGCACACTGCATGCCCTTGCGACCGCGAATCTCGGATTGACGAGGGGGCGTTAGGGGTATGCTTAGTCTTCGTGTCGGCGACCGCCGGCGCACGACCCGCTCGCATGAGAGCGTAGAAAGAAAGGTACAGCATGACCGGAACGATCAAGAAGTCCTTCTTCCGCGAGAAGGGCTACGGCTTCATCGCCCCCGACGACGCGCCCGCCGACGGCACCAAGTCCGACATCTTCGTGCACTTCAGCGCGATTCAGATGGACGGCTTCAAGACCCTTGACGAGGGCGACCGTGTTGAATTCGAGGTCGGTCCGGGAAAGAAGCCGGGCGAGACGCAGGCGCTCAATGTGAGGAAGATCGCGTAGGGTCCTGCTCCCGGCGGGGCGCTCCCCCGTTTCTCCTTGCTCATACATTCTCGAAAGGCCCAGCTTTGCTGGGCCTTTCTGCGAAACTGCGCAGGAGAAACGGGGGAGCGCCCCTGCGTGCGGGCTGCGCGATTGGGCTGGATGGGACATGGCGAGGGCTTGGAGGGCTCGCCGCTTTGCGGCATCGCCCTGTGCGGTGGGGCACAATAATGGGATGCTGCGCGCTCGGGGGTTCGCCGCTTTGCGGCATCGCACCGCGCGGTGGGCACAACGACGAGATGCCAGCACACGACCTACCCCTGCGGGCATCACCCCACAAAAGGAAGCAGCGGGGCCATTTCCCGCAACGGGCAGAGGCGGCTCCTCTAGCGAAATTAGCTACGCTGTGGGCGGCTTCATGCCAAGGTGGTCGAAGGCGGCGGTTGTGGCCATGCGGCCCTGCGGGGTACGCACGATGAGGCCACGCTGCAGGAGGTAGGGCTCGTAGACGTCCTCGAGCGTGGAGGGGTCCTCCCCTACGGCGCTCGCCAGCGTGCTGAGACCAACCGCACGGCCGCGGAACGTCTGGGCGAGCGTTTCCAGGATGCGGATGTCCATCCAATCGAGACCGAGTTCGTCGATCTCGAAGAACTCGAGGGCCTCGCGAGCGGTCTTGAGGTCGATGGCGCCGCTGCCGCGCACCTGCGCGTAGTCGCGCACACGCTTGAGCAGGCGGTTTGCCAGGCGCGGGGTACCACGTGAACGGGAGCCGATCTCGACCGCGGAATCGTGATCGATCTGCACCCCCAGAATCGAGGCGGAGCGCTCAACGATCTGGGCGAGGTCCTCGATTGCGTAATAGTCCAAGCGGAACGAGATGCCGAAGCGGTCGCGCAGAGGCCCTGTGAGCATGCCCGAGCGAGTGGTCGCCCCCACAAGGGTGAAGTGCGGGATCTCGAGCCGGATGGAACGCGCGGCCGGCCCCTTGCCGATCACGATATCGAGCGCGAAGTCTTCCATCGCAGGATAAAGAATCTCCTCGACGGAACGGTTCAGCCGGTGAATCTCGTCGATGAAGAGCACGTCGCCCGGTTGAAGATTGGTTAAGATGGCCGCGAGGTCGCCCGTGCGCTCGATGGCCGGGCCGGATGTCGTCTTAATCTGCGCACCGAGCTCGTTGGCGAGCACCGAGGCGAGCGTCGTCTTGCCGAGGCCCGGAGGGCCGGAGAAAATCACGTGGTCGAGCGTTTCGCCACGACTCTGTGCCGCTTCGATGAGGATGCGCAGGCTCTGCTTGATATGCTCCTGGCCGCAATAGTCGTCAAGAAGCTGGGGGCGCAGGCTGCGCTCCACATCGAGGTCGTCTGAGGTGAGATTGCCCGTCACGAAGCGATCGCCGCGGGCCGCAGCCGGACCGTTCGCTGCACCGTGCCGCTGCGGCACGTCCTGCCACAGGTCCTGTTCATCCGCTTCCCACATCATGCATCCATCCCGAGTCTCTTCAGTGCGGCCGCGAGCAGGTCTTCCACCCGCATGCCCTCATCATACCCGTCGAGGGCAAGATCGGTCTCCTGCGGGCTGAAGCCCATGGAAAGGAGCGCGGCGCGCGCGTCGTCAAGCGGCGACGAGGCAGCGCGGCTGAGCGGGAGCTGGCCCGCGGCGGGTACATCGGCTGCAGCGAGGCCATGGTCTTTGGCAAGCGTGCCCTTGAGCTCGAGGATAAGCCGCTGCGCCGTTTTCTTTCCCACGCCAGGCACCGCAGACATGCCCGTGGTGTCTTCGGCCATGACGATGGAGTAGATCTGCGAGACGGAATACTTGGACAGCACTGCGAGCGCAAGACGCGGTCCCACGCTTGAAACCGCAACCAAGCGATCGAACATCGTGCGCTCCTCGACGGTGGCGAAGCCAAAGAGCGCGACGGCATCGTTGCCGATGCGCATCCGCGTATAGAGCCGCACCTCTTCACCGAGCGGGGGCAGAGAGGCCGCCGTCATGCCCGAGATGCCGACCTCGAACCCGATACCCGAAACGTCGAGCACCGCCACCGAGAGGGTGGCCTCGAGCAGGATTCCGTGGAGTTGAGCGATCATGCGTAGGGGTTTCCCTTCTCCTTGACATAGGCGCCGTCCGTAGCGGCCGCGGTGCGCCAGAGGTTCGCATGGCAGATCGCGCACGCGAGGGCGTCGGCCGCGTGGTCGGGCTTGGGGTCGTGATCGAGGTTCAGGAGGCTGCGGACCATATAGGTTACCTGACGCTTATCTGCAGCGCCCGTCCCCACAACCGCTTGCTTAATCTGCATGGGGGTATATTCCCCCACCTCGACGCCCGCAAGGGAACAGGCAACGAGCGCAGCGCCGCGCGCATGTGCCGTGGGGATGGCCGAGCGGACATTCGCCCCGAAATAGATGCCCTCGACCGCCGCCGCATGCGGCTGATACCGATCGACAACCGAAACGAGTTCGTCGACGATGTGCCGAAGGCGCGCCGCGAGGTCGGCCTCGGTCGTCGTATGGATGCACCCGTAGGCACGGCAACGGCATATGCCGCGGCGCTCCTCCACGACGCCCCAGCCGGTATTCGCCAGCCCGGGGTCGATTCCCAAGACGACCATCGGCCCTCCCCTCAATCAGCTCTGGATGCCTCCACACGGCATGTTCGAGATTTCGAACATCTGTTCTAGTATCATATCATAGCGAGGCGGAGGCGGGCACTAGTTTTGCGAGAAGAACGAGAAGCCACGGGCAGCAGGGCCGGCAAACGGGTTGCCGCCCTCCTCGCCATCGGCGGAGCCCCCTTCGAAGAGGTCGTGCAGCGCGCGCTGGACCTGGTCCTCGAGCTGGGGGAGCTGCCCGCCCAGCTGCTGCCGGCCCTCTTCCGTAGACATCGCCTCGAGCTGCTCGGGCGTGATGCCAAGAAGGCTCCCCACCAGCCCCATGATCTCGCCGCGCACCCGTGCGCTCAGCGCTTCCCCGCGCGATTCCGCACGCTCGATTGCGGCGCGCGCAAGCCCCGCAAGATCGAGCGGATCGGCTCCATGCCGGCCCAGATCGGACCACGCAAGATCGACCGGCCAGGCCCGCTCGCCGAAGGAACGAGCCGAAACCGCAGGCACCAGGGGCAGCGCGCGGCGAGCTGCTTCGCCCCGGCGAACGAGCATGAGCAGAAGCGCCGCCGCATCCGGCCTCGTTGCCGCAAGCGGAAGGTCGTCGAGTGGAAGGTCGCGATCGATATGGGCCTCGAGCGCCGCGTCGATTTGGCTCGGCTCGAGCGCGCCCAACGCCTCGGCGACGCGAACCGCATAGTAGGGACGCGATGCCTCGAGTGCGGCGGCTCTCCTGATGATGCCATCGAGATACGACTTCACCGCACGCAACGAGACGAGGGCGGCCGGCACCGCGGCGCCCGCGCGGTTGCGCATGCGGGCCACGAACTCCAGCGCTGTAAGGTACACGTCGCCGAACGGAGCGATCTGCCCCGGCAGCGACCCGCCCGCACCCTCGGGCGCGAGGGCGTAGTCGGTCTTGGTGAGCGAGCTTACCGGCAAGGCATGCTCGGCATGCGCGATGTCGTCGAGGAAGAGCTGGGCCAGATGAGCCGATGCCCGGCGAACGGCAGCATCGTCGCCGGGAACGGCGATGCGCGACTCGTCCCGGTCAAGCAGCGCTGCGCAATCGGGCTCCGCACGCTCGACAAGGCGGATGTGCAGCGATGCGACAAGGTCGCGCACGCGCTCGACCCGTTCCCGCTCGGCCGCATCCTGCGCAGGCGTCCGCATGCCGGACCGCGCCACAAACAGGCCGACGACGTTTCGCGGCCCGAAGGCATCGACGCAGAGCGTCGCAGCGAGTGAACTGGGCAGGCTGCCATCGAGCACGAGCGCGGCCCGCGAGCACCCGCACGCCGTCGCAGCGTCCACGAGGCCCACGCGAAGCCCGTCCCACAGCCATTCCGACCGATTGAAATGCGGTAACTCGTGGTCTTCGATGCACGGCACGGTCGTACCGCGTTGAACATCCTGCACGAGCAGGTCTTCCTCAAAGCACGGCGAGGCCGCCACGACTCGTCCGCAGTCATCCATCACGAAGGAACCGCCCGCATAGATGGCTCCGTCGAAGCCGCCAACCGGCGCCACGCAAGCGAGCCAGAGGCTGCGCTTGACGGCAACGGGACGGAAATGGCCGTCCTGCACGGCGGCTACGGCCGATGTCTCGACTCGCGAAACGTCGAGCGATCCAGCCTGGAAGTAAATCATAAGGTCGCACCCGGGAGGCAGGAGCTCGCCCGCGCGCTCGACGTCGAAGGTGATCGCGCAGCGGACGCCGTCGACATCGAAGACGGGCGGCGTCCACAGGTCGTCATCGCCCGCCTGCTCGCGGCGAATCGCCAAGAGCGTGCGCAGCGGCGACACATTCCCGTCTTTGAGCAAAAACACCTCGAGCATGTACGCACCCTGGTGCGCGACGAAGGCGGGGACGAGCGCGGCTATGTCGAGTTGGGCGAGCCGCATCGCCATGCCGCTCAGGCCGGCGATCAGATCGTGCTGGAAGTTCGCGGATTCGACGATCGGGCCAGGCGCGGCGCCCGAGAACAGGGGGACCGGCGTGCAGAGAAGCCGAGTCCCCTGCTCGTGCGCAAGGGCTGCCTGGTCCTCGATGCGCGCGCAGATAGCGTCGATGTCACCCAGACGCATGTCGATCTGCGCGATTGCGATCTTCATAGGGCGCTCCCCCTCTCCCTCTGCCCCACTGCGCCCCGCACGGGCGATGCATAAACCTCTTCTGCGATTTTATGCGAAAAAGGGCCGCCCGAAGGCGACCCTTCCGCATCCATTGGTAGCGAAGAGCCTAGAACTCTGCCTTCCACAGCCCATGAAGGTTGCAGTAGGCGTACACCGTACCGGCCTTAACGCCGCCGGGGAAGAACGCCACGGGGCTCTGACCGGGCTTGAGATGATGCACCTCGAGACGGTCGTCCGCCTCGAGCGCGATCCACTGAATGTAATGGGCCGTCTCCATGGGATGCTCGGTCGAGCCGACCGTCACCTTGATGAGGCGGCCCTCGTGCTCAATCTCGACGACAGGAACATGCTTCTCGACGGCACCGTCGCTCGTATTGGCGTCGAGCGCCTGATAACCCGCGGGAGCCGGAGTCTCGACCTGCAGGGCAGCGAGGAAGTTGTTCGCGTCATTCTTATAAAACGTAGCCATATTGACCTCCATGTCACGTGTGCGTACGCTGTTAGACTTCGCCTATTATGCCCGCGCGCATGAAGCGGTAGTCACCGGCGGAGGAGGGCGGCAAGATGCTTGGAACCTCCACACAACGAGTTTTCATCGAGCTCCCACAAACCACTACATTCCCTATACAATATCTTCATATGCACACGCGCCGCGTGTTCCCCATCCCAAAGGGCGCGTGAGAAAGGACGGACACATGGGTTTTCGTTCCTGGCTGCGCGAGCGCTTCTCGCGGTCCGCGCAGCGTAAGCGGAGGGCTGATGCCCCGGGATCGCCGAGCGCGCATGCCGCGCGCCCCGAGATCGCGCCCGGATTCCCCCAGGATGAGTGGGAAGAAGTACCCGCCTACCTTCCCGTCGACCCCGCCGAGCATCTACCGGCATGCATCATCGCCTCGGCCATCGCCGCAGGCGCCCAAGAAGAAAGCAAGCTCGTGGTTAAGCGCGTTTCGGTCGCCAACCCCGAGCATCAACGCGTCGCCGTCATCGCGACGGCACTGGGCGCGGGAGCCCTGGAAAAGAGCTCGTTTGCTGTAAAGCGCATCTATAAGCAGAAGGACATGGAAGGGACCCAAAGCGATGCTGCGTAAATTCAAAATCTCGATCGATGGAACCCAGTACCTTGTGGAAATGGAGGAGATCGGCGCCCCGGCAGGGCCCGCGCCCGTCGTAGCCGCC
>NZ_HE978574.1:768484-771855 GCF_000311845.1 Enorma massiliensis phI | reverse complement strand
CCGCGGAGCCCGCGCCCGCTCCCGCAGCCGCGCCTTCCGCCAACGCACCGGCGGGCGCCCACGTACAGGAAGCCCCCATGCCCGGCACCATCCTCGACATCCATGTCAACGTGGGCGACACCGTCGAGGTCAACCAGCCCGTCATGGTCCTCGAGGCCATGAAGATGGAGAGCGAGATCGTTGCCGAGCAGGCCGGTACCATCGCCTCGATCAACGTTGCCAAGGGCGACATGGTGAATCCGGGAGACCTGCTCTTCTCGATTTCCTAACCGCACCGCACGGGTTGACAGCGGGGTCGGAGGGACCTGCCAGCCCGTGCCCATTCACCCGATACCGGGGTTGACAGCCACGTCCGACCTACCGTCAACCCGACAGAGGAGAGACCATTGGAGATTCTTACCACGGCAGCTGATGTGCTGACTGCCGGCATCGTGGCGCTCGCGGCCGAACCCGGCCGTCTCGTCATGATGGTCATCGGCTGCGTCCTCATGTACCTTGGCATCAAGAAGGAATACGAGCCCACGTTGCTCGTGCCCATGGGCCTCGGCACCATCTTGGTGAACATTCCCAGCTCTGGCGTCATCGGAGAGACCGGACCCTTCCAGATCCTCTTCGATATGGGCATCGAGACGGAGCTCTTCCCGCTGCTGCTCTTCATCGGCATCGGCGCCATGATCGACTTCGGTCCGCTGCTCTCGAGCCCGTTTCTGCTCATCTTCGGCGCGGCGGCGCAGTTCGGCATCTTCTTCGTGATCATCGTGGCGACGCTTCTCGGCTTCGACATCGCCGACGCCGCCTCCACGGGCATCATCGCTGCAGCGGACGGCCCCACGTCCATCTTCGTGGCTAACAGCTTAGGCTCGAAGTATATGGGTGCCATCATGGTCGCCGCGTACTCGTACATGGCCCTCGTGCCCATCATCCAGCCCATCGCCATCAAGGCGTGCACCACGAAGCGCGAGCGCCGCATCCATATGAACTACAACCCGCGCGCCGTCTCCAAGACGTCGAAGGTCCTCTTCCCCGTCATCATCTGCATCATCGCCGGTCTCATCGCACCGGCCTCGCTGCCGCTTGTTGGCTTCCTCATGTTCGGTAACCTGTTGCGCGAATGCGGCGTGCTCGACAGCCTCTCCAAGAGCGCCCAGAACGAGCTCGTGAACCTCATCTCGATCCTCTTGGGCCTATGCGTCTCGGTGAAGATGGAGTATCACGACTTCCTGCAGGTCGACACCCTCATCGTCATGGCGCTCGGCCTCGTGGGCTTCGTCATGGACACGGTGGGCGGCGTCATGTTCGCAAAGCTTTTGAACCTTTTCCGCAAGGAGAAGATCAACCCCATGGTGGGTGCCGCCGGCATCTCGGCGTTCCCCATGAGCTCGCGCGTCGTGCAGCGCCTCGCCACGGAAGAGGATCCGCAGAACTTCATCCTCATGCAGGCGAGTGCCGCGAACGTGGCCGGGCAGATCGCCTCGGTCGTCGCCGGCGGCCTCGTGCTCGGGCTCTTGATGTAGGGAGGACAAGGTATGTCTGAGAACCTTATCACCGCCTTTGAGCTCCTCGGTATTGGCTGGGGCGGCATCTTCGTCGTCATGATCATCATCTACCTCGTGTCGCTCGCGCTGTCGAAAATCTTCGCGCCGCGCGGGCCCGAGGCGTAGCGACCGCGAAAGGAGGACGGCCATATGGGACGCACCATTCGCTTTATGGAAACCATCCTGCGCGACGGCCAGCAGAGCCAGATCGCGACGCGCATGCCCATCGAGGATATGCTGCCGGTGCTTGAGGACCTCGATTCCTGCGGGCTCTACGCCCTCGAGGTGTGGGGCGGCGCGACCTTCGACTCGTGCCTGCGCTACCTGAACGAGGACCCGTGGGAGCGCCTGCGCACCATCCGCAGTCACGTGAAGAACGCCAAGCTGCAAATGTTGCTGCGCGGCCAGAACCTGCTTGGATACCGCAACTATGCGGATGACGTCGTCGAGGAGTTCGTGAAGAAGTCCGTTGAGAACGGCATCGACGTGCTGCGCATCTTCGACGCGCTCAACGACACGCGCAACCTCAAGACCTCGATCCGCGCCGCAAAGGAGGCGGGCGGCGAGGTGCAGGCGGCCATCTGCTACACCACGAGCGACGTTCACACGATCCGTTACTTCACCTCGCTCGCGACCGAGATGGAACGCGCCGGAGCCGACAGCATCTGCATCAAGGACATGGCGGGCGTGCTCACGCCCGAGGTAGCCTACGAGCTCGTGGGCGAGATCAAGGCTGCAACCGACCTGCCCGTACAGGTGCACACGCACGGCACTGCGGGCATCGGCCAGATGACCTACCTTAAGGCCGTCGAGGCCGGGGCCGACATCATCGACACCTGCCTCTCCCCGCTCGCGGAGGGAACGAGCCAACCCTGCACGGAGTCCATGGCCATCGTACTCGATGGTCTGGGCTACGAGACGGGGCTCGACGTAGACAAGCTCGACGTCATCGCCAAGCACTTCGCCGGCGTGCGCGATCGCTTCCTCGCCGACGGCGGGCTTAACCCCAAGGTGCTCGAGGTGGAGCCGAAGGCGCTCCTCTATAAGGTGCCGGGCGGCATGCTCTCGAACATGATCAGCAACCTTACCGACCTCGGCGCGCTCGACCGCTACAACGAGGTGCTCGCCGAGGTACCGCGCGTGCGCGCCGAGCTGGGATATCCGCCGCTTGTAACGCCGCTCTCGCAGATGGTGGGCTCGCAGGCGCTCATGAACGTACTCTCCGGCGAGCGCTACAAAGTGGTCCCGAAGGAGATCAAGGACTACGTGCACGGCATGTACGGACGGCCACCCGTGACCATCTCGAAAGAGGTTCGCAAGCTCATCATCGGTGACGATGAGGTCATCACGAGCCGCCCCGCCGACCTGCTCGAGCCCGAACTCCCCAAGGCGCGCGAAGAGATCGGGATGTACGCCAAGAGCGAGGAAGACGTGCTCTCCTATGCGCTCTTCCCGGAACAGGCGCGAGACTTCCTGGGACGGCGCGAAGACCCGTTCTACGATGTGCCCGTGCAGGAGGTTGAGGTCACGATCGACGTGGCGTAGGGTGTCGCTGGTCGAGGGAATCGGTCTCGCTATCTGTCCCACCGGGAGCCCCTCGACGTTTGCTTCTTCGCTGGTCCTCGCAACTCAGCAGAGCTGAGTTGCTGCGGAATCGCTCAGAAGTAAACGTCGAGGGGCTCTCTGCGTTTACCCGGTCGACGTCGGCCGTCGGCCGGCCGCTGCGCGAGCGGCTGTGGCTCCCACGCGGTCACGAGGGGGGCTCGCTTCGCATCGCCCCCAGGGAAGGTTACTGGAATGAAAAGGAAGGGCTCCGTTGCTGGAGCCCTTTTGGTT
>NZ_HE978574.1:755224-768028 GCF_000311845.1 Enorma massiliensis phI | reverse complement strand
GCCAGCATAGGCAAGGAGCTCGTTGTAGACGTCCTTGATGCCGGTAAGGGGCGCAGCGGCGCTCCCCGCTTTGCCAACACCCTCGGTCCACATCGCCACCGCCTCGAGTATCGAGGCACGTATCACCTCGGCAAGCTCATCGAGCGACGGCGCCTCTGATCCTTCGGGCATGCAGTCGACAAGGCCCGCGATGGGCAACGCATTCGGGTCGCGCCATTCCATCTTGATGGACTCATAGTTGATGCCAAGACCGCATACCGCGAGCTTCTCACCGGACGACCGACCGAGCTCCACAAGGATGCCTCCGAGCTTACCCTTGGGCGTCACGACGTCGTTTGGCCACTTGAGCTGCACGCCCTCGCACCCAATCTGCTCTAGGGCGTTTGCCACGCCAATGCCGCATGCCACGGGAAGGCCCGATAACACCCGGTCCGGCACCTTGGGTTTGATGAGCACCGAGAGGTACAACCCGCCTTCGGGCGATGTCCACCCATGCGATCTGCGCCCTCTGCCCGATTGCTGCACGCGCGCGCGAAGAGCCGTCCCCTCGGGAGCGCCGGCGCGGGCGCGCTTCATGAGCTCCTCGTTTGTGGAGTCGACCTCATCGAGCACTTCAATCGCATCAAAATCGTCGTAGCGAGCGTCAGCCATGGCCAGCCTCCTGCGTATTCGTCTGTGTTGTTTACGCCGCAGCAACGCCTCAAGCGCTGCGATTAGGACTGTTGTACCCAGCTGCGCACGCCTTTCGCAGGCACATCGCCACTTGCAGCGGCATCAATCCGGCGAACGCTCAAAATCCCAAGGCGAGCGGCCCCGAAGCAACGGTCGAACACTTCGTCTCGCTCACTATCCTCCCTGAGATAGCGCGCCGTCCATCCACCTCGCTATGCGAACGGCCCCGAACCGCATAGCAGCTCGGGGCCGGGGTACCTAGATGACCGTCACGCGGCCGCGCTCGCCCACGATGGCCTTCGTCTCGGCGATGAGCGGGATGGACTTTGCATTCACGCGCGTGGGAATCTCGGCGCGCATCGTTTGGCCGTCGCTTTGCTCCACGAAGATCTCGACGCGGTCGCCACCCGGGTTGGTGGTGAGCACCGCAGCGAGGCGCGCCATGCTCCCCTGGCTAAAGCGGGCGCTTGGAATCATGATCTCCAGCACCTTGGGCCGGTTGACCTCGTCGTTCAGCTCGAGCGGCAGCACTTCCTGCGCGATAATCTGGTCGCTGCGGTCGCTCCGCTCGATTTTTCCCCGCACGCGAATGAAGGCATCCGAGAGCACCGCACCCGTTTCGGGATCCGTCTCGCCATACAGGAAGCCCTCGCACTCCTTATACGTCTTGGGGAAGATGACGATGGTCGCCTCGCCTTCCATGTCCTCCAGGCGCACGATGGCCATAGGGTCGCCATTCTTGGTCACGCGCTTAGAAACCTCGGCGACCATGCCCGCAAACCAATAGGGCTTGCCCTCGGGGATCTCTTGGTGCACCGTCGTATCGCTGCCGGGCACACGCCGGTCGACGCCGGTGTCGATCTGCGTGAGCGTGAACTCGCGCGCCTTGGAGAGCGCGTATTCATACGGGCGCAACGGATGGTCCGAGACATAGATGCCGAGCACGTCGCGCTCAGCCGAGAGCTTCATGTGGCGGTCCCATTCCTGGCCGTCGGGCTCGGGTACCGCGACCTCGAAGCCGGAACCGTCAACATCGCCGAACATGTCGAAGAACGACATCTGCCCCTTCGCGCGGTCCTTCTGGCGCTTGGCGGCTGCATCGATGATGTTCTCCGGGTTGCCCTTATCAACGAAACTCATGAGCTGGCGACGCGTGTAGCCCGTGGAGTCGAAGGCGCCGGACTTGATAAGCGCCTCGATTACGCGGCGGTTCGCCTGGCTCGAGTCGACGCGGTCGACGAAATCGTGCAGGTTCTTGAACGCGCCGCCGCGCGTGCGCTCGTCGATGATTGCCTGGGCCACGCCCTCGCCCACGCCGCGGATGCCCGCGAGGCCGAAGCGAACGCCCTCCGCCGTTGCCGTGAATTCCTTACCCGATTCGTTCACGTCTGGCGGCAGCACCGGGATGCCGTCGTGGCGGCAGGCGCTCACGTAATGCGTGATCTTCTCGGTCTTGCCGGTATACGAGGTGAGCACGGCCGCCATGTATTCATGCGGATAATGTGCCTTCAACCAGGCCGTCTGCATGACGAGAATGGCATAGCCGGCGGAATGCGACTTATTGAACGCGTAGGATGCGAACTCGAGCACGTCGTCCCAGATGCGCTGGGCCGTCTGACGCTTGTAGCCGTTCCGCTCGGCGCCGTTCATCCAGTGGTCGTAGATGGTCTCCTCGTGCCCGTCTTCCCAGCTGAAGACCTGCTCGGTGAGCATCTTGATCTTCTTCTTGGCCACGGGCTTGCGGATACGGGAGTCCGATTCGCCTTTGGAGAAGCCGCACATCTCGACCGAGATGTTCATGACCTGCTCCTGGTAGACCATGGTGCCATAGGTCTCGCCCAGGATATCGTCAAGGCGCGGATCGTACGAGACGGCAGGCTCTTTGCCGTTCATGCGGTTGATGTAGCTGGCTACCATGCCAGCACCCAGGGGGCCCGGGCGGTACAGGGCGATCAATGCGACCACGTGCTTGTATTCCGTGGGCTTCATGTTCTTGATGGTAGCCGTCATGCCGGCAGATTCGACCTGGAAAACGCCGGCGGTATGGCCGCCCTGCATGAGCTTGAAGATCTCCGGGTCGTCGAAGGGGATCTTGTCCACATCGATATCGATGCCATGGTTGGCCTTTATGTTGGCCTTCGCCTTAGAGATGACCGTGAGCGTGCGCAGTCCCAGGAAGTCCATCTTGAGGAGGCCCATGTCGGCGACCGTATGGCCTTCGTACTGGGTAATCTCCACGCCGCCCTTGGTGTCGAGCTTGGTGGGCACGTGCTCGTTCACCGGGTCGCGGCAGATGAGCACGGCGCACGCATGCACGCCCTCGCCACGCGTGAGGCCCTCGATGGAGAGCGCCGAATCGATGATGCGGTGCGCATCCGGATCTTTGGCATACGCCTCGGCAAAATCGGGGTTGAAGTTCTCCTCATGCCCCTCGACCTTGTTGAGCACCTGCTTGAGCTTGACCTTGGGGTCGCTCGAAATCATCTTGGAGAGCCGCTGGCCCACATACACCGGATAGTCGAGCACGCGGGCAGCGTCGTTGATCGCCTGCTTCGCCTTGATGGTCGAGTAGGTGATGACGTGCGTGACCTTCTCGGGGCCGTACAGCTGGCGGACGTGCTCGATTACCTCGAGCCGCCGCTCATCGTCGAAGTCCATATCGATATCGGGCATCTCGGTACGCTCGGGCGAGAGGAATCGCTCGAACATGAGGCCGTTCTCGAGGGGATCGAAGGTGGTGATGTCCATGGCATAGGCCACGATAGCGCCGGCGGCGCTGCCACGGCCCGGGCCCACGCCGATGCCGTTCTGCTTGGCCCAGCGTACGTATTCGGCCACGATGAGGAAGTACGCGGCGAAGCCCTTGTCGCAGATGACCTTGTATTCGAATTCGAAGCGCTCTTTCACGGAGATGCCGTTTATGACCCTGGTCTCCCAGTCCTCTCCATAGCGCTTGGCGAGGCCTTCCTCGCACTCGCGACGGAACTGGCTCTCGTGCGTCTCACCGGGGTCTAGCAACGGGTAGCGCGGGAGGATGATCTTTCCCCACTCAAGCTGGACGTCGCATTTCTCGGCAATTTCAATCGTGTTGTCACATGCCTCCGGGCAGTACGGGAAGAGCGCGCGCATCTCCTCTTCGGTCTTCATGTAGAACTCACTGCCATGCATGCGCATGCGGTTGGGGTCGTCTACCTTGGAGTTCATGCCGATGCACATCATGATGTCCTGCACCGGAGCGTCCTCGCGCGTGAGGTAATGGAAGTCGTTGGTAGCTATGACCTTGACGCCCACCTGCTTGGCGATGTCGATGAGCTGCCGGGAAAGCTGCTCGTCGGTAAGGCCTCGGTCGGTGGTGATGCCGTGGTCTTGGATCTCGATGTAGAAGTTCCCCGGCTCAAAGGTATCACGGAAGGTTTCCGCCCACCGGATGGCCTCGTCGAGCTGGTTGCGATCGATGCACGTGGGGATGATGCCCGCGATGCATGCCGAGGTGGCGATGAGCCCCTCGCGATGGCGGCGCAGATTGTCGAGGGTCACACGGGGCTTGTAATAGAATCCCTGCGTTGCGGCCTCGGAGACCGTCTGCATGAGGTTCACGTAGCCAGTCTCGTTCCGGGCAATGAGGATCATATGGTAGAGCTCGGGCTTGCGGTCGCGCGAAAGCGTCTCGTCTGGGGTGAAATAGACCTCACAGCCGAAGATGGGCTTGATGACCGGATCGGGCTTGGTGCCCTCGAGCGAACCCTCGGCCTCCCATGCGGCGCGGTCGCGCTCCCATTGGGCGCGTGCCTTGTCGTCCTCGGGCGCCTCGCCGAAATCCCCCTCGGCGAAGGCGGTCTTGTCGTGCTTCCACTGCTTGAAATCGAGCGCGGCGTTGTTCACCGCGTCGCATGCGAGACCGAGCTCCGGGATACCGTACATGTACCCATGGTCGGTGAGCGCCACGGCGGGCATACCGAGCTCGACCGCGCGGTTGACCATGTCGCTCACGCGGGTTGCGCCGTCGAGCATGGAATATTCAGAATGGTTGTGAAGGTGAACGAAGGCCACGGTGCATCTCCTTAGGTATGTGCTGGTACGACGAACATGCTTGATGCGGAAGCGGCACAGGCGCAGGCGTGGTACGGGTGCGGTGCGATATTGGCCATCCGATTCCGGAACCCGATTCTACCGCACGGGGCGGACACGATTTCGAACAATTGTGCGATGCTCGGAAGCACCACAGCGTGTTCGATAGATGGTGCGTAGGGACGGCTCCCTGTGCGGCGCTCGCCCTCATAACGCACTCCTTGCACTTGCGGGCAGCTTTTCGCGAGAAATCGCTTTTTATACCCCCGCTTTTCTGCGATTTTGCGCCCGTTAGCTGAGCAGGGGGGGTGGCAGGGGAACGCACGATGCCTATTCCGCTTGCTCCTCACCCTCGGTATCCGCCTCGGGGCCATCTTCGAGCTCAACGAGCTTGGGGTTGTTCTCACGCGCCTTGCGGTCGCGCACCGCCATCTCTTCGATAGCCTTGAGCGTCTTCACGGCCCGACGGCGAATGCGGGCATCGTAGAGCTTGCGGTTGATGGTGCCCCTGATGCCCTTGTCGGACCCGCCGCGGGCCTCGAGCTCCTCCGCGTATTCGATGGTGAGCGAGCCGTCGCCCACCTCGATAACCTGGTAGCGCAGGGTGTTCACACCGGTGGCATAGGTGAACCGAACCTCATAGAGCTCAGGGTAGCGGTAGTGCTTGACCTTCACGTCCATGGGCGTGCCGCCCTTGCCGCCGCCACGCGCACGCTTCTTGTACTTGAAGCCGTTGAGCTTGGCGCGCGAGATGTCTTTCCCCGTGGCCTCCTTGATGTCTGCGAGAATCGATTGCTCGATCTGATCGAAGAATTCCTCGGCCGTGATCGAGAGTGTGCGTGTGATCTGCATGGCAACCTTTCAGCTGTCTCGGCCGCGCGCCGGAAGCCCCAGGCACGGCGCGCATTCCCTATTGCTCGTACCTTACCACCTGAGGCTCTCCGGCGTGGGCGGGATCTTCAATCTCGACGCGGACGAAAGCGAGGGCAACGCGCGAGAAGCCGGCGCGGTGCAGCACGTCGGCATACACACGCGCCTGAAGCTCGTGCTTCCTCTGGAGCTGCTCGGCTGTCTCGTTCGCTCTGCCACCCGTCTTGTAGTCGATGACGAGCGCCTCGCCGGGGCGCGCCGGATCGGTAGCGAGAGCGTCGATGGCGCCCTCGGCGTACGCGCCGAAGCGCTCGCGCGCCTCATCCATGCCAAGGCTGAAGAACGGCACCTCGGCGCGAACCTGCGGCCAGGAGAGCAACTCGGCACGGACCCGCGAGCCCTCCCAGCGAGCAAGTGCCGTCGCGAGGCGTTCACGTTGGGCCGGGCTCACGCCCCAATAGCGCACAAGAGCTTCGATGCGCTCGACCGGCACGCTATCTGCACCCGTCTCGATAAGCCATTGAGCTGCCGCGTGAAACGCAGAACCCAGGGCGGTGGGGTCGTCCGAAGAAGCGGGCTCAGAACCATGGGGACGGCGCGAGGTCGCCTCACCGGCCGCATCGTCCTGCTCGCCATCAGGGAACTGCGCGCCCGGCTCGCCAAGCGAGAACTCATCTTCGCCCGCCGCCTCTACCGGCGCTGCCGAGAAGCGGTCCTCCCCCTCCTCATGAAGCTCGGCAGCCATCGAGGTATAGCTGTAGGAATCTCGAGCGACCGGCTGAAGCGGGAGCGTCGCGGCATCGACCGTTGCCGGCCGCACCAGCAGCACCTCGCGCGTTGCGGGTTCGGGGGCGCTCATGGGGCAAGAGCCCTCATCGAGCGCCGCGCTACCGCCGGTACCGCCACCGGTGTCCATGCCAACAGGCTCGACGCCGGCCGTTCCCAGCGGGTAATCCTCAGCATGGAACACAAGCTGCGGACGCTTGGCACCGCCGCTCTTCGAGGGATACTTGAGATCGTCGAGTAGCACCATCTGGAAATCACCGGCATGGGCGTCGTCGAAATCGAGCCGGTCGGCACCGAGGTCGGGCAGGCCGCCGTTCTCGGCGTCGCTCGGAAGAATGCGCGCGAGCACCTCGCCCACGAGCGACGTGCCATGCCCCGGCTCGAGCTCTGTAGCGGCGCCGGCGCCCATCGCGAGGATGGCGACCTCGCGAGCTCGCGTGATGGCGACGTACAGGAGGCGCGCCGCCTCCTCGTAGTCCAGGGCGTTACGCTCATCCCGCATGAAGACGAATGCCTCCGAGGCACGGGAAGGCACAGCGCCCTCCCCCGCCGGCGCGGCGTCTTCACCAGAATCGAGCGCGGGCAACTTGAGCAAGTCTTTGTCCGAGGCAGGTTCGAAGCGGTTGGGCAGCGCCGACCAAAGCGTCGTGCCGGCGCGGTCGCAGAACTGGATGCGATCGCCGTTCGATCGGATGCCGTCGCACTCAGCCACCGCGACCACCGGGAACTCGAGCCCCTTCGAAGCATGTACCGTCATGATGCGCACCGCGTCCTCACCCGCTCCGGAAAGCGCTGCGGGAGATTCTTTGACGTGGGCGATGTGGTCCGCGAAGGCCCGTGCGACGAGGCGCGGGGCGAAGGCGCGGCCCTCCTCCTCTTCCGCCACGATCGCGAGCGCCTTGAGCACGTTCGCCGCCACGGCATGCTCCTGGGCGCCGCCCTTCTCCAGGCGGTCGAGCCAGCCCGAATCCGCCACCGCATCGCGCACGATCTCGGACGTGCGGTCGCGGCCGGCTCGCGAGGCGGCGCGCAGCAGCACCTCGCGCATGCGGTCGAGCACGGGCAGCTGCCCGAATTCCTCCATGATGGGAGCGAGCAAGAGCACCTCGCCGGTAATGGAGCGCGTGTCGGTTATGCCCGTCTCGGCATTAACACAGGTGGACAGCGCCAAAAGCTCAGTCGCGCCCAGGTTGAACATCGGCGAGGTGACAAGCGGCGTGATGCCGTTTTCACCATCGTCGGGATTGGCGAGAAACGCGAGGAACGCACCGATGACCCCCACCTCGGGCGCCCTGCGGAACACCGAGGTGCCGCCCGAGACCACGCAGGGCATGCCCGCGGCGCGCACCGCCTGGGCGTACGTGCTCGCCTTGGTGAGGCGAGCCATGAGAATGACCATGTCGCTCGGGGCGAAACCCTCTTCGTCGTGCAACCGCTTAAGACGCGCTGCCACCGCCGCCGCTTTCGCCTCGGCGCGCGTGTCGGCGGTGCCGCCGCACACGAGGACCGCCTGCCGACGAGAGGTGCCCGGGCCCACCGTGCGCGCGCCGCGGCGCGTTTCCTCACCGCAGGAGTCGAGGTGCAGGAAGTCCCTGCCAAGCGGGTTTGCGCCCTCGCCCCCGAAGATGCGGTCGGCATAGGAGAGGATGTCCGCATGGCTGCGGTAATTGACATCGAGACTGCACACGGTGCCGTTGCCCGAGGCCTCGATATCGCCCTTCTTATTTCGGAACACCGAGACATCTGCGCCGCGGAACCGGTAGATGGACTGCTGGGCATCGCCCACCGTGCAGAGCTCGCGCGCATCGGGGCTGCAGAGCAGGCTCACGAGCTCCACCTGCTGCTGGGCGGTATCTTGGAACTCGTCGACCATCACCATCTTGAACTTGCCGGAAAACTCAGCCTGCACGCGCGGGTCGTTCTTGAGCGCCTCGTAGGCGAGCGTGAGCAGGTCGTCGTTATCGAGCACCGACCGATCATGTTTGAGCGCGCGATATTCGGCATCGACCTCTGCCGCGAGCGGCATGAGCTCATCGAGTGCGCCCGCACGCAGGGCGAGGTAGGATTCGGCGAAAAATGCCGGACGCGCCGAACGGACCGCATCGACGAAGCTCTTCTCGTCTTTGCCCATGCCGCGCACCTGCTTGGAGAGCTCGCCGCATGCGGCGTAGCAAGCACGGAGCGCCGACAGATCGCGCGGGGATGCGAGATAGGCGTCGAGCGCCTCGACGGCAGAGCGCGCTGCGGCGCAATTCGCATAGGACGGGGTGTCGGCAATATCTCGATAGGCTTCATACAGATCGATATGCGACGGATGCGCCTTCACCTGCTCGAACGCCTCAAGCCCACCGATGAGCGTCGACACCTTCGAGAGGGTGGCAACGAGGATGGAGAGCAAGCTCGAAAGGCTCATCGACCCATCTTGCGACTCAAGTTCAAATGCCTCGAGCAGCTCGTCGAAGGGCCCTGTGCCGCCGACATCTTCCGCCGTCACGCGCCTCAGCACGTGCTCGACGGCGAGGCGCTTGAGATCGTCTGCATAGCCCGCGACCGTGAAAGCGGGGTCGACGCCAAGATCGAGCGCATGGGCCCGGATGATGCGCGAGCACATGCCATGGATGGTTGAAATCCACGCATTATCGACCTTCTCGGCCTCGGCATCGAGGCCCTCCTCGCGAAGCGCTGAACGGATGCGCTCCTTGAGCTCGGTCGCCGCCTTGTCCGTGAACGTGATGGCAAGCACCTGGTCGATGCTATCGAGAAAGGCTTCGGGCCGATCGGGATCTGCCCATTGGTCGCGCGGCTTGGAGCCCGGCTTGAGCGCATAGAGCACGCGCTGGGTGAGCGTGAAGGTCTTGCCGGAACCGGCGCCCGCCGAAACGAAGAGCGGCCCTTCGAGCGTGCGCACGATGCGCTCCTGCTTTGCCTCAAGGGTTACCCGTGCCATCAGCGCCTCTTTTCGCACATCGTGAGCGGACAGAACGAACAGGAGTCGGCTGCGGGGCGCGGGGCGATGGCGCCCGCCTCGAGCGCATCGAGCTCACGGGCAACCCCTTCCTCCACCGTATCGAGCAGCGTCTTGAACTTGAGGAAGCCATCGTGCTTCGCGGTACGCGAACGCGGGGGCTTGACGCCGGGATAGCCCGAGACGGCATCGTGCGGGAAGGCCGGGGGCTCAGAGGCGGTAAGGGAATCTGCCACCGCGCCGGCGACCTCGGGACCGCGCGTTGCGAAGTAGACGGCACCCTGCGCCGAACCCGCCCCCAGGTGTTCCAGGGCTTGGGCATAGATAAGGGTCTGGACCTTGGGGGCGCGATCCGCGTCGCGGCCCGGCAGCCATCCCTGCGGCAGCTCTTCCCCTTCGTCGAGCATCATGGTGGGATCGGGGCATCCAAGCTCGCGCACGGAGGCTCGGTTCTTGTAATCGATCACCACGAAGCGCTCCCCGAACCCGGCATCCTCTGCCGTGTCGATTCGGTCGATGCGACCGCCGAGCGCACGGCCCGCATAGGTCACGCCCTCTTTGTCGAAGGAATACTCAAACTGCGAGGGAGTGAAGATGGAGAGCATGTCCGCCTCGTAGCGCACGACTTCATGCAGCTTGGAAAGCATTGCGTCCAGCCGGTTGCGCTCGAGTTGGTCGAGCGGGACAAGCGGCCCGCGAATGGCGCGGGGCCGCTCTTCGCGCGCATATTTCCCATGCGTGTACTTGCCGCGCAGGTGGTCCGCACGTATCTCGATGAACGCCTGGTCCATCTGGATGAGGCAGGCGTCCACGGTCTCAGGCCGCACGCGCATGAGGCCCTCGTCGATGAGCCGCTCGTGGAAGCGCTGCATGACATCGTGCACGAAGTTACCCATCTCGATGGGGCCGAAGCCCACATCGAGGCGCCGGGTGGCGGCGCGGTTGCTCACGAGCCAGCGGTAGGGGCACGCCAGGTAGTTCTCGATCTGAGAGGCGGAAAGCGTGCGCGGCACCGTGCGCGAGCCGAGGCTCCGCTCGGGCAAAAGCAGGAAGCGGTTGAGCTCTGGAGCTAAGGAATGCTCGCCCGCTGCGCCAACTGCATCGCGGCGGGCGCCCACGCCCCCGGCGAGGTCGAGATTGGCAAACAAAGCCCCCTCGTTGGGCAGCTTGCCCAGCGTGCAATCAAGCGCGTCGAGCGCGCGTATGGCAGCGGCGCACGGAGCAGGCGACCCGTCAAGCGCGGCCGCAGCGCCCTCGATGGCAAGGGGAAGGCCGAGCACGCAGGCACCTTGCCCCCTCTCGCCCGCCGCAGCCTTGGCCTCGGCATAGACGAGCGCCGGGTAGCGCTCCTCCGCTTGCCGGTCGTTCGCAACATAGCCGAATACGGCAACCTGAGCGGATTCCGCGGCATGACGGAACCGCACGCGTTGGCGCTCAGCGGGCTGCGCGGAGATGCCAGCGCACCCCAATTTCTCGGCAAGCAGCGTCAAGGGCGTATCGCGCTCCGCCAAAGGATAGGACGAAGCATCCGCATCGAGCAGGAATGCGACCGCACTCGATGCGGGGGTAGAGGACGCCAGCGCATCCAGCGACCGAAAAGCCACGGTCGGCTGCGTCTGTGAAGCACATGAACCGTCCGGGCATTCGCCCTCGGAGCTCCGCGGAGCCAACTGCTGCGCATAGCGGACGGTAAGCTCGGGCAAGGCAAGGTACGCCTGAGACTCAGCGACGCCGAGCTCGCGCGCCTCGTCCATGAAAGCCTGGGCAGCCTCGAGCGCCGCGAGCTCCATCTGCTTGGCGGCGAGCCCCTCCGTCCCAAAGGCGGCAAGAGGCGCCGACGAAGCGCATGCCGCCATGAGCTGGAACGCGCGAGAGTATGCGCCGTCGTCGAGCGCATCGACAACGGCTTTGACCGCGATGGGCCGCCGCTCGCGCCCGCTGCGCTCCGCAAGCTCGCGCTCGCGATTGAGCTCACGGCTCTGGAGGCTATCGAGTTCGCGCATGAGCGTTTTCTTGGTGAGGCTGCGCGTCTTGCGCAGGCGCGTATCGAGCATGCGGGCGATACGGGGCGCACCCGAGGCAAGGCCCGAAAACGGAGAGCGAATCCAGTCGGGAATCTCGGGAGCAGGCCACCACGCACTCGCCTCCTCGCCGTTCACGCGCTCGAGAAAATCGGAGAGCGCCGCGACGGCCTGGCCGGCGCGCGTATCGCGAAACGCCAGCCGGACCTCGAGCGAGGACGCAATCCCCTGAGCAGCAAGACGCGGAGCAAGGTCACGGAACATGCCGGCGGGATCGGGAGCGGCAACCGCCACGGCGGGCGCAGGACAGGCGCTCTCGGCGCCTCTTGCCTCGCGTGCCGCTGCAGAGACGATCAGGCCGTACGCCGCCTCGCGCGCCGAGGGCCCGCAGACCTCAGCGAATCGCAAGGGGATACCGGGGCGCGAGGCGTCCCCCGCACTCAGCTGGGCTAGAGCTGCCACGCCGTGGGCGGCAACGCCGAACCTCTGGGCGAGCGCCTCGGCCTCGGCTGCCGCCTCGAGCTCGAGCACTATGCGCACCGTTCCGCCCGAAGCAACGGCACCGATGAGCTCAAGCAGATATTCCGGGAGTTCGTGGACGCCGCGCAGCACAACGGCGCCCGCGCAGGCCGGCAGGCGCTCCGCAAGCCCCTCGGAAAGCACGGCCGCAGCCGAAGACCCTTCGATAAGCCCCAAATCTTGCAGAGAGCGAGCGTAGCGCTCGAGGGCGCGAACGATACGCCGCTCAGAAGCCGAGCAGGTCGCACGATCGGCGCGACGTTCGATGTAAGGAAGATAGAGGCGCGCCGCGCGGGCGATCATCTTGATCATGCCGGGGGTGCAGAAGTCCTCCGCCGCATACTCCGCAGGAGCTGAAACCTCGCCCTGCGCACCCCCCGCGAAGGCCGTCCCCTCGCCACACGCGCTCCCCACGGAAGCGGCCCCCTCGCCCCGCATGCTCCCTTCTTCGCGGTCGCATAGAAGGGAACGGGTCGCGAGCAAACGGCGCTGCGCGCCCGATACGATGCGCCCGCCGTCGCCCATAAGCTCCCACAGCGACTGAATCCATCCGTCGGGAGTCGTAACATCGATGCCAACGCCGCAACCGGCATCGGCAAGCGCGCGGCGACACGCGTCGCGCACGCTGAAATCGGGCACGATAAGCGTCACGCGGCCAGAGCTCTCCAATAACCCCTCAAGCGCCCTCAGCTCTTCCGCGCCGAGCTGTACCGACAAGGGAATGCGATCGATTTGGATGGACATGGCCCTCCGTTCAACGTCTTCGCATCATATCCTACACGCCCATGCGGACAAAAAGCGGCGGTCCCGGCATTCCCTGCAAGCAACCTCTCCTTCAGAAGCGTGGCGAAGCAATGCCAGGAGCATGGCTTTTGGCCGAGTATGCCCCTGCGGCGAACGGGG
>NZ_HE978574.1:749532-753869 GCF_000311845.1 Enorma massiliensis phI | reverse complement strand
GGGGACGCCGCGTTGGGGTATACTCGTAGCGAGCAGAAGGTTTTAAGCCCTCCTGTGAAAACGTTGTGATGGGGTAATGCCCACGCTGAACAGCCGTCTCCACCAAGGCGGCTGTTCCCTTTTGCGTCAAGCATCACCCCGTGCCCGGCCTAGCCGAGCAGCATCTCGTAGGCCAACAGAATCAGCGCTACCAGAACAGCCGCCGCGAGCAGCAGCTGGGTGAGCTTGCTCAAGGGATCCCTCCATCTACCCCGTTGGACTCGGAGGGCACCGCCCGCTCGTTAAGGCGATTATAGCATGAATATCGAACATATGTTTGTATATCTTGACCTATGGAAGATATCAGAAGCCCCCGCTCTGCCGCCTTCGCCCCGATGCGCGGTGGCCGAACGCCGTTTAGCTAACAAAACAAAGCGATTCCACTCTTCATGGTGCTGATGCACTGAGGTCGCAGGGCAAGCCCTTATTTCACGCGCTTCTCCATGATGTAATCGTCCATGATGAACCCTTGACCGATATCGGTCTCGACGGCATCGATAACAGAGAAGCCGTTGCCACGATATGCGCGAACGCCCAGGTCGTTACCCTTGTTGACGGTGAGATACATGGCAGAGAGGCCGCGCTCGCGGCAAAGTCGCTCATAGAAGGAGACCACGGCGCTCGCAAAATGCTTTCCGCGCTCCGATGCCAGAAGATAGATCTTGGAGATAAAGAATCGGTTGGTCTCGGGCTCGACATGACCTCCCGTATATCCCACGATGCGCCCGTCGTCCACGGCGCGCACGAACCAATACTCGTAGGCATGATCGCGCATGTCGCGCTCGATCGCCGGCAGCGACTGGAACCGATCGACCATATATGACGTCTGGTCCGCTCCGATGAGCGACGGCCAGTACTCGAACCAGATCTCGTGGGCGAGCTCAGCGAGCGCGCTCACGGTTTCAGACGTAACAGCCTCAAGAACAACGGTCTCCATCCCTTGCCTACCTCTCGTCCTCCAAACGAATCAGGAGCCTGCGATAGCCGCCGTACTCGCCATTGAGCGCCTTCGACACGCGGCTCACCGTGGTCGATGACGCGCCGGTGCGCGCCTGCACCTGCACGTACGGCTCCCCTTCGTCGAGGCAGCGCGCCACCTGCAGGCGCTGGGCCAAATCGCAGACCTCGCGCGGGGTGAGCAGATCGGCTAGGAACGCCTTGATGTCCGCCTCGCCGTGCAACATAGAAAATGCGCGCACCAGCTGCTCGACATCTTCACGTTCATACATCTTCTCGATATCCATGCGGCACCGCCCCCGTTCGCCCCGTTTGTGTATGCGCTCTGCAACGCGCCCTGGCGATAATGGTCGCACGCTGGCGCACGTCGCAGTGTACCACACCACTTCGCTAAAGCGCCGCACTTCAGAGGCATCATACGGATACACCGCCGGCTGCGTCGCACCAGCCTCCATCAACCGTGTGGGCACCTCGCCATCCTTCAACTCTTCACATACGCCGCCCATCGGAAATATGTGAGCCCAGTTGGGGCATAATCGGTCGAAACTTCGCGAACCCGGCGGAACCGCAAGCGCGCGCCCGGCGAACTCGCGAACCGCAAGACAAGACTCCGCGCCGTAACCGCATGTCGCAACGAACCGGCCCACACAGCGCGCTCCCGAAAGGCCTCCCATGACCTTCCTGCTCAACTGGCTCTTCACCTCGATCGCCATCGCGATCGCCGATTGGTTCGTCCCGGGCATCTTCGTCCTGGGCACCGTCGAGCCCTGGCTGTGCTACATATTCACCGGACTTTTCCTCTCGCTCGTCAATTCGCTCGTGAAGCCCATCATCACGGTGCTCGCGCTCCCGCTCACCATCATCACGCTCGGGCTCTTCCAGCTTATGGTGAACGGCCTCATGCTCCAGCTTGCAAGCTCGCTTTCGCTCAACCTGCTCGGCTCGGGTATCGTGGCCGCCAACTTCGTTTCGGCATTCGTTGGCGCGATCATCGTAAGCATCATGTGTACTATCTTGGGCGTGAAGAAGCACTAGCCTCACGCCCCGTCGGGCCCACGCCCACCCGTCGCACGAGCCGGGCGGAGGGGGCTTCGCGACCACAGATGGCACGGGCTGCGCTGTCGTCATCTTACCTTGCTACCGCCTCATTCACCCTGCCAGCGCGCGCCAAGCGACTACCGCTTTATTCGTTCCACTTTTGGGAATATCTTTTGCCGCCCGGCCACCACACCGGGATACGCAACTCACAAAACCGCAGGTACCCATTGAAGGAGCATTGCCACACACGGCCAAGCCGAGAAACAAGTTCCCAAAAGTGGAACGAACTTCCCAGAGACACGCGACGCGGCCTCGCGATCGTGGCAGCTCGTGTCTACAATATCGATATTCGACCAGCAACACCGCGTCGGCATTCGAAGCCGCGCGAGAAGGAGACCAATCATGGCAAACATCTACACCTCCATCGACCAGCTGATCGGCCACACCCCGCTACTGGAGCTCAGTAACATCGAGCGCACGGACGGTCTCAGGGCGCGCGTGCTCGTCAAGCTCGAGCGCTCGAACCCGGCCGGCTCTGCCAAGGACCGCGTCGCGCTCTCGATGATCGAGGCAGCTGAGCGCGAAGGCGCCATCCGCCCGCATGAGGGCTACACCATCATCGAGCCCACGTCGGGCAACACCGGTGTCGGGCTCGCTGCCGTGGCAGCCGCTCGCGGCTACCGCGCCATCATCGTCATGCCCGAGACCATGAGCGTCGAACGTCGCCAGCTTGTGCGCGCCTACGGCGCCGAGCTTGTGCTCACCCCGGGAGCCAAAGGCATGGCGGGAGCCATCGAGCGCGCAAACGAGCTCCAGAGCGCCACGCCGAAGAGCATCATCGCGGGCCAGTTCGTGAACCCCGCAAATCCAGCCATCCACCGCGCCACCACCGGCCCCGAGATCTGGAACGACACCGACGGCAACGTCGACATCTTCGTCGCCGGCGTGGGCACGGGAGGCGCCATCACGGGCGCAGGCGGCTACCTTAAGGAGCAGAACCCCGCAATCGAGCTCATCGCCGTGGAGCCCGCCGACTCCCCCGTGCTCTCGGGCGGCAAGCCCGGCCCCCACGGTATCCAGGGCATCGGCGCGGGGTTTGTACCCGAGGTGCTCGACACTCACGTCTATGACAAGGTGATGACCGTTACCACCGAGGATTCCTACGCCGTGGGCCGCCGCCTCGGCGCTGAGGAGGGGCTGCTCGTGGGCATCTCGTCTGGCGCCGCCACCTGGGCCGCGCTCGAACTTGCCCGCCGCCCGGAAAACGAGGGCAAGACCATCGTGGCGTTCCTTGTAGACACGGGCGAGCGCTACCTCTCGACCCCTATGTTTGCGTAGGCCGCCGTGGGCACGCGGGTTCTCATCGCCATGAGCGGCGGGGTCGATTCAAGCGTTACCGCCTACCTGCTGTCTTCGGCCGGCTATGACTGCATCGGCGTCACGATGCGTCTCTACGACGCCGAGACCTCGGGACGCGACCCCGCGCGCGCATGCGGCAACCTCGCCGATATCGAGGACGCGCGTGCCGTGGCGCATCGGCTCGGCATACCGTTCACGGTGCTCGACTGCCGCGACGCTTTCGAACGCGACGTGATCGAGGCGTTTTGCCGCGCCTACGAGCTGGGCACCACGCCCAACCCCTGCGCCATCTGCAACCAGCGCATCAAGTTCGGCGCCCTGCTCGCCCATGCCCGCGAACTCGGGTGCGAGTATCTGGCAACGGGGCATTATGCGCGCGTTGCGCAGCTGGAAAGCGGCTCCTTCGCCCTTATGAAGGCCGTCGACCGAACCAAAGACCAGAGCTACTTCCTCTATGGGCTCACGCAGGAGGAGCTTGCCCATGTGCTGTTCCCCCTGGGCGGGCTCACGAAACAGGGCGACGTGCGCCGCATCGCGCGCGAGCACGGCTTCGAGAACGCGGCGAAGCGGGATAGCCAAGGCATCTGCTTCGTTCCCGACAACGACTTCGCCACGTTCATCGAGCGCAGGCGCGGGCGGGCGCTTCCCGAAGGGGACATCGTGGGCACGGACGGCACGGTGCTCGGCCGGCACCACGGCGCCATCCGCTACACCGTGGGCCAGCGCAAGGGCCTTGGCGTGGCGGCAGCGCGGCCGCTCTATGTAACAGGCATCGACGCGCGCGCCAACACCGTGACCCTGGGCGACGAGGCCGACCTGATGTCGGGCGCGCTCATCGCCGACAGCTGGACCTGGTCGGCCCCCGCGCCCGACACGGAGGCCCGGCTCGACGCGGCGCCGCTCCGCGCGGCCGCGCGCATCCGCTACCACCAGGCCGACCAGGC
>NZ_HE978574.1:747127-749192 GCF_000311845.1 Enorma massiliensis phI | reverse complement strand
CCCGAATGCGCGGCGGGGCCCGTGCCCGTCCGCGGGGAGGCGCTCCGCATCGATTTCGACGAGCCCCAGCGCGCCGTCGCGCCCGGGCAGGCGGTCGTGCTCTACGACGGGGACGTCGTGCTGGGCGGCGGGCGCATCCTCTGCGCGGCGGGCGCCTAGGCCCCGGGCCGCTCGCGGTCTATGAACATGAGGAGGAACGCCAGGAAGTGGAGCGCTGCGCACACCGCGATCGCGCGCAGCGAGAGCAGGTCGATGAACCAGTTGCCCAAGATCGCGCCGACCACGAAGCAGAGGATCACGCCGAAGTAGAGCACCCCGTTCTCCAGGAACCCCCGCTTGTGCGTGACGATGTAGTCGTCGACGCTCTGCAGCGCCGAGCGCAGGTTGCCGATGCACATCGTCGTCGCGATGCCGTGCCCGTGGATCTTGCGGAACGACTCGACCTGCATGCCGCAGGCGAGCGACGTCAGGCTGTTCGCCAGGATGTTGAGGTCGCCGGGGACGAAGCTCACGCCGAGCAGGATGAGCGCTTCCACGAGCACCGTCACCTGGCGCCAGTGGATCCGGCTCGAGAAGCGCTCGTGCACGAGGTCGCTCAGCATGATGCCGAGCGAGAAGCACAGCACGGGGGCCAGGAACCTGAGCGCCAGCGCGTAGTCGCCCTCTGAGATGTGGACGCCGGTGAGCAGGATGTTGCCCGTCTGGGCGTTGGCGAACACGCCGTCGCGCGCAACGTAGGAATACGCATCCATGAACCCGCCCGCGAGGGCAAGCACGATTCCGAGTTCGATCGATTCGGAGGTCTGCTTCGCTCGCTCCATGTACCGGCACCCTTCCGGCGCGATTCCGCGCGTCGCCCATATGACGCATGCCATCGTAGCGCATCCGAAGGGGATGGACACCGGGGATCAATCAGTTGTCGAAACGTTTGCAGACCCGTCCCCCGGGCCGAAGGCCCCCGTGGGCGAGATGTCGAAGGGAAAGGTCCCGCAGCGGTTGAACGCCGCGATGAACATGCGAATGGCATTTGAAGGCGTGGTGCCCACGCGCTGCGTTGCCGCCGCGAAGGCTGCCTTCTCTTCAGGCAGCACCTTCGCGACGACCGGGGTCATGTGATCTGCCATGGTCGTACCTCGGTGGAACGAACGAGTGCGTTTACCTGGGCGCGCGGCATGTGCCGATGTCGCACTACCAATGACCTAACTCGGCCCATGCCGCGCGCCCAGGCTTGGTGTGATATTGCTTCGTGGTATTACTAAGTATTACTAAGTTATACCCCGTTGATAGATTAACGCACCTGAAGCGCCCGCGCAAGGGCAACGCGAACTGCTCAATGCAAAACTTGTCTCAAAGGATCGAATTTTGCTAGACACCCCGAGTAGCTCGTTTTTCAGCGAATCTCTGAGCTGGGGTTTTGAGATACGGAGAAGCGTCTACACTTCATAGACACTCAAAAAAGCAGTCCTTTGAGCCAAGTTTTGTCGATTAACCCCCATGGCTCGCCGCGGCATGCGCCGCACCGCTTCGAGCCATGCTCTCGAAGGAGCCCCATGGCACATCGCCCCCTTATTCTCGCAACGGCATCGCTCACCACGTATCTTGGCGAAACTGCCTTTCGCCTGTGCGAGAACTATGCCGACGCCATCGTGCGAGCGGGCGGCTTGCCCGTTGTGCTTCCCCTAACGGAGCGCTTCGATGTATACGATGAGTATCTTGACCGCGCCGACGGCCTTATGCTCTCAGGCGGAGCAGATATAGAACCCGCTCGCTATAGAAGCGCGCTCGAGCGATGTGGGGTCGAAGCGTTATCAGGGGAACGACTGGTAGGCGAAACGACTCCCCTACGCGACGCCGCGGAACTCCACCTCTTATTCGGCGCAGAGCAGCGAGGGCTGCCGATTCTCGGCATATGTCGCGGCGCGCAGATTATGAACATCGCTCACGGGGGCACGCTCTACCATGACCTCGATGCGCAGCACGCACCGGCCCCTGGCGCCCTCTCTATCGTCCATAACGAATATATGGATGGGCGAATTTCGCACATGGTCGAGATCAAAGGCGAAAG
>NZ_HE978574.1:698033-746900 GCF_000311845.1 Enorma massiliensis phI | reverse complement strand
GTCCATAACGAATATATGGATGGGCGAATTTCGCACATGGTCGAGGATCAAAGGCGAAAGCGTGTTGGGAGGTATCCTCGGCGAGAGCGAGCTCGCCGTGAATTCTCTCCACCATCAGGCGATTCGAGACCTCGGCGCGGGCTACACCGCGAGCGCCATCGCGCCCGACGGCGTAATCGAGGCCATCGAGCGCCCCGATGCCCCCTTTATGTTGGGCGTGCAATGGCACCCTGAATACTATGCGAGCAAAGAGCCCATGGCGCGCCTCTTCAACCGGTTTGTCGAAGCGTGCGCCCAAGCAAGATGATTCGCAGCGGAAACCGGCCCTAGGACCCGCAGTCCGCGGGGCAATCACGTGGCATGAGTCCACGGGGTGCAAACTTTCCTGCACCCCGTCGCTGCTTCCGGACCATCCAATCGCCGCAACCAAGGTATTCGCACATCGTCACGGTATGCAGGCCGCCCGCACTTTGTCGCGGCATCATAGACTAGCCGTTCTCCGTCGCTGCTTCCGGGCCGTCCCTACTTCCGTCGGCCGCCAAAATCGCCGGGACGGCGCGAATGGCCCGCGGGCTTACCCATGCGGCCCGAACGAGAGACGGTACCCGCCGCATGGCCACCCCTGCCGCCGCGACCCCGACGCTCATCGGGAAAATCGCTGTTACGCCAATCGTGGGAGAGCGCATCGCGCGACGAGGCGCCTCGCTGCGCGCCGCGGGCCCTGCCGCCGCGACTCTTCTTGGTCATCGCCTCGCCAGCCCCGGCGCCGCTTTGTCGGTTGGTGCGAGCGCCCCGGCCCGAACGATTCGCCCGGGCGCTGCGCGGCTCGTCATGGACGAGCTTTTCATCGTGCCCGCGCCGTTCGGAATCTGCATCGTTCGAGCGAACGCGCGCTCTACCAGGGCGTTTGGGACGGGCTGGACGCGGCGCCTTCTCGCCCGCACCCGCGGCGGGGGCGGCAACCTTTGACCTAGAGCCATCCCGCTGCACGCCCTCGCCGCTCGCATCCGAACTGCCCGGGGCAGTGCGGCCGTGCGCGCCGCGCCGAGCGGAACCGTGCGAACCCGTGCTGGAGCGCTTCTTCTTGGACGTCGACTTGCCGCGCTTCGTCTTCTTCTTGGCGCGCGAAGCCGGCACGCGACCGGGATCGATGATGGGCGGATGAGCGCCCAGCTCGAGCCCATCGGCGTCGTAGAGGTCTGCCGTCTTTCCCATGAGCGCTTCGATGTCGAAGAACTCCTCTACATCGAGCTCCGTCACGAACGTAAGCGCCCAACCAACCTCGCCGGCGCGACCGGTCCTGCCGATACGGTGGATGTAGTCGGTCGGCTCGCTCGGCACGTCAAAATTCATCACATAGCGAACGTCGGTGATGTCGATACCGCGCGCGAGCACGTCGGTCGCCACGAGCACGTCGACCTCGCCATCGCGGAACGCCTTGAGTGCGCGCTCGCGCTGCGCCTGGGTACGGTTGCCATGGATGGGCGCCGCCTTGATGCTTGCACGGGCGAGGCGCCGGCAGCAGCCGTCCGCGCGATGCTTGGTGCGCATGAACACGATCACGCGCTCCGGCCCCTCGCGCTTGAGAACGTTCGCAAGCAGGGCGTTTTTCGCTTCGGAGGATACGGGCAGCACGTACTGATCCACCGTGTCGGCAGTGCTGCGCGGCGGTGCGATCTCCACACGCGCAGGGTCGCGCACGAGGTCGGTTACCGCACCCACGGCCTTCTCGTCCAACGTGGCAGAGAAGAGCAGGGTTTGGCGATCGTCCGGCGTGGCCCCCACGATCTTGCGCATATCGGGAAGGAACCCCATGTCGAGCATGCGATCGGCCTCGTCAAGCACGAGCACCTGCACCTCGCTCAGGCTGCAGCTCCCTTCGCCAAGAAGGTCGACGAGACGCCCCGGCGTGGCCACGAGGATATCGCAACCGTTTTTGAGGGCGCTCCTCTGAGGGTTGTAGCCAACGCCTCCCACGACGGTTACCGCGATATGCCCCGTATGCTCGGCCACGCGCGCGCAAACATCTTCAATCTGCTGGGCAAGCTCGCGCGTCGGCGTCACCACGAGCATGAGCGGCCCGCGACCGCGAGCACGCCGACGGCGCTCGCCGCGCGGAGCCACATGGCCCAGGCGGCACATGGTCGGAAGCAGGAACGCCGCAGTTTTACCCGTGCCCGTCTGCGCAGCGGCAAGGAGATCGCGGCCAGCGAGCACCTCGGGAATTGCCGCTGCCTGCACCGGGGTGGGCTCGGTGTAGCCGAGGTCGTGCACGGCGGCGAGCACCTCGTCCGAAAGGCCGAGGCCATCGAAGCCGAGGAGCTCGGCTGCGTTACTTGAATCCATGTTGTATGTCCATTCTATGCGCCATGCGCGACGCCGCATGGACGACGCGGGCAGAGCGCCGAACGGGCAACGGCGCATGGGCGCGTCGGTAGCAGATGTTGTATCAATCGGGCGAATCGCAGGGCGCGTGGATGCGGTCGCGCCGTAATCTGCGATGGAGCAGGTTCGCCGCAGGCAAGTATAGGGGGCGAGACGGCCGCGCGGCGCGAAAACCAGATTGCCACATGTGAAGACCATAGCAGCATGGCGGGGCGGGCGTTGTGCCGGCAAATGAGAAAGCTATTGTCCCCTAGTGCTTGACACCCCCAGGGGGTATAGGTGTATAAAGAGTATGACATGGATAACATGCCTCAATTGAAGGGACGCCCCATGGCACATGAAGCATTTGACGTGGGAGGCATGACCTGCGCGGCATGCCAAGCCCATGTGGAAAAAGCCGTCTCAAAGCTACCAGGCGTGACGAATGTCGCCGTCAACCTGCTATCTGGCTCGATGACCGTAGATTTCGACGAGAGCGCACTCACCGACGACGACATCTGCACCGCCGTGGATCGCGCCGGCTACTCCGCTGCGCCCGTCGCGGAGGCAGCCGGCCCCGGTAGCGCAGCCGCCGGCACCTCCCCCGCCCGCGCGGCGCGCCTCGAATCCCCCACCAAGAAGCTCGAGGCCACCGCGCGCGCCATGAAGACGCGGCTCATCGTCTCGCTCGCATTCTGGATCCCGCTCTTCTACATCGGTATGGGGCACATGCTCGGCTGGCCGGTGCCCGCGGTCTTCACCGACCCCGCACACGGCATGACGCTCGCCCTCACCGAGCTCGTGCTCACCATTCCCATCGTCTTCATGAACCGCTCCTACTTCGAGAACGGCTTTAGATCATTGGCACACGGCGGCCCCACCATGGACACACTCATCGCTATCGGCGCCGCGGCGAGCATCGCTTGGTCGGTCTACGCAATGTTCCTCATGGCCGACCAGCTTGCCGCAGGCACGTCCGCGGGGCTCCACGCAGCGCATGCGACGGCGATGGACAACCTCTACTTCGAGAGTGCGGGCACGATTCTCTCGCTCGTCACGGTGGGCAAGTACCTGGAGACGCGCAGCAAGTCCAAGACCGGCGGCGCGATCGAGAAGCTCATCGACCTCGCACCCAAGACCGCCACCATCGTGGACGAGGAGGGCGGCGAGGCCACCGTGGCCGTTGAGGAGATCCAGCTCGGACAGACCATCCTCGTGCGTCCCGGCGAGGCGGTGCCCGTCGACGGCGTGGTGCTCGAGGGGTCCTCGGCGGTAGACGAGAGCGCGCTCACGGGAGAATCGATACCCGTGGAAAAGGCGCCGGGCGACACGGTGAACGCAGCGACCATCAACCGCACGGGCTCGTTCACCTTCCGAGCCACCCGCGTGGGCGCAGACACGGCTCTAGCCCGCATCATCCGGCTCGTCGAGGACGCCAACGCCACCAAAGCGCCCATCGCGCGCCTGGCCGACAAAGTCGCCGGTGTGTTCGTACCCGTGGTCCTCGGCATCGCGGCGGTTACCTTCGTCGCGTGGCTCGCCCTCACGGGCAATCCCAATGAAGCGCTTACCTCGGCCGTTGCCGTGGTGGTCATCAGCTGCCCATGCGCGCTCGGACTTGCCACGCCGCTCGCCATCATGGTGGGCACGGGCAAGGGCGCCGAGATGGGCGTGCTATTCAAGAGCGCGGAGGCGCTCGAGACGCTGCAAAAGGTCGACACCGTGGTCCTCGATAAGACGGGCACTATCACCAAGGGCGCGCCCGCGGTAACCGACATCCTGCCCGCCGAGCGCCCAGACGGCACCCCCGCCATGAGCGAGAAGGCCCTCATGAAGCTCGCCGCGGCACTCGAGAAGAAAAGTGAGCACCCCCTCGCCGAGGCCATCATGGCGCGCGCGGACGAGATGGGCATCGCGGCGCGCACGGTCGAGGACTTCACCGCGCTTCCCGGGCGCGGCGTGACGGCGCGTGAAGGGGCGAGCATCGTCGCAGCCGGCAACGCCGCCCTTATGGAGGAGCTGGGTATCGAGGTGCCGACGGAACAGCTCGAACAGTTCGCGCGAGCCGGAAAGACGCCGCTCTTCTTCGCCCGCAACGGGCGGCTCGCGGGGACCATCGCCGTCGCCGACGAGGTCAAACCCACAAGTGCCGCTGCCGTCCGCGCGCTCGAGAGCCTCGGCATCAAGACGGTCATGCTCACCGGCGACAACGCCCTCACGGCAGGCGCCATCGCGCGCAGCGTGGGCGTCTTAGATGTGGTGGCCGACGTCATGCCCGCCGACAAGGAACGTCATGTGCGCGCCCTGCAAGACGAGGGGCGCAGCGTGGCCATGGTGGGAGATGGCATCAACGACTCCCCCGCACTCGCCCGCGCCGACGTGGGCCTCGCGATTGGAACGGGAGCGGACATTGCCAAGGAGGGCGCCGACGTGGTGCTCATGAGGAGCGATCTCATGGATGTGGCGCGGGCGATCGAGCTCTCGCGCGCGGTGATCCGCAACATCAAACAGGACCTCTTCTGGGCGCTCTTCTACAATGCCTGCGGCATCCCGCTTGCGGCGGGCGTGTTCTTCCCGCTGCTGGGCTGGCAGCTCTCGCCCATGTTCGGCGCGGCAGCCATGAGCCTCTCGAGCCTCTGCGTCTGCGCGAACGCGCTTCGCCTACGCAGGTTCAAGCCGAGCGCGACCGACCGCATCGCGCCAATCGCGAGACACTAGGCAGCGCCGCTGCACGGATTGCCGTCTCGAACGGGAGCTGGCGACTCGTGCGGGAGAAGCCCGTCGCCCGAGAAGCCTCTTCTGGGTACCTTCGTTTCACTTTTGGGAATATCTTTTTTCGAGAGGGACGATATCGGCCAGATAGAGAAGCGTTTTCCCAGGTCGCCGATACGCGGTCTGCTCGTATCAGCGCCGTGCCCAAAACGAAGTTCCCAAAAGTGGAACGAACTATTCATCGTCGTGTCGTACTGAAAAGAAAGGACGTTACCATGCAGTACATCATCAAGACCGAAGGCCTTCACTGCGGCCACTGCGACGCAAGCGTCGAGACCGAGCTCATGAAGGTCGCGGGCGTCACCGACGCCGATGCAGACCACGAGACGAACACTGTGCAGGTCGAGACTGAGGGCGAGGTAGCGGCCGAGGCGCTCGCCGGTGCCGTTGTCGCGGCGGGGTTCAAGGCTCTTTCCGTCGAGGCCGCCTAGATGCAGGCCGACCGCGACAAAACCCTCCGCCTGCTCAAAACCGCGCGCGGGCAAATCGACGGCATCATGCGCATGGTCGAGCAAGACCGCTATTGCATCGACATCTCGACCCAGCTCATGGCCACCGAGTCGCTGCTCGCACGCGTGAACGCCGATGTTCTCAAGTCTCATATCGAGCACTGCGTGCGCACGGCAGCAGAAAGCGGCACGCCCGAGGAAAAGGAAGAGAAACTCGAAGAGATCGCGCGCATCATCGATAAGCTCAATCGGTAGCCGAGAGACGGCAGCGCGAGGGGTGCCCTGGAGAGTGCCCCTCTCGGGGGCGAGCGCGCGGCAAGACGCCACGCTCAGAGGCTGGCGCATGACAGGTTTCCCCGGACGGCAGGCCCGCAGTAGAAGGCATCGCCTTTTTATTAAGATTTGGTTCATCTGCCGCCTCGTGGGTAGAACAGAGCAAGACATGCCGCGCCCGCGCCCATCTCGACGCGCGGGCGCGCTTGACACACGCGAAGCAAGACTGGAGAGGAACCCTCGGCATGCAAGATTTCATGAAGGATCGCTATGGCGTCGACGACCTATCATGCGCCCTCGGCGCGCTTGGTGTGGTGCTTACGCTTGTTGGGACCATATTCAACCTGCGCGCCGTCTCGATCGTCGCACTCGCTATCCTCATCGTTGCCCTCCTGCGCTCCTTCTCCAAGAATCGCGTTGCGCGGCGCGGTGAGAACGCAGCGTTTCGCCGCATGATGGCCAAGCTTCCCATCGTAGGGGAGCGTTTCGGCGGCGCCGGCAGCGGATACCGTGGGGGAGGCTCTTCGCGCGGCGGTGCGGGTTCTGCCGAGCAGCTTAAGCGCCAGGCGCGCACCGCCAAGAAGATGTGGAAGGAACGCAAGACGAAGGCCTTCCTCAAGTGCCCCAACTGCGGGACGATGCTCTCGGTTCCCCGCGGCAAGGGGAAAATCATCGTCACCTGCCCTAAGTGCCACGCACGCATGGAAACCAAATCGTAGTATTCGAAGTACAGCGTTTGCGAACAGAGACGCGAGCATAGCCGGCGCCGGAACTACCGGAGCCGGCTTTTTCCGTTTGCCCGCCCCCGGCGTCGCGCTCACAGTGACGACGCGCCCGCCAGCATCTCTGCGCTTGGCCGTTCTCCACATTCACCTGATCTCGCTCTTCTCAGCGCTGCCGCACCCATGCACGTTGCTTCGCCTGCCTGTTTTTCGCACTCCCAACGACGATGCGCACGCCAGTACTTCCGCACCTACCCGCTTTCCGCATTCCGTTGCTTTTTCTATGGATGAGAAGTGGCAACACACCAACTGTTGCGCATGACGCAGTGGCTCAACCTTGCGATTTGCCACACGGGACCAGCTATTTCACAGACGGTGTTCAGAAAATGCAGGAAGCATCCGCGCCATTTGTTCACCTGCCCCATAGAAGCTATGGGCATGCAAGGCCGGTGAACCTGATGCGATTCCTTTGCAACGCGGGATCAATCACGCGCGAATCTGCGCGCGGGACCGGCATCGAGGTGGTGCAAGGAGCAAACCATGGACGAAAAACGAACAGCAAGCAATGCCACTGCAGGGCGACGCGACATGCAGAAGCAGGCGGCGTGCGTAGCGGGTGATATCGACGCCGTGGCCCGCTACTGGGCAATCCGTAAGCAAGAACTGCTGGCCGACGCTGCCAGCGCGTTCATCTCGTTCGTGGAGCCCGCGTTTCTCTACGACATGCCTCCCTTCATCGAACCGGATTCCTTCAACGTCATGTTTACGGAATGGATGCTCTTCGAATATCCCTTCCGTAACGACAGAACGCCCCTTGAGGAATATGCAGCCCATCCCCCGGCGGGAGCGAAGGCCCTGCACCTTGACCACGTGCGGCAAATCTGCGAGACGCAGATCTTCTCTCGCTTCATCATCCACGACAAGGACACATGCAGCGGTATAGCCGCACTCGAAGATATCCAGACCGCTCGACGCTACGACGTCTACGACCCCGAGCTCTGCAAACGAGCCCGCTGGAGGAGCGGAACCATTGGCGAGAGAATTGCCTGCGTCGACGGGCTCTGGGTTCCCCTAGCCAACACCAGGCTTTACGACCGCGCCGCACCTGCAGACACCACCCTCGATGGACCCGGGTTCTTCCATCCCGAAGACCGTGTGCGCAAGCCCGAGGCGGAGCATGCTTCGTTCTACCTGCGCCTCGTCCGCGACATCATCGGCATCGACGGAAGATACCGGCACACCGCAACCATTCCGCCAGATGAAACACGAGATAGGCCGGCGAACGTCGGCACGCAACCGCAGGGTGAGTGACCATGGGCGGTCTGCATGCTTCGGTTCAGCGACGAATCGACGCGCTGCTCGACGTCGCGGAAGCCTCGCGAACGATTGTCGTGGCGAGCCACGGAGATGCTGATGCGCTCAAGCGACGGGCGAGCCGCGGGCAGCTTGCCTCGCCAGCGAAGAACCTGTACGCGCGAGATGCATACTGGAGCGGCCTCGATCCTGCAGAGCGAGCCCTCCACCTCATGCGAGCGGAGGCCTCACGGCATCCCACCTGGCGCTTCCGTTCGTACAGCGCGGCGCTCGTATGGGGCCTCGATGTTCCGCATGCGCTCGTCGATGCGCTGCACATCATCGCGGACCGTCCTCCGAACGCGCCCCATTGCCGGGCACGCAGGCCATCCTCCCGCGACGACTATGCGCTGCGCGACGGCATGAACGTCACCTCCTTTTGGCAAACGGTTGCCGAGTGCCTCTGCGAGGCGCCCTTTAGCTACGGGCTCGCCATCGCGGACTCCGCCCTCCACATGCGCGGCACGACCAACGAGGAGCTTCTCGACCGGCTCTCCATCGCCGACGATCGCGCCGGCATCGCCCAGGCGCGCCTCATCGCTTCCTGCGCGGACGGGCGCGCGGAAAACGGCGGGGAATCCCGCGTGCGCGCCTACCTGATCGCGCAGGGTTACCAAATACCGGAGCTTCAAGTCGAGTTCCCCAACCCCACCGATCCCGCGCATCCCTATCGTGTCGATTTTTTCTGGGGGCTGATCGGGCCGCGTGGCACCATCGGCGAGTTCGACGGCATGGGAAAGTACCGGGATCCTCAGCTGCTCAACGGTCGAACCACGATCGAGGTGCTGGTCGCCGAGCGTCAGCGCGAATCCCGGCTGACCTTGTTGGGGCATCCGGTCCTACGGTTCACCTATCAGGACCTTCTCCATCCCATCCGGCTAAGTCGGGCGCTCGAAAGCGCTGGCATACCCCGGGACCACGTGGAGGCGCGTCGCTGGCACGATGCCTGGGATCAGGTAAAGCGTCACTGAACACGGCACCGGATCGAGGCGGCCCTAGTCGGCGCACGTTTTCTCGTCGCGTTTGCCGCTGCGCCTCCGTCTGGGCTTTCGCCCGCGCCTCCCGCCGCGCCGTCCGCCGTGTACATTTTGCAAGAAAAGATTGCAACATTCTGCAAGACAGGGCGCTCAAAACCAGTCCTTTTCTTGCAAATCGTTGCAGTCTTTTCTTGCATTTTGTCAGGCGGATATCGCCGAGTGAAAATGGCTGCGCTGCGCACCGCGCGCATCTGGCACGATGACAGGCCAAGGCACAGCATGTGGCCCGGACATGGCACTAGGACCAAACGCGTCACCTGGCTCGGACACGGCACTAGGGTCAAACGCAGCACCAAGCCCAGGCCGGTGCCAGAGCCAAATACGACGCCAGGCCAAGGCGGGGCCCTGTTCGAGATGTCTCCAGGCCGATTCTGTTACAGGCCAAGATGCTCGACAACCTCGGCAACGCATGTGAGGGCATCCGCGATGGCAGAAACGACGAGAGACGAGCCGTTGCGAGCGTCACCGGCGGCATAGACCGCAGCCGAGGCGGGCGAAACGGCGTCAACAAGCTCGCAGCGATGGCTCTCGGCAGACATCATCCGAGGCAAGGGGCGCCCCTTCCCCGGCGCGGGCATCGCCACGCCGAAAGCATCGAACACGCCGCGCTCCGGACCGGTGAAGCCGCAGGCAATCAAGACGAGCTGCGCGGGCAGCTCCCGCTCGCTCCCCGCAAGGCGCTCGGGCCTACCTGCGGTCCAATCGAGATCTGCGACCCGCAAGCCGCGCGCGGCACCCGCATCGTCAAGCAGCACCTCAAGAGTGTCGACACCCCACGAGCGCATCTCTTCGCCCATGAGGTCGATAGCCTCTTCCTGGCCGTAATCCGTCTTGCGGACGTTTGGCCACTCAGGCCAAGGATTGCCCGGCAGACGGCGCTCCGGCGGCGCGGGCATGAATTCGAGCTGGCGCACGCTCTTGGCGCCCTGGCGCACCGCGGTGCCCACGCAATCGTTGCCCGTATCGCCGCCGCCGATGACCACGACATCCAAGCCAGCGGCCGAGATGGCAGGTGTAGCGGGCGCATCGGGGGTGCCTTCGAGCACGGCGCGCGTTGCAGCGGTCAGGTAGTCGACGGCGTACACGACTCCCGGCGCATCGATGTGCTCGGCGGGAAGCCCGCGCGCAGCCCGAGCGCCCGCCGCCACGACCACGGCATCGAACTCGGAACGCAGATCGGCGGCGACCGTCGGATCGGAGGCATCGACTCCCAGGCGGAACACGATTCCAAGCTCGTTCATAAGGGCCACGCGGCGCTCGACCACGTCTTTCGGAAGCTTCATGTTGGGGATGCCGTACATGAGCAGCCCGCCGGCGCGGTCGTCGCGCTCAACGACCGTCACCTGCGCCCCGCGCCGCGCGAGCTCCCATGCGGCAGCAAGTCCCGCAGGCCCCGAGCCCACCACGGCAACCCGCGGCGCATCCTTGGAAGCCGGCTCAAACCGGCGCGGACCACCGTGCGCCCATTCCCAATCGGAAATGGCGCGCTCGTTGTCGTGGATGGTCGTGGGCTCGTCGCTCACCCTGCCAAGGTTGCACGCAGCCTCGCAAAGGGCCGGGCACACACGGCTCGTGAACTCCGGCAACGGAGAGGTAAGCGCGAGACGCTCGGCGGCCTCGGCCCATCGTCCGCGATACACGAGCTCGTTCCACTCCGGGATGAGGTTGTGGAGCGGGCAGCCGCTTGGGCGAGCGACGCCAAATGCACCGCCCATCTGACAAAACGCAACCCCGCACATCATGCAGCGGCTCGCCTGTCGGCGCTGGGCATCTTCATCGAGGTTCACGTAGAGCTCGTTGTAGTCGTGAACGCGCTCGCGCACCGGGCGCAGCGTATGCGCCTCGCGATCCCGCTCAAGAAATGCTCCGGGCTTCCCCATCGATATCCCCTCTCAAACCTTATCGACTGCGGGCAATCCGCCCCGCATCAAATCCGTCCCCTTGTGACGTCCCCTTGTGGCCGAAAACGGTCAAAATGAACCCGTCCCATAATGACCGACCAAAAACGGTCAAAACAAACCCGTCCCATAATGACCGACCAAAAACGGTCAAAACAAACACGTCCCATAATGACCGCGCTACGCCGTGATGGCCTCGAAAGCCTCCTCCAGCGCTTGCTCACGCGTGGCGCCCCGGCGCTCGGCCTCCTCCACGATCTTCAGCGCGCGCTCGTAATCGGTGGGAACCACCTTGACGAAGCGCCTCGACGCCGTGGCGAACTGGTAGAGCAGCTTGATGCCGCGCGGGCTCGCCGTATAGCGGACGTGCTCCTCGATGAGGGCGCGAATCTGCTCGAGCTCGGCCTCCGATGGCGTGCAGAGCCGCACCATCTCGGTATTGCAGCGGGCGGCGAGCGTGCGACGCTCGTCATACACATAGGCGACACCGCCCGTCATGCCCGCAGCGAAATTCTGCCCGACCTCGCCTAAGATGAGCGCGCAGCCGCCCGTCATGTACTCGCACCCGTGTGCGCCCACGCCCTCCACCACGAGCGTCGCACCGGAGTTGCGCACGCCGAAGCGCTGGCCGGCGAGGCCGTTCGCAAAGCCGCGCCCTCCGGTTGCGCCATAGAAGGCCACGTTGCCCACGATGATGTTCTCGTCGAACTTGAACGTCGCGCCCTCCGGAGGACGAACCGAGACGACGCCTCCCGAGAGCCCCTTGCCAAAGTAGTCGTTCGCATCGCCGCGAACGTTGAGCGTGACGCCCGCTGGCAGGAAGGCCCCGAAGCTCTGCCCGGCAGAGCCGTCGCAATCTATGGTGATGGCGCCGTCCGGCAACCCCTCGGGATGGGCCTTCGTGACCTCGTGGCCCAGAAGCGTGCCCACGCAGCGGTTGACGTTGGCAATGTCCGCGCGGAAGTGCACCGGGCGCAGGTGCGCGCGGGCATCCTGCGTATACGGCACGAAGAGCGTCGCGTCGAGCGTGCGCTCCACCCCTTGGTCCGCAGCCATAGCGGGCAGGTAATGCGGGGCGTCGGCGCCCGGGATATCCGCGCCGAACTCGCACACCGCGGGCGCGAGCACCGGAGCAAGGTCGATGAGCCCGGCCTTCCAATTGCCCGGCGCCTCAACCTGGCGCAGGCACTCCACATGGCCCACCATCTCGTCTACCGTGGCGAAACCAAGCCGGGCCATGACCTCGCGCAGCTGCTCGGCCACGAAAAGCATGAAGCGCTCCACGTGCTCCGGCTTGCCCGCGAAGCCCCGGCGCAGGCGACAGTTCTGCGTGGCGATGCCCGCAGGGCAGGTGTCCTGCTGGCAGTCGCGCTGCATGAGGCAGCCCATGGCGATGAGCGGCATGGTGGCGAAACCGAACTCCTCGGCACCCAAAAGACACGCGACCGCGACGTCGGTGCCATCCATGAGCTTGCCATCGGCCTCGAGCACCACGCGCGAACGCAGACCGTTGCGCACGAGCGTCTGCTGAGCTTCCGCGAGGCCGAGCTCGAGCGGCAGGCCCGCGTGCCAGATGGAGTCGCGCGGAGCGGCGCCCGAGCCCCCGTTGTGGCCCGAGATGAGGATCTTGTCGGCCGCGCCCTTGGCCACACCGGTCGCGATGGTGCCCACGCCGGCCTCGCTCACCAGCTTCACGCTCACGCGCGCACCGGGATTGGCGCACTTGAGGTCGAAGATGAGCTCCGCCAGGTCCTCGATCGAATAGATATCGTGGTGCGGCGGCGGGCTGATGAGGCCGATGCCGGGGGTCGACCTGCGCACCTCGGCAACCCAAGGGTAGACTTTCTTGCCAGGCAGGTGCCCGCCCTCACCGGGCTTGGCGCCCTGAGCCATCTTGATCTGAATCTCCGTCGCCGAGCACAGGTAGCGGCTCGTCACGCCGAAGCGCCCCGAGGCCACCTGCTTGATAGCCGAGTTCTTCGAGTCGCCATTGGCGAGCGGGGTCTCGCGGCGCGGGTCCTCGCCGCCCTCGCCGGAGTTCGATCGGCCGTGCAGGCGGTTCATGGCAATCGCCATGCACTCATGCGCTTCTTGGGAGATGGACCCGAACGACATGGCGCCGGTGTTAAAGCGACGCACGATTGAGCGGGCGCTCTCGACCTCGTCAAGCGAGAGGGGCGCGCGGGCACCCGCATCGAAATCGAGCAGGTCGCGCAGGCGCACTGGGCGCCCGGGCACGTGCAGCCGTTCGCTATAGGAACGGAAGAGCTCGTAGCTGTCCTCGCGGCAAGCGCGCTGAAGCGTGTAGATGACCTGCGGGTCGATGAGATGCTCCTCGCCGCCGAGCGGCCGCCACTTGGTGAGGCCCAAGGTGGGCAGCTGGCCGGGCGCGGGGCTCTTCTCGGTTGCGAGCGCCTCGTCATAGCGTTGGCGCAGCTCGCGCTCCACCGCTTCCGCGTCGAGCCCGCCCACGCGGCTCACCGTACCGGTGAAGTAGCGGTCGATGAACGCGGGCGCAAGGCCCACCGCTTCAAAGATCTGGGCGGAGTGGTAGCTCTGTACCGTGGAAATGCCCATCTTGGACATGATCGAGACGATGCCCGCCGTCGCCGCGCGGTTGAAGTTCGCCACGCCCTCTGCTGCCGTGAGCGCACGCCCGTCCTTGGCAGTAAGGTCGCCCGCGTCCGCAAGGCGCCCGATCACCGCATGGGCGGCATACGGGTAGATGCCGCTCGCCGAGTACCCCACGAGCGCCGCGAAGTCGTGCGCGCTGACGGCGTCTCCGCACTCCACCACGAGGTCCGCGAACGTGCGCACACCCGCCCGGATGAGGTGGTTATGAACAGCCGAGACCGCCAGAAGCGACGGGATGGGGACCTCGCCCTCCCCTGCTCGGTCCGAAAGCACGACGATGTTCACGCCATCGCGTACCGCAGCCTCTACCTCGCGCGCCAAGCGGTCGAGCGCCTCCTCGAGGGCGCAGGCCCCGGCGGGCGCCGCGTTCGCGCTGCCGAGCACCTCGCCCGCGCCACGCTGCGCTCCGCGGCCATACACGAAGACGGCGCGGAAGCGCTGGGCACGGAACCCCACGCGGTCGATGGTGCAGATGCTCTCGAACTCTTCGCGCGTAAGCAGCGGCCGTTGCAAGCGCACGAGCTGGCAGGATGCGCGCGAGTCTTCGAGCAGGTTGCCGTGGTTGCCCAGATAGAGCACCGTCGAGGTCACGAAGCTCTCGCGCAAAGCGTCGATCGGCGGGTTCGTTACCTGGGCGAAGAGCTCGTAGAAGTAATCGAAGAAGGACCGGTTCTTCTTGGAGAGGCATGCAAGCGGCGCGTCGATGCCCATCGAGGCGAGCGGGGTCGCACCCGTGCATGCCATGGGGCGCAGCACCTCGTCCACGTCGTCCCAATGGTAGCCGAGCTTCACGAGGCGCACCGTCTCGGGCACGGCGGCATCCTCGGCAATCGGCGCGCGCTCAGCCGAAGGAGCCGCGAGGTCGCGGACGTCGATCGTCTCCTCGGCGATCCAGTCGCGATACGGCTTCTCCTTGGCGAACGCGCCGCGGAGCTCGTCGTTATAGACCACGCGGCCCGCCGCCATATCGACCTCGAGCATCTCTCCCGGCCCCAAGCAGCCCGCGGTGAGCACGTTGGCGGGATCGACCTCGATGGTGCCGACCTCGCTCGAAAGCAGGAACCGGTCATCGCGCGTCACGTAGTAGCGAGCCGGGCGCAACCCGTTGCGGTCGAGCGCGGCGCCGAGCGTGCGGCCATCCGTGAAAGCAATGGCAGCAGGCCCGTCCCACGGCTCCATGAGCATCGACTGGTAGGCGTCGTAGGCGCGACGCTCCGCCCCAAGCGCTTCGTTATGGTCCCATGGCTCGGGAAGGAGCATGCTCACCGCACGGGAGAGCGGGCGGCCGTTCATGACGAGGAACTCCAGCACGTTGTCGAGAATCGCGGAATCGGAGCCCTCGCGATTGATGATGGGGAGCACCCGCGCAAGATCGCTCTGCAAAAGCGGCGAGTAGAGGTTGGGCTCCCGAGCCCGAATCCAGTTGACGTTGCCCTTCAAGGTGTTGATTTCGCCGTTATGAATGATGATCCGGTTAGGGTGAGCCCGCTCCCAACTGGGCGTGGTGTTGGTGGAGTAGCGCGAGTGCACAAGCGCCACGGCGGTCTTGACGGCGGCATCGTTGAGGTCGATGAAGAACCGGCGCATCTGCGTGGCAACGAGCATGCCCTTGTAGACGATGGTGCGGCTCGACATGCTGCAGATGTAGAAGATCTTGCCCTGGAGCGCATGCTCCGCGTCACCCGCCTTCTCGATGGCGCGACGACACACGTAGAGCCGCCGTTCGAAGGCGTCTCCCGGCTCCGTTCCCTCGGGCAGGCCGAGGAACGCCTGGAGGATCGTGGGCATGCATGCACGCGCCGTGTTGCCGAGGTCGTGCGGGTCAACGGGGACCTCGCGCCAGAAGAGCACGGGAACGCCGCAAGCCGCGCAACCGTCCTCGAAGACGCGCCGCGCATCGCGCACGCCCTGCTCATCCTGCGGGAAGAAGAGCATGGCCACGGCGTAGCGTCCCTCATCGGGAAGGATGTGGCCGCACTTCTGAGCCTCCTTGCGGAAGAAGTGGTGCGGCACCTGGAAGAGGATGCCCGCACCGTCGCCGGTGTTCTTCTCGAGGCCCGTGCCCCCGCGATGCTCGAGGTTCACGAGCACCGAGAGCGCGTCGTCGAGCATCTGGTGCGACCGCTCTCCCGTGATACTCGCCAGCGCACCGATGCCGCATGCATCGTGCTCGAACTCAGGGCGATAAAGGCCGCTTTCCGCGGCGTTCGATAGGGTGGCTGTATGGCACGTGGGCATGGCGACCCTCCCGGTTCTGCATGGATCGAAAAGCGCAGGGCAAGCCGGCGCGTCGTGGCATCATACGGCGCGCGCGTTGCGCAACCGTTGCGCCGGCGTTTCGACCATGTTTCGAAACCGAGTGGCAACATGGCGGTACATTCGCATGAAAAAGCGGGCCCGAACCCGTCGCGATGACAGGTCCGGGCCCGCTCGAAACCGCTCGTTGCAGGCAGGCTGGGCGAGACGCGTTAAGCGAGACGCGCGTACTTGCGCTTGCCCACCTGGAGCACGCAGCCGGAGTGCAGAAGCGCCGGATCGATGTTGTAGGTCTTGGGCGCGACCGGCTTCTGGTCGATCTTCACGCCGCCGCCGTCGATGAGCCGGCGCGCCTCGCCGGCAGACGGGGCGAGCCCAGCCTCCTTGAGCACGCCCGGAAGGTAGATAAGGCCTTCATCGTTGGGGGTCAGGTCGACCGAGACCACGGCGATGTCCTCGGGCAGCTGGCTCTCCTTGAACACCCGGTCGAACTCGGCCTGCGCCTCATCGCCCGCGCCTGCGCCATGGTAGGTATCGCAGAGGTCGCGACCGAGCGCGCGCTTGAGCTCGTACGGATCGGCGGAGCCGTCGGCGAGCGCAGCCTCGATGGCATCGACTTCCTCGGGAGTCTTGGAGCTGGCCAGGCGGTAGTACTTCGCGATCATCTCGTCGGGAATGGACATGGTCTTGCCGAACATATCGGCCGGCTCGTCCGTGAGGCCGATGTAGTTACCGTAGCTCTTGGACATCTTGCGCACGCCATCAGTGCCCTCCAGCAGCGGCATGGTGAGCGCGACCTGCGGCTCCATGCCCATCTTCTCCATGAGCTCGCGACCGGCGAGCAGGTTGAAGAGCTGGTCGGTACCGCCCATCTCAACGTCGGCCTTGATGACCGTGGAGTCGTATGCCTGCATCACGGGGTAGAGGAACTCGTGGAGCGCGATGGGCGTCTGCGACTGGTAACGCTTGGTAAAGTCGTCGCGCTCTAGGATGCGCGCCACGGTGAACTTGCTGCAGAGTTCGAGCAGGCCCTTGAGGTCGAGCGAGAGGATCCAGTCGGCGTTGTGCACGATGGTGGTCTTCTCGGGGTCGAGGATCTTCATGGCCTGGTTGACGTAGGTCTGCGCGTTTGCCTCGACCTGCTCCTGCGAAAGCTGCGGACGGGTGGAATTCTTACCGGACGGATCGCCGATGAGCGCGGTGCCGTTGCCGATAATGAGCGTGACCGTATGGCCCAGGTCCTGGAACTGGCGCATCTTGCGCAGGGGCACTGCATGGCCCAGATGGAGGTCGGGGCTCGTGGGGTCCACGCCCAGCTTGATGTTGAGCGGCACACCCCGCTCGAGTTTCTTCTTAAGATCCGCCTCGGGCACGATCTGCGCCGCTCCCGAGGTGATGATCCGCATCTGCTCTTCGACTGACAGCACTTCTGTCCTCCTGATATCTAGCACCCTCGCCGACGGCATCCCATAGGTCTTCTGCGCGCTGGCGGTGCTTGTTTTCTCGGTAACTGTATTAGTGTAGCCGAAAACCGGGCAACGGGACACGATGACTCCGCACGCCGAGCACAGCCCGCCACAACATGTTTACGGGCAGGATTTCGATGTATGGCGCCACGTAAAGGACGGCGGGCGAGATCCGAAGCATCACTCCTTGGAGCTCGAAGGCGTGTAGCCGATCACGGAGTCGCGCCCATACCACTGAGCTAGGCGGAAGTTGATGTAGTTATCCATGTTGTCGCGGATATCGCCCATGAAGAGCACCTTGGGACCCACGGTGTAGAACGGCACCTGGATATCTGCCGATGGGCTCTCCGTGAGCGTGGTAATGCGTGCCCACACCTGGTCGTCGTATTCCTGAGCCTCCCCCGAGATGAGCGACGACGCGGCAGAGATCGAGACGAAGTCGTCGCGGTGCCTCTCGTCGATGGCGAGCGCACCGACCATGAGCGCAAGCACCGCGAACATGAGTGCGGCGTATGCCGGCCAGACCCGCCCCAAGCTCTTCCAGGGCACCGCAGCCGTGCGCCCCGACCGCTCGAGACGACGAACGCACCATCCGCAAAACCAGCCGATGCAGAGAAATGCGAGCACCACGAAAAGGTCGTAGCGAATGTTCTGCACGCGGCCCGGGCCCACCGTGCCCATGGAGTAGAACGTTGGCGCGAAGCTCGCCATAAAGAGCAGCACGGATGCCACGGCCGGAACGCCCGGCAGCGCGAAGGAACAGGCCGAGCGCCGCGCCGTCCACACCATCACGGGCACCGCGAGGGCAAGCGCCAAGACGAACAGGCCGTTGGTCCACAAGACGATGTACTCGATACCCGCAAAGGCGCTCCGCAGAAGCGTCATGAAGACGCCGAGATTATCACCGGGAAACTGACTCACCTGACGCTCCACGTTTCCCGGTGCCGCCATCGAGAGCGCGAAGCCGGCAGCGAAGACCACGAGCGCCGGAACGAGGGCGAAGCCGCGTCGGTTGCCCCGTGCGATGCACGCCACCGTGGCGGCAAAGAGCGCCGTGCCCGCGACGAGCCCCGTTACGAAATTACCGCCCGCCAGTATCGCCGCGAGGAGCGTGAGCCCCATCGCGCGGCCCACCAGCCCAGCTCGCCCGATGGGCCCCCGGCGCGTGCGCCCTCGAACAATGCGCACCGATAGCGCCGCAGCCACAAGCATAAGCGCATGGTAGAAGGTGTAGTAGATAGCCGAGTTGTACCACCAGAACCCTTCAACGGGGCTCGGTAAAAGCTGCGTCTGCAGCAAAAGAACGAGACAGGTGAGGGCGACCCACACCGCGGGCGGCGCGCCGAGCAGATCGCACACGACGACACTCGAGGCATACGCCGTGGCGAGCACGAGCGCAACGATGATGAACACCGCGCCCAGGCCGTAGAGCTCCTCGGCGAACACGCCCGGCTGAAGCGCCATGAGAAAGATTGCTGAGTAGGTTCCCTGCCAGGAGAAATAGGTATCGACGACCTCCTGGGCCGCCGCCGCAACGGCTCCGAACACGCCGCGCCCGGCCTCGAGCGCAAGGTGAGCATCGACGCCGTAATGCCAATCGTCGGCATAGCTGTGATCGAAAAACGAGATGGCGACCATGATGCCCAACGTGACCACAAGGGCAAAAGCGAGCACGGCGGCTATGGCCACGAGGGCATGGGGCTCGGCTCCGCTCCCCCGCCCTGGGCGGTGAGCAATCGCGGGCCGTGCTGCATGGCTGGCAGCCGCTTGCCGCGGTGCCACCATGTGCGCCGGCTGCGCCTCACCGCCGACAGGGCTTCGCGTGCCTCCGTGCGCCGGCTGCGCGCCCTCGATCGAACCCATTGGTCGCTCCCATCTAGCCTTGCGAACACGCCGCAAGGTATGCAGTCGGTCTGGAATTTGGCTTGAACAAGCATACCCAAATTCCATCAACGAGCGTGTTGAGGTAATGTGTGCTCTATCTATGTTTGACGATTTGCCCGCATCTGCGCGCAAGCACACGCGAAGCTTCAGCAACAGGAGGTCTATATGGGTCCTCGTCAACGCCATAGTCGAAAGCGCGCGAAGACGCACGCTTTGCCCATCATCATCGCGTCGTTCTTCGGGTTCCTGCTCCTTGCGGGTACCGCTTTCGGCATCGGCATGATCGGCGTCGTGGACACCTGGCTCCAAGACCTGCCCGACTACACCGACACCGACCTCTACCTCATGAGCGAGCCCACGACGGTCCTCGACGCCGACGGCAACGTGATCGCCAGCTTCTATACGCAGAACCGCACCACGGTCTCGCTCGACCAGATTTCCGACTATGTGATCAACGGCACTGTCGCCACCGAGGACGAGCGCTTCTACGAGCACGGCGGCTTCGACCTCGTAGGCATCATGCGCGCTGCGGCCTCGCAGATCACCGGCGGCTCCGAGGGCGCATCGACCATCACCCAGCAGCTCGTGCGCAACACCATCCTCTTGGACGAGCAGTTCGACATCACCCTCGAGCGCAAGGTGCGCGAGATCTACCTCGCCGTCAAGATGGAGGAGATCTATTCCAAAGACGAGATCCTCAACATGTACCTCAACGTGATCTACTACGGTCACGGAGCGTACGGCATCGAGGCCGCCGCGCAGACCTACTTCTCCAAGAGCGCGAGCGACCTAACCCTGGCCGAGGCGGCCCTGCTCGTGGGCCTGCCGAATGCCCCTTCGCAGTACGATCCCACCATCAACCCCGAGCTCGCCGTCCAGCGCCGCAATACGGTACTCGACCGCATGCTCCGCAACGGCTACATCTCGCAGGAGGAGCATGACGCCGCGCAGGCCGAGGAACTCCAGCTCAACGTATCCGAGACCTCGGGCACGGGCGTGGATATCAACGCCTACCCCTACTTCGTCGACTACGTGCGCTCCCTGCTCTCGGATGAGTTCGACTACGACCAGATTTTCTCTGGCGGCCTCACCGTTAAGACCACCATCAAGCCGAGCGTGCAGCAAGCAGCCGAGGCATCGGTGCAGGACCAGCTCAACAAGTTCGACGAGGACGGCCTTGAAGCCGGCATGACGGTGATCGATAACGACAACGGCTACATCGTGGCCATGGTGGGCGGACGGGACTACTACGCCGACAATCAGCACACCAACCATGCCATCACGCAGCGCCAGACGGGCTCCGCATTCAAGGCATTCACCCTTGCCACCGCCATTGACCAGGGCATGAATCCCAACATCATCATCAACTGCAACTCACCGCAGGCCTTCGACGACGGCTCGTACAAGGTGAGCAACTACGACAACCACTCCTATGGTTACATTTCGCTCGCGCGGGCGACCGAGGTTTCGGCGAACACGGGCTACGTGCAGGTTGCGAAGGCCGTGGGTATACAGAACGTGATCGATATGTGCCATAACCTGGGCATCGACGACGAGATGAATGCGTATTCGTCGCTCACGCTGGGCACCAAGGAGCTCTCGACGCTTCAGATGGCCGAGGCATACTCCACCTTCGCCATGGGTGGCGAGCATCGCGATGCCGTGGCGATCACCGAGATTCAAAACCGCAACGGCGAGGTTATCTACCAGCATGAGGACAGCCCCGAGCGCGTCCTCGATGCGAGCGTTGCCGCCGAGATCAACGATATCTTGCAGGGAGTCATCTCCAGCGGTACGGCCACGGGTGCTCAGCTCTCGGTGAACCAGCCCTTCGCCGGCAAGACCGGTACCACCGAGGCCCCGTCCGACTTGTGGTTCTGCGGATACACCCCGCAGTACACCATGGCCGTTTGGACAGGCCATAGCGGCAGCAACCAGCGCATCACCGTCAACGGACGGCGCGGGCGCACCTCCGACCTGCCCATCCCTATCGCGCGGAACTTCTTCAACACCGTGCTCGACGGCGTTGAACGCGAGGAATTCCCGGCAGCCGACGGCCAGATTACCTATCAGGACAACTCGGTTTGGGAGGTTGACGGCAAGCCGCTTTCCGGCGGCGGATCCGAGGCTATAACGCCCGAGACCGAGACCGTGGTGGAAAACGAGAATCCTTCGACCGATTCCGGCACGGGCGACGGTGGAGACGGCGGGAACACGGGCACCGAAAGCCCCACCTCCCCAACCAACCCTTCCACCGGCGAACCGGAATCGCCTACGCCACCGACGTCGGTCACTCCGCCAACGACCGATAGCGGCGGCGGGAATGAAGAAGGCGGCAGCGTCGTAGAATAGAGCCAAAATGAGACAGTTGTGCCAGGTACAAGTGTCTCATTGATAGCAAAACGGGGAGCTCGCAGGGGCTCCCCGTTGCTTTTGGGTCCTAAACACATGAGACACTTGTACCTGGCACAACTGTCTCATCGATGAGGGTTGCAGAGCTTCGAAATGAGGGTCTCGAACCGCTCGCCGTCGTCGTCGGTCCGCGCGACCACCAGAATGGTGTCGTTGCCCGCGAGCGACCCGAGCACGGCGGGAAGTTCCGCGGCATCGATAGCGGCGGCGATACCGGACGCCGTACCCGGCTGCGCTTTCACAAGCACGAGATTGCCCGTGCGCACGACCTCTACGACGAGCTCCGAGACCATGCGCTGCAGATGCAGATCCTCGGCAAGCACGTATACGCCCTCGGGAAGCTTGCGCAGCCCCATATCGGCGATATCGCGCGAGACCGTGGCTTGCGTGCAGTCAAAACCAAACGTCTTCAACTCGTCGACGAGCATGCGTTGCGTGCGAACGTTCTTGTTGCGAACTATTTCCCGGATGGCATCCTGCCGGCCGTTGCGCTTCTTCGCCATTTCGCTGCACTCCCCTTTGCCACGTTCCTGCTAGATATGCGTGAAGTACGCATAGTGTACTCAATTACGCAGGAGAATGGCGATGTGTAATCAAATTGAAGCATATCCTATACGATTTATGCTTCTTTTCATGCGCTGAAGGTCATTTGAGGGGACGCTTTGGCAACGATTTCCCGTACGCGACGTACGACGGAGCGATCAAGCACACGAAAGCATGACGCCCGTTCGCGCTGCGAAGGGAAGATGCGAGATGCGCGCGAGTATCGAAAGTCGGGCGCTCAGACAGCAAGCGGTCACGTTTTTGCGGACGATGGAACCGTAGATGAAGCCGAATTCACGGCTCGTATCACCGAGCACTGCCACCGAAGCCCGCGTGCTCGGCGCCTCGATCATGTCGCGAACGCGCGCGTTGCGCTCGATAGCAGAAATCTCGCGCGACGAGCAGACGCCTTCAATGCAAGAGATAATCCCGCGCAGATGTAGGCGATGGACCGCAGCCAGAAGCGCTTCGTCGCGGTCACGGTGCCATGTCGAAATGAGTTGCAGGTACCGCTCGTGGTTCCGCTCACAGCAGGCATATGCGGCCATGTTGAAATGATCTAGCATCTCTTGTTGAGCCACATGGCAGACGGCTTGACCCGCCACGCCCACGCGCTCGATGTCCTCAAGGTAGGCGGCAAGATAGGCGACCTCGTTACCGCAAAGCTGCATACGCAAACCGAGCGCGTCGGCACGGTCGCGGTCCAAGACCTTGCCCTTGAGCGCGTTGAAGATGCCGTCCGCCAAAAACAAGGGCGCTTGATCGCGAAACTCATCTTTCGTGCGCGTCGGCGTAACATCGAAGCTTAGGCGATGCGAGCTAAGCTCGCCGTTGCCAGAATCTTCGTCAACCGAAAGCGCGAGGATGGCAAGCTCAAGATCATGCTCGGTAAGCAATGCGTGAAGGTGCTCGAGAGCGCGCGGGGCCAGCCAATCGTTCTGTCCGAGTACGAGCACATAGCGGCCACGCGCCACGCCAAGAGCACGGTCGAAAGCAAGGGAACGGTCGGTATCTTCGAGCTCGATGACGTCGAGCCTGATCTCGCGCTCCGCACAGCGACGGCAGATGGCAGCAGTCCGATCATGGGAGGCGCAGTCGCACACCACGAGCTGAACGTCGTCGAAGTCCTGGTCGAGCACGCTCTCCAGGGTGCGCGGCACATGGCGCTCGGCATCGTGGGCAAGCACGATAACCGAGATGAACGGGCGCTTCACCATACGACGTGCCACCGCTCAACCTCCCCCGGGAGTCCTGGACTGCAAGTCGTATTACATGGTATCACCGGGCGTTTTCACCGGACTCGAAGTGCTTGGCTGCACGTTCTGTACAAATGTTCTGCAACAACACAACACATCGCGACGGTCTATGAAAGCGGTGTGGCGTGCAATTGGTGTGCACCATGCGCACGGGGCACCAAGCAATCAGCGCGCCCCGTCCGGACAGCGCACCCTATGCGAGCGGCGTGAGGATACCCGGCGGGTAGGCAACGTCCACGAACGTGAGCCCGCACGCCGGCGCCGTTGGGCCCGCTGCTCGGCGGTCACACGCTGCAAGCACCTCAGAAACCCAGCTGGGCTCGCGCCGATGGAGCCCCACCTCCACAAGCGTCCCTACGATGGTGCGCACCATGGAATGCAAGAAGGCATTGCCGGTGATGGTGAACGCGAGCACTTCTTCCCCAAGCTCCTCGGTTCGCTCAAAACCCACGCTCATCACATTTCGACAGGTCGGTTTCCCCACCGCAGAAGCCATCTTGCAAAAGCTCTTGAAATCATGTTCCCCTACGAGATGCTGCGCCGCAATACCCATGGCCTCTTCATCGAGCGGCATGCGCTGCCACCACACATGATCGCGCGTGAGCACCGGGCGATTCGGCCGATCGGCGATGCGATACGTGTAGGTGCGTGCCAAAGCATCAAAGCGAGCGGAGAAATCCGAATGCGCCTGAAAGACCTCCTGAACGGCGATATCGCGCGGCAAGAGCGCATCCATGGCGCGCAGCCAGCGCGTCTGGGCAATCGAGAACTCGCCATCGATGGCAGGGAAGCTCACATACTGGCTGAGCGCGTGCACACCAGCGTCTGTACGGCCGGCGCAGGTAAGGTCCACCTCACGGCGCAGGAAGGTTTCCAGCGCCTTCCTGAGCTCTCCCGCGACCGTGCGCACCTCGGGCTGCGTCTGCTCGGCAAACCCGCTATAAGCTTCCCCTGAATACCCCAGGCGCAAAACAATGGCGCCCGCGCATGAGGGCAACCCATCATGGTCCATGGCCTCCTGTGCCCTCGCCTTGTCCTCCATCGCGCCCCCTATCGTCTCGCGCGCCAGCATATCGGCACGCCTTTCCTATCAGATACTATACGAAAGCACCGTGAGCACCGCCATGACTACGAGCCCGCCGAGAAGAACGAGCTTGTCCGCAGGTTGCAAAGATACGCGTCTATGCTGCCCAGAGCTCCGCTGGCCGTAGCAGCGGGCATCCATAGACTCCGCCACGCGATCGGCGCGCCTGAAGAGCCCGACCACGAGCGGCGTGAGCACCGCCGCCCATGCCCGCACGCGCCTGAGCACCGACCCTTCGTCGAAGTTGACACCGCGTGCCCGCTGCGCGAGCCTGATGCGCCCCGCCTCTTCGGAGACAACGGGAATGAACCGCAGGGCCATCGATAGCACAAGCCCGACGTCTTCGATCGGCACCCCGATATGACCGAGCGGCCTCATGAGACTCGTGCAGGCGTGTGCGAGCTTGGTTGGCGTTGTAGATGTCGCGACCGAAAGCGCAAGACATACGAGCATGATGATCCTCGCCACGGCGGTGGCGGCGCGCGCGGCACCCACCGTGCTGATACCAACACTCCCCGCGATGGCAACGTCGGCGCTTCCGTCGCAAGAGACAAGATTTGCGCAGACGATGAACGCGAAGAGCAGGGCGACCGGCTTCAGGGCGTGTGCAACGGCCTTGCCCCCGATGCCGGATGCGCGCAGTACCAACAGACAGAGCATTGCCCACATGACAAGTGTCCAAGGAGCCCTCGCGGCAAAGAGCGCGGCCGTCGCGACAAGCAGAAGGGTCACTTTTACGCGCGCGTCGACGCCTTCCAGCCCACGCCCTGCCGTGTCCTTCCGGCTTGGCCTGGCCGCGACATCCGATCCGTGCGAGGATGGCTCTTGTGTGGCAGCGCCTTTCAGCGTCCGCGCGACTGTGGCCTTCGGTCCTTGCGCTGCCGTGCTCTTCGAATCTCGCGCCGCCGTTGCCCTCGGCTCTTGCGCCTCCACGCCCTCCGGGCCGCGCGCGGCACCGGCCTCTTGGTCCCGTGTGGCTGTTTTCGCTGACGTGGCCCCGTTCACGCCTGCAGAATCGCGCTTCTCCGCTTGTGCGAGCAGCTCACGAAGCTGCCAGGATTCTGGCGGCTCAAGCCCCGCCCGCGCAAACGCATCCATATCCGAAGCGAGTGCGCCTGGCGTCCCTTGCCATGCAATCGTGCCGTCTGCAAGCAGAACCACCTGATCTGCGGCAGCGAGCCACTCTTCAAGATCATGACTCACCACGAGAACCGGAAGCCCCTTGCAGGCAAGATCTTGCACCAAGCGGTGGAGCGCCGCGCGAGCCGGAGCGTCGAGACCGGCTGTGGGCTCGTCGAGAACAACCGCGCGGGGGCTGAGCGTGAGAATGCTTGCAAGCGCCACCCGGCGAGCCTGGCCCCCCGATAGGCAGAACGGATCGCTTGGCAGCAGTTCCTTAATCTCGAGCTGTGAGGCCGCATCGCTCACGCGCCGAGCAACCTCCTCATCCGAGCAGCCAAGATTACGCGGTGCGAAGGCGAGTTCGTGCTCTACCGTCTCGAGAAAGAGCTGCTGTTCGGGATTCTGGAACGCTAGGGCAACTTCGCCCGGTACAGGTGCGGTGCCGCCAAGCAGTACTGAGCCCGACTGCGCCTTGGTGAGTCCGGCCGCCAGACATGCGAGCGTAGTTTTGCCCGCACCTGAACGACCTGCGATAAGCGTCACCCGTCCGGATGGAATCGAAAGCGAGATATCGTTCAGCACTTCCGCGTTTTCATAGGCAATGGAGACGTGGCTGAATGCCAGGGAGCTCGCTTCGCGCGCAGGCTCGCCTTCAGTTCCACGATCGTTTCCGGATATCGCGCTGAAAGCCCCGGCGCCATCAGACGGAATCGAGGAATTGGAAGCGTACTCGGGCATGATTCGGATATTGATTCCGTTGTCGGGCGAGATTCGTACATTGGCGCCGTTTTCGGGCGGAATTCGGACACCGCCCCCGTTGTCGGACTGAATTCGGACATTGGCTCCCTTGTCGGGCGAAAAATCGCCATTTTGAGACACCTGAGTGTCCGATTTACGCCCGGAAACGCTGTGAGTGTCCGAATCTCGCCCGGAAACGCCGCAAGCGTCCGAATTGTGCCCGAAAACAGAGGCGCTGTCCGAATCTCGCCCAGCAACGATGACATCGTCCAGATTTCGCCCGACAACGATGTGGTCGTCCAGATGCCGCCCGGCAACGCGACCGATACCAGAATCTAGGTCGGCATCGAGAGGGGACCCCGCACCGGAGCGCACATCTGCTCGAACGCTGCGAAGCCACGTGGCAAGGTGAGCCGGAGCAAACCCACCGGCAAGATCAAAACCATCGGCAACGGCACACCGCAACGCGTCGGCATAGTCATTCGGGGGCAAAACCCAATCCCAGAGATCACGATAATTGACCAGAAGCGAACCCGGAGCCCCCGACCAGATCACCTTGCCAGCATCGAGCACGAGCACCCGGTTGCACGAAAGCACCTCAAGCGGATCATGGGTGACGAGAACCACGCCAACGCCACGCCCAGCAAAACGCGCCACCAGGCTCCTGAACTGGGACCGGAAGGTGCTATCGATCTGAGAAGTCACCTCATCGAGCACGAGATAGCCAGGCTCCATTGCGAGCACAGAAGCCAGCACGAGGCGTTGGAGCTCTCCGCCAGAAAGCGATGACACCTCACGGTCCTCGAAGCCCGCAAGCCCCACAGCATCAAGCGAACTCGCAACTCGCTCTGCAATCTCCCCTTCCGCGCAACCGATATTCCATAGACCAAAAGCGAGTTCGTCACTCACGATGGTCGACACGGTCTGGTCAGCAGCATTTTGGCCAACATACCCAACCAGACGGCGCACAAGGGCACGCCCCGGCACATTGGCGGTAGACGCCCCATCGACGCAAACTGTACCGGATTGAGGCAACTGGGCCCCACACACAAGTCGCCCGAGCGTCGATTTGCCGGAACCATTGTGTCCGATGAGCGCAACGACCTCGCCGCGCTCGACGCAAAGCGAGACGCCGTGAAGTGCGCCGTCGACAATGGCATCTACTACCTCAATCATTCGACGCCTCCCTCCAGCATCGAGCGAGCTTTTCATCTTTTGAGCCATGAGCGCAATCGCGCGCCCGCCCATCCATCACCTATTGCATCGAACACGCCGACAGTATGAAATGAAGCGCGACCGCGTTTGAACTTCGGCATGCAATAACTCAACAGCAACAAAACACCAACGCCGTTACCGTCGCCAACGCAGAAGCAAGACGCCACCACCGTTAATGTGAAAAAGGCCCCGCAGAGCGGGGCCTTTGCAAAAGCTCACATGAGCCTGGGCGCTACTCGGCAGCGCTCTCCTCGGCGGGAGCCTCGGTCTCGGCGACCTCAGCCTCAGCGGCGGGAGCCTCCTCGACAGCCTCGGCCTTCTTGGGGGCAACGGGCTTCGGGGCGGGAGCAGCCTTCTTCACCTTGGGGGTGCAGGGCTCGGACACGATCTCGATGATGACCATCGGAGCGTTGTCGCCCTTGCGGGGGCCGAGCTTCATGATGCGGGTGTAACCGCCGTTACGGTCGGCCCACATGCCCTGAGCGGCCTTGTCGAAGATCTCGGCGACGAGGTCCTTGTCACCGAGCTTGGCGATGGCGAGACGACGGGAGTGCAGGTCGCCCTTCTTGGCCCAGGTGATGATGGGCTCAGCATAGCTGCGGAGCGCCTTTGCGCGGGTCTCGGTGGTCTTGATGCGATCGTTCTCAAAGAGCGCCTTGGCAAGGCTCTTCTTCATGGCCTTGGTGTGGCTCGCATCGGTGCCGAGCTTCAGGCCCTTCTTCTTGTTGTGACGCATGGTCTCGTATCTCCTCTATATGAAAGCTCGAGCTACTGCTTCAGGCTTAGGCCCATAGACTCAAGCTTGTCCTTGACTTCCTCGATCGACTTGACGCCGAAGTTGCGGATGTTGAGCAGGTCGTTCTCGGAGAACTCCACGAGCTGGCGCACAGAGTGAATGCTCGCGCGCTTCAGGCAGTTGTAGGAGCGAACCGAGAGGTCGAGATCCTCGATCTGCTTATCGAGCTCGGCGTTGTCGCTCGCGGCCTCAGGGGCGAAGATCGAAACCTCTTCCTCGACCTCGGGGGTCTCGGCAAGGTTCATGAACGCAGCCATGTGCTGGTTGATGATGTTGGCAGCCTGAACCACCGCGTCGCGCGGGGAAAGGGCGCCGTTGGTCTCGATCTCAAGCACCAGACGGTCGTAGTCGGTGTGCTGACCCACGCGGCAGGCCTCGACGAGCTTGGCGCAGCGGCGCACCGGCGAGAAGAGCGAGTCGACGTGGATGATGCCGATGGGATCGGAATCGCGCTTGTTGCCCTCGTACGACACATAGCCGCGACCATGACCGATGCGCATGGACATCGTAAGGTGCGCGCCCTCATTCAGGGTGGCGATGTGCTGCTCGGGGTTGACGAGCTCGAAACCAGCCGGAATGAAGAAGTCGCCGCCGTTGACATCGCACGGGCCCTCGACGTTGATGGTGGCCTCGGCCTCGGACACCGAGGTGCCCGTGGCGCGGAAGACCAAGCCCTTAACGTTGAGGACGATATCGGTAACATCCTCAACCATGTTGGGGATGGTCATGAACTCGTGCTGGGCGCCATCGATCTTGATCGCCTCAACTGCCGCACCCTCGAGAGAGGAGAGCAGGACGCGACGGAGCGAGTTGCCGAGGGTGTCGCCGTAACCACGCTCGAGCGGCTCGACGGAGACACGAGCGGACGTCTCGTTGATCTCTTCGACCTGAACCTGAGGCCTAATGAATTCTGACATGTATTAACCTCCAGCCTCAGCAGCCCTGATGGACTACTTAGAGTAGAGCTCGACGATGAGCTGCTCTTGGATATCGGTGCTGATCTGCTCACGCGTGGGCAGCGAGAGCACGTTACCAGAGAGCTTCTCGATATCGACCTCAAGCCAGCCGGGGACCTCGAAGCGCTCGGACTGGATGAGAGCCTCCTTGATGGGGAGGAGGTCACGGTACTTCTCGCCCACCGCGATGACGTCACCGGGCTTGACGAGATAGGAGGGGATGTCGACGCGGCGGCCGTTCACGGTGAAGTGACCGTGGGAAACCGTCTGACGGGCCTCGCGGCGGGTGCGGGCGAAGCCAAGACGGAACACCACGTTGTCGAGACGGGTCTCGAGGAGAACCATCAGGTTCTCGCCGGTGACGCCGTTCATGCGACGGGCGCGCTCATAGTAACGGTGGAACTGCTTCTCGAGCACACCGTAGATGAACTTAGCCTTCTGCTTCTCGCGCAGCTGGATGCCGTACTCGGATTCCTTGCGGCGACGCTTGGGCTGACGCTTCGATTCCTTCTTGCTGCTGTAACCGAGCTCGATGGGATCGACCCCGAGCTGGCGGCAGCGCTTAAGAACAGGAGTCCTGTCGATTGCCATAGTAATGCGATCCTTTCAGAGTTACACGCGGCGACGCTTCTTGGGGCGGCAGCCGTTGTGCGGGATGGGGGTCTTGTCCTGGATGCTCGTGACCTCGAGGCCGGCGGCCTGGAGGGAACGGATGGCGGTCTCGCGACCGGAGCCCGGGCCCTTCACGAACACGGCGACCTTGTGCATGCCGTGCTCCATAGCGGCCTTGGCGCAGGCCTCGGCAGCCATCTGGGCGGCAAACGGAGTGCTCTTACGAGAGCCCTTGAAGCCCACCTGGCCCGCCGACTTCCAGGCAATGACGTTGCCCTGCGGATCGGTGATCGAGATGATCGTGTTGTTGAAGGTGGAACGGATGTGAGCCTGTCCCACGGAGATGTTCTTGCGGTCGGCGCGCTTGACGCGAGTAGCGGCGCCGCGCTTGTTCTTAGCAGTAGCCATCAGTTAAGCGCTCCTTATTTCTTCTTCTTGGCACCGATCTGGCGCTTCGGACCCTTGCGGGTACGAGCGTTGGTGTGGGTGCGCTGGCCGCGGACGGGAAGACCCTTGCGGTGACGCAGGCCACGATAGCAGCCGATGTCCATGAGGCGCTTGACGTTCTGGTTACGCTCGCGACGGAGGTCGCCCTCCACCATGATGTGGTTCTCGTCGATGTACTTACGGATGACGTCGACCTCTTCTTCGGTAAGGTCCTTGACGCGGGTATCCGGGTTGATGTTCGTGTCGGCGCAAATCTTAGACGCCGTGGTGCGGCCGATGCCGTAGATGTAGGTCAGACCGATCTCGACGCGCTTCTCACGCGGCAGATCGACACCGCTAATACGGGCCAACTTGGATCTCCTCTCTTAACCCTGACGCTGCTTGTGACGCGGGTTCTCGCAGATAACGAGCACCTTGCCATGGCGCCTGATAATCTTGCACTTGTCGCACATCTTCTTGACCGAAGGACGTACCTTCATCGTTCTTCCTTTCGGTTGTGCTCAAACCAACAAACCTACTATGTACTCGTCCAGCCGCAGACGTGAATTACCTGGCTGGTTGCGCACACGACAGCTGAGCGGTCTGTCGCGCGCGTGCGCTGCCTATTTATAGCGATAGGTGATGCGACCACGGGTGAGATCGTAGGGCGAAAGCTCCACCACGACCTTGTCACCGGGAAGGATGCGGATATAGTTCATACGGATCTTGCCCGAGATGGAGCAGAGAACCGTGTGACCATTACCCAAATCGACACGAAACATCGCATTGGGAAGCGGCTCGGTGACCGTACCCTCGAGTTCGATTGCGTCTTCCTTCTTCACAAGCACATCTTTCTCTCGAAACGACAGCAGCGACTAATGATACCGCAGAGCGGTACCACCTCATGTATTTTTCGTCAACGCTCCACATTCTTCCTGCAGAGCGCCCTTTCGCACTCCCCTAAACAGATGCTGGGGAGGTTCTAGAGTGATAAAACGAACCGGGTTCGTTTTATCACTACATCACACCGCCCTGCAGGCTACACCACGGGCCCTGAGCATCTTGGGTGAGAACAACCGGTCCATCGTTGGTGATGGCGATGGTGTTCTCGTAGTGGGCAGCGGGCAGATGGTCGTTCGTGGTCACGATCCAGCCATCGGGCCCCACGCTCACGCGATGCGTGCCGAGCGTGATCATCGGCTCGATCGCGATGACCATTCCGGCTTCGAGCGTGATGCCCCTCCCCTTCTTGCCGTAGTTGGGAACGTTGGGCTCCTCGTGCATCGCACGGCCCACGCCATGTCCCACGTACTCGCGAAGCACGCCGTAACCATGGCTCTCGGCAAGGCTTTGAACGGCATGACCGATGTCGCCGATGCGGTTCCCCGGCACGGCCTGCTCGATGCCCGCCTTGAGGCAGTCGAGGGTGACTTCGCACAGCGCCTTGACCTCGGGTGCGGGGTTTCCGACGTAGAACGTCCAGGCGTTGTCGCCCACCCAACCGTCGACGATGGCTCCGGTGTCGATGGAGAGGATATCACCATCGCGCAGGATCACATCGGGATTGGGGATACCGTGCACCACGGCATCGTTCAGCGATGCGCAGATGGTGCCCGGGAACCCGCCGTACCCCTTGAACGCGGGCGTGCCGCCGTGCATGCGAATGATCTGCTCGGCAAGCTGATCGAGCTCAAAAGTCGAAACGCCAGGGCGCACCATGGCACCGACGTGCCGAAGCACCATCTTGGACAGTGCTCCGGCCTTCTTCATCTGCTCGATCTCTTCAGGGGTCTTGATCTTGATCATAGACCGAGCGCTTCCTTTACGTCAGCGTAGACCGCTTCCATGCTCTGGGCGCCGTTGACGCTCTTGAGCAGACCCTGGCCGCGATAGTACTCCACGAGCGGGCTCGTGTTCTTCTCGTACACATCGAGGCGGTTCTGGATCGTCTCGGGCTTATCGTCATCGCGCTGGTACATCTCGCCACCGCAGGCGGGGCAGACGGTCTCGGTCGCGGTACCGGTATGGCCGCAGGCGCGGCAGGTGCGACGCGACGAGAGGCGCTCGATGATGATCGCGGGCTCGACGTCGATGAGCAGAGCGCAGTCGATGGTGCGACCGAGCCCGGAAAGCTCGGAGTCGAGCGTCACGGCCTGCATGGTGTTGCGCGGGAAGCCGTCGAGGATGAAGCCCTTCTGGGCATCATCGGCAGCGAGGCGCTCCTTCACCAGATCGATCACGAGCTGATCGGGCACAAGCTCGCCGGCATCCATGTACTGCTTCGCCTGGAGGCCGAGCTCGGTGCCGCCCTTCACGGCAGCACGCAAAAGATCGCCGGTCGAGATGTGCGCGACGCCGTAATCGGCGACGAGCTCCTGGGCCACGGTGCCCTTACCGGCGCCGGGCGCGCCCAACAGAACGATATTCATGGGTGACTCCTCTCCGCCCTACTTGAAGAAGCCGTCGTAGTTATACATCTTGAGCTGGCTCTCGACCTTATCGACCGTATCGAGCACCACGCCCACCATGATGAGCACCGAGGTGCCACCGAAGGCCTGAATGAGCTGGTTCCCCGTGAAGGAGAAGATGATGGACGGCACGATCGCGATGACCGCCAGGAAGACGGCGCTCGGAAGCGTGATCTTGTTGAGCGCGTTCTTGATATAGGCAGCGGTGGCACGGCCCGGGCGAACGCCGGGGATAAAGCCACCCTGACGCTTGAGGTTCTCCGCGGTGTCCTCGGGATTGAAAATCATCGAGGTATAGAAGTACGCGAAGAACACGATCAGAACGACGTTCAAGATCCAGTTGATCCAGCCCGAGGCAAGCGCGTTAGCCACGGCCAGCACCCAATCGACGTTGGGGAAGAAGACCGCGATCTGCGCAGGGAAGTACAGAAGCGCACTCGCGAAGATGATCGGCACCACGCCGGCGGTGTTGACCTTGATGGGAAGGTAGGTCGACTGACCACCCATCATGCGACGGCCCACAACGCGCTTGGCGTACTGCACCGGAATGCGGCGCTGGCCGCGCTCGAGGAAGACGATGAACGGGATCACGCACAGGATCACGACGAAGATCACGACGGTGACGACGATGCCCATCGTGCCCTCGCCAAGCGAGGAGAAGATGGACTGCGGCAGGCCAGCCATGATGTTCGCGAAGATGATGAGCGACATGCCGTTGCCGATGCCGCGCTGCGTGATGAGCTCACCGATCCACATGATGAGCATCGAGCCCGCGGTGAGCGTGCCGACGACCATGATGTCGAAGATGACCTCGGGAGCGCTGGCCTCGGCGAAGCTGATGCCGTAGCTCTTGAACAGGAACAGGTAGCCGATCGAGTTAAGGATGGACAGGCCGAGCGTGAGATAGCGAGAATACTGCGTGATCTTGGTCTGGCCGACCTCGCCCTCTCGGGCAAGCTCGTGGAGGCTCGGAATCACGCTCTGCAGGAGCTGCATGATGATGGAGCTCGTGATGTAGGGCATGATGCCAAGCGAGAAGACCGAGACGTAGCTCAGCGCGCCACCGGAGAAAAGCGTAAGAAGCCCCATAGCGCCATCGGTCGGCAAAAGGCCCGCCATCCCCTGGAAGGGGACGCCGGGCACAGGAACATGTGCACCGATGCGGTACACAATGAGCATCGCTATGGTGAAGAGAATCTTGTCCCGAAGATCTTTGATCCGGAACGCGTTCTTCAGGCCAGTTAGCACGGGAGCTCGACCTTTCCGCCGGCCGCCTCGATCTTGGCCTGCGCGGCAGCGGAGACCTTGTCGACGCGGACCGTGAACTTCTTGCTGGTCTCGCCCTCAGCAAGAATCTTCACCGGCTGGAATTCCTTCTTGATGATGCCGGCAGCCTTGAGCGCTGCGCCGTCGATCACCGCGCCGTCCTCGAACTTCTCGTCGAGGCGGGCGATGTTCACGGGAGCGAACTCGATGCGACGCGGGTTACGGAAGCCCGGGAGCTTGGGCAGGCGCATCGCGAGCGGGGTCTGGCCGCCCTCGAAGCCCGAGCCCTTGCCGCCGCCGGAGCGGGAAAGCTGGCCCTTCTGGCCGCGACCCGCCGTGGTGCCGTGACCAGAGGAGTTGCCGCGGCCGATGCGCTTGCGGCGGTGAGTCGACCCCTCTGCGGGGGTGAGGTCATGAAGCTGCATTGCTTACTCCTCTACAATCTCAACAAGGTGCTTGACCTTGAAGATCATTCCGCGGACAGATTCGTTGTCGGGAAGCTCGCGGGTGCGGTTGATCTTCCCGAGGCCGAGGGCCTTGATGGTCCTGACCTGGTCCTGCTTGCAACCGTTGGTGCTGCGGACCTGCTTGACGGTGATGGTATCGGCCATGCTTACTGCTCCTTCTTGCCCACGAACATCTCGCTGACCGTGAGGCCGCGGCGAGCCGCGACGTCCTCGGGGCTTGCGAGCTCCTTGAGGCCCTCGGCAGCGGCCTTGATGATGTTGAGGCCGTTATCGGTGCCGAGCGACTTGGAGAGAACGTTCTTGATGCCAGCAAGCTCGAAGAGGGGGCGCACAGCGCCGCCGGCGATAACGCCGGTACCCTCGACAGCGGGCTTGATGATGATGCGGCCGGCGCCGAAGTGGCCCTCGACCTCGTGCGGAATGGTGCCCTCTTCGGTCACCGGCACGTGGAACATGTGCTTCTTGGCATCGAGCGACGCCTTGGAGATGGCCAGGGGCACCTCAGCGGACTTGCCCATGCCGATGCCGACGTTGCCCTTGCCGTCGCCAACGACGACGAGCGCGACGAGGGACATGCGACGGCCACCCTTGACGGTCTTGGCGACGCGGTTGATGAAGACGACGCGCTCCTCGAACTCGGAGGCCTCGCGCTGCTTGTTATCTCGATTACGAGCCATGTGCTTCTAACCTCCTAGAACTCGAGACCGGCGGCACGAGCGCCGTCGGCGAGGGCCTTGACGCGCCCATGATAGATACGGCCGCCACGGTCGAAACGGACCGCCTTGATGCCAGCCTCGATGGCGCGCTTGCCCACGAGCTCGCCGACCTTCTCCGCAGCCTCCTTGTTGGAGGTGTGGGTGCCCTTGAACTCGGCCTCGAGGGTCGAAGCGGACACGAGGGTCTTGCCCTGGGTATCGTCCACGATCATGGCATAGATGTTGGCGTTCGTGCGAACCACGCGCAGGCGCGGGCGCTCGGGCGTGCCGAAGATCTTCCCGCGAACGCGACGCTGACGGCGCTTGAGGCCGGCTGCCTTCGCTTTGTTCTTATCCATCTGATAACTCCTTAGAGGATCTTGCCCGTACCTAACGGGGTACGGGACTTACACGGTGTGCGTCTGCTACTACTTAGCGGCCTTACCGAGCTTGCGACGGATGTGCTCGCCAACGTAGTGGATACCCTTGCCCTTGTACGGCTCGGGCGGACGCTTGCCGCGGATCTCGGCGGCAACCTGGCCGACCTGCTGCTTGTTGATGCCCTTCACGTTGATGTGCGTGTTGTCGGGCACCTCGAAGGTAATGCCCTCGGGGGCATCGTACAGGACGGGGTGCGAATAACCGAGCGACATCTCGAGGTTCTTGCCCTTGAGCTGCACACGGTAGCCGACGCCAGCGAGCTCGAGCTGCTTGGTGTAGCCCTCGGACACGCCGATCACCATGTTCTGGATGAGCGCGCGGGTGAGGCCGTGACGGGCGCGGGTCTCGCGCTCATCGTCGGGACGGCTCACGACGAGCTCGTTCTCCTCGATGGAAATGCTGAGCTTCTCGTAGAAATCAAGCTCGAGCTGGCCCTTGGGGCCCTTGACGGTCACGTGCTGACCATCGACTGCCACCTCGACTCCGGCGGGAATCTGGACAGGCTTCTTACCGATACGGGACACGGTGTTCTCCTTCCTTCTACTCGCCAGTCGTCTTACCAGACGAACGCGATGATCTCGCCGCCGACGTTCGCCTTGCGGCAGTCGCGGTCGGTCATGACGCCCTTGCTGGTGGAAACGATAGCGGTACCAAGACCACCGCGAACGCGGGGGATGTCGGCGACGCCGGCATACTTGCGAAGGCCGGGCTTGGAAATGCGGCGGATGCCGTTGATGACCTTCTGCTTCTTGGGGCCGTACTTAAGCGTGATGGTGAGGGTCTTCTGGGGCACGGTATCCTCGACCGTGTAGCCCTCGATGTAGCCCTCCTCATGCAAGACGCGCGCGATCTCGATGAGCTTCTTCGAGCTCGGCATGGAGACGGCGGCCTTGTTCGCAGAGTTGCCGTTGCGAATGCGCGTAAGCATGTCTGCAATCGGGTCTGTCAGGTTCATGCAGATTCTCCTTCGTTCTAGATGAACTCGTGCAACCGGTCCTCGGTCACCCATAGCGACCGAGCCTGCCGTACACGATCTTCCCTGCCGGGGCTGCACACCCCGTGCACTGGTAGTGACTTACCAGCTGGCCTTCTTGATGCCGGGAAGCTCGCCCTTGAGCGCCAGCTCGCGGAAGCACACACGGCACAGGCCGAACTTGCGGTAAACCGAATGCGGACGGCCGCAACGCTGGCAGCGGGTGTACTTGCGGGTCGAGAACTTCGGCTCGCGCTGCTGTTTGACGATCATCGATGTCTTAGCCACTTACTTACCTCCTATCACGGATTATCATGCACCGGTCGGGCCGCACACGAACCGCGCGGCCCGGAGCCGGAGCGAATGAACTACTTCTTGAACGGGAATCCAAAGCCGTCGAGAAGGGCACGGCCCTCTTCGTCGGTCTTGGCGGTGGTGACGATGGTGATGTCCATGCCGCGCTGGCGGTCGATGGAGTCGAAATCGATCTCGGGGAAGATGAGCTGCTCGGTCACGCCCATGGAGAAGTTGCCGCGGCCGTCGAAGCTATCGGGCGAGATACCGCGGAAGTCGCGGATACGGGGGATCGCCACAGCGGTGAGACGGTCGAGGAACTCCCACATGCGGTCGCCGCGCAGGGTGACCTTGGCACCGATCGGCATGCCGGCGCGCAGGCGGAAGGACGCGATGGACTTGCGGGCGCGGGTAACCATCGGCTGCTGGCCGGTGATGGCACGCAGGTCGCGCACGGCACCGTCGATGGCCTTGGAATCGGTGGCCGCCTCGCCGACGCCCATGTTCACGACGATCTTCTCGATCTTCGGGATCATCATGACGTTCTTGTACTGGAACTTCTCCTGAAGCTGGCCCTTCACCTCGTTGAGGTACTTGGTCTTAAGACGGGGCACGTACTTCTCTTCAGCCATGTTCACTCCTTTGGGGTTTTAAGCACGGGGCTTGGCCACTCCCAGATGCGAAAATAGGACAGAGGAAATTTTGCATCCAGTCGGGTTGTCCTCGTGCCTCCTGCCGTCATCGGACCGCGCTGGCTGTCGCGGCACGACGAATCACCGACAGGAGCCGGGCAATACGGTCGCTATGATACGCGTCTGCGGGACGAATTGCCAGAAGAACTTCTGAAGCCCCTTGGCAACCTGCGGAAATCCACATTTTCAAGATGCTTGCAGTGTGGAGGTTGCTGAGCTGGCAGCCCCTCGGTGCTCATCCCGGTGCATGGCGCGAACGGGGCCTCCCGATGCGCCCCCTAGCGCGCTGCTTCTCGGGCGAGATTTGACGCTCGCGCGGTTGTCGGGCGCAATCCGGACACTCCCTCCGTTGCCGGGCGACATCTGGACGTTTTCGAGCCTCCGAGCGTACGAAAGTCGCCCAAGAAAAGCCTCCCATCTCCAGGGCTTTTTAGTCCAAGAAATGGGAGACGGTTCACTTCAGCACGCTGCTCCAATATTAGCGCTGTATCGCTCAATAGACTGTACTACGCCTCATATCACCCCGTACGCCTACCATACAGAATACGTATATTGATAGATATAGACGGTACCCGTGTGATTGTATTGGCACTGACCGCTCACAGACCAGCTGTTTGTCAAGCGTGATCCGGTGCAAGAATATCCGTTGCTATAACGAAGAGATTTATAGCTAACGTTGTACTTTGACCCATTGTGAGCTCCGTTGTTGTGGCATAAGTACACACGATAAGTGTCTTCCACCGTATCTATGTATGCGCGGGGCTCAATGGTTCCCGAATCCTCCGCCACACTATCCAAGCCTACCGCAACTTGCGGCACCATGAAGCCGAAACAGATGGCCAACAAGAACACGGATACAATCCCAAAGGCTTGCTTCTTCAAGTACAGCAACATCCGCATTATAGTTCCTTCCATCGTTTCCTTTTCCTCCGCATTTTTTCTTGTGTCTAACCCTCCCTCCTCACTTTACGGAAGCACGTTTCCAGAGGCCTTTTCAAACGTCTCCGCATAGTAATCTGCCACGGTGCCATCAGGGCGCTTTGAGCAAACGGCGCCATCTTCAATAAATAGGTAATCGTCGCAGAGGCCCTCGAGCGTGCTGAGAATATGGGATGAAATGAGCACCGTTCCCCCTGCATTCGCATACTGACGAAGCGTATGGGAATGCCACTTTACATGAGTGGGGTCAAGGGCGTTCATGCTTTCGTCCAAAAGAAGGCAGCGGGCGCCCGAAACATATGCAAGGGTCAAGGCAACTTGCTGTTTCATGCCCTGCGATAGCTTGCGAACAGCTTTATGTCCAAACTCTGCAAGTTCGGAGCACGCATCATCGTAAACACGACCCGCCGCCTGCCCCCAAAAGGCTGTGACGAGCGCCAGATGCTCATCCGGCGAAAGGTGTGAGTACATCCAGTCGGCATTCCCCGGGACAAGAAACACACACTGCATGTATTGGGGATTGCGCGAGCAGGGAACACCGGCTATTTTGATGCTTCCGGATTTCAACAATGACGCGTTGCCAGCCAGAACCTCGAGCAACGTCGTTTTTCCGCATCCATTAGGAGCGACCAGCCCAACGACATGCCCGGGGTCGAGGGAGAACGATGAATCGCTGAGAACGGCTTGGCGACCCCGCGCTACCGTTATCCGAGACGCACGGACAAATCCGCGGGAAGCGTCCGCACCTGTCGCCTGGGACCCAAGCCTGTCGCGACGAATAGACACTCCTCGAACGAAAACGTCAGCGATAAAGGCGGCTATCAAGAGAATCGCGATGAGAGCCACTATCAGCATAAGGCCACGCCCGAAGCTTGCGCCTTCGACGGGAAAGACATCCGATGAAGGATTGTAGCTAAAGAAGCCCGCAGACGATGGCATATAGAAATAGATAAACGGACACCAGAGAATCCAATCGCCCCCCTCTTGAGCAAGCAAAGCCTGCAGGAGCATCGGGGAAAGGAACACTACCGCACCCGTCAAAGCTGCCACAGTAGAGTGGTTCACCATGCAATGAACAAACTGACAAAACAGAGATATAGCAATGGTCAGAAGCAGGTAGAGCAGAGCCACGCGCGCCGAAGACTCTAACGCGGTAAGATGCATAAGCTCGCCGCCTTGGTAGAACACGACGGGATACGACACATCGCCGAATCCATTCCTCAGCAACGCGAAAACAAGCGGCACCAGCAGCGTGATGGCGACGCACGCCGCACCAAGCACCAGCTGCAACGTGAGCAGGATCGCAAAACGCTGCACGCCGGATACGGGTGCCCTGCTAAGCAAACGGCCCGCATCGAATAACCGCAATGTAATGAGGCCGACAAAGACGCCCGGTAGCAACCAGACAATATAGGGAACGTGCGCGCTTATGAAGCTTAGAACCAATACAGCCGGCAACTGCGAGGAGGTATCGTACGCCTGCGGGCTCGCTAACCGGCTCATCCCATCGAAAAGCTCTGCAGATTGGCGCAGCGCAGGCTCGTCTGCCACCAGATACCCCGCATCGAGCATGCGTAGCTCAACGTCATAACATGCGCTTGCAGAACGAATCAAATTGGCATCCGACTCAGCAGATGCCATCCGCTCGAGTGCATCTATACGTTCCTGTGTAAGTTGTTTAAGGTCATCTGGCATGGTTGGATCGTCCAGGCTTGCCCGTGATTGGCCAACAAACTGAATGTTGGATTCGAACTCAATGCGCCGCCCTGCAAAACCAGTTTGGAAGTCAAGCAGAATATACATAGAAAACGACAGGGAGACGAACAAGAGCATCGCATAAAGCGCGAGCTGTTTGCCCGAGCAACGAATCAATAACGCAATCTGACGTCCCATAAGATGACCCCCATCAATGCGCTAACTTACATTTTAGACTATCATATATTCAGATATATGTATATATCTATGCAGCATTTCTTTGCGCTTGGCAATTCATTCCGAACGCAGTTGTCCTTGAGCAGAGGCTGTCCACGGCACCTTGACACGATGAAGCTTGCAGCCACGGCTTCATCAGGAGACAACCGTCACCGAGCGTTGCCTCCGTCCACCGCACCGACCGTGAGATTGACGGGGTCAACGAGAACGACAATGAGCCACTGAGGCAACACTTACCCAAGGACATCTTAGCCTCGACAACGTATTCGGCGAGAAGGCCGCGGTGGCGCACGTTTTCAAGATACTCGTAGCATGGAGCTTGCTGGGTCAGATGAATCCATCGGCGCTCATTCCGGCGCATCGCGCGGACGGGGCCTCCCGATGCGCCCCTAGCGCGTGGCTTCTCGGGCGCAATCCTGACACTTGTCCCGTTGCCGGGCGCAATCCGGACACTCCCTCGGTTGTCGGGCGATATCTGGACGTTTTCGAGCCTCCGAGCGTACGGAAGCCGCCCGAAAACGGAATGGATGTCCGAAAGTCGCCCGGCAACGGAGCGGGTGTCTGAAAGTCGCCCGAGAAGCACGCAGATGGCGGAAACCCGCCCGAGAACGGGGCGGGCGTCCGAAATATGCCTGAAAGCGAATCAATCGTTTAAATCTCGCCCGAAAAAGCGCCTACGAACAAGCTCGACAACACGAGCAAAACGACGACGCCGCGCCCGGCAAGCGACGGGCCTGCGCCGGCAGCGCCTCCTTACCGCCCGAACCGTTCAAAGAACGCAAGCGCGTTTCCGCCGCAGAGCGCCTCGGTTACCTCGGCGCCGAAGCGCTGCTCAAGGTGCTCTTGGAAGGCGGGCATCTTATCCGCGCTCGCGATGTCGGGCACCGGGTCGCACCCGTCGAAGTCGCTTCCCAGCGCCAGCACCCGCTCGCCGCCGAGGTCGAGCCAATGCTCGATGTGGCGAGAAAGGTCGTCGAAGGTGGGTGGCATGGCCGCAGGGTCGTCCACGACGAACAGGTCCGCATAGTTGAGCCCCACGATGCCACCGCGATCGCGGATCTCGGCGAACTGGGCATCGGTGAGGTTCCGCTTGTGCCCGCAGACGGCCCGCGCGTTGGAGTAACTCGCTACGAAAGGACGCTCGGCCAGGCGGGCAACCTCGTCGAAGCAAACATCGTTGAGATGCGAGACATCGAGGATGACGCGCTCCTCCTCCATGCGGCGCAGGGCTTCGCGACCAGTTGCGGTGAGCCCGCGCTCCGGAGCATCGTGGCCGCTCGCAAGCGGACCCGGGGCATTCCAGCTGAGGGACGCCATGAGCAGGCCCCGCTCGGCGCAGGCGTGCACCAGTTCGATATCGTGCGCGAACAGCCGAGCGTTCTCGATGGTGCGCACCGCCGCGATACGACCTTCCGCAAGCGCTGGTCGAATGCCGGCCGCCGAGCGCACGCCCGAGAAGCGATTGCCGTACCGCATCAGTTCGCGGTCGAGGCAGCCGGATACGTGCTCCCAGAGCGCCGCGGCAGAGGCGGGCTCGAAGGCGTCGGGGATGAAGCAGGCAAAGCACTGTGCCCAAGGCGTGGCACCGATCTTTTCCGCGGTGAGCTGAAAACCGCCGGCAGAAAGGTCCACGGCGGCAGGCGGCTTGGGAAGATCGGGAGACGCGGGCGGCTCGCCCTGCCCCGACATGCCAGCTGAAGCCGCGAGCTCTGCGGGCATGTTCTGGAACGCGAGCATGGTCGCGGTATCGCAATGAAGATCGAATACGGGATAACTCATGATGCCTCCTAAAGGTTGATGTTCGACTCCAGAACCGGCGCGTGCGCTGCGCCCGCGGCCGAGCGCTGCGCTTGCGGCCGCTTGCTACGTCCATAGCCGAACGCCACATCCGCGCCGCTCGCTACGCCCGCTTGCTACGCCCGCTCGCGCAATCGCACCACGCCGTTCAGGCGCTCGCCCGCCACCACCATGACTACCAGGAAGAGCACGAGGTACCACGGATAGACCCATGCGCCGACGAGCTGCGCGAGCACGCCGAAGAGCGGCGACATGGCGAGCGACCCGATATAGGCGAACGCCATCTGCATGCCCGTGAGCTCGAGCGCGAGCTCCTCCCCGAACCGTGCCGGCGTAGCGTGGATCGTCGAGGGGTAGATGGGAGCGCATCCGCAGCCCATGAGCACAAGCCCCGCGAAGAGCGCCGTGTCGTCCGGCATGAGCACGCATACGAACGCAACCGCGATGAGCGCCTGACCGAGCCGGATCATATTGCGGTCGTTCACCTTGAGCGAAATGAAGCCGCTCACGGCTCGGCCTGCGGTGATGCCCATATAGAAGAGAGCGGCCCAGCTCGCCGCTGTCTGCGCATCGATGCCACGTGCAAGCGTGCAGAAGGTCGCCGCCCAGTTGCCGCAGGTGGTCTCGAAGGCGCTGTAGCAGAAGAAGCTGACGAGCACTGCCTTTACACCGGGAATGCGAAGCAACTGGGCATGGGTGCGCCGAACAGGGCGTTCCCCGCTCGCACCGCACTCCCCGCCGCCTCGCCCGGAGGGCTGCACGCGCGCGCCGCTCGCCCGGGGTTCCCCGCCTCCGCACTCGAAGGCGCGCTCCTGCCCCTCGCCCACGCACGAGCCTCCGTCACCCGGGGAGCGCCGCGCAGGCAGCTTGCGGTCGCGCCAGAGCGGCAGAGAGAGCGTGAGCACCACGGCGATTGCGACCTGGATGCCCCCGAGCACGAAGAACCCCGTCGACCAGTCGCTTCGCTCGAGGCACTGTGCCATGATCATGGGACCGCCGCTCGCACCGACTCCCCACATGCAATGAAGCCAGCTCATATGCTGCGACTCGTAATGCACGGCGACATAGGCGTTGAGCGCCGCGTCGACGGCCCCCGCCCCAAGGCCATAGGGGACCGCCCAGAGGCAAAGCTGCCAGAACGCCTGGGACTGGGAAAAGCCCACGAGGGCCGCCGCCGTGAGCGCCACGCTCGCCACCGTGACGCGCCCCGTGCCGAAGCGCTCCACCACGCGCACCGACATAAGGCTCGAAACGATGGTTCCCGCCGAGATGATCATGGTCACCACGCCCACCCATGAGATGCCCGCACCAAGGCTGGGGGCCATCGTGGGCCACGCAGACCCGATGGCGGAATCGGGCAGGCCCAAGCTGATGAACGCGAGGTAGATGATGGGTAGAAGTCCTGCAGGCATGAAGCTCACCTACGCGCCGAACACGTAGCGGCTCAGGCGGTCGAACGCCTCTTCGACGCGGGCGCGCGGCAGGGCGAGGTTCATGCGAATGTGGCACGGGCCATGGAACGGGCGGCCGTCTTGCCAGGCCACGCCCACGCGCCACCCGGCGCGAAGGAGCTCTCCCACATCGCAGCCGTGCTGCTCGCACCACGCGGTGCAGTCGAGGAAGAGCATGTAGGTGCCCTGCGGCTTCACGACCCGCACGCCCTCGAAATGCTCAGCGATATACGCGCACACCCAATCGATGGTGTCGCCGAGCACCTCGGTAAGCTCGTCCACCCACACGCGTCCCTCGGGGCTGTAGGCACCCATGAGGGCGTGCATAGAGAGCACGTTCATGCTGTTGTAGTGGCACTTGGACGCCTGCGCGAGCACGCGGTCGCGCAGATAGTCGCCGTAGATGATGTGGTAGCTCCCTACAAGCCCCGCAAGGCTGAAGGTTTTGCTCGGCGCATAGAGGGCCACGGTGCGCTCGCGTGCATCGGCGGAAACGGACTGCGTGGGCACGTGCTTGTGGCCGGGCAGGATGATGTCGGACCAGATCTCGTCCGAGACCACCACGCAATCATATGCGCGGTAGAGCTCCATGGCCCGCTCGATCTCAGCGCGCTCCCACACGCGGCCGCACGGGTTATGGGGCGAGCAGAACACCGCAACATGGATCTTGTTCTCGGAAAGCTTTCGCTCCATATCGTCGAAATCCATGCGCCAGATACCCGACTCGTCGAGCTTGAGCGGCGATAAGACAATCTTGTAGCCAGCGTTCTCGATGCTTTTGGTAAATCCGATATACGTAGGGCTGTGCAAGAGCACTGCATCGCCCGGCGCCGCGAAGGCCTGGAGCGTGGAGACGAGACCGCCGAGCACGCCGTTCTCGTATCCGATATGCTGCGGCTCGAGCCCGGTCACGCCGTTACGGTCGCGCTGCCAGGCAATGATGCGCTCGAAGTACTCGTCCCGCGGATCGAAATAACCGAAGTGGGGTTCCTTCACGCGCGCGACGATGGCGTCTTGGATGGCGGGGAGCACCGGAAAGTTCATATCGGCCACCCACATGGGAATGGCGTCGAACCCCTCCTGCGGGGCCTCCGGGGCACCGGGCGCGCCCAGACCGTCGACGGCCACCGCATCTTGCCCGTGACGCTCCATGATGCTTGTGAAATCGTAGGTCATAGCGGCTCCTTTGCACGCATGATGGTATCCAGACAAGAGCTGCGAGCGCAGGGCTAGAGCCTCGTGCATTCCCTATAATAGGAACATTCGCCGATTCAGCAATGCCCGCTGCCAAGATAAGGCCAAGGCCCAAGCCCTGGGACCTCTTCGAGTGGCCCGTGGTTCGCAGACACCCGGTGTCTACGATTCACAAACCACCCGAACATGAATCATGGGCACCGGGTGTCTGCGAACCACGGCACGGGCATCAACGATACCGCAACGGCATTTCGAGACAAGCGCGCATCTTTGCCGTTTCAGAGAGGAAACCATGGCCGATCGCCCAACTCAACAAGCACCGTCCCTTGCGCGACGTGTGGAGCTCCTCGCCCCCGCAGGCGGCCCCAAACCGTTCGCAGCGGCCCTTGCGGCGGGTGCCGATGCCATCTACCTCGGCATGGGAACCATGAACGCGCGACGCAAGGCCGAGAACTTCACCGACGAGGAATTCGCCCGCGCGTGCCGGACCGCGCACCTTGCTGGCGCACGCGTCTATGTAACCACCAACATCGTCATCAAAGACGACGAGATGGACGAGGCGGTCGAGCTCATCCGCCGGTGCACGGCGCTCGGCGCCGACGCCTTCATCATTCAAGACTGGGGCCTCTTCTCGGAAGTAAAGCGGCTTATGCCCGAAATCGAGACGCACATCTCCACCCAGGCAAACATCCATGACGCACGCGGAGCCGCATGGTGCGAGCGCCTGGGCGCCGACCGCGTGACGCTTTCGCGCGAGCTCTCCCTGGGCGAGATCGCCGCCATCCACGAGCAGTGCGGCATCGACCTCGAGGTGTTCGCCCACGGCTCCATCTGCTTCAGCTATTCCGGGGTATGCCTGCTCTCGAGCTTCTGCCAGGCCGGGCGCTCCGCCAACCGCGGCATGTGCGCGCAGCCGTGCCGCCTACCCTACGAGCTCATTGACGAGCAGGGGCGCGAGATCTCGGCACCCGGCCGCGGTCGGCCGCTCTGCCCGCGCGACACCTGCACGACCGACCTGCTCCCCCAGCTCGTGGACACAGGCGCCTCGGCACTCAAGCTCGAAGGTCGCATGAAGGCCGCCGACTACGTCTTCTCGGTAACGGATGTATACCGCCGCGAGCTCGACGACGTTCTTGCAGGGCGGAATGCGGGCGAAAAGGAGCAGGCGGCTCGTAAGCGCCAACTCAAGCGCTGCTTTAACCGCGACTTCACGCACGCGTACCAAGACGGCACCTCCGACGACGACATGATGAGCTACGAGCGGTCGAACAATCGAGGCGAGCTCGTGGGCCGCGTCGCCGGGTTCACCGCGCGCGAGCCCCAAACCAAGGGGGAGCGCCTGCGAGCGGCTATCAAGGGGCCTGCGGGCACCGCCCACCTCGCACTCGACGCGCCCGTTGGGACAGGCGATCTCCTTGAGCTGCGCGACGACGATGATCCGGACACGTTCCTCACGGCCCTCGCACGCCGTGATACCGCCGCCGGCGAGATACTCGATGTCGAGCTCCCACGACCGCCCGGGAAGCGGTGCCGCGTGCGCATCATTCGTAGCCAGGCGGCAATCGACCGTGCCGACGACGTGCTCAAGCGCGCCTACCCCCGCAAGCGCCCCGTCGATGTGCGGGTGCGCGCCCGCCGGGGCCAGCCGTTCGAGGTCGAGCTCTCTTGCTGCGACAACCCCTCGCTCACCGCATGCGCCCAGGGCTTCATCGTCGAGGAAGCGCGCACTAGGCCCGTCTCGTCCGATGACCTCGTAGAACACGTTGGCCGCATGGGCTCGAGCCCGTTTGAGATGCGGACCTGCTCCGTCGAGCTCGATGAGGGCTGCGGCATGGGCTTTTCCGCCGTCCACAAGGTGCGAGCCGCCGCATGCGACTTGCTCGAGGAAGCCATTCTCGCTCCAAGCCAGCGTCGCGCGGAGCTGGCCGAACGCTTGGACATCCCCTCGCACCGCGGCGTCGCGGACTCTGCGAACGAGCACAAAGACGCACGGGGCGCGGAGGCGATGGTTTGCGCGCTCGCCACTTCGCTCGAGGCGGCAGATGCTGCGCGCCGCGCAGGCGCCGACCGAGTCTATATGGCCACCGACGACCTCGACGCGGCGGGTATCTCCCCCGCCCAAGCCCGCGAGCTCGGCCTCATTCCCGTGCTTGACGAGGTCTGCCGCGCAGGCGACCGCGAACGGCTCGATTCCTGGGTCGAAACCGGCGCCGCCGTCGCCGTCGGCAATATCTCCGAACTTGCCCTTGCCGCGGAGCGCTCGGCGCTCGCCGAAGTGCGTTCGTGCATCCCCGCACACAACCGGCCGTGCCTTGAGCTCCTTGCCCGAGAAGGCGCCCGCGCCGCCTGGCTCTCCCCCGAGCTCTCGCTTGCCGAGATTGAGCGCATTGCCCCCGCGAGTCCCCTTACGCTCGGCATCTGCGTATACGGAAAGCCGCGCGTCATGACGAGCGAACATTGCATCCTGCAGGTCGCAAACGCATGCATTCACGACTGCGCCCGCTGTTCGCTACGCATGCGCAAGCTCGCGCTCCACAACATCGACGACAAGATGCTGCCCGTCCGCACCGACATCCACGGTCGTTCTCGCTTGTACGACGCCTATCCCCTGGACCTTACGCCCCAGATGCCCGCGCTCCTTTCCGCTGGCGTGAGGCGCTTCCTCGTCGACGGAACCTTGCTCGAGCCCGAGGAGCTCTCCGATCAGACCGAACGCGCCCGCCGGGCGCTTGACGCCGCGCGCGCCGGACGCAAGCCCGCGCCCCGGCAGAAGGGCTCTTCGTCGGGCTGCCTGTTTGTGGGCGTCGATTAGCCATGGGAAACCAGACTTTCGCCCATCGTTCTTCACGCGGAGATGGCGCACACGGAGGCAGCACGCCCGCTGCACCCAGAAATGCCATGCGCGGAAGTGGACCGTATGCCGCGCAGGAAAGCGCCACGTGCAGGCGCGATGCACCAGCCGATCTCTCCCCTCGCGTGCTCTACGTCAGCGAAACGCTGCTCGCGGTCGACAAGCCCGCCGGCATCATCGTCCATGGGGACGGGACGGGTACAAAAACGCTCACCGACTTGGTGCGCAACACCGTAGAACGAGGAGCCATAGACCACGTTGCGCCCACATGTGCACCAGAGATCCAGGCGCTCCAGCGGCTCGACCGCGACACGACCGGCATCGTGCTCTTTTCGATTTGCAAGCACACGCAAGGTGCCTACGATGCGCTGATCGCCGCACACGGTGCGCGCAAGCACTACCTTGCCGTCGCAGAGGGCCACGTACCTTGGGATCAGCGAGATATTCACGTACCGATTGGCAGGGACCGGCACGATGCGCGGCGCATGCGAGCGAGCCGCACAGGCAAAGACGCTCACACGGAGGCGACCGTGCTCGACCGAAGGCGCATCGACGGCCGCTGGTACACCCTCCTCGACCTTAGGCTATATAGCGGTCGCAAACATCAGATCCGCGTTCATCTTGCACACGAGGGCTTCCCGCTCGTCGGCGATGCCTTATATGGCGCGGGCGATGCGCGTGGCTTGATGCTCCACGCACGGCGATTCGCCTTTACCGACCCTGTTTCTCGCTCGCTGGTGGACATCCACGCGCCCATTCCCATGCGTTTTCGCAATCTATTCCCCCGCTCGTGCGCGCGCCTCTTCGACATGTAGCAAGATAACGGGCACGAAACGGGCGGCTTGCTCATTGAGGCCTTTCTTTCTGGCTAAAAATGTCGATTTATGGCAATCCGCGCGTGCGTCGAGGGGGCGTCGCGGCCTTCATGAAACCCTCTTGGCGGATAGGAGACGCATGTTCTACCTGCTAACGGTCTTGCAGCCCCACAAATAGTGCTATGGAGCGAGCTCGCCCCATCCAACTTCTCTTCCTCAATCGCCAGAAATCGACATTTTTAGCCAATTTGGCCCTTCTCAGGTAGAATTCGCCAATCGCGCAAGCGCAACGCGGCTCCATAACAATCAGAACCACCCGCATAG
>NZ_HE978574.1:616296-696985 GCF_000311845.1 Enorma massiliensis phI | reverse complement strand
CAAAGCGCGGCCCGAGCTTGCAAGCCCGGACCGCATAAACCAAGTGCCTCTTTGGCGCGCTCGTAGCGCGGCCCACGCAAACAAGCCTGGACCGTCCCCTGCGCATACAGCAACCTACAGAACGGCGATGACCTCGATCTCGACCAGCGCGCCCTTAGGCAAAGCCGCCACCTGAAACGCACTGCGTGCGGGATACGGGGCCTCGAAATGGCCCGCATACACCTCGTTAACTGCAGCAAAGTCGTTAATGTTGGCTAGGAGCACGGTGCTTTTTACAACCTGCTGCATCGTTGCTCCCACCTCGCCCAGAATCGCAGCGATGTTCGTCAAAGCCTGCTCCGCCTGCGCCTCGACACCGTCCTTGAGCTCGTTCGTCATCGGGTCCAAACCAAGCTGGCCGGACAGATAGAGCGTATCCCCCACCTTGACCGCCGATGAATACGGCCCCAAGGCCGCCGGCGCCTTACTCGAAACGATCGCTTCCTTGTTCATCGAGACCTCCTGGTAGCCGTACGGTACGTCCCCTATATCGTAATACCTTACGTCGACCATCCCGCACAACAAGAACGTAGGCGCCCCTCGCACGGGCCGATGCGCGAAGCGCGAGGCCCCCAAAGCCATCGCACACACGTGCCCCGCGCAGGGGCAATGGCGCGAAGCGCCGAGCCCCCAGGCCCCTTCCATCCCCACACCCCGCCGCGAGCCCGTAAACGCAGGAAGGCCCCGGAAGGATTCCTGAGCGCGTTTCCCGCAGCCGCTCGGCTCTGCCGAGCGGCGAGGACCACGCGCGAAGGAACCTTCCGGGGCCTTCCGGTGGGAGTCTAGGACTCAGCTTAGAACTCGTGACCGCACTTCTTGCAGACGCGGATCGAGGTCTTGTGACCATCGAGCTCGCCCTGCTTGTGGCCGACGCGAGTAGCAGCACCGCACTTGGGGCACACGAGCATCGCGTTGGAAGCGTCGAACTTGGCCTCCTGCGAGACGATGCCGCCCTGCTGGTTCTGCTGGTTGGGACGGACGGCCTTCTTGACGACGGCCACGCCCTCCACCTTGATCTTGCCCTCGGCGGGGTACGCGCGCAGAACGGTGCCCTGCTTGCCGCGATCCTTGCCGGAGAGAATCTTGACGGTGTCGCCCTTCTTGATTTGCATCTTAGGCATGTCTGTCTCTCCTTTCCTTACAGGGTCTCGGGAGCAAGCGAGACGATCTTCATGTACTTCTTGTCACGCAGCTCGCGCGCCACGGGCCCGAAGATACGGGTGCCCACCGGCGAGCCGTCGTTGTTGATGACGACGCAAGCGTTGTCGTCGAAGCGAATGTAGGAACCGTCCTTGCGACGGACCTCCTTCACGGTACGAACGACGACGCACTTCACAACGTCCCTCTTCTTGACGTTGGCGCCAGGCGTGGCCTCCTGGACGGCAGCCACGATCACGTCACCGATTCCCGCATAACGGCGCTTGGAGCCACCGAGCACCTTGATGCAGCGAACCTTGCGCGCACCGGAGTTATCGGCGACGTTCAGCATGGTTTGCATTTGAATCATGGTAGTTCCTCCGAACTTAGGCCAGCGAGAGGTGCGCGGAGCTCATACCGAGAACCGGGGCTCTACGGGAGCCGCACCCGCGCACGTCACTGGTGCGAACAATCAAAGCAGCCTACTTGGCGCGCTCGATGATCTCGACGAGACGCCAGCGCTTCATCTTGGACAGAGGACGGGTCTCCATGACGCGAACACGGTCGCCCACGCCGGCGGTGCACTCCTCATCGTGTGCATGAAGCTTCTTGGTAAAGGTCATCATCTTGCCGTACTTGGGATGACGCTTGCGCTCCATGGTCTGGACAACGATGGTCTTGTTGCCCGAGATGGAGACGACCGTGCCCGTACGGACCTTACGCGAATTACGCGTGGTATCGCTCATGTTATCTCCTCAAGCTCTACTCTGCCGCAGCGGACTTCTCAGCCGCGATCTCGCGGGCGCGCTGCTCGGTGAGAACACGCGCGATGTCCTTCTTCACGGTCTTGACGCGAGCGGTGTTGTCAAGCTGGCTCGTGGCCATCTGGAAACGAAGGTTGAAGAGCTCGGCTCGACCTTCCTTCAGCTTTTCGGCGAGCTGCTCGTCGGAAAGCTCACGAATCTCTGCGGGCTTCATTACTTATCCTCCCCGTCCTGGTCAGCGCGGGCCACGATCTTGGTCTTAATGGGGAGCTTGTGCTGGGCCAGACGCAGGGCCTCGCGGGCAATCTCCTCAGACACGCCGGAAATCTCGAACATGATGCGACCCGGCTTCACGACGGCCACCCACTCCTCGGGATTACCCTTACCGGAACCCATGCGGGTCTCAGCGGGCTTCTTGGTGATGGGCTTGTCGGGGAAGATCGTGATGAACACACGGCCGCCACGACGCATGTAACGGGTCATGGCAACACGAGCGGCCTCGATCTGACGGTTGGTGATCCAATGGGCCTCAAGGGCCTTGATGCCATAATCACCGAAATGCAGCTTGGTGTTACCCTTGGCCTGGCCCTTCATGGAGCCACGCTGCACCTTGCGGTGAAGAACACGCTTAGGGGCAAGCACTACTGACCCCTCCTCTCGGAGTTACGACGACGCGGACGCGAGGAGCCCTCGAGCGCCGGGTTCGGGACGGGCTGGCCGGGAAGCTTCTCGCCCAGGTAGATCCAAACCTTGACACCGCAGGAACCCATGGTGGTGCGAGCGGTGGCCGTGCCGTAGTCGATCTTGGCACGGAGGGTGTGCAGCGGCACGCGACCCTCGCGGTACCACTCGCGACGGCCCATCTCGGCGCCGCCGAGACGACCGGAGCACTGGATACGAATACCCTTGGCGCCGGCCTTGCGGGCAGACTGGACAGCCTTGCGCATGGCGCGACGGAAGGCCACACGGCCCTCGAGCTGCTCAGCGATGGACTGGGCAACGAGGACGGCGTCGAGCTCGGGACGCTTGATCTCGATGACGTCGACGGAGAGCTGGCCCTTGGAGACACCGGCGACCTTCTCGAGCTCGCCGCGGATCTGATCGATCTCGGAGCCCTTCTTGCCGATGACGATGCCCGGGCGAGCGGTGTAGATGATGACCTTAACCTTGTCACCAGCACGCTCGATCTCCACGCGGGAGACGGCGGCACGACGGAGGCGCTTGGTCAGGTACTTGCGGAGCTCGAGATCGTTACCGAGGGTCTTGGCGTAGTCCTTGTCGCCAGCGAACCAGCGGGAGCGCCAGTTCTCGGTGATGCCGAGACGGAAACCGGTGGGGTAGACTTTCTGACCCATTGTGCTTATGCCTCCTTTCGCGGAGCGACGACGATGGTGATGTGGCTCGTGCGCTTCAGGATGCGCGAAGCGGAGCCCTTGGCGCGAGGACGGATGCGCTTAAGCGTGGGGCCCTCGTCCACATAGGCAGCGGCGATGACGAGGTCGTCGGCGCGCATGCCGTGATTGTTCTGGGCGTTGGCCACGGCGGAGCGGAGAACCTTCTCCACGTCGACCGCGACGGCGCGCTCGCAGAAATGCAGGATGTCGAAAGCCTGCTCAACAGACTTGCGACGGATGAGATCGACCACGAGGCGAGCCTTGTACGGCGAGACGCGCACGAACTTGGCGACGGCGCGGACCTCGCGGGTCTCGGTATCGGTAGCTTTAGTTGCCATTTACGTGAAACCCCCTACTTGGCCTTGTGACCGCGGAACGTACGGGTGGGTGCGAACTCGCCGAGCTTGTGACCGACCATGGACTCGGTGACGTACACAGGCACATGCTTGCGGCCATCGTGCACGGCGATGGTGTGGCCGACCATCTCGGGGAAGATCGTGGACGCGCGAGACCAGGTCTTCACGACGTCCTTCTTGCCAGCCTCGTTCATCGCGACGATACGCGAGAGCAGGCGAGCTTCCACGAACGGCCCTTTCTTGAGACTTCTGCTCATAGTGGCTTACTCCTTCTCGGAATCTTTCGCTACTTCTTGCGACGACGGATGATGAGGCTGTTGGAAGCCTTGTTCTTCTTACGCGTGCGGTAGCCCTTGGTCGGCTTGCCCCACGGGGTGACGGACGGGCGACCAGAGGTGTGGTTCTTGCCCTCGCCGCCGCCGTGCGGGTGGTCGACCGGGTTCATGACGGTACCACGGACGGTCGGGCGCACGTTCATGTGGCGCTTACGACCGGCCTTGCCGATCACGATGTTGGAGTGCTCGGCGTTGCCGACCTCGCCCACCGTGGCGCGGCAGGTGATGAGCACGCGGCGCATCTCGGAAGAAGGCATGCGCAGGATGGCGTACTTGCCCTCCTTGCCCATGAGCTGGCAGGAGTTGCCGGCGGAGCGGGCGATCGCGGCGCCCTTGCCCGGCTGGAACTCAACCGCGTGGATGAGCGTACCCACGGGGATGTCGGCGAGGGGCAGGGCGTTGCCCGGCTTGATGTCGGCATCGGAGCCAGAGAGAACCGTATCGCCCACCTGGAGGCCCTTCGGGCACAGGATGTAGCGCTTCTCGCCGTCCACATAGTGGAGCAGCGCGATGCGGGCGGAACGGTTGGGGTCGTACTCGATCGTGGCAACCTTGGCGGGCACGCCGTCCTTGTTGCGCTTGAAGTCGATGCGACGGTAACGGCGCTTCACGCCACCGCCCTGATGACGGACCGTGATGCGGCCCTGGTTGTTGCGACCGGCCTTCTTGGGCAGCGGCTCGAGAAGCGACTTCTCGGGCTTGTTGGTCGTGATCTCGGCGAAGTCCGAGATCGTCTGCCAACGGCGACCCGCGCTGGTCGGCTTGAGGTGTTTAACAGCCATTGGGAATCCCTTTCATCTCTTTCCGTTGGCCAGCACATCAGGGATGCGGGGCTCATCGCCCCAGGGTGTGCTGACACCGGATTACCACGGTACCGGGCGGCTCTATCTCAAGCGCCCGATACGCTTACCGTCGAGGCGGTAAGCCAAGGCGCAGGCCTTAGGCCTGGTTGCCGTAGATCTCGATCGAGTCGCCCTCGGCGAGCGTGACGATGGCCTTCTTCCACTGACGGGTCTTGCCGGCCACATAGCGCACGCGCTTAGTCTTGGGCTTCACGTTGATGGTGTTCACCGAGCTGACCTTAACGTTGAAGAGCTCCTCGACGGCGTCCTTGATCTGGTACTTGTTGGCATCGCGAGCAACCTCGAAGGTGTACTTGTTCTCCTCCATGAGGTCGAAGGAGCGCTCGGACACGATCGGGCGGATGATGATCTCGTGGGCGGTCATTTATGCAAGCACCTCCCCGAAGTGAGCGGCAACGTCGGCGGGCATCAGCAGGGCGCCGTTGTTGATGAGGTCGTAGGTGTTGGCCTCGGACGGCGTGATGATGAACGTCTTGGGGATGTTGCGGAAGGACAGGAACGCGTTGATGTCATCGTCGCGAACGATGATGGTGAGGCGCTTGCCCTCGAGGCCCAGGGCCTTGAGCATGGCGACGGCGGCCTTGGTGGACGGCTTCTCGAAGCCGTAGTCGTCCACGAGCACGAGCTCGTTGTCGCGCACCTTAGCGGAAAGCGCGGAGCGCATGGCGAGCTTGACCTCTTTGTTGTTCATGCGCTTGGTGTACAGACGCGGCTTGGGGCCGTGGATGACGCCACCGTGACGCCACTGGCCGGCGCGGATGGAACCCTGGCGGGCACGACCGGTGCCCTTCTGGCGCCACGGCTTGGCGCCACCGCCGGAGACCTCGCTGCGGCCCTTGGTGGACTGGGTGCCGGAACGCCAAGAGGCCATCTGGCACTTCACGATGTGATGCATGACGTGGGTGTTCGGCTCGATGCCGTACACCTCGGCAGCGAGCTCGGCCTCTGCGACCTTCTTGCCCTCGCTGTTCTTTACTTCAAACTTAGACATGTAAGTGTTCTCCTTGGTATGACGTGGCTTATCTACACGGTAGCGATTACGCCATACGGATGGCGACCAGGCCGTTCTTGGCACCGGGAACGGCACCCTTCACGAGCATGAGGTTCTGGTCGGCATCGATGCGGACAACGGTCAGGTTCTTGACGGTCACGCGCTCGTTGCCCATGTGACCGGCCATCTTGACGCCCTTGAGGACGCGCGCCGGGTAGGCGCACTGGCCGATGGAGCCCGGGTGACGCTTGAAGTGAGAACCGTGGGTCATGGGACCGCGGCGCTGACCCCAGCGCTTGATGCGACCCTGGAAGCCCTTGCCCTTGGAGGTGCCGATGACGTCGACCTTGGCGACGCCCTCGAAATCGGCGACGGTGACGGTCTCGCCGACCTTGTGGTCCTCGCCGTTCTCGACGCGGACCTCGCGCAGGTAGCGCACGGGCTCGACGCCGGCCTTGGCGAAGTGACCAGCCATGGGCTTGTTCACGTTCTTGGCCTTGATGTCGCCGAAACCGATCTGGACGGCATCGTAGCCATCGGTTGCCTTGGTTTTAACCTGCGAGACAGCGCAGGGGCCAGCCTGGATGACCGTGACGGGCACGACGTTATCGTCGTCGTCCCACACCTGGGTCATACCGATCTTGCGGCCGAGAATCATCTTGATCATTCAATGATCCTAACCCTCTGTGGTCTTGGGACCTGCGAGCACCCCTTGCGCTCGCCCCCAGCGGACCACTCCGACAGATGTGCCGCCGGTTTGAGTTCCATCTCCCCTGCTAGACCGTGCAACCCATATTTGGTCCACACCGGCGAGACAGAATCCTCCCCATAAAGGCACAGCTTCAGTAGTATACACGGGGGCGGGCGTATCCCTTAGCTTCCATAAAGTCTTCACGCGGCGCGCGGTCCCTGCGGGCCGCCGGGCGTTCCCTCCGCGCTTCGAGCAGTCCTCGCCCGTGAGGCCTCGCCTCACGGGCTGCGGAACTCGCGCGGAGGGAACGCCCGGCGGCCCTGCGCTTGCACCCCGATGCGGGGGGGTGAACGGGCTTGTTAGGGTGACGGGCGGGCGGCATCGCTGCGCTCGCCGCCGACGGTGGGGCCGGGGGCGGCGTCGCTGCGCTTGCCGCCGAGGGGGCTACCAGGTAGTGCGGATGGCATCGAGGATGCGGGCGCAGCGACAGGTTGCGGCGTGGGGCATCAGGGGGCTTTCGATGTCGCCCGCACGCATAAGGGCGCAGAAGTGGGTGATTTGTCCGTAGAAATCGTCAACCTCGTAGGGCACGTCGAGATCGCGGGTAGGCTCGCCCGCAATGCGAAGCTCCGCATGTTGAGGACGGTGCAGGTCGTCCACCGTGAGGATGCCGCGCCCCCCTTCCACGACGAGCTGCCGGGGCCGCGCGCGGTCGCAGGCGCATTCGAGCTCCGCGGCTACCCCGCCGATTGCCATGTGGGCATCAACGTAGACGTCTGACCCCTCATAGAATGCCGTGTCCACGCGCTCGACGGCGATCTCGCCGGGAAGCAGCTCGTCGAGCCAGCTCGCGCAGTAGATGCCGCAATCGAGCAGCACGCCCGACCCCGGGCCTCCACCAAGAATATAGATGTCGCGCGTGCGGTAGGATGCAAGCGCATCGTTGCAAAGCGACGCATGCACGCGCGCGACGGGCCCCAAAGCGCCAACCGCGTCCACAACGTGCGGGTGCAACGGCACAAAGCGCGTCTTCATGGCCTCCATGAAGAGCAGGCCGCGTTCGCGGGCAGCAGCGGTAACCTCAGCCGCCTCCGCCTCGGAGAGCATCGCGGGCTTCTCGCAGAGCACTGCCTTTCCCGCATCGAGCGCCCGCAGGGCCCACGCATGGTGAAGGTCGTGCGGCAGGGCTAGATAGATGGCGTCAACCTCGGGGTCCGCGAGCAGAGCCTCATGGTCGCCGTAGGCCCGGGCGCCGGGCGCGCATGGGACCTCGGCAAGAAATGCTGCAGCCTTTTCTGCCGTCCGGCGACTCGCCGCCACAAGCTCGGCTCCCTCAACCTTTGCCAAGCTCGCCGCGAACCGATGCGCGATGTTACCCGCACCCAGGATACCGAAACGAATCATCTTGAACTCCCATCTACAGCGCCACTGCCTATCTCGGCCACTTCCTCGCGGTAGCTCGGGCGCCCCATGACCGTGCCCCGCGCCGCCGTAAGCGCCGCCGCAAGCACCTCGGCGCGCTTGAGATATTGCCTGAGCAGATACTTCAGATCCTCCTCTTTGAATCCCTCTATGAGCTGCTCGGCCTCACCGAGGCGCGCATCCACTACGAAGGGGTTGCTGCACACCTCGGCAAGCAGCATGAACCGCTCCAGCCGCGGATATTCCGAAGCGTCCACCGCATCGACGCGAATGAGGAAGCCCAGCTGCTCGAGCTCGCAGACAAGCTCCCACAGGCAGAAGAGCACGCGCCTGGTCATCTGCTTCTCGGCGAGCTCGTCGAGCGTGCGCTCGGGCATCTTGTTCGCGTATGCCGCCGCCTGGGTATGGACCATCTGAATGTGCAGCAGCGCCTCGCTCGACGTCACCGCATCTACCGTACCCTCGAGGCTCTTGCGCATGAGTGCCCAATAGCGCTCGAGCAGCGCGAAGAGCTCGTGCACGTTTGCTAGAAAGAGGGTGTGATCGCTTGTGGGCATGACCAAGCGATTCACCAAGGAAACGAGAAGCACCGCCGCGGCAAGGCACGCGAGGCGCATCCAGATGGCATACTGGTCGTCGATGGACACCGACGCCATGGAAAGTGCGTACGCCGTCGCGAAGAACGCCATGGGCGTGCCGCCTGGCGTCGAGGCGTACAGGCACGTGATGAGCACCATCCCCACCGCCATCACCGCTGGATACGGCAAGTTCAAAAGCGAGAGTCCGTGTACGAAGAGACACCCCAGCACCGTCCCCATCGTGCGCGTGCGCATGCGGCGGATGCTCTCGGCGGGAAATGGCTGCGTGAGCAGAAACGCAGTGAGCGGGAACCAGTAGAGATGGTCGACGGGCGAAGCGAGGCTCACCGTGCAGGAAACGGCAAGAACTGCTGCGCAGCGCACCGAGAATCGCAGCTCAAACGAGTCGAGGGTGGGGTGCTTGCGAAACGACGCGATGCGCAGCTGCGTAAGGGGCGACATGCTCCACGCGCCGGCAAACCTCCTGCCCGCATCGCGGAGCACAAGCAGCGTCATATGCAGATAGCTTCGGTAAAAGAGGCGGAAGCGGTCGTTCTCAATGGAATCCGCCTCGTCAAGCAAGCCCTGGGCGCGCCTCGCCACGAGCGCGCGACGCCCCTGACTCTCTAAGGCAATGCCCACGTCGCGCGTAAGCGAAGCGAGCTTCCTTAGATAGGGAGCATTCGGGCACCCCGGCCCCTCATGCCACTCAAGGCGGCCCACAAGATAGGCCGTGCGCTGCGCAAGCATGGCGAACATATCGTAGAGGTTCGAAACCGTGGGCTGCGCGTTGGCGTCTTCGCGCACGCCGTAGGCAAGCTTCGTATAATCCGCACGCAACCTGAGCAGCTCCCTGCGCGTGCTGCCGCCGATGCCCGTATCCGCCATATGGTCGAGCTCGTCGGCAAGGCGGGCAACCATGTCATGAAGCTGGCGAAGATTATCGTCAGCCTTGTGATAGATGACGCCCGAGACAAGCAGGGCAACCGTGAGCACGATGCAGCACACGGTAAGGAGCCCGGCCTCGAGCGCAAGGTCGTCTAGGTACTCCGGGCGGAGCTGAAGAAAGACGAAAAGCATCGTATAGGGAAAGTACCGACGCGGGTTCAGCTGGGAGGAGCGCATGAACACAAAGACGAATGGCATTGCCGCATTGATTGCGATGCTGGGAACGACACCCAGCGTAGCCAGACGAGCAGCCAGAAGCGCGAGGTAGCTCACCGCGAAGAATCGAAGGTACTGCGTAGGCTTGTTATATTTGCGATGGCGCACGTTGAAAAGCGTGGTGTAACACGATACGGGCATGACATGCGAGATGCCAAAGAGCCCCACAACTATCCAGAACAGCACAATGAAAAATCCAGCGACCGGCAGCGCCTCGCGAATCTTTGCAGGCAGTTCAGGCACGGTGTCACGTCGCCAACGGGTGAGTTCGTCCGAAAGGGAGGTGGCGCCCCACATCGCAAGCCCCACGAGGCCACTCGCCGCCGAGCCGCTCCACGCGGATTCCTCCGCCCGCCGCTCACGTCCTGCCCGTTCCCTATCCGCTCCTGCCGCGATCATGCCCATCCCGTCCGCCACACAGTGCTCGCGCTTCCATCTTACTCCCATCCGCTCGGAGAACACTCTGCAATGATAGCGAACCCGGCGCGGCTACTCGCAACGAGTGCGGCGGGCGTTACGACGGAGCGAGCCCGGTACGATGCCCACAACGTGTGCGACAGGTGCTTACGGGCAGGTTTTTGAAGGGAAGGGCCTTATTTTGGAGCTCGTTCGTCAAAATCGTGCCCGTAACGCGCGGACGGCCCTGCCACGAGAGTCACGGCACGGCGGAACGCGTCTGACGGGCATAGCAACGCAAACGGCCCCGCGACGCGGAGTCGCGGGGCCGTGGATGGTGCCGTATCAGTCGCGCTACGAACACGCGGGTGCCCGGTGAGCGCTACTCGTCACCCTTGCGGCGGCGACGCGCAACCCATGCGGCGGCTAGCGAGAGAATACCGGCGCCGCCCGCCGTGGCCGCGATGACCATGCTGGGGTCGGACGTGCTCGTAAGCGCGTCGTCCTCGCCCGTCTTGCCGTCGCCCTCGTCCTGTGCGCCGTCTGTGTCGGAGCCATCGGACTCGTTGCCCGCGCCGGGCTTCTCGTCCTTGTCGGAATCCGGGTCGGGGTCGGTGCCAGGGTCGGTACCAGGGTCGGGGTCGGTGCCAGGGTCGGTACCAGGGTCGGGGTCGGTACCGGGATCCGTACCAGGATCCGGGTCGGGATCCGTACCAGGATCCGGGTCGGGGTCGGTACCGGGGTCGGGATCCGGGTCGGTGCCCGGATCCGTGCCGGGGTCGTCGGGCTCGGTCACGGTTACCGTGATGGACGCGCTCGCGCCGCCTTCGGTCGAGGCCGAGATGGTCGCGGTACCCTCAGCAACCGCAGTCACCGTACCGTCGGCCGCAACCGTCGCCACCGCGGCATCGGACGAGGTCCATGTCACCTCGGAATCGTAGGCATCATCGGGAGCGACCGCCGCCGTGAGCTTCAGCGCGTCACCGACCTCAAGGGCCGCCGTCGCAGCCTCCTCGCCGTTGGCCTTGATCGTGACCTTCTCGGCGCGAGGCAGCGCCTCGACGTTCACCGTAATCTCCACAGGGAGGCTGCCAACTTCGGTCAAGCCCTGCACGATGAAGCTCGTGCCGCCCTTGCCGAACGCGTAGACATTCGCCGGAACGCGGTCCCACGTGACGCCGCTTTCCTGTTTCGTGCCGTCGCTCATAACCACCGCCACGGTCTTAGGCAGCACCGGTGCCGCCGTCTCCTTGGTGCTCACCGCAGCCGGTGGCTCCACGCTCACGGCGTACGCCTCCGTCGTCTCGGCGGCTACGACCATGATGGTGGCTTTCGCCTGCACCGTCGAGCCCGCCACGGAGCCCGTGATCTCGATCGTACCCTCCTTCGACAACGCCTCGCTGGTAAGGGGCGTGAGGTTCCACGTCACATCCGCCAGGGCGCTCGCGCCGTCGGAATAGGTCACCGCAACCTGAGCGGGCAGGCGCAGCGCGACCTCTTCGCGATCGACCGCTCCGCCGTCGGCGGGGAGGGAGACGCTCACGTTCACGGGCGCGACGCTCTCCACGGCACGCGCGGTGGGGGCCACCGTGAGATACATGACGGCGGAGGTGTCATAACCCTCAAGCGTGCCCTTCACCACATAGGTTCCGGGCTCGTTAAAGTCCACGTTCGAGTAATCCCACGTCACCGGGACCTCAAAACCGCCCATATCGGTGAAGTACGCCATGGCGTACGAGAAATACGTCGAGTCCTCGGGTTTGCCCGCGCCGGCGCCGATCGTGCGGTGCAACGGCTCCACCGACGAAACCATGGGCTCGTCCACCTGCTCGATAACCGTCACGGTGGCCGTCACCTCGCCCTCGTCGCCGAGCCCCGCCACATGACCCGTCACCGTGAAGGTACCGGCGACCTGATAGTTGGTGTAGGGAATCGCATCCCAGTCCACATCGACAAGGGACACGGAGCCGTCCGCAAGGATCACCGGTAGCTGCATGGGCAGCGTGGGCTCCATACCCACCTCGGTGGTAATGTTGAGCACATCGGCCAGCTCGTCCTCGGAGACCAGGCCTGTCGTCTCGACCACCGTGACCGGCACGGTGGCGCTCACCGTGGAGGAACCCACCGTGAAGGAGGCCGGCACCTCGAACTCCGCGCCCGCTTCCTGGTAGAGCCCCTCAGAGATCACGTCGCGCTGGAGCGTGACCACATGCTGGTTGCCCATCGTGGTCGTGACCACCACCTGGCCGGGAATCTCGGGCACCACGCCAGGCGCCGTGCTCACGCTCGGCACGTAGACGCTGTCGATGTCCGCGACCTCGACCGTCGACTTCACCGGCGTATCGGTGCCCTCGATGACGCCCGCCACGTCAAAGGTAGTATTGACCTTATCGGGCGCATAGAGCGCGGGGTCGATATCCTCCCACGTCACGCGCACCTCGATGGGCTCGCTTGCGTCGCGCGCCCCGATGAGGCTCATCGCAAAGCTCGCGAACATCGCGAGCGGCCCCTGGTCGCCCGGAGTGATCATGATGGTCTCGGGAAGCACCGGCTCCACGCCCGGAAGCGTCCATTCGGAGACTTCCTCCTGCTCCTGAATCGCATCGAGCACCTCGAAGGTGATCGAGACGGGCATCTCGATGCTTCCCTGGCTCCCAGAGATCCAGCACGTGACCCCTTCGGTGTAGGTACCCGCCTCCTCGAAGGTGATCGGGTCGCCTTCGTACAGGCTGTACCAGACCTCGCGCGTGCTTTCCTGGCCCGAGCCGTCGTCGACCGTCGCGGTAGCGGAGCCGTCGAACGTATCGATCGCGGCCCCAGCAAGCATGGTAACCGGCTCCGTGGCCTCGACGCTCAGCACGCGCATCGAAACGACCGTCATCGTCACGTCGTGCCCGCCGGCGACGCCGGTGAACGTGTAGGTGCCCGGCGTGGTGAGGAAGCCGCGCGTGAGGTCGTTCCACGTGACGGGCAGATCGGCGTAGCCACCGCCCTCAATCGGCACGTAGATGGATGTGCCCAGCACGCTCTCCGGCTGCATGGTCCCGGCAGACTCGAGGTCGATGAAGTACTCGCGCTCGATATCGAAGACGTCCTCAGAGGCAGCCTCGCCCACATGCACGCGCGCGGTCACCGGGACCTCGGTGCCCAGAATCCGTCCCGAGACCTCGAAATCGCCCGCCTGGGCATAGCTCGCCGGATCGACCTCATCCCACGCGACGCGCCCGAAGATGTAGAACGCATCGCCGTTATCCAGAGTTACGTTGATGTCCGAGGGCAGGTTGGGGGCTACGCCCACGACGGTCGAGACCTCGGTCGCTGTACCGTCCTTCGCAGCGGCGCACACGGCCACCTCGGCCGTGACCGGGTAATCGGACCCGGCGACGTAGCCCTTGGCCTCGAAGGTCGTGCCCGCCGTTGCGTATTGATCGGGCGTGGGCTGCTCCCACTGGACGACGAGCTGCTGGCGAGATCCGTCCGACATGGTCATGGGGACCATGTACGGCAGTGCCGGCGCCACGCCGGCCAGGGTGGAGACTTCCACCGGCTCGCGCGCGGGCTGGGCCCACAGCACCTCGACCTGCACCTCGACCTCACGATTGGTGCCGAAGCGTGTCTGGCCCGTGATGGTGATGGGAGAGGCATCGGAGAGAATCTCGCTCGGATCCGGCACGGACCACTCGACCTCCTCCTCGCCGCGCGACCCGTCCGTGTAGGTGACGTCCACGAAATAGGGCAACTCAGGTACGACGCCCTCGACCGTGCCGATCGAATCGAGTGCGTCGATTGACTGAATATCGACCATCGTCACATGCAGGGTGACCGGGATATCCGTGCCGCTGATCACGCCCTCGACGTCGAAGGAGCCCGCGCGGTTGAAGAGGTCCATGTCCGGCCAGATCCAATCGACCGCGATATGGCTGCTCGAACCATCGGGCAGCTCGATCGAGATATCGCCCGGCAGATACGACTCGCCCACGGTGAGTTTCACACTCTCCTCGTAGCTCGACTCCGCAGGGTCAATCACCATCACGTGGCAGACCGCCTGGTTATCCGAACCGGGAATGGCGCCGTAGATATCGAAAGTACCCGCCTGCTGCAGGCGCTCGTCGCCCTCCTCCGGCAGGTCCCACGCAGGGTCCACCCAGTTCGTGTTGCCGAGCGCGTTCGTGACGGTAACGCCCGAGAGCCACGTAATGCTCCCGCCTACCGCAACGACCATGGTCTGCTCGGATACCGAGGTGACCTCGCTCACATACACCGTCGCCACGGCACGCTGGCTCGTTCCCTGCACCGTGCCCATGACCTCGAAGACGTTCTCGTGCTCGTAGTCGCTCGGATCGATGGCGTCCCACGTGACGGGTATGGCCTGCTCCTGCCCGGTGGAACTCACGACGTAGACGTAATCGGGCAAGGTTGGCTCGAAGCCGGGCTCGACGAACGCTGTCGCACCGCGCACCTCGCGGATCTCCTGCACGCTCACCGTAGCCTGGACCTCGATGTTGGTATTCTGGATGACGCCCGTGATGACGTACTCGCCCGGCGTGCTGAGCCCCTCCTCGGCAGCCTTGCGCTCGTCCGCATCCCACGTGATCCATGCTTGGTAGAGAGACCCATCCGAGAGGGTTACGGACGGGGCGTCGATGGTACTCAGCGTGGTTGACCCCGCGATGCAGGTGACATCCAGATTGGGAATGGACGTCACCGAGAGCACGTTGATGTCGGCCTCGAAGGTGACATCGATAAACTGCCCGATAGAGGTCTGCAGCGTTGCCGCATAGGCGCCTTCAGCGGTGAGGCACCCGTCTGCGCCAACCGGAGCGGACGACTGCCAGGAGCTCGAGAAATCGCCTCCAGGAGTCAGGTGGTACTCCTCCACCTCGCCCGTATCCGTGTTGGTGAGCTCGACGAGCACGAAGCTGCCCACCGTGCTCGCCTGCTGGCCCACGAGTGCCGTGATCTGCGGACGCTCATAGGTCCACGTCTGGCCCTCGTACTCCAGGGTCACGATATCGCCGTCCACCTGCGTGGCGACGTCGTTCGCCGCGGAGGCGCTGGCAGCGGGCGCGCCCTCGTCCTCAGCGGGGACGGCTTCCTCAACGGGCGCGGCCTGCGCATCCTGCTCGGGAGCTGCCTGCTCGTCGGCGATGCCAGGCGCGGTCGCCGCGCTAATGGTAAGGGTGAAGGAGGGCTGCTTGTCGGTGCCCTCGACGGTACCCGCCACCGTGTACGAACCCGGTTCCAACGCATTAAAGGCATCCTGCGATGATGCACCATCGACTTGCCAGCTCACCGAGCGGTCCTCGGTGGTACCGTCTGAGAGCGTGACCGAGACCGTGCCAGGAAGGGACACCGAGCCCGCCTCACACGTAATGTTGCCGGGCGATGCGACGGCGGTAATCGTCGGAGACGCGTGCTCGTCGGTCTCAGCCGCATCCCCCTGCGACACCTCTTCCTGCTGCGTCGAGACACCCGCCGCAGCATCTTCCTTCGCCTGGTCGCTTGAAACCCCTTGCTCTGCCTGAGTAACGCCAGAACCCGACAACGCCTCCGCAATCGCCGGCGTGGGCACCGACCCCAACGAGAGCGCTGTCACCAAACCAGCGGTGACCGCAACATGAACCGTTCTCCGATGCACGTGGACCTCCCCCAGAAACCGCCCGTAGCAGCATGCGGGCACCGACGAGCCACCGCGCAACCATGCACGGCAGCACGTCAAAAACATACACACGCGCGATTTTAGGAGATTGCCCTCCCCCGACACAACCCCTTAAGCTGGGTTTTTCCGTAAACGGAAACACAATACGCCCCACCGGGGACCCGTAGCCCGCGCACGCCCAATGGCCGAAGGCCGAGGGCCCGCGCACGAGCCGATGTGCGAAGCGCAAGGCTCCCACCCCAAAGCTGAGCACAAGCCCAGTACACGCCCGATGCGCGCAGCGCGAGGGCCCCAGGCCCCTCAGGGACATTACATCCAAACGCGCCCTAAAGGGCGAAAACGCAGGAAGCCCCCGGTTTCCTCCTGAGCGATTCCGCAGCAGTTCAGCTCTGCTGAACTGCGAGGACCAGCGAAGGAGGAAACCGGGGGCTTCCGAAGGGAGTTACAGCCCTTTGCGCTTAGAGCTTGATCTCGATGTCAACGCCCGCGGGAAGGTCGAGACGCATGAGCGAATCGACGGTGCCAGCGGAGGGATCGAGGATGTCGATGAGGCGCTTGTGGGTGCGCATCTCGAACTGCTCGCGGCTGTCCTTATCCTTGTGCGGGGAGCGGATAACCGTGTAGAGGTTGCGCTCGGTGGGCAGCGGGATGGGGCCGGAAACGCGAGCACCGGTCTTCTGAGCGGTCTCGACGATGAGCTTCGCGGACTGGTCGACGATCTCGTGATCATAGCCCTTGAGGCGGATCCTGATCTTCTGGGTAGACAACGTTACCTCCTTGATGTGCGCGTGATACGCGCGATTGATACCTAATCGAGCGATCGCGCGTACTTACGCGTTGCCGCCAGCCTTGCTGACGACCTCGTCGGCGACAGACTTGGGCGCCGGCTCGTACGAGTCGAACTGCATGGTGTAGGACGCGCGGCCCTGCGTCTGGGAGCGGAGGTCGGTTGCATAGCCGAACATCTCGCCCAGCGGCACCTTGGCGCGAATGACCTTGTTGCCGGAACGATCGTCCATGCCCTCGATCTTGCCACGACGACCAGAGAGGTTGCCCATAACGTCGCCCATGTACTGCTCGGGGGTCTCGACCTCGACGGCCATAACGGGCTCGAGGAGGATCGGGTCAGACTTCTTGAGAGCGTCCTTGATAGCCATGGAACCGGCGATCTTGAACGCGGCCTCGGAGGAGTCGACCTCGTGGTAGGAACCGTCGAAGAGGGTCACCTTGACGTCGACCACCGGATAACCGGCGATAACGCCCGTCTGCAGCGCCTCCTGGATGCCCTTGTCGATGGAGGGGATGTACTCCTTCGGCACCACGCCGCCAACGATGCCGTTGACGAACTCGTAGCCGAAGCCCTCTTCCATCTTCTCGAGCTTGATGACGGCGTGACCGTACTGGCCGCGACCGCCGGACTGGCGGACGAACTTGCCCTCGGCGCGATCGACATCGTGGCCCGGGGCCTCGCGGTAGGCAACCTGCGGCTTACCAACGTTGGCCTCGACCTTGAACTCGCGGAGCAGGCGGTCGACGATGATCTCGAGGTGCAGCTCGCCCATGCCGGCGATGATGGTCTGGCCGGTCTCGTGGTCGGTGCGCACCTGGAAGGTCGGGTCCTCCTCGGCGAGCTTGGTGAGCGCGAGGCTCATCTTGTCCTGCTCGGCCTTGGTCTTGGGCTCGACGGCGACGTCGATAACCGGATCGGGGAACTCCATGGACTCGAGGATGATCTCGTGGCCCTCCTCGCAGAGAGTGTCGCCGGTGGTGGTGTTCTTAAGACCCACGGCGGCGAGGATGTCGCCGGCGAAGGCGCCGTCAACGTCAACGCGGTCGTTCGCGTTCATCTCGAGGATGCGGCCGAAGCGCTCGCGCTGGCCGTTGGTGGCGTTCACCACGTAGGAGCCGGCGTCAACGTGACCGGAGTACACGCGGAAGAAGGTGAGCTTACCCACGTAGGGGTCGGTCATGATCTTGAAGGCGAGCGCGGAGAAGGGCTCGTCGTAATCGGCCTTGCGCACGTCCTCCTCGCCGGTGTCGGGGTTGGTGCCGTCCACGGGCGGGATGTCGAGCGGGCTCGGGAGGTAATCGACGACGGCGTCGAGGAGCTCCTGCACACCCTTGTTCTTGTACGCGGAGCCCACGAGAACGGGGTTGAGCTCGTTGTCGAGCACGCCGGCGCGGATGGCGTCCTTGAGCTTCTCGACGGGAATCTCCTGCTCCTCGAGGATCATCTCCATGAGCTCGTCGTCGTAGTTGGCGGCGGCGTCAAGGAGCTCCTCGCGCTTCTCGGCAGCAATCTCCTCGAACTCAGCGGGGATGGCATCCATGGGCTCGGGATAGGTCATGCCCTTGTCGTCGGCCTTGAAGTCCCACGCGGTCATAGTGACGAGGTCGATGATGCCCCAGAAGTTATCCTCGGCGCCCATCGGGACCTGGATGGCCACGGCGTTGGCGTTGAGGCGATCCTTCATGGTGTCGATGGCATGCCAGAAGTCGGCGCCCACGCGGTCGAACTTGTTGATGAAGGCGATGCGCGGGACGTTGTAGTTGCGGGCCTGGCGCCACACGGTCTCGGACTGGGGCTGCACGCCGGCAACGGCGTCGAACACGGCAACAGCACCGTCGAGGACGCGCAGCGAACGCTCGACCTCGGAGGTGAAGTCCACGTGGCCCGGGGTGTCGATGATCTGGATGCGGTAGGCGGGACCGTTCTTCACGTCGCCGCCCTTGTGCCAAAAGCACGTGGTGGCAGCGGAGGTGATGGTCACGCCGCGCTCCTGCTCCTGGACCATCCAGTCCATGGTGGCAGCGCCCTCGTGAACCTCGCCGATCTTGTGCGTCTTGCCCGTGTAGTACAGGATGCGCTCGGTCGTGGTGGTCTTGCCGGCATCGATGTGGGCCATGATGCCGATGTTGCGGGTTTCGGAAAGCTTGTACTTAGCCTTAGCCATGAGTATCTACCCTTCCTGGATTACCAGCGGTAATGTGCGAAGGCACGGTTGGCCTCAGCCATCTTGAAGAGGTCCTCGCGACGCTTGATGGAAGCGCCGACGCCGTTCGAGGCGTCGAGGATCTCGTTGGCGAGGCGCTCGGCCATGGTCTTCTCCTTGCGGGCGCGCGAGAAGTTCACGATCCAGCGGATCGCGAGCTGCGTGGAGCGGCGGGAGTTGACCTCGACAGGCACCTGATAGGTGGCGCCACCAACGCGGCGAGGCTTGAGCTCGAGCGTGGGCTTGACGTTGTCCATGGCCTTCTTGAAGACGGCGAGGGCGTCCTGGCCGGACTTCTCGGCCACCAGATCGAAAGCACCGTAGACGATGCGCTCCGCGACGGACTTCTTGCCGTCGAGAAGGACCTTGTTGATGAGCTGGGTCACGAGACGGTTGTTATACACGGCATCCGGCATAACCTCGCGACGATGAGTCTTAGATGCACGACGCGGCATAGTTTAATCTCCTCTAGCGTGAAAGTGTTCATGCGACGTTCGCCAGGCGACGCCGCAGGACGAATCTGGGTGGTTGCTTACTTCTTGGGACGCTTCGCGCCGTAGCGGGAGCGGGACTGCATACGGTTCTGAACCGCAGCGCAGTCGTAGGCACCACGGATGATCTTGTAACGCACACCAGGGAGGTCGCGCACACGGCCGCCGCGAACGAGCACGATGGAGTGCTCCTGGAGGTTGTGGCCCTCACCGGGGATGTAAGCGGTAACCTCGATGCCGTTGACCAGGCGCACACGAGCCACCTTACGAAGAGCCGAGTTCGGCTTCTTGGGGGAGGTGGTGAACACGCGGGTGCACACGCCGCGCTTCTGCGGGTTGTGCTGCAGTGCCGCGTTCTTGGACTTCGCGGGCTTAGACTTGCGGCCCTTGAGGACCAGCTGGTTAATTGTAGGCAAAGCGTACTCCTTCTTTAGATGATTCCAGCTTGTACGAGGTGCAACGGCTTGAATCGAGGCGTCAGCATCCACCTTCGAAACACGCAGTTCGCTAAGATACGCGCATTGACAAGCGATGTCAACAGACCACGCATCCGGGCGTTTCCTTCTTTTCCTGCAGTTCCTGAATTTCTTCACACATTTGTGGCTGGGAGGAGTCGCGAGGCACACCCGAGCGCTCGGCTCGAGACCGGATACGCTCTGTGCAGGTTGATTGGCGCCCCTAGCTTCGCACTCGCATGGCCCAGTGCGCATTTTCTTGACGAGTGCTCAGCATAACTTTGCTGATGTTACCGATTTCGTGCATTTCGACAGGTTTGTGCGGTGCATTCGTCAAGAAAATGAACCCGAAAGGGTTTAGTGCGTCAAGCTTGCGTTGCCGCTGCACCGCGCCCCTGCTTCGGTCGAAGCAGGCGGAAAGCGTACACGAGAGCAATGACGTTGGTTATGAGGAGGATGAGGAACGGCGCAGGCAGATAGCTGTAGATGAGGTCACTCCCCAAGGTTCCCATGAGGTTGTAGACGAGATGCATAAGCATGGCGGGAGCGATCGATCCACTCCGATGCGTCACGTATCCAAGTGCGAGGCCGAGCACGAAGGTGTATATGCCCTGCGTAAGATTCATGTGGAAGATGCCGAATGCGAGCGCCTGCACAATGTTCGCCGCCGCAAAGGGCACTCCGGCGCGCTCCAAATAGGTAAGGCCCAGGCCGCGGAACCCCGCCTCTTCCACTAGAGGTGGCAGAACGAGCGTTGAGATGACCCACATGAGCCCGTAGGTCGTGATGCCCGAGCCGTCGACGAGCGTGTTGTACTCCTCCATAACAGAAGGAAGCAGTACGTTCACCAGAACCATGATGAGGGTTGTCACGATTTGCATCCCATACCCCATGAGCGCTGCCGCGACGAAGTGTCTGTGGTCAACCCCCTGGATCCGCGCGTTCACCGTGGGCCTGGAATGCACTCTCCGACTCAGCTCGGTTTGCACAGAAGAAAAGGCTTGAGCTTGGGGCGCTCCCCCATCCTGAGCTTGGGGCACGCACCCACCCTGTGATGCAAGCTGCCATGCCACTGGGCGGTCACCATAGTAGATATAGCGCGCCGGTGGGCGGGGAGGCTCCGGGAAAGACGCCGACGCGGAATCGGTAGCCGATGCTATCGGGCGCTGCGAGGAATCAGCGCCCCCGGAAAGAGGCTGTCGCCCGGGAGCGGCGGCGGGCACGAACGGCTGCTGCCCGGAAGCTGCCGCCGACTCGAACGGCTGCTGCTCGGTATAGGTATCATGGCTTTCCAAAAACTGCTGCTCCAGCTGCGCGTAGCGTAGGCGAGCGCGCTCTCGGTTGCGCATACCTCGCACCCAGAACAACACGGGAATCCCGAAGACGAGGTAGACGAGCGCGGAATACAGGTTCATGTTCTCGTTCATGAACGCAGCGACGCGCACGATTGCAGGCTCTCCCCCAACGAAGCCCGCACCATAGATAATGGCATACGAAACGACATAGCTCGCAAGGGCGGGCATCACGATCATGAGCGCGAACGCCAGCGCGGCGAGCAACAGGTTCTTCCAACGCTGCGACGCGTCCATCTTGGGCATAGGGCCTCCTTCCGCCTTCACTGGCCTGTCGTTTCTGCTATTTGCACATGCCTGCGGGCACATGTTGTGTCCCAGTGTACCCGTTTGCCCCGCATATCCATACGTTCCGGACGCCTTCTGGACGCGCCCGGCGCTCTCGGGCAAATTCTGGACGCACTCTTCGCGCCCGGCGCTATCGGGCGACTTCTGGACAGGCCCGGTGTTGCCGGGCGTAATATCGCCATATCACAGCGCTGAGGCGGCAGATTTTCGCCCGAAAACACAGCGAGCGTCCGAATGTCGCCCGAAAATGAATCGCCGGAACACGGGTCCCACAGATCCTCGCCCGAAAACGAGAATGAAACACCAGAACCTGGTATCCACGAACCAAATGCGCTGAAACACAGCTACGACGAGCAATGTGTCAAATGGGGTGAATCATCATCGCACGAGAATGAATACGATTCACTGGTACACGGTTCCGCCGAAGCATGTCAAATGGGTAATCAACGAATGGAATATCGGGTTGGGGGGCCATATCGGGGACCGCCCCAGGCCAAGTCGGGAACTGCCCCCTGACCATATCGGGAACCGATCCGAGTCAAACCGAGCCCGTTCCGCACCAAACCGGGGACCGTCCCCCATTTGACAAAAGGCCCGCCTCCGAAGAGACGGGCCTTGTGCGAACGTTTCACTACGGCTTATACCGCACGGGAAACCTAGTCCTCCGTGCTGTTGTGGCCGTTCGGATCCTCGGGCGAGTCGCCGTCATCGGTATCCACGAGCTTGTTGAGCAGAGCCTCCAGCGAGGGCATATCCTCGTTGATGATGCCCGAGCTTGCGGTGTCGGCAGAAGAGCTCTCCGCCGGAGCACCGATCATCTCCTCATCGTCCTCGTAGTGGCGCGGCGCGCTCGTGCCGAGCAGGATGTCGTCCGGACCATCCGGCGAGAACACCATCTGGAGCAACTGGGAGAGGTCCTCTTCGTCGGCAACATCCTCGTTGTTCTCGAGGATGTAGAGCAGGTTGTGCTCCTCGAGACCGTCACGCAGCTCCTCGATCGCCTTGGCGCCAATGCCGTCGATGCGAAGCAGGTCCTCCTCGCTCTTGCCCATGAGGTCGCCCACGGTCTCGATGCCCACCTCGCTGAACTTGTTGGTCCAGCGCTGCGAGACGCCGAGGTCGTCGAAGAGGTACAGGCGCGCATCCTCGGCCGAAATCGTACGGCCGTTGCGGGTGAAGGAGCCGTCGGCGCTGCCGAACTCGTCGTAGCCGGCGTAGCTCGTCTCCTGCGGCACCTGCTCGTCGAGCTCCTTGAGCTCGGCGGGGGCCCAATCCGGAAGGCTGCGCGCGGTCGGCAGGGTGGGGCCGTCCACATCCACGTAGCCCTCGGGGGTGCGGTAGGTCAGCGTCGCGTTGGCATACGGCTTGAGACCGGTGCCCGCGGGGATCTTCTTACCCACGATGACGTTGGACTTGAGGTCCATGAGGTGGTCGACCTTGCCCTCGATGGCGGCCTCGGTGAGCACGCCCGCAGTGCGGATGAACGACGCGCTGGAAAGCCAGGAATCGATGGAGGAAGCAACCTTCAGCGTACCAAGGATGACCGGCTCGGCCGAGGGCGCGGTGCCGCCCAGGCGGGCGACGCGCTCGACCTCATCGGCGAACTCATAGCGGTCGACGTACTGACCGAGCAGGTACTTGGAATCGCCGGGGTTGGTGATCTGAACGCGGCGCAGCATCTGGCGCGCGAGCACCTCGATGTGCTTGTCGTTCAGGTCGACGCCCTGCGAGCTGTAGACGTCCTTCACCGAGTGCACGAAGGTGTGCATGGTGGTCTCGATGTCCGTGAGCTTGCGGAGGTTGCGGAAGTTCACGAAGCCGCGGGTGATCAGGTCGCCGGCGCGCACCTCGCAGGTCTCGCCGTCGCGGAACCCGGGACTCAGGTGCGCGGAAGACGGGATGTGGATCTCGTCGAGCACGCGGGTTGGGTCGTCCATATCGGTGATGGTGGCCACGTAGCCGCTCTCGTCGGTTCCGATGGTGACCATACCGGAGTGCGGCGCGAGCACGGCCTCGGCACCGAGGATCTTCTCGTTCACGTTGCCGACGATGTCGAACATACGCGAAACGGTCGGCAGACCCTGGGTGATGTCCTCAACGCCCGCGACGCCGCCGGAGTGAATGGTACGCATCGTAAGCTGCGTGCCGGGCTCGCCGATCGACTGGGCGGCGATGATGCCCACCGCGGTGCCGATGGCAACCGGGCGACGGGTGGAAAGGTCCCAACCGTAGCACTTCTGGCACACACCGTGCTTAGAACGGCAGGTGAGGAGCGCCCTCAGCTTCACCTTGGTGAGGCCGGCGTCAATCATCTTCTTGAGATCGGCCTCGCGCTCGATGTACTCGTCCTTGTGGAAGAGCACGGTGCCGTCCGCTGCAACGACGTCCTCGATGAAGCAGCGGCCCACGAGGTCGGCGTTGATGTCGCCGGACTCGAGAATGAGGTCGTAGGTCACGCCCTCGGTCGTGCCGCAGTCCTCCTCGCGCACGATGACGTCCTGGCCCACGTCGACCAGACGACGCGTGAGGTAACCGGAGTCGGAGGTGTGCGAAGCGGTGTCGACGAGGCCCTTACGAGCGCCGTAGGTCGAGATGAAGTACTCGAGCGGCAGCAGGCCCTCGCGGAAGTTCGCCTTAATGGGAAGGTCGATCGTCTCGCCGGACATGTCGGCCATGAGGCCGCGCATGCCGCCGAGCTGACGCAGCTGGGTCTTGGAACCACGGGCGCCGGAGTCGGCCATCATGTAGAGCGGGTTCTCCTCGTCGAACATGTCGAGCATGAGCGCGGAGACTTTGTTGGTGGCGTCGGTCCACACCTGGACCACCTCGTTGTGGCGCTCGCGGCTCGTGACAAGGCCGTTCTCGAAGTTCTCGTTGATCTGGTCGGCCTTCGCCTGGGTCTCGGCCAGGATCTCGGGCTTCTCATCGGGGATGAGAGCGTCCCACAGCGAGATGGTGAGGCCGGAGCGGGTGGCGTAGTGGAAGCCGGTGTACTTGATGTTGTCGAGCATCTCGGCAACCTCGGCCTGCGGATAGCGGTCGCAGCACTCGGCCACGAGCTTCTTCACGTCGCCCGAGCCCATCTTGTAGTTGACGTACTCGTAGTCGCGCGGCAGGCACTGGCGGTTGTAGATGATGCGGCCGATCGTGGTCTCGAAGCGAGCGGTCTTGTTGCCCGTCACGTCGAGCTCCAACACGTCGCCGCCGCCGTTGTTCACGCGGAACAGGCGGGTGCCATCCTCGTTCTCGACGTTGGCGTCCTCGCCGGCCACGCGCACCTGGATCTTGGCCTGAAGGTCGATCTCGGTGCGGGCGTCGTAGGCGTTCATGGCGTCATCGAAGCTCGCGAACACGTGGCCCTCGCCCGCCAGCCCGTCGCGGGCCTGGGTGAGGTAGTACACGCCGATGATCATGTCCTGGCGCGGGGTGTTCACGGGCTTGCCGGACGCCGGCGAGCGCAGGTTGTTGGAGCTGAGCATGAGCACGCGGGCCTCGGCCTGCGCCTGCTGCGAGAGCGGCACGTGCACTGACATCTGGTCGCCGTCGAAGTCCGCGTTGAAGGGCTCGCAGACGAGCGGGTGAAGGTGGATGGCCTTGCCCTCGACGAGCACGGGCTCGAACGCCTGGATGGAGAGACGGTGCAGGGTCGGTGCGCGGTTGAGCAGCACCAGGCGACCGTCGATGACCTCTTCCAGGATGTCCCAGACGAAGCTCGCGTTGCGCTCGATGGCGCGCTTGGCGCCCTTGATGTTCTCGACCTTGCCAAGCTCCACGAGGCGCTTCATGACGAAGGGCTTGAAGAGCTCGAGGGCCATGGTCTTGGGCAGGCCGCACTGGTGCAGCTTGAGCTTGGGGTCGGTAACGATAACCGAACGGCCGGAGTAGTCCACGCGCTTACCGAGCAGGTTCTGGCGGAAGCGGCCCTGCTTGCCCTTGAGGGCCTCGGCGAGCGACTTGAGCGGGCGACCGCCACGGCCGGACACCGGGCGTCCACGACGACCGTTGTCGAAGAGCGCGTCCACGGCCTCCTGCAGCATGCGCTTCTCGTTGTTCACGATGATCGCAGGGGCGTCGAGGTCCAAGAGGCGCTTCAGGCGGTTGTTACGGTTGATCACGCGACGATAGAGGTCGTTCAGGTCGGACGCGGCGAAGCGGCCGCCGTCGAGCTGGACCATCGGGCGCAGATCGGGCGGGATCACGGGGATCACGTCGAGGATCATGTTGGCGGGGTCGTTGCCGCCCTTGAGGAAGGCGTCCACGACCTCAAGGCGCTTCACTGCCTTCTCGCGCTTCTGCTTCCGGCCGTCCTCGTCGGCGATGATGGCCTTCAGGGTCTCGGCCTCCTGCTTGAGGTCGATCTGCGAGAGCAGGTCGCGAATGGCCTCGGCGCCCATGTCGCCGGAGAAATACATGCTGTAGTAGCGCTTCATCTCGCGGAAGAGCGGCTCATCGGAGATGAGGTCGCGCTCGGAGAGCTTCATGAAGGCCTCGAAGGCGTCCGTGCGGAGCTGCTTCTCGTCCTTCGTCTCCTCCTCGATATCGATGATACCGGCGGCGATCTCTTCCTCGGTCAGGGGCTCCTCGTCGCTGAACTCATCGAAGTTCTCGGGGTTGCCCTGGGCCTTCAGGCTCTCGATCTGGCGGGTGCACTCGGCATCGAGCTCCTCCAGGTCGGCGGCGAGCTCTTCGCGCAGGTCGTCGGCATCGGCCTCACGAGCCTCATAATCCACGTGCGTGATGATGTAGCTCGCGAAGTAGAGCACCTTCTCGAGGTCCTTGGACTTGATGTCCAGAAGACGGCTCATGGGGAAGCTGGTGGGGCTCTTGAAGAACCAGATGTGGCTCACGGGAGCCGCCAGCTCGATGTGGCCCATGCGCTCGCGGCGCACCTTGGAGGTGGTCACCTCGACGCCGCAGCGCTCGCAGACAATACCCTTGAAACGGATGCCCTTGTACTTGCCGCAGGAGCACTCCCAGTCCTTGGAAGGTCCGAAGATCTTCTCGCAGAACAGGCCGTCCTTCTCCGGCTTCAAGGTGCGGTAGTTGATGGTCTCGGGCTTCTTGACCTCGCCCTTGGACCAAGAGCGAATCTGGTCGGCGCTGGCCAGCGAGATCTTTACCGCGTCAAAATCAGTAGCTTCGAAATCTGCCACAGTCAACTACTCCTTATCTGTGGTCGTGGCGGCGAGGTCGGGAAGCGAGACCTCGGCGGCATCGGCGATCAGATCGTCGTCACCGAGCACGGCCTCGTCGGCGAGGGGATCGACGGGCAGGGCCTCATCGGCCTTATCCGCGACCTGCGCCTTCGCAGCGGGCTCCGCCTCATGCAGCGGCTCGATGTCGAGCGCGAGCGAGCGGATCTCCTTGACGAGCACCTTGAACGACTCGGGGATGCCGGCCGTGGGGATGTTCTCGCCCTTGACGATGGACTCGTAGGCCTTCACGCGGCCCACGGTATCGTCGGACTTAACGGTGAGGATCTCCTGCAGCACGTTGGAGGCGCCGTACGCGTAGAGCGCCCAGACCTCCATCTCGCCGAAGCGCTGGCCACCGAACTGAGCCTTGCCGCCCAGCGGCTGCTGGGTCACGAGGCTGTAGGGGCCCGTCGAGCGCGCATGGATCTTGTCGTCGACCATGTGGCCGAGCTTCAGGATGTAGGAGGTGCCAACCGTGATGGGCTCGCGGAACTCCTCGCCGGAGCGACCGTCGTAAAGCGTGGTCTTGCCGCGCTCGTCGAGCTGGGTCACGAACTTGGGGTCCATGTGCTCGCCATAGCGCTCGGTGGCAAGGTTGAGCATGTTCTTGTTGGCACGGCGGATGACCTCGGCGATCTCGTCCTCCGTGGCGCCGTCGAAGACGGGCGTCGAGACGAAGAACGGGCCGGGCACGTACTTGTCGGAATCGGCGTCGTCCACATCCCAGCCAGCGGCAGCAGCCCAACCGAGGTGGCACTCGAGGAGCTGGCCCACGTTCATACGCGAAGGCACGCCGAGCGGGTTCAGGATGACGTCCACCGGGGTGCCGTCGGCCATGTAGGGCATGTCCTCGACCGGCAGGATCTCGGAGATAACACCCTTGTTGCCGTGGCGACCGGCGATCTTGTCGCCCTGCTGGATCTTGCGGCGCTGGGCAACGTAGACGCGCACCTGCTCGTTCACGCCGGGCGCAAGGTCGTCGCCGTTCTCGCGGCTGAAGCGCACCACGTCGATGACGCGGCCATAGGCGCCGTGCGGCATCTTGAGCGAGGTGTCGCGCACGTCGTGGGCCTTGGCGCCGAAGATGGCCTTGAGCAGGCGCTCCTCGGCGGTCTGGGTGCTCTCGCCCTTCGGGGTGACCTTACCCACCAGGATGTCGCCCGGGCCCACCTCGGCACCGATGCGGATGATACCGTCATCGTCGAGGTTCGCGAGCATGTCCTCGGAGAGGTTCGGCACCTCGCGGGTGATCTCCTCGGGGCCGAGCTTGGTGTCGCGCGCGTCGATCTCGTGACGCGAGATGTTGATGGTGGTGAGCAGGTCCTCGGCCACCACGCGCTCGGACACCACGATGGCGTCCTCGTAGTTGTAGCCTTCCCAGCTCATGTAGGCCACGGTCAGGTTCTGGCCGAGCGCGAGCTCGCCGTGATCGGTCGAGGGGCCGTCGGCGATGGGCTCACCGGCGGCAACCGTATCGCCCACGCGCACGAGCGGGCGGTGGTTGATGCAGGTCGACTGGTTGGAGCGCTGGTACTTGGGCAGGCGGTACTCCTCCAGGCCCGCGGAGGTCTTGATGGTGATCTTCGCGGCGTCGGCGAACACGACCTCGCCGTCGTGCTTGGCAAGCGTGACCTCGCCCGAGTCGAGCGCGGCGCGGCGCTCCATGCCCGTGCCCACGTACGGAGCGGCCGGGTGGATGAGCGGCACGGCCTGGCGCTGCATGTTCGCACCCATGAGGGTACGCTTGGCGTCGTCGTGCTCGAGGAACGGAATGAGGGTGGCGGCGACCGAAATCATCTGGCGCGGCGAGACGTCCATGTAGTCGACTTCCTCAACCAGAACGTCTGCGGGAGCACCGAACTTGCCGTCGTAGTCACGCGTACGGGCCACGATGGTGTGCGGGCGCACGATGTTGCCGTCGATGTCGGTGGTCACGAACTCGTTGGTCTTGGGATCGACCGGGGTGTTCGCCGGCGCGATGATGTGGTTCTCCTCCTCATCGGCGGTCATCCAGTCGATCTGGTCGGTGACGCGGCCATTCTCCACGCGGCGGTACGGAGCCTCGATGAAGCCGTACTCGTTCACGCGGGCATAGAGCGCGAGCGAGCCGATAAGGCCGATGTTGGGACCTTCGGGGGTCTCGATCGGGCACATACGGCTGTAGTGCGAGTTATGGACGTCGCGGACGGCCGTGGGCACGTTGGTGCGGCGGCTGGAGCCGGACTTGTGGCCCGCAAGACCGCCGGGGCCGAGGGCCGAGAGACGGCGCTTGTGGGTAAGGCCCGTGAGGGGGTTCGCCTGGTCCATGAACTGGGAAAGCTGCGAGGAGCCGAAGAACTCCTTGATGGCGGCCACGATGGGGCGGATGTTGATGAGGCTCTGCGGGGTGATCTCGTCGATATCCTGAGAGCTCATGCGCTCGCGCACCACGCGCTCCATACGGCTCATGCCGATGCGGAACTGGTTGGCAACGAGCTCGCCCACGGTGCGCACGCGACGGTTGCCGAAGTGGTCGATGTCATCGGTGTAGAAGCCGTCCTCCCCCGCGGCGAGCGCAAGGAGGTAACGGAGCGTGGCAACGATGTCCTCGTCGGTGAGGATCTTGACCTCTTCCTCGGTAGCGAGGCCGAGCTTCTTGTTCACCTTGTAGCGGCCCACGCGCGCCAGGTCGTAGCGCTGCGGATTGAAGAGCAGGCCCTCGAGGAGGCTGCGGGAGGCATCCACAGTGGGGGGCTCGCCCGGACGCAGGCGACGATAGATCTCGATGAGGGCGTCCTCGCGGGTAAGCGCGGTGTCGCGCTCGATGGAGCGCTTGACCACGTCGGAGTTGCCCAGGAGCTCGAGAATCTCGTCGTTGGTGGTCGCGATGCCGAGCGCGCGCAGGAACATCGTGGCAGACTGCTTGCGCTTGCGGTCGATGGACACCATGAGCTGGTCGTGCTTATCGACCTCGAACTCAAGCCAGGCGCCGCGGGCCGGGATGACCTGCGCCTTGAAGATGTCCTTGGGGGTCGTCTTGCCGTTGGCGTCCGTGACCACGCCGTCCTGCTCGCTCGAGAAGTACACGCCCGGCGAACGGACGAGCTGGCTCACGACGATGCGCTCCGTGCCGTTGATGATGAAGGTGCCCTGATCGGTCATCATGGGGAAGTCGCCCATGAAGACGAGCTGCTCCTTGATCTCGCCCGTCTCCTTGTTGGTGAGACGAACCTCAGTGAGGAGCGGCGCCTGGTAGGTCATGTCCTTGGCGCGGCACTCGTCCTCCGTGTGGGGAGCATCGCCGAACTGGTGATGACCGAAGGTGACCTCCAGCACGTGGTTCTGGCTCTGGATGGGGCTCGACTCCTTGAACGCTTCGCGGAGACCCTCATCCATGAAGCGCTGGAAGGATTCCTTCTGCACGGAGATGAGGTTGGGAAGCTCCATGGAGGGCGCGATCTTGCCAAAGTTGACGCGAGCGCGCTCCGTCGGTGTTGCCTGCGGAATTAATGTTGCCACCAGGTTGTTCCTCCTTCTTGAAAAGGCGGGTTTGTTGGCCTCATGGGCGGCGTGGCCGGAAGCGCTCGCGGGGCATGCGCGCCCGCTTTGAGCGGCATAGCCGCCTCTCACGCTTTCCGGATCCAATCCACCTGATGGGGCCAGTTTCGCAACCTATAAGTTTACCAATCGCCTACCGTTTAGCAAGATTTTCCTTGACGCAGGCACTGTTTTGGGGTAGCAAAATTCTTTACGATTAAATCCGCAGGTTGTTGCTGGCGTATCGAACATTTGTTCATGAGTTTTGTGTGAGACGATGTGCCCAACGCGAACGGGACACCGCCCAGCGGCATGCGAAATCTTACGTCCGGTGCAGCCAGAAGAGCACGCGGACTCCAGAATCCGAGGCTACGTGCGAAACACCGGCACGGCCCATAGCATAAGAAGCAACACGGCGCACGCCACGCGATACCATCGTTGACAACTCATTCCCGTCCCGTCTGTCACGCGTTGCCCCCCCTCACACGTCGCCGCGTTCTGATTCCTCTGCATCCGTCGGCGCAACTTGAGCAGGCCGAGAACTGCCATCACCTTCGAAGCTCGTGCGCTCGGAGATGATGTAACGCGGGCGTGCCTTGGTCTCGAGATAGGTCTTGCCTACATATTCCCCGATGACACCGAGGCATATGAGCTGGACGCCGCCCAAAAGGCATATCACACTGATCGTACTCGCCCAACCGGATACAGCCCACCCCATCACAACATTCGCCACCGCCCACACGATGCCGAAGAAACTTGCGACAGAGATAACAACCCCCAAAGCCATGACCAGGCGAATCGGCTTGATGGTAAGACTGGTGACGCCATCGAGCGCGAGTCCGATCATGCTCATTAAGGAATAGCGAGACCTTCCAGCGATGCGCTTCGAACGCTCGTAAACAACCTCGCAGCTTTTGAATCCCACGAGGGGGACCATGCCCCGTAGATAGATGTTCACCTCGCGAAACCCCGATAGCTCCTTCATAACCGGAGCCGAAAGTAAGCGATAGTCCGCGTGATCGTACACCACCTCGGCACCGAGCCATCCAAGCAGTCGATAGAATGCCCGAGCGGTCGTGCGTTTGAACCAAGCATCTGTTCTGCGATTACCACGCACGCCATACACGACATCGAAGCCCTCTCGGTAGCGCGAAATCATCTCATCCATCGCATCGACATCGTCTTGCCCATCGCAATCAATGGAGATGGAAGCGTCACAGCAATCCTTCACCTCCATGAGGCCGGCGAGCACGGTGTTCTGATGGCCGCGATTCCTGCTCTGGCGAATGCCGCGCACGCGGGAGTTATGCCGAGCGAGTGTACAGATTATGTCCCATGTCGAATCCGACGATCCATCGTCAGCGAGCATGAGGAAGCTATCTTCAGCCACCTGATTGTTACGTATGAGCTCGCCAAGCTTTGCGAGGAACCGAGGAAGCGTGTACGGAAGCACTTCCTCTTCGTTGAAACAGGGGACTACGATGGCCAGCGTGGGTTTTGTCCGCATGAGCTGCTCGAGGGCCTACCGCGTGAGGCCGCCACGCACCTCGATGGCATCCCAGAACTCGTCACGGAAACGCGGGTCGGAAGCGGCCATGAGGGCGTTCGTCGCCATCCAGCCGGACGGGGTGCCCGTATCGTAGCCGCTGAGCGGGTCGATGACGACGGCATACATGGTCTCGCGATCGAGCGAGCGCGCCATGGCATCGGTGAGCTGGACCTCTCCGCCCGCACCGGGAGCCTGATCGGCAAGCAGGTCCATCACGAGGGGCGAGAGCAGGTAGCGACCAACGATGTAAAGGTTCGAGGGGGCGTCGGCGGGATCGGGCTTCTCAACGAGGCCCGAGATGCGCCACACGGCACCGGGTTCGCAGTCGGCAACGTCCTCCGCGCCGGCAAGCGATCCCGCGCGCTCGCCCGCGATCACGCCATAGCGCGAGACCTCCTCCGGAGCGCAAGCCGCAACAGCGATAACGCTCGCGCCACCATGGGCGCGGCTGACCTCGAGCATCTTGTCGCAGATGTCGCGCGCCGGCACCACGTAGTCGCCGAGGAGCACGAGGAAGCTCTCCCCCGCCACGGCATCGGCCGCAGAGCGGATGGCATGGCCGAGGCCGTTCGGCTTGTACTGGAAACGGAAGTCTACGGGAAGGCCGCCCGCCTCGGCAACGGCATCGGCATAAGCGGTCTTTCCACGAGAACGCAGAAGCTGTTCAAGGGCCGTATCAGGCTGGAAGTAGCTCAGGAGCTCCGGCTTGTTGGGGCTCGTCACGATGATGGCGTCCGTAACCTCCTCGGGTTCGAGCGCCTCCTCTACCACGTACTGGATAACCGGCTTGTCAAGCACGGGAAGCATTTCCTTGGGCGTGCACTTGGTCGACGGCAGGAAGCGGGTGCCCAGGCCCGCGGCGGGGATGATGGCCTTCACAGATGCGTTCCTTTCAACGTGCCCGGTTCGGGCGACATCGCCGGCATGCGGCGTGAAATAACTTCGCACAGCATAGTAACGCGACACATGAAATGCACGGGAAATCTCAAGCAAATTCCAAGGCTCCCCCTCATATGTCTACCGCGAACGGTCGCCCTCCGCGTGTGAATGGATGCCTGGGGAGCTATCGAGGCCCGCGCCACCCCAATCGCCCGCTACGCGCTGCGATTGGGGTCCTGGATTTTGCCGCTTCTCACCCAAGAGATAGCAAGATCAAGGACCTCGCTTTGCGAAACGAAGCGCAGCCTTAAAAAACAAGAAGGCGAGCGCAAAAAAACGGGGCCCGAGACGAATCTCGAACCCCGTAGTGCAACACATGGGCTGCAGCCGATCATGCGGCATGTCCGAGCAGGCGCTTCGCCTGCCCAAACTTACTTGAGGGAGACGGCAGCGCCGGCGGCCTCGAGCTTCTCCTTGGCAGCGTCGGCGTCCTCCTTCTTGACACCCTCGAGCACGGCCTTCGGAGCGTTCTCGACGACCTCCTTGGCCTCCTTGAGGCCAAGGCTGGTGAGCTCGCGGACGACCTTGATGACCTGGATCTTGTTGTCGCCGAAGCCCTCGAGCACGACGTCAAACTCGGTCTTCTCCTCCTCGGCGGGAGCGGCGGCAGCGGGGCCGGCCACAACGGCGGCGGGGGCGGCGGCGGAGACGCCGAAGGTCTCCTCGATGGCCTTGACGAGCTCGGAAGCCTCGAGCAGGGTCATTTCCTTAAGAGCCTCGATGATCTCTTCGTTGGTAAGCTTAGCCATGGTAAGCAATCCTTTCGGTTACCACGCCCAACGCTGGGCGCAGAGCTGAAACTTCACGTGGCGCGCGAGCGCGCCGGGGTGCGTGGCCAGGCCACGCGCGGCTGCTAGGCAGCCTTCTGCTCGGAGATCTGCTGGACGGTACGGGCGAGACCGCTCGACACGCCGTTGACGCAGACCGCGATGTCGCGAGCGAAGCCGTTGATGAGGCCGGCGATCTGGCCAAGGAGCTGATCCTTGGTGGGCAGGTCGGCCATGGCCTTGGCGTCCTCCGCGGTAATAGCCTTACCCTCGGAGATACCGCCCTTCACCTCGATGACACCCTTGGCCTTCAGGGCGAAGTCCTTGAGCACCTTCGCAGAGCTCACCGGCTCCTCCTTGTAGAAGATGTAAGCCAGCGGGCCGGCGAGGATATCGTCAATCTCGGGCTGCTCCTGGTTCTTGAGGGCGAGGCGGACGAGGTTGTTCTTGTAAACCTTCATCTCCGCACCGGCCTCGCGAAGCGCGTGGCGCAGCTCCTGAGCCTGCTTCACGGTGAGACCGTTGTAGGACATCACGTACAGGCCAGCGCTGGCCTCCACGCGCTCCTCGATCTCGGCGACTTTGTCGATCTTGTACTGCTGTGGCATTCGTTACACCTCCTCGTTGCTTTTCCGGGCACGGGCCGCCGAAGACTGTGGCGGGGATGCCTCGGAAATGAAGCGCAGAAACCAGGTTTCCGCGTTTCAAAAAGAAACCCCCGCGCTGCGTGAGCGACGGGGGCGAGAAGACATGCAAAGTTGAGCTATCTGCTCGACCACCTCGGCTGGCGGGTTTCCCCATTGAGCCTTGGGTGTGCACCGAAGTGCTCCCCGCGGCACCGGCTGTCTCTGGCAGCGGGTCCGTGCGTGAACCGGGTGTTAGTATGCCGCGTTGCCAAACGCGCGTCAACCGACAAGCGGCAGTGGCGCAGGAAATGTGCACATATTTTCCTCGTTGATGGCCTTCTACGCTCCATTCAGACGATGCGCAAGCCGAATTGCTTTGCCTGCAGGCCAAGTTTGGCTAAAAATGTCGATTTATGGCAATCCGCGCGTGCGTCGAGGGGGTGTCGTGGCCTTCATGGAGCCCCCTTGACGGATCGGAGACGCGTATCCTGCCTGATAACCGTCCCACAGCCCCGCAAATTGCGCTATGGGGCGAGCCCGTCCCATCCAGCTTCTCTTCTTCCATCGCCAGAAATCGACATTTTTAGCCATTTTTTGCTTTCGACACAATATTTTGGCTTTGCCGGACGATTCTAGCCGCACATATCTGTCCGCGAGCGATGCCGAATGCCCCTCCAACCGGAGGAAACAATGCCAAGTAAACCGTTACAGACCGCGCACCGCGCCCAATGACCTCGTTCTACTCTTGCGGTACCATACCGGGCAAAACTCGTTGAAAGGAACGCCGTGTCCAGCCGTACCCCCTCCGTCACGCGCCGCACGCTGCACTACTTTTGGGGCGTCACGCGCATCCAGCTCCCCATGTTCGTCCTCGATGTCGCCGTGACGCTTGGCTACGTGTTCTTCCTCACTTTTGCAAGCCCGCTCATCGTGGGCCAAATCGTAGACATGGTAGGCGCAGGCGGCATGGGGCCGGACGAGGTCCTAACCGCTTTCGGGCCATACATCCTGGCGCTCATCGGCGTGAACATCGCCGGCCAGGTTTGCAGCAAACTGCAGGACTACGCCTGCGCCAAGCTTGAGATCCGCGCAGGTTACGAGCTGGGGCGCCTGGCCTTCGACACCCTCTCCAACCAATCGATGACCTTTCATACCAACCGCTTCGGCGGCTCGCTGGTAAGCTCCACGCAGAAGTTTATATCCGCATACAGCCTGCTCATGGACAATTTCACCTACTCGGCGCTACCCACCGCAGCGACCGCGGTGCTCACCATATGCATGCTTGCGCCACTTGCCCCCGCCTATGTTGTGGTGCTCCTCGTGGTGCTCATCGCATACGTGGCCATCGTATTCAAGCTGTACCGCAAGATTCTCCCCATCAATGCAGCAGCCTCCGCTGCACAGAACCGCCTTTCCGGCGAGCTCTCGGACTCCATCACTAATATATTGGCGGTGAAGACAGCCGGACGCGAGGCATACGAGCAGAGCATCTTCGAGCAGGCCAACCAAGAGGTCAAGGCCGCCGACAGTCAGCGCATGCGTCGCACGGTGAAAACCGGCGCGGTCACGAGTTCGCTCATCGTGCTCATGATGGGGCTTGTCGCGGTGTTCATCGCCGGCGGCAATGCGTGGTTCGGCATCAGCGCGGGCACGCTCGTCATGATGTTCACGTATACCAATTCGCTCACGGGGCGCTTCAACATGCTTTCCCAGATGTTTCAGCAGATCAACCGCTCGTTCGGCGAGGCGCACGACCTCACGGTGGCGCTCGACGAGCCGCGTCTCGTGGCAGATGAACCCGGCGCGCCTGAGCTCGCCGTACCGGAAGGCGCCATCGATTTCAGCAACATCGATTTCCATTATGCCGATGCCAGCGCCGACGACGCCGTGTTCCGCGGTTTCAGCCTGCACATCCCCGCGGGACAGCGTGTGGGTCTGGTGGGTCGCAGCGGCTCCGGTAAGACCACGCTTACCACGTTGCTGCTTCGCCTGGCAGACCTCTCGGGTGGCAGCATACGGATAGACGGGCAGGACATCGCCCACGTGAGCCAAGTAAGCTTGCGCCAGCATATCGCCTACGTGCCGCAGGAGCCGCTCCTGTTTCACCGCACCGTGCGCGAGAACATCGCCTACGGCCGGCCCGATGCCTCGGAGGAGGAGATTATACAGGCGGCGCGCGAGGCCAACGCGCTCGAGTTCATCGAGAAGCTGCCGCGCGGGCTCGACACGCAGGTAGGCGAACGCGGCGTGAAGCTCTCGGGCGGGCAGCGCCAGCGTATCGCCATCGCGCGCGCCATCCTCATGGACGCGCCGATCCTCGTACTCGACGAGGCAACGAGCGCGCTTGACTCCGAGAGCGAGAAGCTCATCCAGGATGCGCTCGAAAACCTCATGCGCGGCCGCACATCGCTCGTGATCGCCCACCGGCTCTCCACCGTGGCCGCGCTCGATCGCATCGTGGTGATTCGCGACGGCGAAATCGTGGAGGACGGCCGCCATGCCGACCTGGTACACGCTGGCGGCGAATATGCACAACTGTGGAGCCGCCAGTCGGGCGCGTTCCTGGGGAGCGAATAGGGCTCGATCGCAGTGCGCGGGATGGTGCTGAGCACGGCAGAAGGTGTTTCAGCGCGGTGCCGGGTGTTTCAGCGCAGTGCCGGGTGTTTCAGCGCGGTGCCGGGCGCTTCGTCGCGGCGTTGGGTTTTTCAGCGCAACGCTAGGCGTCTCGTCGCGACGCAGGGTTTTCAGCACAGCGCAGGGTGCTTCACCGCAACGCCAGACGTTTCGCCGCCCCGCAACCGCAAGTTGCACAATTGCAAGGCGAACATGGTGGCGCGCACGGGCGCGGCGCATAGACTATGTGGTAAGCGACATCCACGCCGCATCGCCTGATCGCATCGTTTGACCGGGAGGCTCCCATGAACGGACAACTTGCCCAACGCCTGCACGACCTCCGCCGCGCCAACGGCTTGAGCCAAGAGGAACTCGCGCGTAAGCTTGCGGTGAGCCGCCAGGCGGTTTCCAAGTGGGAATGCGGCGACGCCCTGCCGAGCACCGAAAACCTGTTCGCGCTGGCCGAGCTCTACGGAGTGGGCATGGCGACGCTCATGGATGACGTTCGGAACGACGCCCGCGAGGAAGACAGGCGCGCCGGGTACGACGTAGAGCCTCGGGCCGCTTGCAGCGAAGCCGGAACGGCAGCCGACGCCGACGTGCCAGGCAGCGACTCCGCGCCCCCTGCGCACCAAAAACCATCCGGCCGATGGCTCAAGATCGCTTGCCTGGCCTTGCTCGGCATCGCAGCTGCCACATTCATCGTCTGCTGCGTTACCGCAAAACCCGATCTGCACGTCATTGAGGGAACCGTGGTGGCGAGCGACCGGGCCAGTGACGACTTCGTCGTAGACCTCGGCCGCGGGTATGACTACCGTTACTGGGTTATTTCCGTTGACAGCAACACCATGTACTCGCACGCCATCGAACAGGATGGCGAGGTGCCCGAAGAGACCGAGACCGATCCCTTTGCGCCTGCGGTAGGCCAGCACGTGCAGGTATCGATCAAGACGCACGCGCAGAATGCGCCGCAAGCGACCAACCTCGCCGAAAGCGTCTGCGTCATCGAGCAGGCGGAGGGGGAATCGTGACGGCCGCGACGAAAGGGGCACGCGAGGCAGCAGGGCTGCGCGTGGGGCTCATCGAGCTTGACGAGGGCTGCGAGTCTCGGCACCCCGGCCAGGTTTGCGGGTCACGGCACGCTGGTGAGGGCAGCGGGCCGCAGCACCCCGGCGAAGGTCCAAACCCTAACCCAAGCCCTGCCGCGTTATTGCTCGACGACTTCGCAGATGCGCTCGCTGCGTACACGCGTATATCGGCACGGCAGAATGGAACAGCAGCGGTTGCGCCACGGTTTGTTCGAGCTCGCCTTGAAGTAGGCTACCACTTGCCAGCGACCTTGGAAGCGGGGGGCCTCACAGGCTGCGACGTTGTGATTTGCGCCGCGTGCTGCACAACAGGGGCACCGGATGCCGCAGCAACGTTATGCGCGGCACTGCAAGACGGCAGCGCGGCGGCGAACGACGCGATCCGCCCCGGCACTCCCATCGGCATGCTCGCCGCGGGGAACGCGCACGACGGCTCAGACGCGCGCGAAGTTGTCGCGCGCGCGGCATCTGCCTGCCAAAGCGCGGGGCACCCCTGGATCGGCGGCGTCATCGTAACCGACGGAGCGCTGTTCCCCCGCCTGATGAGAACGCCGCGACTCGGTGCGTGGCGCCGAGATGTTTCCGAGGCCGTCGATTGCCTGGTCGCCGCCGTGAGGCTCGGCCGCTCGCTTGACGAGGTGGAAGGCATCTTGGGCGCCGGCACTGAAAACCTCGATGCCAGGCACCGAGCCCCGAGCGTCATCGTTGCCTCACCTCACACGTTGTGGCGCTCCGTGGTATCCAAATGTCGAAGGCTTGGCGAATAGCCCTCGTCGGCGGGCACCGGCGAATTGCCAGTCGACCGGCAGGCAATGGTAAATACCCTCGTCGGCGGGCAACGGTTAGCCGCCGATTCGTCAGCGGGCAAGCTCGCCGAACGCTTGGGACCACCGCTCCACCAAGCGCTCGAGACTCCACGACGCGTTCGCCGGGCTGGTCGAAGGCAGCACCACCGCCGGAATGCCGGTCCGATCTTGCAGGTACCGACGATATAACCGCCCTGCCGTGCCGCCGTTGCAAAACACCGCCCCGATGTGCGCCGAACCCACGATGCGCTCGATGCGCGCGGGCACCACATTTTTAATGCTTGCGTCGGAAGAGCCCTTGATATCGCAGCTCTCGATGACATCCCAGAGCGCGATGCCGTGCCCAAGCAGCAACTCGCGCTTTGCCTCGATGGAAGCGGCGAGCGAAGCGGGGATGCCGCCCGGGAGGGCATCACCCTCGTTCGGTGGAACGGGTGCGCCCACGCAAGCCGCGATCACGCGCCAGAAACGGTTTTGCGGGTTACCGTAATAGAACGCGTTCTCGCGCGAAAGCACCGAGGGAAACGAGCCCAGCACCAGCACGCGCGAGCGCTCATCGAAGATCGGATCGAATCCATGCGTGATGTGCTGGTACTCCCCCATCGCCTAGCTCCTCTCACCACATAACCGGCAGGTTACGGCGCATCGGTAGCTCGCCGCGCGCCCCTCCTCTTCTGCTACCATGACGCAAACACCATCCCCATGCAAGGAGGCTCCATGGCTCGCAGATATCTCATCGTCATCGATATGCAGAACGACTTCGTGACCGGCGCGCTCGGCACCACCGAGGCACAGGGGATCGCCCCCGCGGTCGTCGAAGCTGCGCGCGCGTTCGATGGCGAGGTACTCTTCACGCTCGACACCCACGGCGAAGATTACCCCGAGACGCAGGAAGGCAAAAACCTCCCCGTCCCCCATTGCATCAAGGGCTCCGAGGGCTGGCAGCTCATCCCCGAACTCGCCGACGTCCAGCGCGAGCGCGATGCCCGCGTGTTTGAGAAGCCGACCTTTGGCTCCACGGAACTCGTCCACTACCTGACGCACGCCAACGCAGCCGAGCCGATTGAGTCCATCGAGCTTATCGGCGTGTGCACCGATATCTGCGTGGTTTCGAACGCGTTGCTCATCAAGGCGGCCCTTCCCGAGGTACCCGTAAGTGTAGACGCGCGCCTCTGCGCCGGCGTCACGCCCGAGGCGCACGAAGCCGCGCTTGCGACCATGCGCAGCTGCCAGGTTCAGGTGGCCGGCGCGTAGCACCGCGTCCCGCTGCCGCACTTTTTGCGTGAAACGCGTTTTTTGTGGCAGTTATTTCAACTATGAACGATGAGGCGCGGGCTTTGCCGTGCCTCATCGGGGCCACGGGGACGGCCAGCCAATAAAATCCTGCGATTTTGACACACGCATAGGCATCGCGGGGGCATCGACAGCTGCCGATGCCCCCGCGAATCGTTCATAGTTGAAATAACTGCCAGAAATACAGGCTTTCGGAAGAAAAACTACGTGACCGCTCCCAAAATCGCCAATCAGCCGCTACGCTAAGCCCAGCGCCAAGCCAATCAGCCGCACGGCCAAGGCCACCAGCCACGCCACGCCGCACTACATGAGGACCACGGCGCACATCATGCGCGTGCCAAGCTCGTTTCGCACTGCGGATACCGCTGCCACGCAGGGCGTGTACAGCAGGACGAATGTCAGGAACACATAGGCCGTCAGCGGCGTGAAGAGCGTAGCGAGGCCCGCGACCGATCCGCCCATGAGCACGGTAAGCGTCGCCGCGACGTTCTCCTTGGCCCCAAAACCCGCAACGATGGCAGCAGCCGCAATCCAGCTCCCAAAGCCAAGCGGCGCGAACAGCGGCGCGATGAACGTGCCCAGCCCCGCAAGCATGCTCTGGGACTGGTCTGCCACCACATCGAAGCGAAGGTCGAACGTTTGCAGGAACCAGATGATCACGCTCGCCGCGAAGATGATGGTGAACGCCTTGGTCACAAAGCCCTTGGCTTTATCCCACGCCAGGCGGATCGTCGTCTTGGCCGAGGGCAGACGGTAGTTGGGAAGCTCCATCACAAACGGAACGGGGTCGCCCTTGAACGCCGTCCCCTTGAGCACGAGCGCCACAAGCACGCCCACGACCATGCCCATGATATAGAGCGAGACCATAACGAGCGGAGCATGGTCGGGGAAGAACGCCGCCGAGAACAGGGCGTACACCGGCAGCTTGGCTGAGCAGCTCATGAACGGCGTGAGCATGACCGTCATCTTGCGGTCGTGCTCAGAAGGGAGGGTGCGCGTGGCCATGATGGCGGGCACGCTGCAGCCGAAACCGATGAGCATGGGCACGAAGCTCCGCCCGGAAAGGCCCAGCTTGCGCAGGATCTTATCCATCACGAAGGCGACGCGCGCCATGTAGCCCGAGTCCTCCAGGATGGATAGCAGCAGAAACAGGACCACGATGATGGGCAGGAACGAGAGCACGCTGCCCACGCCGGCGAAGATGCCGTCGATCACGAGCGAGTGCACGACCGGGTTGAGCCCGAACGACGTGAGCGCTTGATCAACCACGCCGGTGAATGCCTCGATGCCGAGTTCGAGCAGATCGGAGAGGCGCTGCCCCACCGCGTCGAAGGTGATCCAAAACACGAGCACCATGATGAGGATGAACACGGGTATGGCCGTGTACTTGCCGGTAAGGATACGGTCGGCGGCAACAGAGCGCAGGTGCTCGCGGCTCTCATGGGGCTTTACCACGCTCTGGTCGCACACCCCCTCGATGAACGAGAAGCGCATGTCGGCGAGGGCAGCCATGCGGTCGGTGCCGGCTTCCTCCTCCATCTGGCAGATGATGTGCTCTACGGCGTCGAGCTCGTTCTGTTCGAGCGCGAGGGCCTGCGTAACCAGCCGGTCTCCCTCAATCAGCTTGGTCGCGGCGAAGCGTACGGGTATGCGCGCCGCTTGGGCGTGGTCGTCGATCAGGTGGCAGATGCCGTGGATGCAGCGGTGGAGCGCACCGCCGTCCGGACCGTCCGCCGCGCAGAAGTCGAGCCGGCCAGGGTGCTCGCGATACCGCGCCACGTGCAGCGCGTGCTCGGCGAGCTCGCCCGTGCCCTCGTTCTTCGCCGCCGAGATGGGCACCACCGGTATGCCGAGCGCTGCCTCGAGCGCGTTCACGTCCACCGTGCCGCCGTTCTCGGTAAGCTCGTCCATCATGTTGAGGGCGAGCACCATGGGCCGATCAAGCTCCATAAGCTGCAAGGTAAGGTAGAGGTTCCGTTCGATGTTCGTGGCGTCCACGATATCGATGATCGCGTCCGGCTGCTCTTCCAAGATGAACTGGCGGCTCACGACCTCCTCGCTCGTGTAGGGCGAAAGCGAGTAGATGCCCGGCAGATCGGTGATGGTGGCGTTTGCGTGCCCCTTGATCTGGCCGTCCTTGCGGTCCACCGTCACGCCTGGGAAGTTGCCCACATGTTGGTTGGAGCCGGTGAGCTGGTTGAAAAGCGTCGTTTTGCCGCAGTTCTGGTTACCGGCGAGGGCAAAGCGCAGGGGCGCGGTCTCGGGAAGGGGCGCCGCCCCCTCGCGGCGCGGGCGCGCGGGCTCCTCGCCGAACGCCGGGTGAGCCGCCGTGCTCGCCTGCGGGTTCTTGCGCGGACAGTCATGGGCGTCGTGCACGTTCGCGAGCGAGATGCGCGCGGCGTCGGCTCGGCGCAGCGTGAGCTCGTAGCCGCGCAGGCGAATTTCGAGCGGGTCGCCCATGGGGGCGTACTTCATCATGGTCACTTCAGTGCCGGGGGTGAGCCCCATATCGAAGATGTGCTGCCGCAGGACGGCATCGCCGGAATCGACCGATTCGATGATGGCGTCCTTGCCGATTTCTAGCTCATCGAGCTTCATGCAATATCTCCTCTGCATGAATCTGTCCAAAGATTTCTACGGTGAATTGTAATCGCAATACATCGACCTAGCGCAATATCGTTAATTATTTATATGTGAACATATGTGCAGATAGTATTGTATTATCACTGTTTGCCCCTCATGCGGCCGTTGGATGTCGCTACGCGCCATAGTCCTCTCGTCACTTCATGGCAAGGCATTTCCAGAGCCCCTTTCGAAGGTCTCCGCATTACAGCAGGCCACAGCGACCTCAAATCGATTTGAGCAGAGGGAACTTTCTCCAAATCAAAAATCATCGCTGAGGTTCTCAACTACGCTGGGAATATGAATTGGAATGAGCACCCCCTTGTGTTCGCATACTACCCAAGTACACGGGAATGCCAATTACTTCGACAGTTCAGGATGGCGGCAGCGACACATTGCCCGCCGGAATCTCGCGCTACCGACATCCGAGACAAATGGGCTGACCAGCGGCAGGCATTCATATCTGCCGTATGCCGCCCAATCCTGTCGCAGCGAATGGACATGCCCAGAATTAAGACACAACGCAACGAACCGGCTGTAATCGCATGCGGACATGCGCCCCTCGCTGAGACCCCACGGCGCAACGTTCACCACGCGAAACGGCACGAGTTGAACGGCCGAACAGGCGCCATTTGCCCGACCTTTCAACTTTTGGGCACCCCATGGGGATCAAGCGAAGATGACGGAAAAGTGCCAGCGTCCCTACCTGCGCGTTCCCCGCACACCGCGCCGCGTCTACTCCGACGCTCCCCGTTTACGTGCCCAAAAGTTGAAAACGCTTCTCAGCGAGGAGGGAACCAGGCGCGAAATCCAGCTCGAAGCCCCTTAGAAGCTCTTGGGGGCGACGCATCGCCACCTCAGCGCTCCCCTAGCGCGCGAGCAGATGACCATACGCCCGCTTAAGCTCTTTAATCCGATCGAGGGTTTCGAGCGCCGGCCCGTCTAGCTGCGCCGCAATGCCCACCACAAGCGCGTCGACCAACGCCACCGCGCTCGCCATCGAATGATACGCACGCGGCTCCCCGCGGTAGGTATAGAGCTCGATCGTCGCCCTCGGTCCCGCGCTGCGCACATAGCGGTCGGTGAAGAGCACCGTCGTGCAGCCAACCTTCTCGCCATGGTCCAAAAGCGCCTGGCCCTCGGGCGACACGCGCTGGAAGCCGAAGGTCACGAGCACGTCGCTCTGCCCCGCGTGCACAAGGCCCTCCATGAGCTCCGTTCCGCCCGCAGGCAGCAGCTCCACGAGCATCCCGTAGCGGTTGAGGCGAAAGCGCAGCAGCTCGGCCACGCAGGCCGAGGCGCCCTTACCGTGCAAGAAGATGCGCCGGGCCGCCACGAGCGCGTGCACCGCCTTGGCAAACGATTCCTCATCGAGCCCTTCGAGGGTGCGATCGATGTTCGAGCGCTGCTGGCGCAGGAACGCCTGCGCGTCGCCCGCGCCCTCATCGATACTCGCTGACATTTTATCCGCGGGCCCCAGCGAACGCGCCGCGACAGCATTCTTCAGCGTCTTGAAATCGCCGAACCCCGCATGGCGCGCGAACCGCGACACCGTGGCCTCGGAGATGCCGAGGCTCGCCGCCACGTCTTGAATCGACTGCAGAAGGAACTCGCGCGGCTTCTCGACAATATGGTTGATGATGAGCTCCTCGGCGGGCGTGTAGGCCACGCCCGTGGAAAAAAGCGACGGATCGGTCATGGCTCCCCTACTCTGCCCCCGCTATGAGCGTCCGCACGTAATCGCCGCCCAAGCGGTCAATCTCCTTGAGCGCACGCTTGAGCATGCCCGCCGTCTTGACCTTGAACGCAAGGTCGGACGCGTAGGAAATGCGGTAATTCCCCGAAAGCACCTGCGCACGCAGGCCGGCTACGGTCGTTACGCGCTCGCCCATGACGGTGACGGCGCATCCATACTGAAATGCCTGGTGCGTGTCGCTCCCCGAGACCACGGGCACGCCGAGCTCTTGCGCGAAGGCGTAGGTCTTCGCAATCGTTCCCTCGAAGTCCTGCGCGAGGTCCTTGCCGTTCAGATCGACAAACTGGAACGCCGCGAGCGCCTCGCGCGGCTGCTCGGGAATGCGACCGGGCGCCCGGAACGGATGCGCCGCGCCAAAGAAGAGCCCCCGCCGACGAACCTCTTCCGCAAGTTCCGCGAGCGGAAGAAAGGACCCCTTGGCCTTATGGGGCTCGAGCGCCCTATTGAAATCGAGGATCTCTTCCATCGTGCCGAGCACGAGCGTATGGCCGCTCTCTGCAACATCCACCTCCATGCCCGGAAAGACCAGAAGGCCGTTCACGTTGAAGGCGTCGCCCTCCCGGGGGAAGCGCGCCGCGATGTCGGCATACACCTGGTCGAATCCGAGCGTGTTGAAATGCTCGGTGAGGCATATGGCATCGAGTCCGGCCGAGGCCGCCTCGCCAAAGAGCCAATCGGTGTACGCCGGCGAGAATGCCAGGTATTTAGCTAATTTTCCATGTGTGTGAAAATCGATGTTCATTGATTTCCCCTCTATTGATTACCGTTGGAGCGGCCGGCGCGCCCGCCCGCTCTGGTATGCCGCGCACCAACCTGAGCACACCCGCGAGAGCAGGCGCGACGCGCGCCCACAGCAGCACGCCCGACCGGTGCTGGCCCAACGCGCGCCTACAGAAGCACGCCCGCGAGAACGGGCAGCGCGAAGCAAAGCGCGGCCCAAACAATCGAGACGGCAGCGAAGATAAGGTCATTCCGGCCGATGGCAAGCGAAGAGAGCTTGATCTTGAGCACGTCCATATTGGACGATGCGTACCGGTACCCCTTGAGCTCGAGCGCTTCCACCGTGGTGCGCGAGCGCTTCGCCATGTTGAGCATGAGCGGGTAGAACGACTGCACGATGGTCTTCACCTGGTAAACCAGCCAGCGCAGCTTGCCCATGAGCGTATCGTGCGCCGGCGCCTGGCCGCGAAGGCGGAAAGAGAGCAGGATGTTCTGCAGCTCCTCGAACATGATGGGGAGAATCCGGTAGGCAAACGAGATGGAAAACGAGAGGCGCTCCGGGCAGCCAAACCAGAGAAGCCCATTCGAGAGGCGATCGGGATCGAGACCCGAAAACACGGTAATCGACGCAAGCGAGCAGGTGGTCACCTTGAGGGTGAGCACGAGCAAGGGAACGAGCGTCTCGACGCTGCCGCCGAAGAAAAGCGCCACGATGAGCAGATAGCCCGTCTGCGAGAACACACCCAGCGCAAATACGAAGAGCACGAGCGGCGCGACGCGAGCGAGCCTTGTGGTGACAGCGCAGAAGAGGAAGAGCCCCAGCAGCACGGTCACGTCGGAGAGGAACCACGGCACGAGGCCGAAGAAGAGATACCACACGATGAGCACGCGCGGGTCGAGCTTGGCGATGGGCGTGTCATCGTTGCCGTACGCGTTCCTGAGCACCTGGTTGCGCAGGAAATCGATGGACACCTTATCCATGACGTTCTCTGAGAGTTTTTCGAGCATCGAGCCCGCATCTCCTTTCCATGTCACATGGGGGGCAGCCCCTTGTTTGACACTCCAGATTTACTCGCTGATGGCAGCAAGCGCCAGCTCACGGTAGCCGTCGAAGCACATGAGGAAGTCTTCGATATCGAAGCAGGTTGCCCGCGCATCGAGCGCGGCGCCCATGGCATAGATCTCGGGCGGGCAGATGCCCGACGCCTCGACCACGGCTTCGTTGTGGAAAATCTCCTCCGGCGTGCCGTCGCCGATAACCTCGCCTTGATTGAGCACGATCACCCGGTCGGCGAACTGGCACACAAGCTGCATGTCGTGCGTCGCGATGACCACGGTGTCCGTAACGCCGCGCAGGTCGGCGATGGTACGCACAATTTCGCGCCGCGTGGCGATGTCGAGGTTTGCCGTGGGCTCATCGAGCAGGAGGATCGGCGGATTGAGCGCGATGCCAATGGCGAGCGATGCCCGGCGCATCTGGCCGCCCGACATGAGGCGCCCATCACGATCGGCGAGGTCGCCCAACCGGAAACGGTCGATGAGCTCCTGGGCGCGCTCCTGCCAGCCCTCCACCCCGCGTGCGCGCATGGCAAACTCCACATCGGCGCGCACGGTGTCCTTGATGAACATCTGCTCGGGATTCTGATAGACGAGCGAGATCGCACCGGAGATGTCTTCCGGGCTCATCGCGCGCGTGGCCACGCCGCCGAGGCGCACCTCGCCGGATGCGGGCTTGATGAGGCCGCACATGAGCTTCATGAGCGTGGTCTTGCCCGCTCCGTTGGAGCCCACGAGCGCGACCTTCTCCCCCGGCTGTATAGCGAGGTCGAGGCCGTCGAATACCGTGTGTGGCGCGCCCTTGACGCTTCGGTACTGCACGTGCACGTCGCGGAAGGCCACGGCGAGCTCTGCGCCGGGCGCCTCCGAGGGGCGGGCGGGCTCTGCGCCGGGCGCGTCCGAGGGGCGGGCAAGCCGCCCGGCCATCGCATCGCCGCGGGAGGAGTGCGCCTGCGGTGTGAACCCAAGCCCTGCAAACGCACGCACGCCCTCGTCTACGGTCGTGGGCAGCTCGATGCAGCGATCCATGATGCCCGCGCTCTTGAGCTCGCGCGCGGCCGAGGCTATCTGCGGCGGATAGATATCGCTCGCCGCGAGATCATCTAGCTGACGCAGCGCCTTGCGTGCCGGGAGCTTCCACGATACCGCGCCGTTCACCATAAGCACCGCATGCTTGCAGTAGTCGGCAATGAAGTCGGTATGATGTTCGATCACGATGATCGTCTTGCCGTGATGCTCGTTGAGGTCGCGCAACACCTCATAGGTCTGGCGCGCATGATACGGGTCCAGCTGGGCGATGGGCTCGTCCAAGATGATGACCTCGGGCTCCAGCGCGAGCGCTCCGGCAAGCGCGAGCAGGTGCTTCTGCCCGCCCGAAAGCGCCCACACATAGTCCTGTGCCTTATCGGCAAGGCCGCAAAGCTCAAGCGCGGCCATCCCGCGCTCCAGGTAATCGGGCTGAGCGTAGTTGAGGCTCGCGAACGATGCCTCGTCGAGCACCGTCGGGCGCACCAGCTGGTTCTCGAAATCCTGATATACATAGCCCACGTGCTGGGCCAACTCGCCGATAGGTGTATCGCGCGCCTCAAGGCCGGAAACCACGAGCGAGCCGGTCATATCGCCCGCGATGAACTGGGGAATGAGCCCGTTCATCGCTTTGCAAAGGGTTGATTTGCCGCAGCCGTTGGCACCCATGATGGCAAGGAAGTCACCCTCCTCCACCTCGAGGTCAAGGTGGCGGAGGGTGGCATCATGGGCACCGGGATACGTGAACGTGAGGTCCTTGATGGAGATAATCGACATATCCTGGTCCCTTGGGGGCTACGCGCGGCTCAGGGTCGCGTTGCGGTGCAGGCAGAACGCGGCGACGATCGCAATTACCGCGGCAACGCCGAGCCCGGTGAAGATGGCACCGGTGCTCTCGGCCCACTCGGCCTCCCACTCGATGAGGGAGAATCCCGCTTTCGAGAGGCAGGCGGCGAGCACGGCCACCACGAAGCACGCCACGGCGCCCAGAACGAGCTTGACAGAGGGGACCTCGGGCGCGTCCTCGGCCGTACGCGGCTTCATGCCCAGGAGCGGCTCGATCTTTCCATAGAGGCGCGGGACCAGGAAGAGCGTGGGGAGCAGGCAGAACAGGATACCGCTGAAGAGCAGGTCGTTCAGGAAGGCGAAGCCCTCGGTGAAGAAGACCGACTCGGGAAGGCCCGGTACAGCCTCGAATTCCTCGACTGCGAAGATCACCTTCAGGATGTCCACGCCGGCGCTCATGGCAAGCTGGAGCGCCGTCGCGCCGATGGCGGCAGCGGCCACGGCCTTCAGGTTGCGGGGATCTCGAACCAGGGTGCCTGCGATGTAGATGGCGATGGTGACGGTCAGGAACTTCTCAAGCTCGCCGATGCCTCCGAACTGGCCGAGCATGATCTCGCTGAAAACGAGCTCGCCCGTTGCGGCGCCCAGCGCCACCGAAAGCGGGTCGAAGAGCATGGCTAGGGTGAGCGGGATGAACAGGAAGAACTCGACCGAGAACTCAACAATGCCTACCTGGACGGAAGGGATGAGCTCGGAAACGAGCGTGGCGAGGCCGTAAAGCGACATGCTGAGGACGAAGACCATCAGCTTGTGCGCCTGGGCGCCCTTAGAAGCCGTAGTTGTCATGGGATTCCTCTCTCTTTCTGCGCCGGCGAAAGCGCATTGGTTCGAGGGACGTGGCGGCGTGTTCGGCGTGCCGCGCGCGGCATTGCGAGCGATAGCCCCGCATGACGCCGCAGACAGCTGCCCACGCGGGGGCCACGGTCCCTGCCGATGTGCTCGGCAGGAAGCATCATACGCAGCTGAACTGCGGAAATGGGTTAGCCGTGCGTAAGGTGAAAATAAAGTTTCGCTGGCTGGTTTGATGAAAATTCTGCATGCACCCGCAGGTGCGGCAGGGTGCTTTCTCGCACGTCTCATGAAAATGCGAGCGATTTCGCACTTTACATAGCGCTGATATTGAGCGCCTGGCCCGAGTTGCTGGGCGGGAACCAAGCGCCGACTGGGCTTCCGAGCGGGTTTTGGACATCGCAAGGGCCGCCCGGCGAGATCCGGACACCGCTCGCGTTGCCGGGCGAGATCCTGCCGCAGCCCCCGTTCTTGGGCGACTTTCGGACACCGCCGGCGTTCTCGGGCGACATTCAAACGCTACGAGGCTCTCAGATGGCGAAATCCCGCCCGAGAAACTGAGAAATATCCGAACGTCGCCCGATGCCGGTGCCGTCAGCAAATGGTGAGACAGATGTACCCGGCACAATTGTCTCCGAGACAGATGTACCCGGCACAACTGTCTCCCCGCACCTACATCTCGCCTAGAGCAGCAGGCGCTCACACGCGCGGCAAGTAATGAGATAATACGCACCCATAATCGCAACCGTGAAGCCAAGCACGCCCGCCACCACCAACGCAAACGACGCGCTTCCCAGCACCAGCGCAAGAAAGGCCACGAGCACAAGGCCGAACACGTCGTGAATGAGGGCTCCCGCAAGAGGCGCCGCAAAGCACAGGCGCACCTGCGCGCGCAGCGATGCCCGAGCCATGGCGCGCTCGCACCCCAGTTCGCGCAAGGTTTCGAATGCCTGCCGCGCGTCGGCCGCCCCCGAAAGCTGCTGCAGCGCGAGAATCGCCGCTGCCGTAACCAAAAACGCCGCCCCGTAGAAGATGCCCACGAATCCGATGGGCGCAAGCGAGCTTGCATTCTCGATGAGCGCACCAGGGCCGCGCATTCCCACGCTGAACGCAAAGCCCGCGCAGGTCATGCACACCGCCGCGGCAATAAGCACGCACACGCACGAAAGCGCGGCGGCGGTGCTCGACACCCTCGCCTCGACCTGCCGCACCGTGAATGCGCGAAGGCCCGTCCAATATACCTCGACGTGGCGCCGCGCCCGCGCTCCCCAACGCCATGCAGCCGATCGCATCACCAAGTACGTCGCCCCGAAAGCAGCAAACCCCATGGGAATGATGAACATGACGAAATACATGGGCTGGAACACGCAAGCTCCCCATACGATAGCGAGAAGCGGAAGGGCCGCGATGAACTGGATGCGCGCCGCGCGCTTCGTGCCAAATGCCAGGTGCTCGGGCGCCCGCTCGGCGCACATGAGGTCAACGAGCGGCCGACGCAGCACGTCTCGCGCGCACGCAGCGGCACCGAGCGCGGTGATGGCCACGAAGCAGCCCGCTGTCCAGGTTGCGGCACCGGGCGAAAAGCTCGCCTGGAATCGCCATGGCGCATCGAACACGAAAGCGGCGATGGCGCTGAACACGGGCGAGAGCAGGCCGCCAAGGATTATCCCCGCCGCCAGCGAGGCAGCGCCCACCACGAGACCCTCGAGCGAAAGAACCGCCGCGACCCCATGGCGCGGCATACCGACAAGCGCATAAAGCCCGAACTCCCGCTTGCGCCGGCGCACGATAAACCGGTTGGCGTAGGCGACCAGAAAGATGAAGATGACGACCACAAAGACCGAAAAACCCTCGAGCACCGTACCCGACTTCGCATAGATGGCGCGCTGGTCTGGGGTGAGGTCGAACGCGAGCAGGTAATCGCCCGAAGCGATGAAGCTATAGAGCAGACAAGCGGCGAGCGCGAGCGTTGCGAAATAAACGGAATAGTCGCGCAGGCTGCGCCGCACGTTGCCCAAGGCAAGCTTGACGTACATGAGACTCCTCGCAGGAGATTTGCGGGTAATTCCATGGCTCATTGTCGACCGGTCGCGCCATCGGCGCCATCGATTTGACTTACGCCCGCCTTACGTTTTTGCAACGTAGCACCTCGTTCAGCCGCGGTGTCCGCAACGTGCGAAAACCCTGCCGCGCCACCCGCGGAAGCCGCGCGAGCACACGATATGCGGCGCTCGACATAAGAAACCCCTGCCCGCGGCGCTCAGCGCAACCAGCGTTCGCCTATGATAGAACCAGCTCGACAGGCTGCGCACGACCGACAGGCCGCACGAGCCTAGCAAGCCGAACACGGCCGACGGGCTTGACCTGTTCAGTGGATTGAGCTTGCTCGGTAGGGTTGCACCAATTCTCGGGAGAGGAAGTTCCATGACGTCTTCCATTCGCAATGTCATCTTCGACATGGGCGGCGTGCTCATGACATTCGATAGCAAGCGCTTCGCAACCATCTTTACCAGCACCGAAGAAGACGCCGAGCTGCTCGACCGCGCGCTCTTCGACCGCAATGAATGGGCGCTCCTCGATGCTGGGGTCATCAGCCACGAAACCATGCGGCGCATCGCAGAGGCTACGCTTCCCGAGCGGCTCCTCCCCAACCTGCATGAATGCATCGCCCACTGGCCCGAGCACTCCGAGCCCATCGCACCCACCAACAGCTTCGCTGCACAGCTCAAGGAGCGAGGCTTTGGCCTGTACCTGCTCTCCAACGCAAGCACGCGCATCGACGAGCAGCTGGGCCACTGTCCCGCCTATCCACTCATGGACGGGCGCGTGGTTTCGGCAGAAGAGCATCTCATGAAACCGGATCCGGCCATCTACCAGCTGCTCTGCGAGCGCTATGGCCTCGATCCCGCAACATGCATCTTCGTGGACGACAATCTCAACAACTGCCATGGAGCAGAGGTGGCCGGCATGCAGTCGTTCCATTTCATCACGGATGATGCCGAAGCGAGCGTCGCCCAGTTGGAGCGGATTCTTGACCTCTAGGTTTACAGTAGAACCGAACGACCGACGATCACCAATACCATCCTGGCGGAGCTGATTGCCTCCAGCGCTCACCATTGTTGCAAACCGCGTCATCGTTTATGGCATGTCAATATGCTCGACGCTATACATGCGGTCCTCAGTACAAGGAATCCAGCGGCGAGCCTCATCTACGAGCCACGAAAAAGCTCGCGAATTCAGCCATCCACACGATTCTGAATCAAAACTCTTGCCAAAGGATCGAATTTTAAGACATGGCCCGAGTACAACCGATGAAAGCTTTCGAACTATCGCAGGTAGACGCATCGGCGCTTCGCTAGCTACTTTGCCCAGGCCCCAAAATTCGATCCTTTGGCAAGAGTTTTGATCTGCGCCGGGCCATGAGAGTGCCAAACGCGCCCCTTAAGGGAAAACTTTGCGCCTGAAAGCCCGCTGACGCGACTCCACACGCCACGACGCGCCCTTCCGAACGACGGAGGGCGCGCCTTCGCGCGGCGCAGGGTAGACGATTTCCGCGCGGCATGCCGGCGATGTATAACGCGACGATACAAGGAGCATGCCGTTGGCACAGCGCCCACGGCGCGGGGCGTCGGCAACGCTCGCACTGCGCGGCGTGGCGCAGGGCACGCGATGTCGGGTATCATGTGGCCGTATACGAAACACGCCCAAGAATCGAGGATTACTGTGGACCGCACTAAAATCGTCCAGCTCTATACGCACGCCGAGGAGCTTGGTGGCCAGACCGTCACCGTCGCGGGTTGGATCAAATCCGTCCGCGACATGAAGAACTTTGGCTTCGTGACCGTGAACGATGGCAGCTGCTTCCGCGACCTGCAGATCGTCATGAACCGCGAGACGCTGGCCAACTACGACGACATCGCGCACCAAAACGTCTCGGCAGCCATCACCGCCACGGGTACGCTCAAGCTCACGCCTGACGCGCCCCAGCCCTTCGAACTCACCGCCGAGACGATTGAGGTCGTAGGTGCCTCCGCGCCGGACTACCCGCTGCAGAAGAAGCGCGCCACGGTGGAGTTCCTCCGCACCCAGCAACACCTGCGCCCGCGCACGAACCTCTTCCGCGCCGTGTTCCGCGTGCGCAGCGTCGCGGCAGCGGCCATCCACCGCTTCTTCCAGGAGCGCGGGTTCGTGTACGTGAACACGCCCATCATCACGACCTCGGACTGCGAGGGCGCGGGCGAGATGTTCCGTGTGACCACGTTCGACCCGGCGAACGCCCCCCGCGTGACCGGAGAGCAGGCAGCGGCCTCGGGCGGCGCGCTCGCCGAGGGCGACATCGACTGGAGCCAGGATTTCTTCGGCAAGCCGGCATCGCTCACCGTATCCGGCCAGCTCAACGCCGAGAACTTCGCCATGGCCTTCGGCGACGTCTACACCTTCGGCCCCACGTTCCGCGCAGAGAACTCAAACACCACGCGCCATGCAGCGGAGTTCTGGATGATTGAGCCCGAGATTGCCTTCGCCGACCTGGCAGACGACATGAACCTCGCCGAGGACATGCTCAAGTACGTCATTCGCGATGTCATGACCACATGCCCCGACGAGCTGGGCATGCTCAACAAATTCGTTGACAAGGGCCTCATCGAGCGCCTCGAACACGTGGCGAGCTCCGACTTCGCCCGCGTGACCTACACCGAGGCGATTGAGATCCTGGAGCAGGCGGTCGCCGCCGGGCAGCACTTCGACTATCCCGTGAGCTGGGGCATCGACCTACAGACCGAGCACGAGCGCTTCCTTACCGAGCAGCACTTCAAGCGCCCGACCTTCGTGACCGATTATCCTGCCGAGATCAAGGCCTTTTACATGCGCCTGAACGACGACGGCAAGACTGTGGCCGCCGCGGACTGCCTGGTGCCCGGTATCGGCGAGATCATCGGTGGAAGCCAGCGCGAGGAGCGCCTGGACGTATTGGAGCGCCGCATCGAAGAGCTCGGCATGGACAAGGAGCAGTACAAGTACTACCTTGACCTGCGCCGCTACGGAACGTGCCCGCACGCGGGCTTTGGCCTGGGCTTCGAGCGCCTGGTGATGTACCTCACCGGCGTGGGTAACATCCGCGACGTGATTCCGCACCCGCGCACGGTGGGCAACGCGGAGTTCTAACTCATCGCGCCGAGCTTTGGCCAGCCAAACGTGTAGATACGGTGCGTGATTAGGATTCCGTTCGGCTGGCAGCCCATGTTGAAAATTCGCGCGCCCGTTCGCCGAGCTTAAGCGACCGTCCAGAACCGCGGGCGGTCGCTTTTTCGTACGCGCTCGTATGCTCGCAGCATCAATCAACGGTCCCCCACCGCTGCGAGGTGCCCATGAACAAAAGCCATCATCTAGAACACGATATCTTCGTTAACACCCCCATTGAGACCCTGCGAGATAGGCTGTACGCCGCGCGCTGCGTCGCCTCGGAGCCCTTTGAGCGCGGCGGCTCGGGATCCGCCGAGCATGAAGGCGACCGAGAGACCGCCGCGCTGAGCGCCAGCCCAGACGCCGCCTTTTGCCACGTCGACCGAGAACCTGCCGACTACCAAGATGATTGGGAGCTTCCCGCATTACCCGATGAGGAGGCGCCCGCATACGGCAAGTTCGACCGAACGCGGGCGTACGATACACGTACGCTGCGCATCCTTGCGATTCTGGAAGAGCACACCGATGAAGAGCACGCGCTCAGCGCGCCGCGCATCAAAACCATGCTCGACGCACAGGACCACCCCGGCACTCGGCCGCCACGCGTCACCACCAGCTCGATACGCTACTCAATCCAGATGCTCCGCTCCTTTGGGTTGAACATCGCGGGCAACAACCATCGCGGCTATGCCCTGCTTTCGCACCCCATCCCCACCGAAGATGCCGAGCTCACCCTCAGCACCATATGGAACAGCGCAGCGCTCACCTCGATCGAACGCCGGAGGCTTGTAAAGAATCTGCTCCCTCTCGTCGCGCCCACGGTTCGGCATCGCTTTGAGAAAAGCATGGAGCAGCCTTCCGGGAATGCAGCGCTTCCCGCTCGCGTAACCATGCGCTTTCAGCTTGCCACGGCGCGGCAGATCATCGAGCGCGCCATACAGCTTAGCGCGCCCGTCACGTTTGTGCTCGCCGCAGCGCATGGGGAAGCGGGGGCGTCGAGCCATCGGTTTTGCCTCTTCCCCGAAGCGCTTGTTGAATCAAACGGCTCCGTCTTCGTGCGGGGACGCCTCGCCCAAGCGGCACGCTCGAACAGCACCGATCCCGCAGGCATTGTCGATAGCGGGCGCACCTTCCGGCTCGACCGCCTCCAGGCGCTCTCGATGCGCGACGGAGATGATGTCATGTACGTCGCGCCTGCGCCGCAGGCAGCGCCACCGGTACCGCAGGCCATCTCGCCTGCGCCGCAGGCAGCGCCACCGGTACCGCAGGCCATCTCGCCTGCGCCGCAGGTAGCCTCGCCCACACCCGCGCTGCAGGCCATCGCGCCCGCGCCGCAGGCCGTCCTGTCGGCATCGCAGTTCGCCCCATCCGCACCGCAGGCCGCCGCGCCCGCGCCGCAGGCCATCGCGCCTGCACCGGAAGCCCCCACCGTCCACGATTCCAATCGTTAACAATCTATAACAAGACCTCCACATGTGCCTGTATCCAGCGCTTCTCGCTATGATGAAAAAACCCGCGCTACCGTGGGTTTTTTATCATCCGATGCCAGGGGGAACTGCCTTCGGCTGATTTTTGGAGGAACAATGGAACGGACTACCGTCTCGCGCCGCGGCTTCATCGCCTCGCTCGCCGCTGCTGGCTCGCTCTCACTTGCCGCCTGCGCCAACGACACCTCTGGCGGAGGCTCGGCCGGCAGCGCTAGCAGCTCGGACACCTACAGGATCGGCGTCCTGCAGCTCACGCAGCATGCTGCGCTCGATGCTTCGAACGAGGGATTCATCGCCGCTCTTGACGATGCCGGCATCTCCTACGAGGCGGACCAGCAGAACGCCAACAACGAGCAGTCGACCTGCACCACCATCGCCTCAACCTTCGCGAACGACGGCGTCGACCTCATCCTGGCCATCGGCACGCCCGCAGCCCAGGCCTGCCTGAACGCCACGACCGAGATCCCCATCGTGGGCACCGCCATCACCGACTTCGCAGAGTCCGGGCTCGTGGAGTCGAACGACGCCCCGGGCGGCAACCTCACCGGCTCCTCCGATATGACGCCCGTCGCCGACCAGATCTCCCTGCTCACCCAGCTCGTGCCGGATGCGGCGCAGGTGGGCCTGCTCTACTGCACCGCCGAGAGCAACTCCGAGATCCAGATCCAGATGGCAGAAGAGGCCCTGGACGATGCGGGCCTGGGCCACGAGCGCTACTCGTTCTCCTCCACCAACGAGCTCCAGACCGTCGTGGAGACCATGGTCGGCCAGGTTGACGCCGTGTACGCCCCCACCGACAACACCGTGGCGGCCGCCATGGCGCAGGTTGCCTCGACCGCCGACGCCGCGGGCATTCCCACCATCGTGGGCTGCGACACCATGGTCGAAGACGGCGGCACCGCCTCGTACAGCATCAACTACCGCGACCTCGGTTACCGCGCGGGCGAGATGGCCGTGCAGATCCTCACCGAGGGCGCAGACCCGGCAACCATGCCGATCGAGTATCTGGAGGCCGAGGACTGCACGCTCATCGCCAACCAGGCCTCGGCCGATGCCTGCGGCGTCGACCTCTCCGTGCTCGACGCCCCCGAAATCGTCTAACGCGCCTCGCAGCCCTGGCAGTGAACCCTGCTGCCTCCGATGTAAAGGAGAAGAACCATGAAGTCCGCAATTTCTCGTCGCACCTTCGCAAAGGGCCTCGCAGGCACCGCCGCTGCGCTCGGCGGCCTCGGCATCGCCGGCTGCAGCGATAACGCCGCCTCCGGATCTGCCGCAAGCAGCGGAACCACCTACCGCATCGGCGTCCTGCAGCTCACGCAGCACTCCGCCCTCGACGCGGCGAACGAGGGCTTCATCCGTGCCCTCGACGAATCGGGCATCTCCTACGAGGCGGACCAGCAGAACGCCAACAACGAGCAGTCCGCCTGCACCACCATCGCGTCCACGTTCGTGAACGACGGCGTGGACCTCATCCTCGCCATCGCGACCCCTGCCGCGCAGGCCTGCCTGAACGCCACGACCGAGATTCCCATCGTGGGCACTGCCATCACCGACTTCGCAGAGTCCGGGCTCGTGGAGTCGAACGACGCTCCGGGCGGCAACCTCACCGGAACTTCGGATATGAACCCGGTCGCCGACCAGATCGCCCTGCTCACCCAGCTCGTGCCGGACGCCGCGCAGGTGGGCCTGCTCTACTGCACCGCCGAGAGCAACTCCGAGATCCAGATTCAGATGGCCGAGGAGGAGCTCGATGGGCTCGGAATCGGCCACGAGCGCTACTCGTTCTCCTCCACCAACGAGCTCCAGACCGTCGTGGAGACCATGGTCGGCCAGGTTGACGCCGTGTACGCCCCCACCGACAACACCGTGGCGGCCGCCATGTCGCAGGTATCCGCCACCACGAACGAGGCGGGCATCCCCACCATTTGCGGCGAGGTGGGCATGGTCCAGAACGGCGGCCTTGCATCCGTTTCGATCAACTACGAAGAGCTTGGTTATCGCGCGGGCGAGATGGCCGTGCAGATTCTCACCGAGGACGCAGACCCGGCGACCATGCCGGTGGAAACCATGGGCGCCGATGAGTGCGACCTGGTTTACAACCAGCAGACCGCCGACGAGATCGGCGTGGACGTCTCGAGCCTGGCCAGCGACGGCGGCACAGACGTGAGCGCTGAGACGTAAGGCGCCTCGAAATCAGAATCGTCTAGCCCCACGGCTGGGCAGCAAGCGTAGCGCTACGTACAATGCGGGCTCCGTTCAAAAGGACGGAGCCCGTTTTCGTTCATGCGAAATGGAGTTGGCAGACAACGCCGCCCGCCCTCTGAGTCGAGATGGGCGAAATGGGACGAGCAAGACAAGATTGCCCATGCGCCGCTCAGGCAAAAGAGCTGGCCGAGCAACGCCGCCTTTATCCCGCTGAAATGAAGCAGCGCACGGACTAAACGGTGCCCACGAGCCGCCTCCATGTCTCCGCGTGCTTCTTACCAACCTCCGTCGCGCGATACCTGTTGCCGCCTTGGGCGCCATTCGGCAAGAACTGCGGCTGCGACTCCACGAACCCCTGTTCACGCAGGCGGTGCACCGCACGGTCGAGCGACCGCGAGCAGCACCCCAACCAGCTTGCCATCTCCTTTTTATTGAATATCACGCCGCCCGCTTGGTTGGTCTCCCGCACGATGTACTCAAGCACGCGCTCATGCACGAAGGCATGCCGTTTGTTGATGTTCACGCTAATGCCGTCGAGCGGGCTCAAAGCCTCCTCGTTGCGTTCCATACACCTCTCCTTTTCATGCTGCCCCGCCGCTTGCACGTGCGGGCACAACCGTTTACCTTTTGAAATGCCTGCCGTCGGAACGATTGCGCGGGCGTCCATCGGGAGCGTCGCGCGAAAGCCCGCCTGCCTGTTTCCAGCGACCGGCGGCACGGTGCCGCCCATCGCCCCCAGTCTCCCGCGTATCCGTTCCCCCTGGAGGCCCCGCCGCGTCTCTCCAGCTTCCTTTATGCGAAAACCTCCGGCTGGCAGCTTCTGCCGACCACCGTTCCCCGAAACGGCCCCCGAGCGGCACATGCCGCCGATCACGTGGTCCGCACCCCTTGGCCGCTTGATTACCACTCCATTACAGACGCGCCGGTCCGTGGCGTTCGCAGCGGGGCGTGATACACTTTTGGCGTTATTTATGCAGGATTTCTTGCATCGGCCCCGGCGGGTTTGCTCGCCGGGGTTCGTTGCCTTACGGAAGAGAGGGGCTGCTATGGGACTCGCCATGCTTGGTGCCGTCTCGCAAGGCATTCTCTGGGGCGTCATGGTGCTCGGCGTCTTTATCACCTATAAGCTACTCGACATCGCCGACCTCACCGTCGACGGCAGCTTCGCCCTGGGCGGCAGCGTATGCGCGGTGCTCGTGGTGAGCGGCGTGGACCCGGTGCTTGCCATCTTCGCCGCCATGCTCGCCGGCATGATCGCCGGAGCGGTGACGGGATTCCTCCACACGGTCTTCGAGATTCCCGCCATCCTCGCCGGCATCCTCACCCAGATCGCGCTGTGGTCGGTGAACCTGCGCATCATGGGCAAGTCCAACACGCCGCTTCTCCGCGTGGACACGCTGTTCTCGAGCGTCACCGACGCCACCGGCCTCCCGCAAAACGTTGCCTCCATCATCGTGGGGCTCATCTTCGCCATCTTGATCATCGTGGCGCTCTACTGGTTCTTTGGCACCGAAATCGGCTCTGCCTGCCGCGCAACCGGCAACAACGAGGCAATGGTGCGCGCACTCGGCGTCGACACGAAGGTCACCAAGATGATCGCGCTCACCCTTTCGAACGGCCTCGTGGGACTCTCCGGTGGCCTCATCTGCGAGAGCCAGGGCTACGCCGATATCGGCATGGGCACCGGCGCCATCGTGATCGGCCTCGCCGCGATCGTGATCGGCGAGGTGCTCGGTCGCCTCACTCCCGGCAAGCTCCGCTCCTTCGGCAGCCGCCTTACCGCCGCCGTCGTGGGCTCCGTGGTGTACTTCCTCATCCGCGCGATCGTGCTGCAGCTCGGCATGGACGCGAACGACATGAAGCTCATCTCGGCCGTTATCGTCGCGCTCGCGCTTTGCATCCCCGTGGTGTGGGAGAAGTACCAGCTGCGCCGCGCCTACGCGCGCTCCGCGAAAGCAGCGCCCGCGACCCCTGCCGCCAACTCCGAAGGGGGGCGATAGCGCATGCTGACGCTCAACGGTGTGTGCAAGACCTTCAACGCTGGGACCATCAACGAGAAGCGCGCCCTTATGAACGTTGACCTTCACCTCGAAGCAGGCGATTTTGTGACCGTCATCGGCGGCAACGGCGCCGGCAAGTCGACGCTCATGAACATGATCGCGGGCGTATACCCCATCGACGCGGGAACGATCACGCTCGACGGCCAGAACATCTCGCGGCTCTCTGAACCCGCGCGCGCGAAGTACCTCGGCCGCGTGTTTCAGGATCCCATGATGGGAACCGCTGCCGACATGCAGATCATCGAGAACCTTGCCATGGCAAAGCGACGCGGCAAGACGCGCACCCTTGCCTGGGGCGTCACGCGCTCCGAGAAAGACGAGTACGCCGAGCGCCTGCGCGAGCTGGGGCTCGGGCTCGAAAAGCGCCTGACCGCCAAAGTGGGCTTGCTCTCGGGCGGGCAGCGCCAAGCGCTCACGCTGCTCATGGCAACACTTACCGACCCCAAGCTGCTGCTGCTCGACGAGCATACGGCGGCGCTCGATCCCAAGACGGCAGCCAAGGTGCTCGACCTCACCGAGAAGATCGTTGGCGAGCACCATCTCACCACGCTCATGGTGACGCACAACATGAACGATGCCATCCGCTTGGGCAACCGCCTCATCATGATGCACGAGGGGCGCATCATCTACGATGTCTCCGGCGCCGAAAAGGCAGCGCTCACCGTGGCCGACCTGCTCCAAAAGTTCGAGGAGGTCTCGGGCGGCGAGCTTGCTAACGACCGCATGCTGCTGAACTAGGCGCGCGTGCGGCATGTTCTGCTGGCTTATTCGAGGCTCGAATCAATTCGAGCCTCGAGTCGGAAGGTTTTTCGCAAACCTCAGAGTAGACCCGGGCTTGCGCGTAAAAAACCGCAGGAAAACTCTGCCTAAAAGGCTTGTTTACTCAGCGAATCTCCAAAAACCTTCCGACTCGAGGCGTGAACTTTTTCTTAGACTCCCGTAGCGTACGAAATACGCCCGGCAATCCTATACTGACCGTATCGGCATCCGACGTCCCACCACCTTCGCCACCTGCTTCACGAGGAGGCACCATGAGCATGCGGAACGAACTTGCTGTCATTGCGGATCCTGCATATCGAGAGTTTCAGGCCAAGCTGGTGCCGACCGTTGCCCCCGAGCGCATCCTGGGCGTACGCATACCGGAGCTGCGGCGTTTTGCCCGCACGCTCTGGAAGGACCGGCCTGCGGAGGCGCAGGCTTTTCTAAATGAACCCCTCCCCCATGAAACCTATGACGAGATGAACCTTCACGGCCTGCTCATCGGCATGGCAGCGCAGACGCCGAGCGAAGCCATCGATCTGCTTGACCGGTTCTTACCGCACGTCGATAACTGGGCCACCAGCGACCTCATACGCGTGCCCGAGTTCAAGCGCGATCTGCCCGCGACCCTCGTACAGCTGCGAGCTTGGATGCAGGCCACAGGTTCGCATACGGAATACGTCGTGAGATTCGGCGTGACGCAGCTCATGGAGCTCTTCCTGGGCGACGATTTTGCGCCCGAACAGCTCACGTGGGTCGCCGCAATCGAGCGGCCCGAATACTACATCAATATGGCGCGCGCCTGGTACTTCTCGTACGCCCTCATCAAGCAGCCCGCGGCCACGCTCCCCCTCTTCGAACAAAGAAGCGCCCAAGGCGAGCCGATGCTCGATCCTTGGACGCATAATAAATCGCTGCAGAAGGCGCGCGAGTCGCGTCGCATGAGCCCTGAGCAGAAAGCCTATCTGCAATCGCTCAAGGTGTAGCGCCGGGCCCGCGGCGCGCACGGAACGCGAGGGGCACCCTCGCCATCACGCTCGGCACAAGACCTATTCGCCGCCGAAAATCTCCATGATGTCGCCCAGAGCAGAAAGCGGGCTCTGCTTCTTCTTGCTCTTTTTGTCGTAGCGGGCATCGTAGCGATCTTCGTGCCGGTCGTCACGCCGCTCTTCGCGACGATACTCCTGCCGCTCGCTCTCGCGATACCCGTCGCGCGCGTCGCGGGCGCGATCGATAATCTTATCGAGCTCGCCCCTATCGAGCCAAATGCCGCGGCACTCGGGGCAATAATCGATCTCTACGCCGTTCTTCTCGCTCATGAGCAGGGTCACATCTTTGCAAACGGGGCATTTCATCGGGCGTTCCTCCATGGGTCGCTCGGCACACGTGGCCGCATGAACACATGGCAGGTTTATACCCATAAGCCCCGATGCTGAACGTTCGGATGCGCAGGCAATTAGAACCAATCGATATCGTGGCGCAGGTACACGGCGATCTGGCCGCTGTCGTCGAGGTCGGCGACCATGGTCACCGTCCAGTTGCCGGCATCGAACACCGCTCCGCCGTCGTCGGTCACGATAACGAGGTCGTTGGGGTCGATGCCGTACGATTCGAGAATCCGCAGCGCGTTCGACCATTTCTCGTTGATGATTCCCGTGAGGTCGGCAGCGGTAACGCGGTTGCCATCCGCATCGTACACGCCGGGCTCGTCTTCCTCGCCCTCTATCGAGCCAGACGAGGAGTCGCCGTTAGAGCCGCTTTGGGCCCCAGAGCCGATAGACCCAAAGACGCCGTCCCCGTCCTGTGATTCCGGCTCGTCCTCAAGAGAGGCGGCATCCGATTCGCCTGCGCTCTCCTGAGCTTGTTCGAGCGCAGCGATCGCGCCCCCTTGCTCATCAATCTTTGAGAACAAGACGACCCCCATAGCGATGGTCGCCGCGGCGAGCACAACGACAACGCCCGCGAGCACCCCCATGAGCACGCGCATGCGGCGGCAGCTTCGCTCGAGCTGCGCCACGCGGTCCTCGCCCGACGGTCCCGAGCCGGGCTGCGCCGCCCCAGCATGGCCGGCATCGGCCGGTGCAGGCGCGGGCGCCGACATATCGATTCGCTTCGTCCAATCGACCTTGGTGTCGTCCATGTGCCCCTCCCTCAACACGCCCTTCGCAGCGATTCCAATGCAAAGCCGCCTAGCAGGGCATTTCGAGAATACCCCGCAAGGCGGACTTATAGACAGGAGGTTCTATTCGTGCAGAAGTGATGGCGGTCTATGAGCGAGCAGCCGCATTCGCACAGGGCGCCGATGGGCCTGCAGGCGGGCGGACCCATGGATGATGGACCCATCCGCGGGACCCCGGTGAGCTTGCAGGCAAGCGGCTCCATCCGCAGAGAAACCATAGAAGGCCCTCGCAGGTAAGACGCTACGGAAACGCTGATTTTGCCTTCGGGGCGATCGCGATTTAAGCTTTTGGGCACTTGGGGGCGGAAGGTCCGGGTAGCCACGCCGTGGCAGGGAGGACGCCGGCCTCCTGAGCTGCGCCTTTCCCTTCCCCTCGCTTTCCTCTACCCGCCCGCCGCGTCGGGAAGTGCCCAAAAGTTGAAACCTTGACGGGACAGACGGCTCCGGTGCCCATCAATCAACGTTTCCTAGCAGAATCGGACCGACTCAGCCCCCTCGATCGCCATGCTCGCCTCAAAGAAAGCTTGAAGCGCCCGCGCGGCAAGGCGCACGTCGCGCGTGCCCGCCGTCTCGTACGAGGAGTGCATGGCAAGCTGCGGGCAGCCCACGTCGACGGCGTGCATGCTGGCCTGGATGTTCGAAAGGTTGCCGAGCGTCGACCCGCCGGCCATATCGCTACGGTTGGCGAAGGTCTGGCACGGCACGCCCGCGCGTTCGCATAGGGCCAGAAACGCGGCGCGGCTGAAGGCATCGGTGCAGTAATGCTGGTTCGCCGCCTCCTTGACCACGATGCCACCGTTCAGGCGGCAGCGATTGGCCGCGTCGTACTTCTCGGGCCTGTTGGGATGCACGGCGTGAGCGTTATCGCAGCTCACAAGCATCGACTTCGCAAGCGCACGTCGATAGTCCTCGGGCGTGAGGCCGAGCGCCTCGGTCAGGCGTCCAAGCACATCGGGCAGGAAGGTCGACATCGCACCCTGCTTGGTGTTGGAGCCCACTTCCTCGTTATCGAAGCAGCAGAAAACCGTGACGCAGCCGGGATTTTCGGCAGCGAGAAATGCCAAGAGCGAGGTATAGGCGCACATAAGGTCGTCGAGCTTAGGCGATGAGACGAACTCGTGCGCAGCGCCCCACACCCGTGCGGGCTCCCGGTTCACAAGGAAGAGGTCGCGGGCGAGCACCTGCTCCGGCTCAACGCCCGCCTCGGCGGCAACGAGCTCGTCGAAGCTTCCCGCGCCGAGCTCTCCGGCAGACACGAGCGGGCAGAGGTCGGTCGCGCGGTTGGGCGAGAAACCGTCGTTCATGCCGCGGTCGAGATGTATGGCGAGGCTTGGTATGAGCGCGATGTCGCGGTCGGGCGCGATGAGGCGGCTTTCCACGCGCTCGCCCTCTGCGGTTGCCGTGCGCACGAGCACACGGCCCGCCACGGAGAGCGGACGGTCGAACCAGGTGTAGTCGATCATGCCGCCGTATGCCTCGACGTTGAGTCGCAGGGAGCCCTCGGGGCCCTCAAGCTCGGGCGTGGCCTTCACCTTGAATGTCGGGGAATCGCCGTGGGCGGCGGTGAGCTGGAAGTGAAAGCGGTCAGGGTCGGCCGCGGCGGCCTCGCCCACTTTGAACGCGATGATGCTCGAGCCGTTGCGCTCCGCGTAGTAGCGCCCTCCCGGCTCGAGCCTCCCCCGCCACGAATCGCCTTCGGACAAGCGCGCGAAGCCCTGTGCCTCGAGGCGCGCGGAGACCGTCGCCGCCGTATGGAACATGCTCGGGCACTGCTCGATAAACGAGATGAGACCCTCGGCCGCTTGAACGTCCTCTTCTGCAACCATGTCTATTCCTCCACTGCTTACACGTAGCAGACGCGGCACACCTACCGTAAGCCACGCGCTCAACGAGCAACGCGCCTGGTGATGCCGCAGGCGCCCGCCCTGGAATCGGCGGGCCCGGCTACGCCGCCAGCCAGGCTACGCCGCCGGCTGCCGTTCCGGAATCTCCCAATACACTGCAACAGCGAGGGCATCCCATGATGCCGCAGGCGCCCGCTCCGAAGCCGGCCAGCGCGCTGCGGCACGTTGTGCGCTCGAAGTTGCTACACCAGCTTGCCCGCGCAGTGATCGATCGCGTGCTGAACAATCTCGGCCGTCCAGCCCGAGAGGCGCTTGGTGCGGCTCACCAGATTGCCGTTCGCCACCACCTGGTAGCCCACGGTGATCATCTGGAAGCGCTTCACCTCGCTAACCTCTTCAAGCGAAAGGCAGCTCTCCTGAGCCTGATACGGCTGGGCAGCGATCTTGATCTTGGGGTTGAGCATCACGAACGTGCGGCCGTTGTCTTCGTAGGCAATGATGGCCTTGGTCGAACCGATCTGGTTCGCCGCAAGGCACACGCAGTCGTCAAGCGCCTCGATCGTGTCTCGAAGATCCTGCACGACCTCAGCGTCATCGGCGGTCGCAGGCTCTGCGGGCTTGCTCAGGAAGTCGCGGTCCTTCACGATCTCTTTAATCATCTCGGTCCTTTCATAATCATGCGCCGCCCATGCAGCGCAAACATGCGCACCAACCATAACACAGCACATCGAGCCCCGATGCCGCAGCCGTCCCGTCTCCAGGCGAAATCAAGGTGGAGAGGCGTTGCTGGGCGCGGATCGGACACTGTTGGGATTCTCGGGCGACATTTGGACACTCGAAGGCCTCTGAGCGTCCAAATGTCGCCCGAAAACCCTGCGAGTGTCCGGATGTCGCCCGGCGATGCACGGCGTGTCCGGATATCGCCCGACAACGCCAAGAGGCGAGACAAAGCGAGCGCGGCCGGGCACCCGAGACGGCGCGCTCGCCTTCTGCGCCTCCTATCCTGTGAAGCCGGGGACGGGCACTCGGCTCACGAACCTGCTATCAACAGTGTAGCTCTTCGGCCACATAACGGCCCGTGATGCTCTCGGGACACGCCGCCAACTGCTCGGGCGCGCCTGCTGCCACCACGCGCCCACCGGCAGCGCCGCCACCAGGCCCCATATCGATGACCCAGTCCGCGTTGGCAATCATATCCAGGTCGTGCTCGATTACCACCACCGTGGCACCGTTGTCGATAAGCCTCTGCAGCACACCGAGGAGCACCTCCACGTCAAGCGGATGCAAGCCAATCGTAGGCTCGTCAAATACGAAAAGCGCGTCTTCCTGGCTGCGCGTGAGCTCGCTTGCCAGCTTGAGGCGCTGCGCCTCGCCGCCGGAAAGCGCCGGGGTGGCCTCGCCGAGCGTAAGGTACCCAAGCCCCAAGTCGGAAAGCACCGCAAGCTTGGCTTTGGCCGAACGCAGGCCGGTCTCGGCAAGCGCATCACGCGCCTGGTCAACGGTATAGGAGAGAAGCTCCGGCAAGCTGATGTCGCCCGCCAAGCAAACCTCGGCCGCCGCGCTGCCATAGCGCGAGCCCCCGCAATCCGGGCACGGGATGTCAACGTCCGGGAGAAACTGCACGTCGAGCGAAATCTGCCCTGTGCCGTCGCAGGTCGGGCACCGCAGGCTCCCCGTGTTATACGAGAACGCGCCCGCTTTGAGACCACGCTCCTTGGCCTCGGGCAGCTTGGCATAGGCGCGGCGCAGGTCGTCGAGTACGCCGGAGTAGGTCGCCACCGTAGAGCGCACGTTAGCCCCAATGGGCGTGGCATCGATGAGGTTGGCGCGGCGCAGCCCCTCGGCCTCCACGGCCCGCACATGCGCGGGCAGCTGCTCGCCCGCAATAGCTGCGCGCAACCCCGGAATAAGGCTCTCCAGCACGAGCGTCGTCTTGCCGCTGCCCGAGACCCCTGTGACCGCGGTGAGCCGTCCTCGCGGAATCTCGACCGCGAGCGGCCTCACCGTGTGAATCGCCCCCGTCTCGAGCCGCACCGCGCCATGGGCGAACATATCGCTTGCCGCCGCGCGCTCACGCACGCGCACACTCCTTGCACCCGAGAGGAACGGCCCGATGCGCGTGGCCGGCGAGGACTCGACCTCCTCCACCGTGCCCTGGGCAATGATGCTGCCTCCATCCGCACCTGAACCGGGGCCAATCTCAATCAGATGGTCGGCATGGCGGAGCACCCGCACGTCGTGGTCCACGAGCACCACGGAGTTACCGTCGTCCAAGAGGTCGTCTACCACGCCGAGCAGGCCCTCGACGTTGGAAGGGTGCAGGCCGATGGACGGCTCGTCAAGCACGTAGAGCACGCCGTTCGTGCGGTTGCGCACGGCGCGGGCGAGCTGCACGCGCTGGCGCTCGCCCGTAGAAAGCGTGGAGCTCGCGCGGTCGAGGCTCAGATAGCCGAGCCCCAGCTGCTGCAGGCGGCAGATGGGCTCCGCCATCTCGGCCACGATGACCTGGGCCATGGGCTGGAGCTCCTCCGGCATGAGCGCGGGCACGCCAGGCGCCCATACCGCGAGCTCATCGAGCGTCATGCGTGTGGCATCGCCGAGCGTCATGCCATCGATCACCGGCCCGCGCGCAGCCGCAGAAAGGCGCGTGCCGCCGCAATCGGGACACACGTCCTCGCGCAGGAACTTGGCTACGCGCGCGAGCCCCTTTTCGTCCTTGGCCTTGGCGAGCGCGTTCTCCACCGTGTAGACAGCATTGAAGTAGGTGAAGTCCAGCTCCGCGAAGTTGTCACCCTTCTTGGCGTGGTAGAGGATGTGCTTCTTCTCCGCCGGGCCGTGAAAGACGATGTCACGCTCTTGGGGCGTGAGCTCGCAAAACGGCACGTCCGTGCGAACGCCCATCTCCCGCGCGACCTGCTTCATGAGGTCCCACATGAGGGTATTCCACGGAGCCACGGCCCCCTCGTCGATGGAGAGGGACTCGTCCGGCACGAGCGAGGCCTCGTCTACCGTGCGCACGATGCCCGTTCCGCCGCAGGTGGGGCATGCGCCCGCGCTGTTGAAGGCAAGGTCCTCCGCACCGGGGCCGAAGAACTCCCGGCCGCATGACGAGCACGTGATGGGCTGCATGAGCGCCACGGCCATGGACGGCTCGGCATGCGCGCCGCAGTGCGGGCAGCGATGGCTGCCCAAGCGCGAGAACACAAGACGCAGATAGTTAAGGAGCTCGGTCGAGGTTCCGAAGGTTGAGTGCACACCGGGAATGCCCGGACGCTGGCGCAGCGCGAGCGCTGCCGGCACATGGCGCACCTCGTCTACCGTGGCGCGCGCGGACTGGCTGATGCGCCGGCGCGTGTAGGTGGAGAGCGCGTCCAAATAACGGCGACTCCCCTCGGCATAGAGCGTGCCCAGCGCGAGCGAGCTCTTGCCCGAGCCCGAAACGCCCGCGATGCCCACGAGCTCGCCAAGCGGAATGTCGACATCGATGTTCTTCAGGTTGTGCACCCGTGCGCCGCGCACGTGGATATGCGTCGGCTGTGGGCGCCGTTCGCGCTGCGCCATATTTCCCCTATCGAACCTCGAACATGGATAACAACGGATTTTGGACCGAACGTAGCCATGCGCCAACGATATGCGGCGCAAACCGCGCCCCGCTACACCTCGCTCGCCCAGCTGCCCGGGCCCTCGGCCATGGCGATCACGCCCCGCACGCCCTGCTCGACCATGCTGTTCACATTGGTGTCGGTATAGAACGCCATGTGCGGCGTGAGCACCACGTTGGGGAATTGCCGCAGGTACGCCATATCGCGGTTGCGAATGATATCGTTCACGCGGCTTTCGTGGTAGATGCCCCCCTCGTCTGCGAACACATCCATGGCGAGCGCACCGATCTTCTCGAACTCGATGGCACTCGTAACAGCCGCCACATCGATGAGCTCACCGCGACTCACGTTGACCAGCACCACGCCATCGCGCATCTGGTTGATGGCCTCGGCGTCGACCATGCCGCGGTTCTCCTCCGTAAGCGGAACATGCAGTGTCACAACATCCGAGCGCCGGTAGAGCTCCTCGAGCGGCACGTACTCGATCCCTGCCGCGCGCGCCGCGTCGCTCGGATAGGGATCGTAGCCGAGCACCTTGGAGCCGAAACCGCCCAAGATGCGCGCGACCTGCTGGCCGATACGGCCCGTGCCCACGATTCCCACGGTAAGGCGGCCGAGTTCGCGCCCTTCGAGCCCGCCGAGCGAGTAGTCGTTCACCTGCTGGCGCCAGAGCGTCGGCTTGTAGCGGCGCAGCACGATAAGCATGAGCATCACGGCGAACTCCGCCACGCCCTCGGGCGGGTAGCCGGTGTTGCATACGCGCAGCCCGAGCTCGTGTGCATGCGCCACGTCGATATGGTCAACGCCCACAGTGCGCGTGGCGAGGTACTTCACCCCGAGCTCCGCGAGCCGGTCGAGCACCTCGGCCGTCATGGCGCTTCTGCCCGAGATAACCACCGCATCGAAGCCCTGAGCGCTCGCCACGTTCTCGAGCCCAAGCTCGTCGGGACGGCATCGATCGTGATGTCGGACGGGGCCGCGCACGCCTGCGGGGCAGCGCCCCGCTTCAAGGCGTCGCCCGCCCCAACTCGAGCCATGACCTCGGCCAACGCTGGCTTCTCGTCTTCCCGCAGCTCATAGAGTTTAATGTTCATGCTCGTCACTGCCCGTCGCATCAATCGCCCTGGTTGCTCCTGTCAAGCTGGATTCTAACATTGCCGTCAAGATCCAGCCCGCCCGCAACCCGAACGGATAGCGCCGCCCGCTGCCCGTCTCGTGCCCGACCTGCTGCGCAAAGTCCACCGCACCCGCAGCTCGCTGCCCCGATACCGCCCATCGGCCAAGACTGGAACACGGCGCTTCGGGTACCATGGGAGAAGGACCATCGCAGCGAGAACCGGAGCATCATGGACGGCGTTCTTTCCAGCATTCAGGCAATCGTCACCCACCCGCTTTTCCAACAGGTCGCATGGGCGGTCATCATCGTGATAGCGACACGGGTGGTCGAAAAGCTTACCGTCAAGGCGGCAATGCGCATGCTGCACCACGGCAGCAACCCGCTGCCCAGCTCGAGCATCATCATTAACATCGTGCGCGCCATCATTTGGATCGTCGGCGCGAGCATCGTGCTCGACAGCTGCTTCGGCGTCAACACCAGCTCGGTAATCGCCGCCCTCGGCGTCGGCGGCATCGCCGTCTCGCTCGGCTTCCAAGACACGCTCTCCAACCTCATTGGCGGACTCCAGGTTACGTTCATGGGCATCGTGAAGCCCGGCGACAACATCGAGGTGGGCAGCGAGCGCGGCGTGGTACAGGACGTTACATGGCGCCACACCACCATCAAGGACAGCTTGGGCCAGACGGTGATCATCCCCAACTCGATCATCTCCACGACGGCACTCGTGCACCTTTTGCCTGCAAGCCGGGTAACGGTGCCCTTCAGCGTGCCGCGCACCTATCCCACGCTGCGCGAACTCGAGGCGCGTCGCGGGGATGCCAGCGCCGCCGGGAACGACGAGGCTACCACCGCACGCGACCGCGCGCGTGCGGGCAAACCCGTCGACCTCGACGAGCTCTCCGCTCAGGTCATTGCCGAGGCGCGCCGCGCAGCAGAAAGCGCGTCGGCCGTGACCGACGGGCCCAGCGTGTTTTTCTCCGAGGTTGGCGAGCTGGGCATCAAAGGCAGCGTCGTGTTGACTGTGGCCGACGCGAGCAAAACCTCCGCCGCCAAGGATGCCGTTGTGCGCGCCATTGCGGCTATGCTGGGATAATATGCAGAATCGCATTGGTTTTATTCATTGTTCGCATGGTCTACTTTAGGGCACCGGGATAAACTGCCCAAAAGTTGAAATAATCCCCAAACTCATCGAGCTGCGGAAACGTTGCGTTTTAGCAGGTAGATTGCCTGCCTGCTAAAGACGAGTTTTTCAGTTTTTGGGCAGTCGGTAAAGTAGACCGCCTCAAATCATACAAAACCAAGTACACGCCCCCGGGAAAACCGCCGAGAACGCCCACTGGACGCCGGTTATGCGCCCTTCCCGGGCAGCCGCCACACGCCGGGTCACTCGTCCTTCCCTGCCAGCCGCCGCAAAAACGCCGCGCGTTCCTCTTCCGTGGAGACATCCATGCTACCGAAGTTCTCCCAGGTACCGCTCGAGATGCCGAGCTGCCACAGCGTGCCTTCGATGAACATGCGCTGGATGGCATCGCCGGTTTGCTCGCGCAGGAACTCGGTGGGGTTCGAAGACGCGGTGTAGACCTCGGCCGATGTGATGTAGGTGAGCGTGCCCTTGAGGCCCTCGCCCGTGGGCTCCCACGAGAAGCCCTGCAGCAGCACCTTGTCGAGCCAGCCTTTAAGCATGGCGGGCATGTCGTTCCACCAGATGGGGAAGATGAACACGAGACGGTCGGAGCCGGCGATGAGCTCCTGGTAGCGCGTCACGAGCGGATCGAGCGCTGTGCCCTCGCCGTAGACCGCGAGCTCGTCGCGCGAGAGTACGGGGTCGAAGCCGTCTGCATGCAGGTCGATGATCTGGTACGGAGTGCCCTCGCGGTCGTAGCGTTCGCAGAGGGCATCGAGCATCGCGTGGCAGAAGCTCTGCTCGTAGGGGTGGCAGTAGACGATGAGGGTGCTCATGGGGGTTCCTTTCGGCGGCGCGAGATGGATAACGGCGGCAGAAGCGATAGTCTCGCTGGGCATGGGCGTCGCGGAGTGCGCGGGCCGGCGGGTGGAGGGCGCGGCTTCGCTCTGGGGATGCGGGCGCACCGGGCCGTTAGCGCCGCAGCCTCCCTAGAACGCAGCAGCGAAGAGTGCCGCTACTCCCAGGTCTTCCAGGTATCGGGCTCGTAGCCCACCGTGGCCTGCTTGCCGTTACGGACGATGGGCTCGCGCAGAATCTGCTGGTTTTCCAGCAGCTTGTCGAACTTCTGGCTCTCGGCGAGGTAGGTGATGAGCGCGACCGTGTCCTGGTCCTTGGCCTTGGGGTCGATGAGCGCGTCGAGGCCGCCCACCGCGCGCATCACGCTCTGCAGCTCACCCTTGCTCATCTCTTTCTCGCGCAGGTCGATGAACTGGAATTTGATGCGCCGCTCCTTAAAGTAGCGCTGCGCCTTCTTGGTGTCGAAACTCTTCTTGGTTCCGAAGATCTGGATGTTCATGGAGCCTCCGCCTCGAGTGGTACATGTGATGGCAGGGTGGAACCTCGCCACCCGATGGCTTCATTTTCGCATGAATGGCCTCTGAACGGCATGCACGCGTAGCATCCAAAACACGATAGGCCTAGCGCCCCACTAAGCATCGCGCCAAGTTTTGAAACGCGGGGATGCAGACATCGATGATGGCGTAGATCAACCTACGCTCCGCCTCATCGCCAGTCATGCAGACGGCGCCACAATGATTCTCCAGCATCTTCATCCGCAGGGCCTCGTCGATGCAATCGGAGCGATTGCTCGCCGCGAGTAAGATGCCACGTGGTGTACCCGCTACGGCAGCATCGCTCTCATCCACCAGCATCCGCTTCAATAGGTTCAAGACAAGCCTCATCTGCAGGTAAAACAAATTGACGATGCCCGACCGGAAAACGCATTGCTCTTATTCTGCTCAGAAGCTTGCCCAAGAACACTCAGGGCGCTGGCGTATGATTCGTATCCCGTCACATGAGCAGTTCCCTACCGGCAGGAGTTTGAAATAACTAATCGTGCCGAGCCGCTACTCAATAACAACACTCCCCTCATCAGAAACACCAAACTCATCCAAATCAATCACGATTTCCGAATCAGGCTTTGCGGGCGGTAGTGTCGCCAAGTGATCACGAAGTCGATTCGACTCAGTCATCAAGCTCACAAACGTCAAGCCGCCTGAAATGACTCCACCGATGACAGGGACAATCTTTCCCGCAGCTTTTCCCACGCTCTGCTTGGTAATGTTCACACCGATGAGCCGTAGCGTGTTTTTAAGCGGAACGTACCAGGCAGTCTTCGTAAGCGCCATTGTGGCAACACGTTTTTCGATTGAGGGCATCACCGTTTTCAGCGCAAACACATTAAGGGCCTTCGTCGTTCCGGCAACACCCAGCATGACGCCGAAAAACGTTCCGAGCAGCGCGATGGTTTCGTCGTCAGCCTCCTTGCAATCGTCAAGGAACGAGTTCCATCCGTACAAATAGGCGAGCTTCTGCATCACACGAAAAGCATGCACGTAGTATTGAGCCACATCCGCCGGAATCGTTCCAAGCAACGCGAAGCCACCAGGCAAGCCAGCGGCGAATGAGAGCGCAGAAGATTTATACGTCTCGAACGCAATGGTTTCTTCTGCAATCTGCTTAATGATTGCATCGGGAATATCCGTCTCTGCAGGACGCACGTCAATGGCACGCTGAACAGCCTCTTTCGAGACGCCCTTTTTCTCGAGCTCAGAGCGCAAAAAGCCCTCGCGATCAATTCGAACGCTCCGGAGTCTCAAGACCTCTTTCAAGAATTTGACTGCATAATCTACTGCCTCATCATCCTGAACACGCATCTCGTCTTCAAGCTCGCTCTCGCGACCGTGCAGAAGCCCATGCAGAGACTCCGCCGCCGTGGAAACGGCACCGCCCGCCACATTCGCGGCGCCAGCAAGAACGTCGCCTGCTCCAGTTGCAGCATCTTGAATCGCGCCTCCGACGACCTTTCCGGCAGACGCAAACACATCTCCCAATGAGAGCGGTGTGGGTGCCTTCGCTGCATCATCAGTAGCAAATGCACCCTCCTCGTTGCGCGGCATTTCTTCCGATTCTTTCCCTGCCATGCTTCCTACCTTTCTGCCCCAACACGAAACGTTTGCCGATTCATGACAATGCGAACTACGGGCACACCACTCATACCGGATCAGCAAGATCTGCTAGCACCTTATCGCCGAGAGAACTCTCCCGCACGCCTTCGCTTGGAATTCCATCTACACTAACGATTAAGCCTCATGTATTTCCAGAATATCAAATGCGCTATGTATAAAACAGCTGTGCACTTTGATGGAACCGACAAACTCATCGCCATATCTTTTGAAGCATATCTGGTCAGCAATCGAACCTCTTTTTTCCAGTATTTGTTTTGCCGTGCACACCACGCCGCGAAATGTCCATCTTCGTCTTTGTCTCAGACAAAGCTCCGCTTCGCATTTACGCAGCCGCATACAGCCTGTTTCAGCAAAAACATTAGCTGAGTGGTAAAGTTTCAACTACACCAGGGTCAGCTGCTACCACAATGTATTTTTCAGACTCGTTGCTGAAAGGAGGTAGCAACATGAGCGCCAAGCTCTCCGTCGCCCTGGACTACCTTGCCAAAGCGGGTGAGATCTGCATCATCATTGCTGAGGCCGGGAAGCGGGTCGTAGCTCTGTATCAAAGCTAGGCCCAGAATCGGGGTGTTGCCGCATTGGGAACGCCCCGATTCGCGTATGAGCCTATTTGTCAACAAGCTTTTAGAAGTGTCGATACTGCCAATTGGCTGCCGTAAAGTAAAAGCCTTATTATCAAACCTAGCGTTTCATCTCCTTCGTAATTTGAACGGGGAATTCCACATGGATTTGAGCTCTATCATCAATAAAGAAGCGGAACTTACGGCGGACGTGTTCAGAAACTATTTGCAGCTCAAACTACAAAATAAATATCCTGGCACCAGCTGGAAAGGCCCTCTTTTCGCGCGTTTTAAGCAAAAGCAATATTCCAATTATGGAGACACCTACAAGAAAGCCTTATCAAGAATCGAAGAGCTCGGAGAGGAAAACTACTCCTTAAATAATATGGATATCACGCTTCTCAGCGCAGTCCTTTGCTTTGATTTGGAAAACGCGCTCGGCTTGCCAGTGAAAGCAGGAATATTATCTGCCATCAAACGCCTCAGAGATGACAAGAATGACATGGCGTCTCATCGTGAAATGGGAAAAGATGAACCCATATACGATAAGTTATATTTTGCCATTGTCTGGCACAAAGATATCAAGCGTTTTCTCAACGAAATAGAGCGTGAAATGGAGCGGGGTGCCAACAAATCTGAAGAAACGACCTTGCTTCTTAACGCGCTCTTCAATCGAGCCAAGGAAATCGATGAGCTCATTCGAGCGCACTTCTCTACCCCGGAAAACAGCGAAGTAGTCGACCATGCCCTCATGCTTTTACTCCAAAAGGACGTCAATCAGGTTCTCGATGCAAGCGATTGCCCAAGCAAACAAAGGCATCTTTACTTGCGTTTCCTTGATAAATATAAATACGTCAATTTCGGGCCGAACTTATCATTCCTCTTTTGGAAAATGCTCGCCGATGGGGGTTACCTCGATGCCGCTCTCAGTACAGCTCGTTCATATTACGATGGATACTACAGAAGTGGTTCTTCGGTGCCTGATTATGAAAGCGCTTCCTACTACTTTCAGCTAGCCGGCGAAGAGCGCCTGATGATATATGACAAATGCATGCTTGCGAGCATTTATATCAACGAAGCTAGCGCGCATCATACAAAGAAAGAAGGAGAAGTCTTGCTAGATGAATGCAGGACGTTCTTATCAGGGCAAGGTCGAGCGGTGCTGTCACACGTCGATGAGAATGGCTTTACGCACTATCGACCAGAACGATAGCGGGTAACAGCCGAGCCCGAGCGCACGGCAAAACCTCAGAAGTAATTTGAAATAATCTCGAAACAGCCGGCATCTTTGCCTTTTAATTCGCCAGCATACTCCTCTATACGGGTATACGGATCGCAGAATCGCTTATAGAATGGATTCATCTTCCCCACGTACACACCTCGTTCTCTAAATTCTTGCTCTCCAAATTGGTCTACGGTAATGTCCACTATTGTCCCCTCTGCAATATCTTGGCAGCGGTACAACTTGACAAGCTCTTCTTCCTCACGAGCAGGTCGCCATATTGCACAAGCTGCCCGTCTAATTCGGCCGGTATTTCCGGCGGTTTATATGAAGAGGGCATAATGAGGGCATCTTTTACCACAAGCCACATATGGTTTTGATCTCCATATTTCCCTGAAACAAGTATTGCGTCTACCCCTTGTTCCTTCAGCGCTTGAGCAAGCAGGTACGAAGCGCGGCCGCAGCTAGCAAGAGGAAAGTGCCGAAGTAATTCGTCGTGGCGAAAGGCGCCGTCTCTTTTTGCCGCTTCGATACTTCCCCTTACTCGATTTGCCACTGTGCACAAAACGTCTTCTGGAACTATTGCGTCTTCATCCCTTAAAACAAAATCCATTTTTCCGCCTTTCATAATTACTCAGCAGCGAATTAATGCTCGACCATGTGTCCGCGAGCCTATCCTTTCTGAAAACCGCGCGACTCCAGTCATTCCACTTCTACCCTCTCAGGCTTATCGAAAAGTCGCGCACTCGGTGCTCGAGTGCGCGAGCTTATTGAGTTCTAGCCTGGAGCAATAGCGACGGAGTGCATGCCACTACCGCCCAACCTCGGCAAGCTTTGTCGTGATGCGCGCCATGGCCTCGGTGTAGTACGCGTAATCGACGGTCGACAAGCTCCCTGTGCCAATGTCATCGAGGGCGGCCTTCACCTCGGGATGCTGCGCCATCATGTTTGGATACCAAGCAATCAGTCAGGCGAACTCCGATCGCAGAATATGCATTCATGAAGTCGACGTACTCGTTGACGAACACCTCGTACTCATCCATGGTTGCCTTGAAATCCGTCGACACACTGGACGTATTCCCGGCCCGCGCAGAGCCATCGCCAACGCCGCTGTTGTCTTCCGTGAAATCGTCGGCCTGAACGGCCACCGCGAATTCTCGGATAATCTCATCCATCGTGAACTCATCGTCGCAGAAAGCGCTCCTTGCGCCAGAATTGATTTCGTACGCCACGGAACGCGCACCAGCAATAGCCTCGTATACATTGGAGCGGGCGTCCGCGCAGACCTTGTACTCAGCTGACATCAACTCAGATACCTCGCTGCAGTCATAATCGGCATCGACGGCATCCTCAACAGCATCTTCATCGGCCAGGCCCACGGTATCAATGACCGTCTGAAAGCACACACGGCTGTTATCCTGGACATGCTCTCCCAGCGCTTCGGCTTTGTTTACGACAAGGCTGTACCAACCTTGAATCTGGTCTTTATGCTCTTTGTAATCCTTGTAGAAATCCCCCGCCAGCTCGAGCATCTTCTCTTGCTCATCGTAGAGGGCCAGCACCGTATCATTACAATCCACCTGATCTTCAAGCACGACCTCGGGAGAGCCCGCTTCGACAGTCTACGAAGCAGCGCTTTGCCCGGCGAACCTGCTGGTGCCTGCCCTCCTCCGTTGCATGCTGCGAGCATAAAAGCCAGCGTCACCGCTCCAATGCACGCAACCATTGCTTCATAGCTAAACCTCCCATCCCCCGTATCCAAGCGAAGCAAGTGTAGGAATCGTTTCAGAACCAATCGCTCAGACCTGCAATCAGAGCGCCCAACCCATCGAGACGGACTCAGCCACCCCTTCACCGCCCTCGATCATCACAATGGAATCATCACTGAGGTTGAGGTAGCACGAATCGCCCGGATTGAGGTAGAAGTCGCTCCACGCATTCTGTTCAACCGCTGCACCCCACTCACCGTTCGTGGAATGGCCGGCATTCTCGAAAGCGTCATATGCCTCTTTGTTTTCAAATACGACAACGTCGAAGCCGCCATTTTCTTCCGTACTCGAAAGCACATACGTCCCAGCTCCCAGCTGATTGGAATCGTAGATTCCGTCAACCATACGCACCGGATTTCCGCTCACAACCTGTGTCGCTTCGCCATTCTCACCCTCTGCCGGAGACAGCGTTCCTCTTGCCTCAACAAGCAGCACACTTCCTTCCTGCAAGGAGAGGTTCAGAGAATCACCTTCGTTGAGATACTCGCTAAACGCTGCATTCGCTTCAACCGCGGCACTCTCCTCACCATTGGTAAAACGGCTCGCAGTGTGATAGGCAACATAGTTATCCACAGAGTTGAACACGATAACGTATCCGGTGTACTCGTCATCATCGCAGGTAAATATGTAGTTACCTGCAGCGAGATCACTGCCAACGAGATATACGCCCTGCGTCATCGCATATGGATTGTCCCGATACCAAGCATTGTCGACTTCAACCGTTTCGGCACTCTGAGAAGTAGCGCCATCTTCAGCGGATGTTGAGCCGGCGGTTGTATTCGACTGGCCACCGTTGCAGCCAGAAAGCGCAAACGCGAGAGCCAATACGGTCACGCAAGATACTAATGCCTTCATCTTCTTCCCCAATCGCAGAATTATCCCATCGCATAACACGTTCGACATTCACTAGCCAGCAGTCTTCGTGCGTAAACAATCCTTTCCATCCATATCTGATTCCTTCCTATTCGTTTTCCGATATCCCCACACAGGCCTTCGCCGCCTGCACGAGAAACGCAAACGAACGCCGCCGAAAACGAGCTCGACGGGCACGCCGTTTTCCGATTCGCTGAAATAAGCAGCATTTTGCATACAGATAAAACTGTTCCTGATATGCTTCTCACACTGCCACCTTCTTCCGAGTCCAATATATGCTCTCTACAGTGAGCCACATTACACTATACCGCACGTATGCTCAGAACATGGATAACGTGCGCGAAAAGAGAAGTTTGGGCTCCCGGATCAGGGCCGTTCGCACCGAGCAAGGAATCTCGCAGCGGCAACTTGCCCTCATGACGGGAATCAGCCGTTCCTATCTCTGGAAGATTGAGACAGGAACGGCCGACATCGGCATCGATATCCTCATTTGCATCGCGCGAGCGCTTGATACGCCGGTGCGCGAACTCGTGGAGTTCTAAGCCACTTGGACCGAACGGCACCGCGCCTTCAGGTCCCTACTCCTCGTCATTCTTTTTCACGTTGACGACCGGATCCCGGAAGATCTCATCGAGAACGAATTCATCGTCATAGTACGCGCTGTATGCATCGGAGCTCACATCGTAAACATCCGAACGAGCATCGGAAATCGCGTTATAGACGTCCGAGCGCGCATCGGACCAATTGTCATACTCCTCAGACCTTGCATCCGAAACGACGCCATAGTCCTCGGTATCAAGCGCATCAGCAAGAATGCCGTCGTAGAACTGATCATAGGCGTCCTTGAACGCGTCCTCGTAGACGGCATCGTAATAGTCGCCATAGGCATCTTCATAAATCGCATCATAGTACGCTTCGATGGCATCGTGAATTGCGTCATCGTCATTGGGGTCAACCGTGTTGATCACCGATTGGAAGTACACCTTGCTATTCTCATAGGTGCGCTCCCCAAGCGCCTCCGTCTCGCTCAGCGCAAGCGCGTACCAGTCATTAACGAGCTGCTGGTTGGCAGTATAGTCGTCAAAGTTCTCACCAACCTCATCAAACATCGCCGCCTGCTCGTCATACAACTTCTGAGCGGTATCGTTAAAATCGGCCTGTATATTGGCGAGAACCTCCTCCGGGCTTCCTGCTTCGACCGTGCTCTGCTGAGCAGAGGCCGCTCCAGCAGACGCGTCCTGCCCCGCCGATTGCGATCCCGCCGCAGAGGGCTCAGCACCTCCCCCATTGTTGCAACCCGTAAGGACGATGGCCAAGACACCCATCGCAGCAATCATCCAAAATCGTTTCATCGCACTCTCCTTACCTCGAATACCATTACGTTTTGCTCCGGCACGTCTAGCGAGGCGCCCCCGCCGGTCGAGCGGAAACGCCTTTCTCCTGTCGTTTGCCCTCCTGCCGCCTGAGCATGAACATCCAAACCGACGCAACTAACACCACAACAAGGCCAACGGTGTACACCGCTGGCGCGAGGCCCCAATCGTGCGTACTGCTGGGAAGCACCCCGCGATCACCAAAGTCCCATACCAAAAGGCGCGAGGCGGCAAAGGCCGCGATGCCGAATACCACCGTTGGAACGGGCTTCCCAAATGCAGCGAAAACCAAGGCAACAGCGGCTACGCCCACCGTCGCGTACATGATGACCATATATACCTGCCACGTTCCTCCCATGGAGCCATACACCTGGGCGTACTCCATGAGCGAGATATCGGTCGCACCGGAAACCGTCATCCCTGTAGGCTCATAGAACACAACGTCGGGTGCGAGCGCTGCAGCATCGCGGAACTCGTCCCCCGCCGAAGCCCATGGCAAGAAGAACGCCGCCACCAACATGAGGGCGCCTACGACCATCGCGATACGAGCCACGAGGCGCGCTGCCCCCAACCCCGCGCGCGGCATCTTTGCCTCTCCCATATCCAACCATCCCTTCTATCTGAGCTGCTTATCCATATCGTTCACGCGGGCTACAGCTGCCTGCGCGAGAAACGCGAACGAGCCCTCGCCAAAAACGAGCTCGATGGGAACGCCGTTTTCCGATTCGTTGAGGAATGCGGCGAGGGCACGGACCGCCAGAGCATCGCGTGCGCTACTGGTGCATTCGCTTGCAAGGACGTCACGTACGTTGCCGGCGTCTTCGCACGCAAGGGCGTCACGTACGTTGCCGGCGTCTTCGCTTGCAAGGGCGTCGCACGCGTTGCCAGCGTGCCTGCCCGCACTCGCACCCTCGCCCGCGACTGCATGCGCCATCTTCCGGATCAGCCTCTGGGCACCGGCGGTGGCAGGCGCCGCGTCATCGGCAAGAAGGTCGGCAACTGCTCTCGCCCAGCCAGCAACTAGCGGGGCAATCCCGCGCCCGCCCATCTCGGCAGGCGCGCCCTCGCCACGCAGTACGCCAAGCACGGCAGCAACCAGCTCGCGCATGCCACGACGCACAAGCACCTCATCCGCCTCCGCCGCCTGTGTCTCAGTCGTCGCAACTTGCACAGCGCGCTCAGCGCTCTGCGTTAATGCGACCTCCATCACGGCATACAGGCGATCATCGGTCGCCGCCGTCGCGGCCACCTCCAAATACTCGAGCGCACTCAGCTTGCTATCGAGCTCAGCCCGGCGCCGATGAAGCACCGTCGCCTTCCGACGCAGCGCGCGCTCAAACGAATCGTCATCTTCCATCAGATCAAACACCGCCGATTCAATCTCTTTGAGCGTGAACCCGGCCTTCATGAGCTGGCGCACTAGGTAGAACGCCAGCAGGTCGCCCTCGTCAAAGCGCGAATACCCCGGCTTGGATATCGCCGGCTCCCAGAACCCCAAGCCATCCCCGCTGGTATTGGGGTTGCATAGGTCCTGGATCATGTGGCGCGTGAGGCCCGTCAGGCGCTCAACGTCCGACCGCTTCCACATAGGCACCTCCCTCGCCCTCCATGCTGTACCGCCCGGTAAGCGGGCGGCAAGCACGTGGGCACCGAGGCCCGGCGAGCGACCGAGCAGCCAGGCACGCAGCTCACGCCCCGCACCCTTGGCTCCATGCCCTTGCCGTTCTTCCA
>NZ_HE978574.1:593026-615908 GCF_000311845.1 Enorma massiliensis phI | reverse complement strand
TCCCTTCTGGAGAACCGCAGCACCGCCCTGTTGGCGGGCCCTTCCGGAAGAGCGATTGCAATTTTCGCGAAATGGGCTTGGAACTTCCTCAGTTGCCAACTGAGTTTTGAAAACGCTCCGGCGAACGGGCGGTTATACGGGCGGTACAGCGCCGGCGCGCCGTCCGCGCAGGTGTGTACCCGCTCTGCCCGTTATGAGCACGAAGCGCCCGTGACGACAGGCACCAATCGCAAACATTCGCCTTGCAGTGAGAACAGGAGTGGAGAGCTCAGCTACCAAGTTGGCAGATCGACCCGCCTACCAGGTGTAGGCGTAGACCTCAACCGTTTCGAACTCGGGAACGTCATCGAAGCTGGTTACTCCAAACGGCACCGTGTCGCCCTCCGCGGGCAGCGAGACATATCCCTCGAAGCCGAAGACCATGGCGCCCTGAGCGTCGCGCCCGATAGCAATAACTTGCACTTGGGAAGCGGTGCTTCCCGCAGAAAGCGATTCCAGGGTCACCTCACCTGTAACGACGACGTCAGAAAACTGGTTCCTTCTTGTCGATACGTTAGATACGCGCAGCCTACTTGGCTCGCCCGAGGCAGCTTGCACCTCTCCGTCTGCCGGTCGGCTCATAGAAAACTCAACGCTAGCCGGCACCGACGATCCGTCGCCCGCTATGCTCCCCCAATACCTGGTCTCACCTGGATACAGCTCATTGAGTACCTGTTCGCTCGAGAAGAGGACGCTGCCGTCCTCCGCTCTGCCCGTTATGGTCACCGTAGGGAACAGTGCGACCACGTCGTCGCTCGCGTTTTCTATCGCTATCGCATAATGCACGAATCCGTTCGATACGTACCACGTCGATTCGGCAATTCTAAGACCTTCAACAGCCTTTTCGACCAAATCGGTCGATGAGTTGCCTGCATAGGCATCGCCCGTGTCTTCATACCCGCCAGAGCTATTCGCCAACATCGATATCGGCGTATCTTGCTGTGCCCTATGTGGAGTTGACCTATCGGAGACCAGCAGATACATGGCAGTTATCGCGCATGCGATGGCAAGAGCCGTGAGCGCGAGCATGATGACCTTGCGATACAGGGGCGGCCGTTCACCGCTCCGCTTGATAGGCTCCGAATCATGCGGCGCAGGTTGCCTTGCATACGTGGCGTTTTGCTCGTACGCCGGCCAGCCTACCGGAGGAGTGCTCTGACTCGCTGGAGCAGCATCTCCCGCACATGCTGCGGCAAACGCAGTTGCAAGGTCCTTGGCCGTTTGGTAGCGAGCGCTCGGCTCGAAAGCGCAAGCGCGTCCCAGCACCCGGCACACGCCCTCAGGCACCACTCCCGAGCAGCGGAGCTCGCCCTCGAAGGTCTTGTCTGGCAGCACCGCACCCGTCAACAGATACCCTGCAAGCCGGCCGATAGCATAGATATCGGACCTCGCGTCCATCGCCGCGAAGCCGTGCTGCTCTGGCGCGGCGAACCCCCTGGTCCCCCACGCCGCATCATCGCGCTTCGGCTCGTCGAACGCCATCTGCGCGATTCCGAAATCAATAAGATGCGCACCGTCAGCAGCGAGCACCACGTTACGAGGGGCAATATCCGCGTGGATTATCCCGTGCGCATGGAGCTCGGCCGTAGCCTCGCATAGAGACGCAAGGATCGGCGCCACCTCAACCAGCGGAAGATGCCCTCGCTCCCCCATGGCGTCCTCAAGCGTTTTACCCGGTACGTAGTCATATACCACAACATACTCATCGGGCATCTCATACACGGCGTGAACATGCGGAAGATGCGGGCTATCGCATTCGGAAAGCGCGGCCCACACCATGCGGTGCGCCCGATCGAGCGGAATGCGCTTACGCACAAACGGCCCGGTGCCGTCGAGCGACACGAGCTCCGTCACACCGTCGACTCCATGCGCTAGCTGGCGCTCGACCACGTAGACATCGTCGATATTCATCCCATGCAGAACGCGTTTGCCGTCTCGGCTCATGCGGAATCATCCTCAGGGTTTACCAGCGTTTGCTCACCCAGGCGATAGAGCTCGTCATCGCATTGCGCCAGCGTGAGGCCACGTTCGATGCACCAGATAATGACCGCGTCGCGCGAGCGTTTGGGCCAAAGCTCTGAAACGCCTGCAAGCCGCAAAATCCGCTGCGTTTCAATGAGACTGCAGCGCAAGGCAAATGCAAGCTTGAGAGCATTGTCGCGACCGGGAAGGCTCTTCCCTTTGAAGATGTCATAAACAAAGGTTTCGTTCACCGCAGATTCGCGCACCACCGCAGCGCGTTTCATGCTGCGATCATTCCGCAGCTCATTGAGGTAATCCGACAGCTCTCGATCGATGGTCTCGCCCTGGAGCAGGTAGTCTTCTGGTCTTGCAGCAGCGGAAAGCTGCTTGAGCAAGTCCGCCGTCAGATGTTCCTCGGTCATGCCTCCCCCTCTCACCTTCCGCGCAGCATCACCATGATACCCTTTCTGTAGAAGATGGCTTCTCATGGAGAGCCACGCATCCATGGGTCGCATCACGTGTATCGCACGCCTTGGGCAGGAGATCCGCGGGTCAACATCCAAAACCGCGGCGGCATGGTCTCCCCATATCAAGTACGTCAGATGATAGCCGCAGTAGAACGGATGGTGAACGATGGATATCAAGGCAGATGAGTACACCTATCGCGTCTTCTGGTCCGATGAGGATGAGGGCTACGTCGCAACGGTCGCAGAATTCCCCAGTCTCTCCCATATCGCCGACCAGCAACAGGGCGCCTTGAGCGGCTTGGTTGGCCTTGTCGGCAACGTGCTTTCCGATATGGCTGAAGCAGGAGAGCTGCCGCCGATCCCCCTGGGGCGTCGTCGGTTCAGCGGAAAGTTTCCCCTGCGCATGACACCCGAGCAGCACCGACGAGTTGCCATCGAGGCGGCGGAGGCGCATGTATCCATCAACCAGCTGTTAGTGTCGCGAATCTAATATCGGGAGCGCCGGCGAGACCCCGTTGCTCCAAAACGGCACCAAAAAATGGGGCCCTCGCCCTACGAGAGCCCCTGATGGATGGTGTATATGGGTGCGCGGCGCGGCATCCGACGGCGCTCGCCCTTAGATCCGCTTGGCCACCTCGTCGCCCATGGCGGTGGTACCGAGGATGCGATCCGCAGGCGTCGCGGGGTCGGCGATGTCGCGCGTGCGCCAGCCCTCGTCGAGCACGGCCGTCACCGCAGCGCGGACGGCATCGGCCGCCTCGCCCATGTTGAAGCTGTAGCGCAGCATCATCTCCACGGAGAGGATCTGCGCGAGCGGATTGGCGACCCCCTGCCCCGCGATGTCGGGCGCGCTGCCGTGGCTCGGCTCGTAGAGTGCCACGCCGTCTCCCAGGCTCGCTGAGGCGAGCATGCCGAGCGACCCCGTGATCTGCGCGGCCTCGTCGGAGAGGATGTCGCCGAACATGTTTTCCGTCACCACCACGTCGAAGTCGGCCGGGCGGCTGATGAGCTGCATGGCCGCGTTGTCCACGAGCACGTCCTCGAGCTCCACGTCCGGGTACTCCGCGGCGCCGATTCGGTGAACGATCTCTCGCCACATGCGGCTCGTTTCCAGCACGTTGGCCTTGTCCACGCTCGACACCTTGCCACGGCGCTTGCGCGCCGCCTCGAACGCCTGCCGCGCGATGCGCTCGATCTCGTACTCGCGGTACTCAAGCGTGTCGTACGCGCGCTGGCCGGGCGCCCCCGCCGTGCCGGCGCCGGGCTCCTCGTAGAAGCGCTCGCGTTTACCGAAATACAGGCCGCCCGTGAGCTCGCGCACGATCATCATATCCACGCCGTCGATGACCTCGGGGCGCAGCGTCGATGCATCGGCGAGCGCCGCGAAGATTTGGACCGGGCGCAGGTTGGTGTACAGGCCGAGCTCTTTGCGGATACGCAGCAACCCCTGCTCGGGGCGAGGCGCCGCAGGATCGGTCGAATCCCATTTGGGCCCGCCTACCGAAGCCAGCAGCACGGCGTCGGACGCACGGGCGGCAGCGAGCGTCTCCTCGGGCAGCGGGTCGCCGCAGGCATCGATAGCCGCGCCGCCAATGAGCGCGTCCTCGCATTTGAAATCAACGCCGTAACGCTTGCCCACCGCGGCGAGCACCTTCTTGCCCTCGGCGATGATCTCCGGGCCGATGCCGTCGCCCGGCAAGCAGCAGATCTTGTAGGTCTTCTTCACATTGCAGCTCCAGCTCTCCGAGCTGGCGCCAGATGCGAACGGATTATCAAGCGGCATATGCCCTCCTTGGCAATCGGATGAGACAGTTGTGCCGGGTTAAACTGTCTCATAACGGCAATGAGACAGTTGTGCCGGGTTAAACTGTCTCGCAAATGAAGCAGGAAACTGAGCGGGTTTCCCATAGCGAGGCCGAGGTGCCGCACATTGGCGTGAATGAGGGGGAACACACCCTGCGTACGGCGACCGACGGCCGCGCCAAGCGCGGTGCCTCAGTTCCCGCGAGCGAGCTTCTGGCGCGTGCGCTCCACCAAACCACCGGCCTCGATAATCTCAGCGATGAACGGCGGGAAGGGCTCAGCGGTGAAGGCCGCACCCGTATCGAGGTTCGTGATGGCGCCGGTCTCGGTGTCCACGGCCACGCGCGCGCCGTCTGCGATGGCGTCCACGGCATCCGGGCACTCCAAGATGGCGAGGCCAACGTTAATGGCATTGCGATAGAAGATGCGCGCGAAGCTCTTGGCGATAACGCAGCTCACTCCCGCCGCTTTGAGCGCCACCGGCGCGTGCTCGCGACTGGAGCCACAGCCGAAGTTCTCCTCCGCCACCACGATGTCACCGGGCTGCACGCGCTCAGCAAAGGTGGGATCGAGATCCTCCATCGCATGCGCTGCCAGGTGCGCATGGTCTGAGCTGTTGAGGTAGCGCGCGGGGATGATGACGTCGGTGTCGACATCGCGCCCGTAGCGGAAAACGGTACCTTCGTAGTGCATAGAGAAATCCTTTCGCAGGAAGGGATGAACGGGAACGGGAAAAGAGGCAGGCTAGAACGGGGCGTAAGACAAAATGACTCAAAATGACCCCGTCCCAAAATGACTCAAATGACTCACAGGTCGGATGGAGCGCAGATGCGGCCGGCCACGGCGCTCGCAGCGGCGATGGCCGGGCTCGCCAGATACACCTCGGAGGTCGGGTCGCCCATGCGGCCCACGAAGTTGCGGTTCGTCGTGGACACGCAGCGCTCGCCCGCGGCAAGGATGCCCATGTAGCCGCCCAGGCACGGGCCGCACGTAGGCGTGGAGAACACGCAGCCGGCATCGATGAACGCATCTGCCAGGCCCTCGGCCATGCACTGCTTGAAGACCGCCTGCGTCGCGGGGATCACGATGCAGCGCACGCCCTCGGCCACGCGCCGTCCGCGCAGCACCTCGGCCGCGGCGCGCATATCCTCGATGCGCCCGTTCGTGCACGAGCCAATCACCGCCTGGTCGATGGTGATGTGGCCGGACTCGCTCACCGGGTGCGTGTTGCTCGGCAGGTGCGGCCAGCTCACACACGGCTTGATATCCGCCGCGTCAATGTGAATGATCTGGGCGTACTCGGCATCCGGGTCGGCGTGGTACTCCACCGGCGGGCGCTGGCAACGGCCCTCGAGCCACGCGCGCGCCACATCGTCGACCTCCATGATGCCCGCCTTGCCGCCGGCCTCGATCGCCATGTTCGAGATGCACATGCGGCCCTCCATGGAGAGGCTCGCGATGGTGGATCCGGTGAACTCCATGGCCTGATAGAGCGCGCCATCAACCCCGATGAGGCCGATGATGTGCAGAATGATGTCCTTCGCGGTGGCGCCGTCCGTGAGCTCGCCCTCAATCTCAAACTTAATGGTGGGCGGCACCTTGAACCACGCACGGCCCGTGGCGAGGCCCACGCCGGCGTCGGTGGAGCCCACGCCCGTGGAGAACGCGCCGAGCGCGCCGTACGTGCAGGTGTGGGAATCCGCACCGATCACGAGGTCGCCGGGCACCACGGTGCCGGTCTCGGGCAGAAGGGCATGCTCGATGCCCGCGCAGCCCTGCTCCCAGTAATGGGTGATCTTCTGCTCGTGGGCGAAGTCACGCATCTTCTTGGTCTGCTCGGCGCTCTTGATGTCCTTGTTGGGCGCGTAGTGGTCAGGCACCAGGCACACGCGGTCGCGGTCGAACACCTCGGTGGCGCCCAGCTCGTGGAACACGTCGATCGCGATGGGCGCGGTGATATCGTTCGCGAGCACGAGGTCCAAATCGCACTCTACGAGCTGGCCGGGGCGAACCTCGTCCAGCCCGGCATGGGCTGCGAGGATCTTCTCTGCTACGGTCATCGGTCGTGGCATTGGATCAATCCTTCCTGCTGATGAAGGGAAATCGGACATGTGCGTGACGGTTTCCTTCGGGGAACGCGCATGAGACAGTTGTACCGGGTTAAACTGTCTCAAAATGGGTCAAAACAACCCCGTCCCAAAATGACTCACTGGCGATCGGAGATGAGGCGGTTGAGGGCGTTGATGTAGGCCTTCGTGGAGCTCACGATGATGTCGTTATCGGAGCCGCGCCCGGTGTACACCTGGCCGTCGCCTGCAGTTACGCGCACCGTAACCTCGCCCAGCGCGTCGATGCCGCGCGTCACGGCCTTGATCGCGAACTCGGAAAGGTCGTTCTCCACGCTCACGATCTGGTTCACGGCCTTGTAGACGGCATCCACCGGACCCGTACCGAAGGCGGCCACGGTATGCTCTTCGCCGCCTTCGTCCACGAGCGTGAGCGTCGCCGTGGGCGTAAGCGGGAAGCCGCAGCTCACCTGCACCGCACCGAGCGTCCAGATGGCCTTGGTCACGCGCTCGCGCTCGTGTACGATGCTCTCCAAGTCCTCGTCGTAGACTTCCTTCTTCTTATCGGCAACCTCAAGGAATGCCTGGTAGATGCTCTCGAACTCGTCGTCCTCAAAGGTATAGCCGAGCTCTGCCATACGGTGGCGCAGCGCTGCGTGGCCGGAGCGCGCCGAGAGGATGATCTGCGAGCCACCGGCTCCCACATCGGCGGGGTCGATGATCTCGTAGGTGTCACGCGCCTTGAGTACGCCATCCTGGTGAATTCCCGAGGAGTGCGCGAACGCGTTCGCGCCCACGATGGCCTTATTGGCCTGCACCGTCATGCCGGTGATGGAGCTCACCAGCTTGCTTGCGCGCGTAAGTTCCTGCGTCACGATATCGGTATGCGCATCGAGCTCCTGCCCGTGCATGCGGATGGCCATGACGACCTCTTCGAGCGCCGTGTTGCCGGCACGCTCGCCCAAACCGTTGATGGTGCATTCCACCTGCGTGGCGCCGTTGCGGACGGCCTCGATGGCAAGTGCCGTCGCCATGCCCAGGTCGTTGTGGGTGTGTACGGAGATGGTCACGTCCTCGATGCCGTCCACGCGCTCGCGCAGGTCGGCGATGCGCGCACCGAAGGCCCACGGCATGTTGTAACCGGTCGTGTCGGGGATGTTCACCACGGTGGCACCCGCCTTCACGGCTGCCTCGATGATGCGGCAGAGGAAATCCTGGTCCGCACGGCCGGCGTCCTCGGCGTAGAACTCGACGTCGTCCACGAACGAGCGGGCGAGCTTCACCGCGTGCACGGCGCGCTCAATCGCCTCGTCCTCCGTGAGATGCAGCTTGTCGCGCAGATGGCTCGGCGAGACGCCCAGGCCGGTATGGATGCGCGGGCGCTTGGCGGTCTTGAGCGCCTCGGCCGCGACCTCGATGTCTTTGTCGACGGCACGCGTGAGGCCGCATACGGTGCACTTGTCGCCCGCGATACGGCCGATCTCGGCCACGCTCTTGAAGTCGCCGGGGCTGGAGATGGGGAAGCCCGCCTCGATGACGTCGACGTTCATGCGGATGAGCTGCCGCGCGATGATGAGCTTTTCTTCGGTGTTCATGCTCGCGCCGGGCGACTGCTCGCCATCGCGGAGGGTGGTATCGAAGATGTTGATTTTCCTGGTCATGCTTCCTCCTGCTCTCGCCCGCAGCGGTTGTGCCCGGGCTCGTTGCTTGCGCTTGCAGGAGGTAAAGCGTTTCCATGCGATACACGAGAAGCACCCCGCCGCGTTTCACGTCCTGCAAGACGTCCGATACGCGTGGGGTGCTTCAGATGAGCCATCTAGCGAATAAGCAGACGAAGTACCCTACGCGCAAGCGCCTAGTAGTAGCTCGTCTAGGGATAGCATCAGCGCGGCAGCGGCCACCGGGGCCACCCGAGCGCTGTTGTTCGATGCGAGCATCATGTGCCATCCCTTCGCCCGCAGCGCCCGGCGGGCACTGCATTGCGCTAAAGTCTAGCAGAATGCGCGCGGCGCGCAAGCCTGCTCTCGGCAAGCGTCCCGTCTGTTAACGCAAAGGTCGAGCATTGCCGAGGCCGCGCCAAATCGGGGACTGTCCCCATTTGGCGCGGCTGATGGCCGTGGCTAGTCGTCAATCTCGGCCAAGTCTGTCTGACGGTCGTAGAAGTGGTTGCGGGTCACGTAATCACGCACCTGGTCCCAGCTCTCCTGCGATTCGTACAGCGAGCTGTTGAGCTGCGTGATGGCCCCGCCGCTCGCGTTATCGAAGGCGTGCTCCAACGTATCGCGATTGAACGAGTAGACATTTGCGTCGTGGGCCGTATCGTCTGCGTCCTGCACGGTGAAGTTAATCGTCTGCAGCTCCGGATACACGCTGAACGCTGCCACCGCGTTGTAGACCAGCGCTCGATCGACGCCATCGCCATCGATGTCGTCCGACACTCCGGCGTAGTAAACGTTGTAGCTCGCGCTGCTCCCCTGTTCCGAGCCCGTGCTCGACACATACATGCTCAGCGGCAAGTGCTCGAAGAACCCTTGGTCGGGCAGGCTGTTTCCGGTATAGCTCTTGAGCGTGTCGATGGAGTGCACCGCGATGGCGTCGTCCACAGCCTTCGTTGCCTCGTATTCCCGCTGGTCATCGAGGTCGTCATAGGTTTGGTTCGAGGCGCCTCCACCTGTGCTCGAGCTATCTTGGCCGTTCGCGGCTCCTTGGCTCGCATCGGTTGCTGCCGAATTGTTCTGCGTGATGCTTTGCGCAGTCGAAGACGGCTCGCCCACATCGGCCTCGTCAATAAGACCGAACACGGCGGTGCCCACAATGGCCAGTAAGATGAACGCTGCCAACACACCGCCCACGACAAACGGCCATATCTTGCGCGGTGAGCGGGTCTTGGGTGCAGCCTGGGTGCCCGCCGTGGCCTGGTCCTCGGCGGGCACGCCATCGGGCGGCACCGGCGCTCCCTCGGGACGCGGCATCTGCGCGGTCTCGGCAGCGGAGCCCATTCCGTCTGCACCGGGCGCAGCCTGCGCAGCGCCTGCATTCCAGCTCGCTGCCCCGCTCTCCCCCGCCTCGGTGGATGCAGCCTCCCCTGCATTCGAGTCCTCGGCCTCTCCAGACTCCTTGAACACGTCCTCGATGCTCGTGAAGCTCGCCTTCGTCTTCTCCAGCGCCTCGGCCTCAGACATGCCGCCTGCGACGTAATCCTCGTACCGCGCGACGAGGTTACCGTAGATCTCTTCCTTCAGCTCGATACTTTCCTGCGTGAGCACCCGTCCTTCAAAGAGGTGCTCGACGTACATACGCAGCTCGTTCATCGGTCTCCCCCGTCCTGTTTAAGCAGCCTGTCAATAATTCTGCGAACGCGCACCCAGCGCTCGGTCGCTTCGGCCAACTCGCCGATGCCCGCATCTGTGATGCGATAGTACTTGCGCCGAGCTCCCTGCGTCTCGTTGCCCCAGTAGCTCTCCACATTGCCCTGGCCTTCAAGGCGCTTGAGGCTTGTGTAGAGCGAGGGCTCCTTCATCTCGTACTCGCCGTGGCTCGCCGTCGCGATATCCTTGAGGATCTCGTAGCCGTAGCTATCGCCGTCCTTGAGCGTGCACAAGATGATGGCATCGATGTTCCCTCTGATGAGGTCGCTCACCGCATCCCGTGTTGCCATACCGTCACCTCCTGGCGTTTTCGATGCGGGGGCGTATTCCCCCGCTCTTACTCTGAGGTAACTGTAACACAGAGTACTATGTGTGTCGATATACTTTTTTAGAAATATATTTCCCGATGTAACGTTTCTTGGGACAGACCTCCTACACCTGGCTTCGGGTTCACGGGCTCTGTTCCTGAGTTTTAAACGAGGCTTGCGCCCCGCGCGCAAGCCCGCAGCCCAGCTGAAAAATGGTCCCTAGAGGAAATGGCTCGCAGACACCGGGTGTTCACGAACCACTTTCACGGCATCTGACGCGACCATGCGACAAGGAACAGGACGGCCACACGGTCAAACGCAAGCGCAAGAGGTGTCACACGCGACGACGCAGCAAAAAGGCCGGCTCCCGAAGGAACCGGCCTTGCAGCGCAATATATGTGCAGCGCAGTAAAAGCACGCCGCGCAGCGATAGCGTCTCTCGCAGCCTACTCAGCCATGAAGTCACGCTGGACAGACGGATCGACCTTGACGCCGGGGCCCATGGTGGAGCTGAGCGCAATGCTCTTCACATAGCGACCCTTGGCGGAAGAGGGCTTCACGCGCAGGATCTCGGTGTAGAGAGCGGCGTAGTTCTCAACGAGCTTCTGGTCGTCGAAGGACACGCGACCCAGCGGCACATGGCAGATGCCATAGCGGTCGGCGCGATACTCCACGCGGCCGGCCTTGAGCTCGCCAACCATCTTGGCAACATCCATGGTCACGGTGCCGAGCTTGGGGTTCGGCATAAGGCCACGGGGACCAAGGATCTTACCGATGCGGCCAACCTTGGCCATCATGTTCGGCGTAGCGATGGCGGCGTCGAAGTTGATCTCGCCACCCTGGATGGCGGCAACGAGCTCATCGGAGCCGATGACGTCGGCGCCGGCCTCCTCGGCCTCGCGAGCCTTCTCGCCCTCGGCGAACACGGCGACGCGAACGGTCTTGCCGGTGCCGTGGGGCAGGGAGATGGAACCACGGATGTTCTGGTCAGCCTTGCGGGTGTCGATACCCAGACGGAAGTGGGCCTCAACGGTCTCGTCAAACTTGGCCGGAGCGACCTCCTTGACGAGCTTCACAGCCTCAAGCGGGCTGTAGAGCTTGAACTTCTCGACCTTCTCCGCAGCGGCGCGGAAATTCTTTCCATGCTTCGGCATGTTCTACCTCCTGTGGTCAACGGGCATATGCCCTCCCACATCAAACGCGCGCCCTATTGCGCGCAAACGGGTGCGCCACCTTAGCGCACCCGCAGGAAAACGACGTTACTCAGCGACGGTGACGCCCATGGAGCGAGCGGTGCCGGCGATGATCTTCTTAGCGGCCTCGATGTCGTTGGCATTGAGGTCCGGCATCTTGGTCTCGGCGATCTGGGTGAGCTGCTCCTGGGAGAGCTGACCAACCTTGTCGCGCTGCGGCACGGCGGAACCGCTCTTGAGGCCGAGGGCCTTCTTGATGAGGTGGGCCGCCGGAGGCGTGTGGGTCACGAAGTCGAAGGAGCGATCCTCGTAGACGAAGATCTCGACGGGGATGATATCGCCCGCCTTGTCCTGCGTGGCGGCGTTGAACGCCTGGCAGAACTGCATGATGTTAACCTGGGCAGCACCAAGGGCAGGACCGACAGGGGGCGCCGGATTGGCCTGACCGGCAGGAATCTGAAGCTTGATGACGGTGGCAATCTTCTTCTCAGCCATCTCAAAACCTTCCTGAACCGAATGACGTGAAATCGAACTATCGTAAGCGCGCCCGTGTTAGAAGCACCCGTTCGGATGAGCGGTCTGAACGGGAAACACCGGCCCGCGTACAATCCAACCTTAGGAAATGACCTCGATCTGGTCGAACCCAAGCTCGACCGGGGTCTCGCGGCCAAAGATCTCGAGCGTGACCTTGACCTTGCCGGCCTCGGCGTTGATCTCGGAAATCTTGCCGTCGAAATCTGCAAGCGGACCAGAGGTAACCTTAACGGCCATATCGACCTCGAGCCCAACGGTGGTGCGCTTGGGAGCGTCGCCCGTCTTGGACTTGCGCATCATCTTGTTATATTCATCGCGGGAGAGCGGAGCGGGCTTGCCGTTACCGCCAAGGAAACCGGTGACGCCCTCGGTGTTGCGAACGCACGTCCAGGCATCGTCGTCCATCTCCATACGGACGAGTACATAGCCCGGGAAGACCTTAACGTCCTTGGTCTCGCGCTTTCCGCCTTCCTTGATCTCGGTCACGCTCTCCATGGGGATCTGGATATCGAAGATGCGGTCCTGCATGCCCATCGTCTCGATGCGATGCTGAAGGGTATCCTTGACCTTCTTCTCGTAACCAGAGTAGGTGTGAACTACATACCAACGCTTCGACATGGCTTAGCCCCTCAATCCAGAGACGAGGAAGAGACCCTCGCCGATCACGAAGTCAAGCAGCGCGATGACGACACCGACCACCACGAGCGAAGCGCACACCACCACGGAGTAGTTGATGAGCTCCTTCTTGCTCGGCCAGGTCACGCGGTGCATCTCGCTCTTCACGGAGGCGAAGTAGCGCACGATGCCGGCAAAGAACCCGGGCTTGCTGCCCTTCTTGTCCTTCGCCTTGACCGCCTTTGCATTGGCCTTGGTCACCGTAGTGGCCTTTGTGGCCTTAGCGCCGCGAGCGCCCTTGCCAGGCTTCGCCTCGGCGTACTTCTTGGTAGCCTTCACCTCGGCCTTCGAAGACGGCGCAGCGGCAGCGTCGGTCTTCTGCGTAGCCTTCTTCTTGTTCTTCTTGTTGGCCATAGTAGCTACCTCCGGCGCAATGAGCGCTTAACACAGGAAACCGTAAGCCCCGAAACGACGAGGCTTACGGATTGAAGACTGGCACGCCAGGAAGGACTCGAACCCTCAACACTCGGTTTTGGAGACCGATGCTCTACCAATTGAACTACTGGCGTGTAATCGATAAGAGACTAGCGAGTCTCTTTGTGCACCGTGTGACGACGGCACCAGGGGCAATACTTCTTGATCTCCATACGATCAGGCATGGTTGCCTTGTTCTTGGTCGTCGTGTAGTTGCGACGCTTGCACTCAGTGCATGCAAGGGTGACGAGAGTACGCATGAATCAATTACCTCCAAATACCGCCCCCAACGGGCACGATGGAAAAGACTAGCATCTTACCTGCGACGTTGTCAATGTGATGTTCCATGTCGCGGTTTATCTGCAGATACGTTCCACATCTTTCGACGGTATGTGCGCCTGAGCCCGCATGTGCTCAGCTCAACATACCTGCAGACGGCCCGTGACACGGCCCCACAGAAAAGGACCCAGCCCCGAGATGGAGCCGGGTCCCTTGAAGTCGGCGAAACCGAGATTACTCAGGAAAAGCCTAAGTTACTCGATGATGGTGCTCACGACGCCGGAGCCAACGGTGTGGCCACCCTCGCGGATAGCGAAGCGGAGGCCCTCCTCCATGGCGATCGGGTGAATGAGGTCGCCCTCGATGGTGATGTGGTCACCAGGCATGGCCATCTCGGTGCCCTCGGGGAGCTTGACGGTACCGGTCACGTCAGTGGTACGGAAGTAGAACTGCGGACGATAGCCATCGAAGAACGGGGTGTGACGGCCGCCCTCCTCCTTGGTGAGGACGTAGACCTCGCCGGTGAACTTGGTGTGCGGGTGCACCGAACCGGGCTTGCAGAGAACCTGGCCGCGCTCGATGTCCTCGCGCTTGATGCCGCGCAGGAGGATACCGACGTTATCGCCAGCCTCGCAGAAGTCCATGGTCTTGCGGAACATCTCGATGCCGGTGGCAACGGAGGACTGGGTCTCCTTGATGCCGACGATCTCGACGGGCTCGTTGAGCTTGAGCACGCCGCGCTCGACACGGCCGGTAGCAACGGTACCACGGCCGGAAATGGTCATGGTGTCCTCGACGGCCATGAGGAACGGCTTGGCGTCGTCGCGCTCGGGGGTCGGGATGTACTCGTCAACGGCAGCCATGAGCTCGCGGACGGAATCCATCCACTTCTCCTCGCCGTTGAGGGCGCCGAGAGCGGAACCACGGATGACGGGGATGTCGTCGCCGGGGAAATCGTACTCGGAGAGGAGCTCACGGGTCTCCATCTCAACGAGGTCGATAAGCTCCTCGTCGTCAACCATGTCGCACTTGTTCAGGAACACGACGATGTAGGGCACGCCGACCTGACGGGCGAGCAGGATGTGCTCGCGGGTCTGGGCCATGGGGCCGTCGGTGGCGGCGATGACCAGGATAGCGCCGTCCATCTGGGCAGCACCGGAGATCATGTTCTTGATGTAGTCGGCGTGGCCGGGGCAGTCGACGTGAGCATAGTGACGGTTCTGGGTCTCATACTCAACGTGGGCGACGGAAATGGTAATGCCGCGCTCGCGCTCCTCGGGAGCCTTGTCGATGTTCTCGAAGGCGGTGAAGTCAGCCTTGCAGCCCTCGGTCTCGGAGAGAACCTTGGTGATGGCGGCCGTCAACGTGGTCTTGCCGTGGTCGACGTGGCCGATGGTGCCGATGTTAACATGCGGCTTTGTACGCTCGAACTTTTCCTTGGCCATAAAGCCCTCCTCCTTAAGGTCGTCCCCGCCGGGACATGCCTCTTTGAACTAAGTGGCTCCCCCACGTACATAGGAAAGCCACCGTGTTACCTGGTAGCGGTGACTGGATTCGAACCAGTGACGCCACGGGTATGAACCGTGTGCTCTAACCAGCTGAGCTACACCGCCGTACTGGAGCCTGCGACCGGACTTGAACCGGTGACCTCCTCGTTACCAACGAGGTGCTCTACCGACTGAGCTACACAGGCGCTTGCTTGCTGGTGGGAGCGCAAGGATTCGAACCTTGGTAGGCAGAGCCAACGGGTTTACAGCCCGTCCCCATTAACCACTCGGGCACACTCCCAGAGAAGCAAGCCTCGCCGGATTGGATACGTCCATAACGGAACTACCGCCCCTGCGAGCAGATGAATAGTACGACGATGTGCGCTGAGCTGTCAACCAAATTGCTTAAATACACGCACCCGGGCGTATCTATAGACGCTGACCTGCTGTTTTGTGAGCTGATTCAGGGGTTCCAGTCGTGGATGTCCTGTGGATTGCCCGTTGCTTCTCACGTGATAAGCCCATCGCGCGGGCCGTAGCTTACAACCGTCTCCACCTGAGACAGTTTCACCCGGCACAACTGTCTCATGTCTCCGGCGCAACCGTCTCGTCTCGAAACTCGGGCGGGTTTCGGACACAAACGCCGTCTTCGGGCGCGTTTCGTACGCTCAGAGGCCTCCGAGCGTCCAATTGTCGCCCGAGAAGCCAGCTAGTGTCCAAATCCGGCCCGAAAGCGCGGCGAGCGTCCGAATGTCGCCCGGCGGCGCTAGCGGTGTCTAAACCTCGACCGGCAGCGCGGAGGGCAACTACATCTCGCCAGAAAGTCCGCAACCTAACTCGTTTCTATCGCGCGGCAGCAAAAAGCCCGGCACCGCGAGGGCACCGGGCTTCTCATGCTTCTGGAGCCAGCGACAGGAATCGAACCCGCAACCCGCTGATTACAAATCAGCTGCTCTACCGTTGAGCCACGCTGGCGTCTAGCTTGTTCAGGATACTGAAAGTGCGCCAACCGCGCAAGCATGCGAAATCAGGACAGAGGGAATTTCGCATCGCGCGTCAGCGGTTGCTCGCGTCCGGCTATCCGCGGTTGCGCAGAGCTTCGAGTTTAGCCAAAGCTTCGGGCGAAAGACGGCTGCCGAGCGTGAGCTTCACCTGCGGCGCCTCCTCTGCCTCCGCCACATCGGCATCGATCGAGCGAATCTCGTCTACGAGCATTCTCGCCGAAATACGCGTGACACCCTTGCCCATGACCGTCGCCTGAATGGTACCGTCGCTCGTCACCACCGAGCACGCGCGTCCCGCCTCGCGCGCCTCGATGCACAGGCGCTGCACCACCGTGTCCGCAGATACACCCGTGGGCGAGAACTCGATTCGCACGCCCGCCTGCGGGAGGTTGGGCCGATCCGCCGAAACGTTGCCCGCGCCGTCGAACACGATCACAGCATCATAACGGCGCTGCGCGAACGCGGCCACGTCCGCGATGAGCGCGGTGCGGGCGCGGTCGTAGACGTCGTTGGAATACGGGTCATCGGAGCGGTCGAAGATGAGCTGCTCGTAGCGCGGCGTCGCGTGGATGACGTTGTAGCCATCGACCACCAAAAGCTCGCGCTGGCCGTGTGCATTCGTGCCGCGCGCGGGGTCGACCACGGTGGACGACACAAAGGCCGAGCCAAATGCATTGCCTGCGCCGTAGGTGCTGGCATCGACCACCTTGCGCGCCGAGCCCTCGCCGAACCGCTTCGCCTTGGCTTTCTGCCGATTCTTCTTACTCACGAGCACCTCCCACTCCGTCCGTGGCGGGCGCAGCAGAGCTCGCCGCGCCCACCGTGGCAGACACTCTGCGAAACTCGGGCAAGAATGTTCCGAAATCAGCCTCAGAATGCGCCGTTTTTGGAACATTCTTGCCCGAATTTGATAGGTCGGCAGCGCCGCAGGCGGAAGGAGCGGCGGCGTCTGCAAGTACCACCGAGGAACCTTCGAGCGCAGCGATGTTCACGCGCAGCCACTCGTAGCAGAGCGCCGTGGCCGCCTGGGCAACGTTGAGGCTCTCGGTCGCGCCACGCTGCGGCAACTTGGTGAGGTCGTCGCAGGTCTCGAGCACGAGGCGGCTGATGCCGTCGCCCTCCGAACCCATCACGAGCGCGATGCGGCCGGTGAGCGGCGCGTCCCAGCAGCTGCCCTCGGCATGCTCGGAAGCGCCGACCGTCCAGAAGCCCGCGGCTTTCAGCTGCTCGAGCGCGCGGGCAATGTTTGGCACGCGCGCGATGGGCAGGTGCATGACGGCGCCGGCGGAGGTCTTGTAGGTGGCAACCGTCACCTCAGCTGCGCGCTTGTTGGCGATGACCACGCCCGCTGCGCCCACGACCTCGGCCGACCGAATGATGGCCCCGAAGTTGCCGGCGTCGGTCACATGATCGAGCACCACCACGAGCGCCGGGCCCACGCCCGCCGCCGCAATAACGTCCGCAAGGTCGACGTACGGGAATGCGCCCACCTCGAGTACGATGCCCTGGTGCGCCCCGTGGCTAGAGAGCGCGTCGAGCTGCTCGGCGGCGACGTACTCCACCGGGATGTTCGCCCCGCGCAGCTGGTCGACGAGCTGGGCGAGCGCTGCGTCGCGCCGGCCCTCGGCATCGGCCACGAGGGCGCGCTTCACCGGGAAGCCGGTGCGCAGCGCCTCGGCCGCCGCGCGACGTCCCTCGATGTACTCCCCCGCCGGGCGACGCGAGGCACTAGGGCGAGCCGCCGCACCGCGCACCGAAGAGCCGGCAGAACGGCCCCTCGGCCTGCCCGCATCCGACGAAAGGCCCTTGCGAACCGGCATGCGCCCCCGCCGCTCGCGATTACCGCCCGTACCCTGTCCACCACGGCCGCCGCCCGCGCCTTGGCGCTGCCGTTTGCCGCCGCTTTGCTTTGCCATGCCATCTCCTTGCGTCCGTTTTGCTGGATAGCAGTATAGAGAATTGAGCCTTGTCACTGGGACAACGGCACTTTGCCCAAAAGAAAATCCTCGACCGGAAAGGCGTTTGGCCCAACCACCAACGCATACGTGCCCGGATATCGTTGAACGAATTCACCCAAGCCTTTCAGGCTTTTTACGCGCCACGTTTTACCTCAATCGCCGTTCGCTTACGACCTTGCGCGCGCGGACGATAATCACCGCGGGAATCTCGTGCTCTGCGGCAAAGCACGACTCACGAAACCCGTCGATCACAAAGCCGTGGGTAAAGCATGCCTCAAAAATATCCTGCAGGGACCGATGAAAGTAGAGGTGCTCTTGCGGCTGACCGGGGATTGCCTCGCCTCGATAGCTGTGCGGCGTGCTATAGCGCTCTGTCCTGGTTACAAAGCATGGATGCTGCGTCGCAAAAACGAATATGCCGTCTTCGACAAGCAGCCGATGCACGGCATCGAAGAGGCTATCGATTGCGGCGATATCCATGATTGCCATATTGGAAACGGCCTTGGTGAACGGCCGTGCACGCGCGAGCGAGCGCAAGCTATCCGCATCGGTGGCATCCGCCACGACGAACTCAATGCGGTCCGCGTATCGTTCCTGGCGGCAACGGGCGAGCTCGATCATACGGGGCGAAAAATCGAACGCGAGCACATCCACCCCGCGCTCCGCAAGGCAGGCAGCATAGTTGCCGTTGCCACACGCCACGTCAAGCACGAAATCGCCCGGCTGTGGGTTGAGCAAGTCGGTTACGCCCGGTCGAACCGTCTGACGGTGGAAAGCGTTTGACGCATCGCCCATCGCCGCATCCCAGAAGACGGCGTTCGCCTCCCATGCCTCACGACTATCGGCAACCTCGTGTTCCATGATATGGCCGCCTTCCAAAGCATTCGCATGAGACACTTTAACCCGGCACAACTGTCTCACCTCGGAGCATGAGACAGTTGAACCCGGCACAACTGTCTCATTAGGCGCGCTTGAGGCGGGAACCGGCGGCGGTGTCCTCGATCACGAGACCCATGTCGCGCAGCTGGTCGCGGATGGCGTCGGCCGTCGCCCAGTCCTTGGCGGCGCGCGCCTCGGCACGCGCAGCAAGGATGACCTCGGCCGCTTCGTCCACGCTATCGCCCGTGTACCCCGCAAGCCCGGCGGCCACGCCGAGCAGCCCCACCGGCAGCTCCTCCTTGGGCTCGCGAAGCTTGACGCCCAAGATGGAGAACGCGCCCGCGATCCCCGCGGAGCAGGCGAAGCACGCCTCTGCGTCCGCAGCGCCGCCCACCTCGTCGAGGTAGGTATTCGCTTCGGTCACGAGCTGGAAATAGGCAGCCACCGCACCCGCGGTATTGAAGTCGTCGTTCATCGCAGCCTCCAACTCTGCGGAGGCATGCTCGGCGGCGGCGATCAGCGCTGCGGCGCGGTCGGCATCAGGCTCGCCAGATGCATGATTCGCCGCCCACACGAGATTCTCCACGCACGTGGCGATGCGCTCGAGCGAGTTCTCAGCGCCCTCCAGGCGCTCCCACGAGAAATCGAGCGGCGAGCGATAGTGCGTCTGCAGCATAAGCAGGCGGAGCGCCGCGGCCGAGTGCTTCTCCAGCACCTCGGCGAGGGTGAAGAAGTTGCCGAGGCTCTTGGACATCTTCTCGCCGTCTACGAGAAGCATTCCCGTGTGCATCCACGTGTTGGCGAAGCCCTCGTGCCAGCAGCAGGTGGCCTGCGCGCACTCGTTCTCGTGATGCGGGAATGCCAGGTCAGAGCCACCGCCGTGGATGTCGATCGGCGTGCCCAGGTAGCGGTGAACCATGGCGGCGCACTCGGTGTGCCAGCCGGGGCGCCCCTCGCCCCACGGGCTCGGCCAGCTGGGCTCGCCCGGCTTGGCGGCCTTCCAGAGGGCGAAGTCGAGCGGGTCGCGCTTCTCCTCCCCCGCCGCGATGCGCGCGCCCACCATAAGGTCGTCCACGTTGCGGCCGGATACCTCGCCGTAGCTGGGGTCGCTGCGCACGGAGAAGTACACGTCGCCGTTATCGGCAGCGTACGCGTGCCCCTGCTCGATCAGGCTCTTGATCATGCCGATCATGGGACCGATCTCCTTGGTGGCACGCGGGCGAATATCCGGGTCCATCACGTTGGCGGCGCGCATGACGCCGATGAACTTCTCGGAGAACTCCTCCGCTACCTCGGCCGCGGTACGCCCCTGCTCGTTGGCGCGATTGATGATCTTGTCGTCCACGTCGGTGAGGTTCTGCGCGAAGGTGACCTCGTAACCGCTCGCGATGAGCCAGCGGCGAATCACGTCGAAGCTGATAAACGTGCGTGCGTTGCCGATGTGGATGTTGTCGTACACCGTGGGGCCGCACACGTACATGCGGACCTTGCCCTCCTCGATGGGCTGAAAGTCCTCTTTCTGATGCGTAGCGCTGTTGTAGATCTTCATGAGGGTCCTCCTGGGGGCGGTCGCCGTGCTCGCTTGCTGCTCGGGCAGTCCTCGCAAACCCCAGCGCGCTGAGGTTTGCTGCGGAACTCGCGACAAGCGTGCACGGCGACCGCCTGTGCATGTCGACTCTTGGTGATATCCTAACCGACTACTGCGTCGGCAGGCATAGAACTCGCCGAAACATCGCGTCGGGCGAGATTCCTTAACAAAGAAAAAATGAAGACGATAGGCCTAACATCGCTGCTCGAGCAGGCAGACGGCCCAGGCACCGATGCCCTGGCCCTGGCCTTCCCAGCCAAGGCGCTCGGTCGTGGTAGCCTTCACGCCCACGCACTCCACGGAGACGCCGAGCGCGCGGCTTAGGTTCTCGCGCATCTGGTCGCGGTAGGGCGTGATCTTGGGCTCTTGGCACGCCAGGGTGCAATCGGCGTCTACGAACTCATAGCCGCGCTCGCGCGCGTATTCCATCACGCGGGAGAGCAGCACCAGCGAATCGGCGCCCTCGTAGGCAGGGTCGGTATCGGGGAAGAGCTTCCCGATATCCCCACCGCGGCATGCGCCCAAAATCGCATCGGCGAGCGCATGGGCCAGCACGTCGGCGTCCGAGTGCCCGAGCAAACCACGATCGTGCGGAATGTCCACGCCGCCGATGATGCAGCGACGCCCCTCGACGAGCTGGTGAACGTCGTATCCGTGTCCGATGCGCAGCATAGCGGTCCTCCCTCGGCCCCTTTCGTACCCGTACATCATACCGCGTGCGCGCGCCTGCCGGCCGTGCATCCCGCGTGCAGGCTCGCCCGCCGGCCGCGAGTCGCGCGCACTGCCTCGCCCGCCGCCCCAGACCCCGCGTACTGACCGCGCTCGGTACCGGCTGTATAGCTAGCAATACATGACGAAGCGCCCGAGACGTCATGCCCCGAGCGCTCCGCGTCCAGCGTTATTCCGCTGCGCCTACCAGTCGGCCCGCTTGTCGTACGCCCACATCGGTCGAGCGATAGCGGTTTCCCTGCTGGGCCCCCCGCGCGTCGTAGATTGCGACCGCTTCGATCAGGCCTTCGTCCTTCAGGCGCTTCACCGCCCGATCGATGGTATGGACGTTGACCCCTAGGACGTCTGCGATCTCGCGCTTGCTCATGTTAAGCCCGCCTGCCGCCGCCGTCTTGTTGGCGATGAGGACGAGCAGCCGCTCATGCCCGAACGCGTGCCTTCCCGAGATGGCGGAAGGAACCCCTTCCAGGTCCGCGGCAGCAACCGGGGTTACCCTGGTTGCCGCCGCATCATGGCGCAGCAGCTCATTCACTGCGTCCAATACTTACCTCCGCTTCCTCCGCAGGCGCAAGCCACCGGCAAGCGCCATCAGGCCGAAGGCCGCGCAGACGCAGACCAGCGTCAGCGAGCTGTCTCCGGTGCTGGTAAGGCGGTCAGACGGCGGCGTCGGTACGTCGACCGCAAGGATGGTGATACCATCATCCGCCACCGCGTAGCCCATAGAGCGCTGCCCGCCGAAGATGGCCACGACCGAGGAATCCGTCGCATCGATGGAGCCGTCCGAGGTCACCCGGAACGACCAGGTACCCATGATGCGCTCGTAGCCGTCGGGCGCTGCGGTCTCGCTGAGCGTGTAGGTCTCGCCCGCGATGGGCGCCGGCAGCTCGATCACGCCGTCCGCATCGACCGTGAGGGTCGCCTGCGTAGAACCGTCAGCAAAGCGTCCGTTGATCTTGAACTCGGCACCGGCAAGCGTCTTGCCGTCCGGGTCGATCTTCTTGAGTGAGAGCTCGATCGGGGTGTCGCTCACGGTGATGACGGCGATGCCGTCCTCGGCGTCGTTGACAATCGCCACCTGTTCGCCCTGAGCATCGGTCGCCGTGTCGGCGAGCGCCACCGTACCGTCCTCATAGACGAGGAAGGTCACCGGGTCGATACGCTCGAAGCCCGCCGGCGCCTCGGTCTCGGTGAGCACGTAAGCCGTGCCCTCCGCAGAGCCCTCGAGCTGCAGGTCGGTGAAGACCGCGCCGAACTCGTCCGAGGTGAATTCCTTCTCGGCCGTGCCGTCGAGGAACGTTGTGCCCTCGTCAGCCGGAGCGAGCTTGAAGGTGCCGCCCGCGAGCGCAGTACCCGCAAGGTCCGTCTTCACCAGGCTCACGCCCAGCTTATGGTCCACGACCTCGATGGTCACGCCATCAGAGGCAACCGCGAACGCACCGGAGGCGTTACCGTCCGCGATCGTCGCCGTACCATCCGGTGCCACCACGAGGGTCGCCGTATCGGCCAGCCGCTCGTAGCCAGCAGGGGCCTCGGTCTCCTCGAGCACGTAGCTCGTATTGACCTTCAGCCCGCTGAAGCTGACGCTGCCATCCTCGGCCGTGGTGCCCGTCAGCACCTGGGGCTCGCGCGCCGAGCCGTCGGCGGTCTCGCCCGCCTCCGTACCGCGGTTCATGACCTCGGTCAGGGTGAACTCAGCACCCGCGAGGTAGGTCTTGCCATCCGACGCATTCGGATCCGCCGTCGCTTTCAGCACCGTGAGCTCGGTGAGCTCGTCGGTCGCCGTGATGACGGCGGTGCCGCCCTCGGCGGTCGCAGCGTAGGTGCCGGACCCACTCGCACCCGCGACCGGAGCGCCCGTGGCAGCGCCGTCGAGCGCGATCGTGCCGTCCGCGCCCACCGTGAAGGTGACCGCACCCGCCAGCTCATAGCCGTCAGGCGAAGTGATCTCGCTCACGGTGTAGGTTTCGCCCGCGACGAGCACGCCGGTGGGAATGGCGGCGACGCCGTCATCGCCCGTCGGCCCGACCTCGAGCGCGCCGTCCTCAGTGAGCTCGGGCCCACCCGCGAATGAGGAGCCCGCCGCCGGGACGATCTCGAACCCAGCGCCCGCGAGCGGCGCGCCGTCCGCG
>NZ_HE978574.1:589735-592575 GCF_000311845.1 Enorma massiliensis phI | reverse complement strand
CGTCGCCCGCGTCGGAGCCGCGCTTCTGCAGGCGTACCTCGATGGGTGTATCGGTCGCAGTGATGACCGCGACGTCGCCCTCGGAGCTCACGGCGTAGGCGTCGGAGCCGCCTGTCTTCTCGATCGTGCCGTCGGCGTTCACGGTGAACTCAAGGGAGCCCGCGAGTTCGTAGCCGGCCGGAGCCTGAGTCTCCTCGAGCACGTAGCTCTTGCCGACCACTAGGCATCCGTACAGCTTATCCTGAGCGTTCTCCGGCGTCACCACGATGCCTTGCTCGTTCTCGCCCGGCTGCGCGTTGGCAAACGTGCCGCCTGCGGCGGGCTTGATGGTGAACTCGGCACCGACGAGCTCGTCGCCTGTGTCGCTGCCGCGCTTCACCAGGTCAATCTCGACCGGGTCATCATGCGCGGTCACCGCGATGCCCTGCCCGTCCGTCCAGGCCCAGCCGTTATCCTCGGCAGTCGCTTCGTCGACTGGCGTGATGGAACCATCCTCCTCGACCGTGAACTTGAGGTCCTCGATCGTCTCGTAGCCGGCAGGGGCCTCTTCCTCGTGCAGCGTATAGACGGTCTCGCCGTCGGCGATGAGCAACGCATGATCGAGCTCCACGCCTTCCGTGGTGCTCACCAGCGTGCGTTCAGCCTCTTCGGACGTGCCGTCACCCGCGATATCGCCCGTAAGGGTGAACTCGACGTTCGCCATGGGCTGGTTGCTGCGCTCGTCGAGCTTGTACAGCGTGAGCTTGGTGGGCTCGTTGGTGACCGTGCCGGTGAACGCCTGCACGGTGCCATCATCGCTGATAACGAACGCACCGGGTGCTGCGGTATCGGGCGCGATCTCGATCGTTCCGTCGTCGCGCACGTGAATCGTCAGCGTACCGTCGATCTTGGTGTAGCCGTCGGGCGCCGTGGTCTCGCGGAGCGTGTAGGTGCCGCCCACGACGAGCTCAGCGAGAAGCTCGGCAGAGCCGTCCTCGCCCTCGGTGGTAAGCGTCCGCGCCGTCGTCGTACCGTCAGCGAACGTGCTACCGTCCACCGGGGTCACGGCGAACTCGGCACCAGGGAGCTTCTTGTCGGAATCCTCGGCGTCGATCTTCTCGATGCGCAGGCCCACGGGTTCGTCTGTCGCTGTGAGCGTAATGCCGTCCTCGCCGACCGCCCATGCATCGGGCGCATCGCCCTGGACCACGATCTCGCCGCGGATGTCGAGCTGGAAGCTCAGTGGCTCCACCGCGATGTAGCCGGCGGCAGGCGTTGTCTCGGTCAGCGTGTAGGTAACGCCGGTCTTCAGGCCGGAGCCGATCGCAGCCGCGCCCTGGTCATCCGTCGTAACCGTCTGGATCGTGCCGTCATCGCCCGTGAGGGTGAACTCGGCGTTCGCGAGCGTGGTCTCGGGGTCGAGCGCGCTCACCTTCTGGAGCTCGATCTTCAGCAACTGGTCCACCGCGGTGAAGGTGAAGGTGCTCCCCTTGGCGCGCGCATAGCCCTCGGGCAGCGCGCTATCGCCGCCCACGACCGTGAGCGAGCCGTCCTCGTGCGCCGTCACCTGGAAGGTCGCGTCGATGGGATCGTAGCCCACCGGTCCGCGGCTCTCGTAGATCTCATAGGTGCTGCCCGCCACGAGCTGCGCGGAGAGCAGCGCCGTGCCGCCGTCGGCGGTCGCGATGGTCTTGGGCTCCGTGGTGCCATCCGCGAAGGTCGCGTCGTCCACCGGACTCACCGTGAACTCGGCGCCTTGGAGCGCGGTACCGTTAGGATCGGACTTCTTGAGCACCAAATCGATCGGCGTGTCGCTCACGGTGATGACGGCGATGCCGTCCTCGGCGCCGTTGACGATTGCCGTCTGGTTAATCTGCTCCGTTGTCGCCGTTTCGGCGAGCGCCACCGAACCATCCTCATAGACGAGGAAGGTCAGCGGATCGATGGGCTGGTAGCCCGCAGGAGCCTTGGTCTCGGTGAGCACATAGGCCGTGCCCTCCGCCGAACCTGTGAGCTGCAAGTCGGTGAAGACCGCGCCGAACTCGTCCGAGGTGAAGGACTTCTCGGCCGTGCCATCCGGGAACGTGACACCGTCCTCGGCGGGCGCAAGGGTAAACTCGACGCCTTCAAGACCCTGGCCAGCTATACCCTGCTTCACCAGGCTCACGCCCAGCTTATGGTCCACGACCTCGATAGAGACGCCGTCCTCGCTCAGCGTGAAGGCGCCGGAGCTGTTACCGCCCGCGATGCTTACGGTACCATCGGCCGCAACGCTCAGCGTCGCCGTATCGGTAAGCCGCTCATAGCCTGCGGGCGCCCGGGTCTCCTCGAGCACGTAGCTCTTGCCCGCCACGAGACCGGTGAAGCTCACGCTACCATCCTCGCCCGTGATGTCGGTGAGTACCTGCGGACTGCCCGCTCCGGAGCCCTCGCCCATGACCTCGGTCAGGGTGAACTCAGCGCCAGGGAGGTATGTCTTGCCACCGGACGCACCCTCGCTCGATGCGGCCTTGAGGACCGTGAGCTCGGTGAGCTCGTCGGTCGCCGTGATGACGGCGGTGCCGTCCTCGGCTGTCGCGGCGTAGGTGCCGGAACCCGCGGTCACGCCGCTAGCGATGGCGATGGCACCGTCCGCGCCCACCGTAAACTGAACGCTGCCGGCCAGCTCGTAGCCATTTGGCGCGGTGGCCTCGGTGATGGTGTACATATTGCCCGCGACGAGCACGCCGGTGGGGATGGCGGCGAAGCCGTCATCGCCCGTCGGCCCGACCTCGAGCGCGCCGTTAGCGTTCAGCGCGGGGGTACCGGCGAACTCGCCTGTGATTTCGAAAGTCGCGCCCGCGAGCGGCGCGCCGTCCGCA
>NZ_HE978574.1:502062-589055 GCF_000311845.1 Enorma massiliensis phI | reverse complement strand
AGCCGCCCGCGTCGGAGCCGCGCTTCTGCAGGCGCACCTCGATGGGACGATCATGCGCCGTGAGCGTAACCGTGCCGCCCTGCTCGTCGATGACATAGCCGGGGGTACCATCCGTGGCCTCGGTGGAATCGTTCGCCACCGTAATGGTGCCGTCATCCGCCACGGTAAAGCTGAACGCAGGCAGCTTCTCATAGCCAGCAGGTGCCGTGTCCTCGGTCAACGCGTACGTCTGCCCGGCAACCAGGCTGTAGGTCGCCCCCTCGTAGGAAAGAGCGTCGAAGGTGAACGCCTCATTTGTCGTGTCGAACGGAATCGACTGCTGCGACGTCTCGTGCGTCGCATCGTTCACGAACGTACCGGAAAGGGTGAACCGTGCTCCCGCAAGGTTCGTATCGCCCAGGTCCTTCTTGGCGAAGGAGACTTCGATAGGCTCATCCGCTGCCACGATGGCGACGCCGTCCTGCTCGATGCTATAACCGGCAGGCACATCACCCACTGCCTCAACGGTGCCGTTCTCGTTCACCTTGAACGAGAGGGTACCCTTGATGAACTCGTACCCTGCGGGTGCCGCAGTTTCGGTGAGCTCATAGGTCTCGCCGCTTTTGAGCTCGGCAGAGATGTTCTTGATACCCATGAGCTCGCCCGTGGCATCGACCGTGTACCGGCGCGTCTCCTTCTCATTCGAGCCGGCGAAGGCACCCGTCACCTCGAAGGTAGCGCCGGGCAGATAGCGCGCATGATCGTCGCCGTCGACCTTGATGATCGAGATCTCAACCGGCTTGTTGGTCACCTGGACCTCGAACGCGTTGTCCGCAACCTTCTCATATCCCGTCGGCGGAAGCTGTCCGTCAAGCTCGCCGTCCGCGCCCACGGAGCCTACGACGTTAATGGTGCCGTCATCGGCAACCGTTACGCGCATGGTGCCCGTGACACGCTCGTAGCCCTCAGGAGCCGAGACCTCAGTGATGTCGTAGGTGCCGCCCACCACGAGCTTCGCACCCCAGTAGCAGGTGCCATCTTCGCCCGTGCGAAGGTCTTGGACCTCTGCGCTGCCGTCGGCAAACGTGGTATTTGTGCCCGGCGCCGGCGTCACGCGGAAGACCGCGCCAGGAAGCGGGTTTCCATCCGGATCGATCTTGGCGATCTGAAGGTCGACGGATTCGTCAGTCACCGTGAGCGAGATGCCGTCCTCGTCAACCGTGTAGCCAGCAGGCCAGTTTGCCTGGTCAAGCGGGTTACCCTGAGCGTCCGTCACCTGAATCTCGCCGCGCGTGTCCATCATGAAGTAGAGCGTGTCCGGGCGCGCGACGTAGCCCGCGCCAGGCGTGGTCTCGGTCAGCGCATAGCGCACGCCGCCCATAAGGCCATCATCGATCTTGATGACACCGTCCTCGTCTGTGGTATAGGTGTGCGTCGAGTTGTTATCCATGCACATGCCGGTGAGCGTGAACACCGCCCCCTCAACCGGCACGTCCGGGTTGTCCGTGCTCACCTTGCGCAGCTCAATCTCCTCGTGGAGGTTCGTCACCATGAAGGAGCAGGCGTTGTCAGCGTTACCGTCCTCGTCAAGATCCGCCCGCGCGTAGCGGTCGGGCAGCTCGCCTTGAACCTCAAGCGAACCAGCTGGCTGCACTTCGATGGTGAGCACGCCGTCCGCCGGGTCGTAGCCGCTCGGTGCCGCGCTCTCGTAGACGGTGTAGGTTCCACCCACGACGAGCTGGCCGGTAAGCTCGATGTGCCCCGTGGAATCAGTCGGGAGCGTTACGGTCTTCGTGGCCTCGTCATAGGTGCCCGCAGCAAAGGCGTCCGGGTTGGCAAACACGGAGTCGCCCTGTGCTGCGATCTGGAATGCGGCTCCCTCAAGTGGCTGTCCTACGTCGTTTTGCTTGTTGAGCTCAAGGCTCGTGGGGGCGTTCTTTACGGTACCTGCCAAGGCTGCCGCGTTGAGGCCATTCGTGCGATTGACGGTCACCTCTTTGCTTTCAAGGGCGGTGCCTTCGTCATCGACACCGATGTAACCCGGTGCCGGTGCGGTCTCTACGAACTTGTACGTGCCCCACAGGAGGTTCGTCACCGTGATCTGCCCGGCTGTTCCCGCCTCGCCCGCGCCATCGAGAGCGCTGTTCTCGTCGTTCATGGCATAGCTCTGGCCGGTCACGAGGTCCTCGGCGATGGTCTCCCACGTCGTGCCGTCGTCGCCCAGGCGCTGCAGCTCGAAGGTCGCACCGTTGAGCGCCGTGTTGTTCGCGCCGCGCTTGGTCATGGTCACGCTGCCGCGCTTCGGCGTGTTGGGGATGCCCTCGCCATCGACGAACGTTCCGTCGCCGCTTGTCACCTTAAAGCTGATGGCCTTAACGGCGTCGTTTTCGTCATCCGTCGTCGTGATGTCATACGTTTGGTCGTCGTCAACCTCAGAGATCGCAAACGTAGCGCTGAAGCCGCCGCTCTCATAGCCAGTGTTCGATGCCTCGGTTACGGTGTAGCTCCCCTTCTCGAGATTGTCGAGCGTAAGCACACCGTCCTCATTGGTGGAGAACGTCTTTCTAAAGGTCCCATCCGCTTCGGCCCAGCTGTCATCCAGCGTGGTTGCGGATCCTTTCTCAGGCGTGAACACCACCGTGAACGCGGCGCCGGACACCGGGTCATTGGTCACAGAATCGTACTTGTGCAGCTTCACGGTTGCCGAGAAGTCCTCGTTGCCCATCTGGGCAGGATCGTCGCTGCCAGCAATCGTCGACACAATCGTGCCGTGATCGGTCTGCGTGATCTTCAGCTCCGGAGACTTCGTCGCATCGGGCATAACAGCACCCGTCGTGGCATCGGTTTCCACGAAGTAATACGTGCCCTCGGGCAGACCGTCGGCAAGCGTGGTGTACTTGCCACCATGGTCACTTTGGAACGCCTCGGACAGATTGATGCTGCCGTTTGCAGAGCTGTTTGTTGTAACCTTGCCCTCATTATCCGAGGTCAATCCTTGAGCAATCGGATCGTCATAGCCATCACGATACAGATCGAACTTCGCTCCGGCAAGTGGTTGTCCGGAAGCAGAGCCATCAGCCGACACATACTTCATGAGCTGGAGATGCGCGCGCAACACCGGATCGGTCGCCGTCACCTCGATGGTATGGATGCCGCCTTCGGTCTCGGTCGTCACAGAGCCTGCCGTAGCTGCGGTACCGTTAGTCTCGATTTCGAAGTTCACCGGATCGGCGAGAGCATACCCTTCGGGTACGGTTTCGGCGACCTCGTTGACCTGGTACGCGCCGGCGTGGAGCCCGACGATCAGCCCGTCCGTACGGCTCACGGCATCGCCCGTCTCCTCAGGCGCCGTCGTGCCGTTCACCCACGTGTAGGTCTGCACGGTATCATCGGCATTCTTTATCCATCGGGCGTAGGTGGTGTTGCCATCACGCGATGTCACACGCAGCTCGACGCCATCGAAGTCCTCCGTATCGCCGCTGAAATCGCTGACCTTGTCGAGCGTGAGCTGCGTCGCGACGTTGGTAATCTGCTCGTTGGTCTGAGAGCCGTCCGTGCCGGCAGTCGCAGGCGTGTCGATCGTTGTGCCGACAGCATCATGCGACGCGCCAGCCGGATTCTCACTCCCGTAGAGTGGGTAGTAGCCGGCGGAACCGGGTTGCTCCTCCGCCCAGTAGACGTACTCGACGTCGTCCTCGTTCGCGGCGGGCAGGCCCTCATAGGTGAAGGTCCAGGTGTCGCCACTGACGGTCCACGTGGGCTGACCGTCATCGCTTCCGTGATACGTGACCGGCTCAGCGCCACCGAACGATGTCGGGTTTCCTTCGGCATCCCGTCCCGTCACAATGGCGCGATAGAGCGTCATCGTGGGCATGTCGTCCTCGGTCAGACCGCTCGCAAGGCCCGTGCCGTGGTCGTCCCACTTCTTCGTACCCGTGAGGGTCGTCGTACGCAGGTCGTTCGTGAAGGTCTGCGAATCGGGGGCGTCGCCTGTGCCCTCCGTGGAATCGACCACGTAATAACGATAGGTCACGCCATTGGCGGTCGCTGTGTCAACTTCCGTGCCGCCCTCGACGTCATAGCTGCCAGGCACCTGCTCGACCACGCGGTACTCGTATGCCTTGCCATTCGTGTCGTACATCGCGTACATCGGCAGGTTATCCCATGTGGCCGTTCCGTTTTCATCGCTCGCGGTAATCGTCTCGCGCACGATATTGCTATCCAGCGGAGTGGTTGCCTCAGGATCGCCATACCCCACAACCCAGGTCCAGTCGCCATCGGCCCCAAGCTTGCGCTGCAGCAGATACGTCACCGACCAATTATTTCCTCCGGGACGGGTGCCCCAGACGTTGTCGGAGTCGTCCCACGACTTCGTGGCCGAGATGCTGGTACCCTCGAGCGCGTTGGATATGGTCGTGTCGCTATGGCCGTTCTCGTTCGTCCAGCTGTCCTGTGCGGGCTGGTAGGGGTGGTACTCGCCGCCCTCATTCGGCGTGTACTGGAAACTGTAGTTCTCGCCGGTACCCTCAGGCTGGTCGATTTCCTGGTCGCCAATCGCGACCTCGACCACGCGGTAGTCAATGGTGAAGAGCATGCCGGCATGACCCTCAGCAGTGCCGCGCCCGGCCGTGGGCAAGTCCGTCCACGAGGCGCGCCAGCCGTTGTCGGCGTTCAGGGTCTTCTGGAAGAACGCGCGCGCAGCATCCTCCGTCTCAAATTGCGAGGCGAAGGTTTTCCAATATCCAAGATCATTGAGAATCTTAACCGGATCCTGCCAGTCACCGGTCTCGCCGCCCGCATAGGTGTAGCGCGCTTGCAGGCGCACCGTCACGGACGTCGGGCGCAGACCATACGGATCGCCTCCGTCGTGCCACACCTTTTTAACCGTTGCCTGGCCCTTGAGGGAGTTGGTGAAGCTGAACTGGCCATCGGAGCCCGCGGTCACCATGGAGGACTCATTCGAGGCGGTGTAGTAGCCGTCCGCCGTCTCCTGCGAACCGGCATCGGACTCGCCCGTGTCTCCCGTCTCGCCGAGCACCATGCCGCTCAGATTCTCGGTGATACGGTACCGGTAAGCGGTACCGTCCGGGGCGTACAACGGGACGTTGTTGAGCTTGATGGTGTAGTTGCTTGACCCCTCTGAGGTTGTAACCGTGAAGTAGTACGGATTGTTCTCGTCTTTGCTCTGGAGACTATTCGTGATATCGGTCTCGGCACCATTGCCAATTTGCTTAACAGTGAGCCCCTCTGTGAATTCCTCGACCGTGGGGCGCAGGTTGAAGATGTTATTGAAGTCGCTCCAGGTCTTGGTACCGGTAAGATCGGTGTCCTTAGTCGCATAGTTGTTCTTGAAGGTCACGTCGGGGTCGGTGTCGGTCACAGCTTGGCCGTCTTCGCCCATTTCAACCTGGTCACCATTCATCTCTGCAAGCACGGTGCCAGTGACCTCGCGCGTAGCCTGCCCGTCGCCAGGCTCAGGTGCGTCAGCGGTTCCCTCCTCCGGGCAGAGTACACCGGAGCTCACGCCACCATCGACGGCCTCGCCGGCGTCGGTCACCGCATCGGTGCCAAGATTGCCCACGCCCACGGTGGTCGTGTAGCCGTTGATGTTGTGCTCAACCACGTAGTACTGCCAGTAGCTGCCGTCGGGCGCGTAGATATCAAGGCCGCTGAAGGTGTACTGGGCCGTGGTCGTTTCTTCTCCGGCATGTTCAACCGTCAGGCCATCAAGACTTTCGGGCTCCTCTGCTCTCAGCATGTCGTTCGTGAGCGTCACGCTGTCCACGAGCGCGTGCTCGCTCTCGACACCGTCCTCGTTCACGTAATACCGGTACACGTCGAACGTCGTGTCGGGATAGCGGTCGCCCGCCTCGCGACCGGTGTAGTGCTTCTGCACCGTGAGGTTGCCCGTCGGGGAGCTGTAGATGTTGCTGATGAGGAACGAGCCTGTCTCTCCGTGCTCAATCACGTAGATGCCCATGGAGTCTTCTTCGCTGTCGCGGATTGCGGAGAAGTCGGCAGGGCCACCGTTTTCGCCGCCGCTCTGAATCCACTCAGACGTGAACCCGCCCGGCTGGTCGAGCAGCCCCCACACCACCTCGATGGCGCGGTACTCGTAGAGCCGGCCGTCGTCGGTATAGCGCGGCAAGAGCTCGGCGCCTTCAGGTAGCGTCGGGTTCGTCTCATCAATCGCCTCAGCCGCGCTCTCAGCGGTGTTCTCGCCGGTGTGCGTGAGCGTGTAGCTGTACTGGTTGGTCGTCACCTGTGCGAGGTCGGACGTCCAAGCGACGGCACCCTCCGCGTTGGGGGTCCACACGCCATTCTGGTTGCTGAACGTGAGAGACGGCCAGTCCTCTCCCTGCACGCGCTGCTGCAAGTACACGGTGACCTCGGGCAGATCGGTGTCGGCGAGCGCCGTACCAGCGCCCCCCTGGCTCACGTTGCCGGGCACGTCCTCCCAGAGCTTCGTGCCGCGTGCCACGAGGTTGTTGGCGAGCGCGTTCACGAACGTGCCGTCCTCATGAATCGCCCAACCGGTGCCGTTCTCGGTGGGATTCGCGCTCACATACGCGGAATCCACGTTCACCGCTTGGGGCTCTGCGCTCTCCCCCTCGTGCACCGTCGCCATATTCGTGTAGTCGAAGTACACAGGCTTATAGTCGAGCGACGTGCCGTCGGCGGACATGCTCTCGCTCGCGTAGTAGATGTATTCGCTGCCGTTCTCATCGTAGGCGGGCAGCCCGGAAATCGTGCAGCTCTGCTCGTACTGCGGGTTTTCCGCGTCCGCGGTGCCCGTCCACAGGTAATGCACATAGCCATCCACCTGCTCCGGGTCGCTATAGGTGATCTGACCTTCCGCGTTCTCGCCAACCGTCACGCGGTAAAGCGTAAGGTAGATGTCCGGGCGCTGGCGCAGGTCGTCATTCACGTACCGGTCCTGCCAGAGCTTGTTGAACGTCACTTCGCGCGTACCCTGGCGCGTGTTGGTGAACGTGAACGTCTGCGTATCGTGGAAGTGGCGCGAGCCGACCGTGTACTCGCCCACGCTCTTCGACCTCGAGTACTCATCGTGCGCGCCGAGCCACTCCTCGTTCACGTCGTAATGGACGACGTCGCCGTGCTCGTCGTACTTCGGAAGACCGAAGAAGTGGTATTCAGACGTGTATTCAGCGCTATCGGTGTTGACCGTGATGACTACGGCGCTCGGCTCGTCATCGGTCGCCGCGCGCACGCTCACGGCACCATCGGGCACGGTACCATCAGCACTCACCGCAGGATTATGCATGTTGAGCTGGTTGCCCTCGTTGTCGAGCACAGGCAGCTTATTGTCGCTCACCTGCACCCAAACGTTGCCGTCGGTATCGGCCGTGAACGCATCCGGATACTCGGTGCTCGTGAGCACGATCTGTGCTGCCGGACGCGTGTGCTCGCCCTGGTCCTTCCAGTTCTTCACAACCGTGAGGTCGACGAGGCCCAAACGGCGGTTCGTCGCGGTCACGGCTTGCACGTCCTCGTTGTACTGCGGCTCAGCAGTTTCGGTCGCGCTCACCTCGTACACGTGGTCTGGCGTGGCCACGCGCTCGGTGCCCTCGGTCCAACCGACGTTCATCCACTCGCGATCGGTGGTGAGGTGATCGTAAGCGCCCGGCGCCTCCTCGCTGTCAACGACCGGATAATGCACCTCGCTACCGTCGGCATCCGTGCCGATCAGGTAGAGCTCGACAATCTTGAAGTCCTTATAGGTGAGGCCGCCGATCGGCACCGTGTACTCGGCATACCACGTCTCGGCGGCCGTGAGGATGATCGGCGTGGCGTTCACGGCCTCGCCCGCCTCGTAGGAGTAGCGCGGCGTCCCATCGGCGTTGATCGCTTTGGACTGCATGTCGTGCAGCGCCACGAGGTTCACTGCGACGGGGAGGCGATGCTGCGAGTCGTCGCCGTCGTTCCAGTTCTTGATGATGCGGACTTCGGACGACTCGCCCGCACCGATCCGGTTGTCGATCCGGGTGGTGTGGGTCTCGGCGTCATAGGTGCGGTCGGCATACCAGCCGTCGGGCGTTTGTGCCTCCAGCACGAGATAGCTGTAACGCACGCCGCCCTCGTCGTACTTGGGCAGGTCCTCGAAGTCGAGATGATAGGACCGCGTCTCCTGATACGTCGCCCCGTCAAGCCCCTCGATCGGGGTGGCCTGGGCGTCCGTGGTGCCGTCCAGCTCAAACGTGCCGACAAGACTGCCGTTCTGGAAGAGCTGCACGTGCGCGACGCCCGTCGTGTCCAAATCGGGATGGTCCTCATAGGCGCCGTCCTGCGGCTTGATCTGCGCGAGCGAACCGTCCGGCTGCTCCCAGTACTTGTCAACGTGCTCCTCGGTCACGTTCTCAAAGGTGTTCGTGATGGTGTTCGTGTCCGAGTCGAGCGTGGAAGTGAAGGCAAGCTGCTCGTCCTCGCCCTCCTCGTTCTGGAGCGTGAGGGTGAAGGTGCCGCCGCCGTTGTCGTTACGCTCGAAGCTCGTCTCCTGGTCGCCGAGCGTGACGCCCGTCTCGACCCAGCGGTACTCGAGCTCGTTACCGTGCGCGTCGTATTGGGGGAAGGTATCGCTGAACGTCTGGGTGAGGATCTCGGCCTTCCAGCCATCAACGTCGATCGTCTTGTCGGTGTCCTGCCACGCATCGTCCGAGCCCTTGATGCGGCTCTGCGCGGTGAACTCGACCACCACGTCGTCAAGCGAGTCCTGGAACGCGGCGATTTCCCAAGTCTTGGTGGCCTCGACCTCCACGGTGCCGGTCAGGCGGTTCGTAATGGTCCCGTCGTTGTAGATGAAGTGGTCGGTTGTGCGGTTGGGCGCGTCGAGCCACGTCTTGCCGTTCTCGTCCGTGTAGTTGGGATTCGTGTCGGAGACGCTGCCATCCTCGCCCACGGTGCCGTAGACGGTCTCGTAACCTGCCGGGGTCGCCTCCTCGCGCAGGGCGTAGATATAGGGGTAGCCATCCGGGTCATACTTGGGCAGGTTGTTGAGAATGCTCTCTCCCGCTTCGCCATATTTAGCAGCGAGGAGCGCACCGAGGTCGACGGGGCTCTGGCTATCCTCAGAAATGGTGACCTGCACGTAGCCAACGGCGCTCACCGAGGTCCCCGGCTCAGTCTCGCCGGCGTCAGCACTGCCGACCTCGTTCAGCTGCACCTGTGCGGCAGTCGCCGCACTGCCGTGCATCGAGTAGCGCCAAAGCGTGAAGGTCGCTCCAGGACGATCGGTCTTATCGCCGTCGAGCCAAACCTTCTCGGCGTCGTAACTCGTGGTGCCCATGGGACGCAGCGTCATGGTCCCGCCATCATAGAGCGCGTCGACCGAGCTGCCGTGGCTCGGCGAAGCAGAGTTATCGTATGCCGGCTGGAAGTAGTCCGCGCCCGTCCCGGCATCCGAATCCTCGAAATAGGCGTAGTAGACGATCGGGGCGCCATCCTCGGTGTAGCGGGGCAGCGTCGCGGTGATGGTCGCCGTCTTGTCATCCTCGCTAAACTTGATGCTGAACGATTGGCCCTCCGGGTACTTCCCACCGCTCATATTCTCAATCGTACCGAACCGGGTGGCTCCGCCCTCGTCAGTCACCTGCTTGTTGTCGATAAGTGCGCTGAAGCGGAAGTGGTCGGCGTAATCCTTGTTATCAAAGGTGTCGCCGAAAATCTTCTTGAGAGTGTCCTCGCCGAGCTTGCCCTCGATGGTGAACTCGTAGGTCTGCGTGAGCATGAGGTAGCGCTGGCCATCGCCACTTTCGTTGGTGGTCGCACCACCGTCGTTCTCGCCGTAGGTGTAGCCGTCCGGCCGCGTGTTGGTGTCGTTGAGGCGCCAGGAAATATCCTGACGCTCCTCGGTGCTCTGAGTTATCAAGTTGCCGTGCTCGTCGTACTGCGGATTTCCGTTTTCATCCAAGTCAGGCGCGGTCGTCGTAGTCACCAGCTTGGTCGGCAGCCCGCTCACCGAGAGGTTCCACGTACCCACGCTCACGACGCTGGCCACCGCCTGCCGGACCCACGCGGGCGTTTCGCCCTCGGCGATATGGAGCGCATCGCGTGCCGCCTGCGTGAGGTTGCCGCTCGCATCCACCAGATCAATCCACGCACCGCCATTGCCAAGCTGGAACTGGGGGATCACGCCGGCAGCATACGCCCCCATGTCGGGGCGACCGCTCGAGTTGTTGTCGCACCAGGTGATGCGCATAGTGGCGCTGCCGGACAGCTCGGCATAGCTGTACGAAATCGTCTGCGTGCCGTCCCGCGTCAGGATATCGTTGAGCGCCTGGCCCGCAAGATCGATGACCGCATCGACATCTTCCTCATTCGCCGGAGCCTGTCCCTCGCCGTCCGCCTCGTCACCAGCGGCCTCGTCCTCGGCGAGCCCCAGCTGCTCCAGCAGCTCGGCGCGCGCGGGAACTTCAAGCGTCGCGGTCTGGGGGTCCTTCTCGCCCTTCGTGTCCTCTTGAAGGGTCCAGGTAAGCTCGGATGCCTCGTCTCCCACCAAGCTCGCGGGCACAAGTACGTCCAGATCGATGCGCGCATGGAGCGTCGCGAGCACCGGGGTCTGCTCGGAGCCGTCCGTCGCCTCGGGCGCGGCGCCCACGAGGTAGGTCTCGCCCGTCTCGGTATCCTCGGGCGCGATGAAGGTAATCTTGAGCGCACCGTCGACCACCTCGGCGGTCGCGATGCGGATCGTGGTGGGCTCGTCGTTCTCGTCGAGCTGGAACACATCGAGCTTCGCGTCGGGGTCGATCGGCGCAAAGTTCTCGGGCAGCGGCACGGTCACGGTATCGCCCGCAATGACCGCAGCGCGGGTGTTCTCCGGGTTCTCGGCCCACTGGGCGGGGTCGAGCTCAAACTCAAGGTTCAGCTGAGCGCGGAGCTCATCAGGCAGCGTGCCCTTCTCGATATCCTCCGCCGGGTAGCCGTCCTCGGGGTCGGTGAAGACGAGGCCCGTGCTCGAAAGCGCGAGCGCGTCGAAGTCACCCTCCCAGGAGCGCGGGTCGATGCGCTCCTCCTGCTGGGAGGTCTGCTCCGCATCGTTGGTGGGCTGACCGTCCGTGTTCGCGCCGTTATCTGAGTCGGCAACCTCGCCTGAGCCGGCAGCCTCACCGGCCGAGGCGTTCGTCTCATCTGTTTGGGAAGTACCTTGTTCCTGGTCAGTATTGGTCGATGGGGTTTCGGTCGTTCCGGTACCCTCGGATTCCGAGGACCCGGGCTGCGCAGACGCTCCGCTTTCTTCTGTCTCGCCAGTAGTGGCTTCGTCGCCTACCGCATCAGTTTTTGACTGCCCCCCCCCGTTCTTGATTTCGGGTTCAGAGCCAGCGCTGTCCAGCAGGATCGCTGTCTCGTTTGCCTCCCGCATGGACTGCAAGCCGTCTGCCACGGCATACGCCACGCCGCTTCCCAACGTTGTCTGATACGCCAGTACCACGACAAGCACTAAGCTTATCGCTCGTAGCGCATGCTGTTTTCCGAATGCTGCAATATGCCGCAGGACACGCCGAAATCGCTCCATACCGACCCCTCACCATAGCTTGACCAACAATGGGCCCCGATGTGCTTCCCAAGGACACATCGGCACCATATCTAAACGGTGGTGATTTTGCATCAGTTTGTCAAGATTTCGTCGGGGGGATAACTGATTTATGTAGTGGGAGGTACCCCCACCGCACTTCCTTCGTTACGGAGACGGACGCGCATGAGCGCATCTACAAGGCCCAGGTCCTCCGGAACGGTGACCTTGTGGTTGTCGCGCGGACTCGCGATGCAGCGCACACGGCCCCCCGCCCGCTCGACGAGCGAAGCATCATCGGTGCCGACGAACCCCGTCGCATCCGCCGCGGTGCACGCGCGGCGCAAGCGCTCGGTCCGAAACACCTGGGGCGTCTGCACCGTCCAGAACTCCGTGCGCGGCGGCGTGTCCAGGATGATACCGTCCGCATCCGTGCGCTTGAGCGTGTCGATGGCGGGCTGGCCGCACACCACGCCGTCGAGGGCCTCGTCTTCCGCGAGCGCGCGAATCGCCCGGTCGATGGCTTCAACGGTGATGAGCGGGCGGGCGCCGTCGTGCACGGCAACGCAGGAGAAGCCCGCGGGAACCGCTTCGAGCCCAGCACGGGTGGAATCCTGCCGCGTCGCGCCCGCATCGGCAAACGTGATGGGCGTCTGGAACGCGAAAGGCTCGACGGCGCGACGGCGCATCTCGTCGCGCTTGTCGGAGGGACAGACCACCACGATGTGCCCTACGAGCTCGGAACGGTCGAACGCACCGATGGACCAGGACATCATGGGCATGCCCGCGATGTCTACCAGCTGTTTGCCCCCCGGGTTGCCGAACCGCGTGCCAGAGCCGCCACACACCAAGATCGCGCAGGCAAACGCCCGGAGGCCGTCCGCCTCGGCCGCGACCTTATGGGCGGCACGCCCCGTCGCGGCCCCAGATGCGCCTGCATCCGACGCCGCGCCCCGCTCGGATGCGCTCATGCCGCACCACCGCGCTTGCCCTGCATGCGATACAGCGAGTCTGCAAGGATCGTGGGGTTGTTCACGCCGAAGTCGCCCAAGCGCTCCGGGTCCTTCTGGATGTCGTCCAGCAGCTCCTGCAGCGACCCGTACTCGTCCACGATCTTCTCGGCCACGCCGTCGCGCACGACCGACACCTGCGAAAGCGTGCGCAGGCCGAGTGGGGTCATAACGGAGTCTTCGTCCAGGTCGTCGTAACCAAGAGCCTGCGCCACGCGCTGCGGGTTGGTGAGCTCCTGAGGCGTCATCTCGCTAAAGAGGCTGCGGATACGGCGGGCGTTATCTTCCGATGAGTCCGAAGCGTAGTCGCGAATCATGAGGTTGTAGTCGTTCTCGATCGAAGTGCCCGCGAGTTGCTCGAGCTGCATCTGAACGAGCTTGCCTTGGCTGCCGAGCTTCACGATGCAGAACTTAAGCTCGTCCTTCGCCTGCTGCAGAATCTCGAAACTCGAGAAGATGTCGGTGATGTCCGCAAGGGTCACATAGTCGTCCAATTCGAGGGCCGTAAGGCGCAGTAGGGCGCGGTCGAGCGAGGCGCGCGTGGTCTGCAGCGTCGAGACCAGCTGGTTCACCGATGCCATGATCTCCGAGACCGGCTGGATCTGATACGACTTGCCGCGCACGTACACGTTGACGACGCCGCGGCGCTCGGACACCGAGATCACGATGGCGTCGGTGAGCACGCTCATGCGCGCAGCGGTGCGATGGCGCATGCCCGTTTCGCTCGTTGCCAGCGACGGATCGGGGTTAAGGTGAAAATTAGCTCGCAGAATCTGCGAGAGATTGTCGTCGATTACGACGGCGCCATCCATCTTGGAAAGCTCGAAGAGGCGGTTGCTGGTAAACGAGATGTTGAGCGGAAACCCGTCGTTGCCTGCCGCAAGCACATGCTCGGTATCGCCCACGCAGATGAGCGCGCCAAGGTGCCCGGCAATAATCATGTCGAGGGCGGTACGAATGGGCTGTCCGGGGGCAGTGAGGCGAATGGCCTCGTTCATGCGCTTTTGAATCTCGTTCTTATCCAATATGCTCTCCCCTCTCGTACGTCTCATACGTCAATCACTCATGCGCTGTCTATTTTCTCATGGATTGGCCGACGTCCGGCGGCGCGGCTTAAGAATTCAAAAAAGTCGTGAGGGGCGGTGGGAACAGGAGCGGCGGCGGGGAGGCGCCGCGGCATATTAATGCCTCCCCTATCTGCGGGATTCTATCCGAATTTGCGCTAAGTCGGTCTTTTTCCTGCGGAACGCGGGTGCCGCCCGCCCCACGCGCAGGTAGAGCGCTCGCCGCGGGCCGTCTACCAGCGCGGCGGGCGAACCCGACGCCTGAATCGCAGGAAATAAGACCGACTTAGCGCATTTTTGGCTACAAAAGCCCAGATAGAGGGTGCACAAAAAGGGCCGCGCCCGCATCCGTGCGAGCGCAGCCCTTCTACTGAGACCATGATTTGCTACCGCGTGCCGCTTCCAGACTGGGCGGCGCCGCCAGGACCACCGGCAAGAGCAGGCGCGGCGGCACTTGAGCGCGGCGCAGGCTCAAACAACCCGCCGAGCGCTCCGATGCTTCGCGGAGCCGGAATCTCCCCCGCCCCGTGGCTAAACACAAACGAACCGTCGACCACGTCGCAGAGCACGGTATCGCCCGCGTTCCACTCACCGGCCAGAAGCTCCTCAGAAAGCGGATCCTCAATGAGCTTCTGGATCGCACGGCGCAGCGGGCGCGCGCCATTGGTAAGGTCGGTGCCCTCGGCAACGATCTTGGCGATGGCGGCATCCGTCAGCTTGATATTCATGCCGTTGGCAATGAGCCGCTGGCGCAGGTCGTCCACCAGGAGCTCGGCGATCTTGGTCAGGCTCTCGCCCGCGAGCTTCTGGAAGACCACGATATCGTCCACGCGGTTCAAAAACTCCGGGCGGAACAGACGCTTGAGCTCGCCCATCGCGCGGCTCTTGATCTCGGTGGAAGAGAGGCCCGCCTCCCCGGTGCTGCCAAAGCCCACGCTCGACTCCTGCGCGATCTCGCGCGCGCCCACGTTCGATGTCATGATGACGACCGTGTTGCGGAAATCGACCGTCTTGCCCTGGCCGTCGGTCAAACGCCCCTCATCGAGCACTTGCAGCAAGATATTGAAGATGTCCGGATGCGCCTTTTCGATCTCGTCGAAGAGCACCACCGAATACGGGTGACGGCGAACGGCCTTGGTGAGCTGGCCGCCTTCCTCGTGGCCCACATAACCCGGGGGGCTACCGATGAGCTTAGAGACCTCGTACTCGCTGGCGAACTCAGACATATCGAAGCTGATGAGCGCGTCCTTGCTGCCAAACAGGTATTCGGCGAGGGTCTTCGCCAGCTCGGTCTTGCCCGTGCCCGTGGGGCCCAGGAAGATGAACGAACCGCCGGGACGGCGCGGATCTTTGAGCGGGGAACGGGAGCGGCGGATGGCCTTGGCCACCGCGTTCACCGCCTCGTCCTGCCCGATGATGCGCGTCTTGAGCACGTTCTCGCAGTTGAGAAGGCGCCGCGACTCGTCTTCGGTGAGCGATGAGACGGGAACGCCCGAAGCAACCGACACGATATCGGCGATCTGCGGGACATCGATCACGATGGGAGCGGCATCCATCTGGGCGTTCCAGGCGGCACGCGCCTCGGAAAGCTCGATTTCAGCCCGCTTCTCCTGCTCCTTGAGCTCGGCGGCGCGGTTCATGTCGTCGTTCTCCGCCGCTTCGTCGGCCGCCGCCTTGAGCTCGCCCAGACGGGCCTCTGCCTCGCGCACGGGCTCCGGCGCGCGGTTGCGCGCGATGCGGGCGCGGGCGCCGGACTCATCGATGAGGTCGATGGCCTTGTCGGGCAGGAAGCGATCTTGGATGTAGCGGGACGAGAGCGTCGCCGCCGCCTCGACCGCCTCGGGGGTGTAGTGCACATGGTGGTGCTCTTCGTAGCGTGGGAGCAGGGCGGTAAGGATCTTGACCGTGTCCTCGATACTCGGTTCCTCGATATCGATGGATTGGAAGCGCCGCTCGAACGCCGGGTCCTTGGAGAGGTATTTGCGGTACTCATCTGCCGTGGTGGCGCCGATAATCTGGAACACCCCGCGCGCGAGCACCGGCTTAAGCATGGAGCTCGCGTCGATGGAGCCCTCGGCCGAGCTGCCCGCTCCGATGAGCGTGTGCATCTCGTCGATGAAGAGAATGATGTCGTCGGCCTCGGTGGCCTCCTGGATCACGCCCTTCAGGCGCTCCTCGAACTCGCCGCGATACTTGGCGCCCGCTACGAGCCCCGGCAGGTCAAGCGACCAGATGTTCTTGTTCATAAGGTTCTCGGGCACGTTGCCGGCAGCGATTTCCTGCGCAAGGCCTTCCACGATGGCGGTCTTGCCCACACCGGGGTCGCCCAAGATGAGCGGATTGTTCTTGGTGCGTCGAGAAAGGATCTCCATCATGCGCGAGACCTCTTTTTCGCGGCCAATCACCGGGTCGAGCTTGCCGTCGCGCGCTTCCTGCGTGAGGTTGGTGCCGAACTGCTTGAGAACCGAGGAGTCGTCGCCCTTGCCCTGGCTCGAATCGCCCGAGAAGAACGGCAGGCCGGAGCCGGGGCGCACGGATGCGGCGCCCGCGAACGGACGGCGTCCCTGGTCCTTCGAGGTGAGCTTCTCGACCGCCTGGCGCACGGAAGCCGCCGAGACGCCGAGGCGCATGAGGATGTCCATCGCCATGCACGACGATTCGTCCACAATGCCAAGAAGCAGGTGCTCGGTAGATACGTAGGTCTGGTTGTTCTCGCGCGCGTGGCGGAAGCTCTTCTCCATCACGGTGATGACGGAAGGGGTGAAGGCGAGCTTGCCCTGCCCGGCGTTGCGGCTGGAGGCGCCATCGGGCGTCGCGCCCGTAGCGCCCTCGGAAGCCGAGCCCGTGGCGCTCTCGGCGCGGTGGGCGCCGTCGCCGTCAGATGCCGGCGCGTCGTCCGCGGAGGAATCCGCCGACGAAGACGCGGAAGACGCATCGACCGCAGGAGAGCTCGTCGCAGGCTTGGTCGTGGCAGCGCCTGCCGCCTCCTTGATCTGGTCCATCACGTCATCGTATGAGATGTCGAGCGATTGCAGCGCCTCCGAGGCGATGCCCTCTTCCTTGGCGAGCGCGAGCAGCAGATGCTCGGTGCCCACCTTGGTCGACGATAGTGCGATCGCTTCTTCCTTCGCCATAGACATGACGCGGCGAGCACGATCGGTAAATCTGTCTAACATGCTGAAAACCTCTGCTGTGCCGACTTGTTGTCTATCGGAATGCGCAGGCAGCACGCTGCGCATTCCCCTTCTTTACCCAAAGGTGCACCATCATAACAGCTCAGCGCGAGAAAATGAGACGGCAGGCCCACCACATGCGCAAGATGTGAAGGATCGGCACTGCAAGGGCCATGCACCGCGAACCGAACAGGACTCAATGAGCGAAAAGGCGCCTAATCGTGAGTCAAAACGGACCCGTCCCAGAATGACTCAAATGAATCAGATGGACCAAAACGGACCCGTCCCAGAATGGGTCACCTGGCCCGAAAAAGCCCCTAATCGTGGAAAACGCGGGCGAGCACCTCGACCTGAGTCATCCCCTGCGCGTCGGCGACGGCCTCGATCGTGGCCCGTGCAACGGAAGCGAGGTAGGCTCGCGCCTCGGGCGAAAGCGGGCAGGGCAGCGCGCCGCGCTCCGTCGCCTCGGCGATGAAACCCAGCACTCCGCCCACCATGAACTGTATAGCAAAGGTCGCCGCCGGCTTCAGGTGCTCTCCCTCGGCGCACAGGCAGCTTTCCCAACGCCGTTGGACCTCGCTGCGGATGGTCTGGTCTACGAGCCTCCGCTCTCCGGCGCGGATGGCGATCGCCATGCGCCTCAAGCGGCGTCGCGGCACGCGCCGCTGGAGCGACCCCGCATCGCCCTCCACGAGCGCGCCGAAGATCGCGCGCACGAGCGCATCGTCGGAGAAGAACTCCTCGCGCACCGCGCTCGCCGCAAGCACATCAAGGTCGGAAAAGTAATAGTAGAACGTTCCGCGGTTGCAGCCAGCCGCTTTCACAACCGCGCCGACGGTCATAGCACTCCGCGGCGTACACTCCAAGAGTTCCCAGAACGCATCGGCGATGCGTTCGCGCGCGCCGGGCTCATCGGCATCCTTACGCGGTCGTGCCATGGGGGCTGCCCTCCTCCGACGCACCTCGTGCCTGCCCAGCGGCACCCTCCCCCGGCTCGGCGTTGCCGCGCTCCTTCGCACCCATGATGAGCATCTGCAGGCGGTTCTCCACGTTTGCAAAGCTCACGTCTGGGTCGTAATCGAGCGGCAGGAACTGCGCGTCCGGATACCGGTTCTTCAACGCTCGCACCAAACCGCGCCCCACCACGTGGTTGGGCAGGCAGCCGAATGGCTGCAAGATCACGAACGCGCGGCAACCGTGCTTCGCCTGCTCGAGGATCTCCGCAGGAATGAGTACACCCTCGCCCGCATCGAACGTATGGTGAAGCACCTCGTCCGACTGCTTAACAAGCTCCGGCATGCGCGTTGGGGGCTCGTACAGCGGGTGCGCGCGGGCGATGCGGTCGCAGCGACCGTGCGCGAGCTCAAAGAAATGGTCCGCGATAGCGTACCACGAGCGCTCGCCGAACGGCAGGTCCACGTGGTACTCCCTCGATTGGGCATGCTTGTAGAAATAGCTTTTGCGAATCACGTCCGTCATGCGCGCCTCGATGATCTCGAGGCCGTTCTGCTCGAGGTAGCGCTCAATCTCGTGGTTGGCGCCCGGATGAAAGTTGAGCAGGTACTCGCCCACGATCAACACCGTCGGACGAGGGCGCGAGCGGTCGTAGCGAACCCCCTTCATGATATCGATGGCGCGGGCGAAGCCGCGTTCAAGCCCCGCGATGCCGCGTTTCTCGAGACCCGCCATGAGCTCGTCCACCGCTGCTTCGAAGGCACGGTCGGCAGAGCCCGGCTCGAGCTCGTAGGGGCGCATGCGGCGAAGCAGCGCCTCGAGCGCGTCGATCATGGGAAGCCCCCAGGCGATCTGGATGCTCGCCGCCATGCCCAAGCGGAACCCGGGGTAGGCATTATGAGCGTCCACGTCGTCGTTCGTGAGCACGGGAACGTTCTTATAGCCCGCATCGTCGAGCGCTTTACGCAAAAGCGGCATGTAGTGCGTGAGACGGCAGTCGCCGATGTACTTGCCCGTAATCATGGCAACGTCTTTATCGTCGTACTTGCCACTCTTGAGTGCATAGAGCGCCTCGCCGATGGTGATCTGCGCAGGGAAGCAGATGTCGTTGTGCACGTAGCGCTTGCCGAGCTCGATCGCCTCCTCTCGACCAACCTCGAGCGCCTCGGCGCGCACGCCCTGCCGCGAGATCGCTGCCGCCATGAGGCGAGCGAACGCGTGCGAGGTGTTGGGCACAAGCAGCACCTTTTCACGGGCGTCCCGCTTGGTGAACTTCACTTCGTATGGATCTTTGAGCAGGTTCTCCCCCGTCTCGGCCGCATGCTCGGCAGCAGGAGACGGAGCAGCAAGCCCGCCTTTCGGGGCCCGCTCCGCACGATCTTGCGATGCTCCTCTCGCTTCGCCCGCGCGCCGCCGGTCCGTCGTCTCGATGAACGAGCGCACGCGTATGCGGAGGGGGCCGGTGGCATCGCTCTCGTCGATCTTGAGAATGAGCGGGGCCTTATCGCCCACCTCGCGCATGATGCGCACGATCTCGTCCGAGAGATAGGCGTCGTGCCCGCAACCAAAGCTCACGAGCTGGACATATTCGAGCTCCGGCGCGGAGGCGGCAATCACCGCACAGCTGAGCATGCGCGCGTGGAAGTTGTTCACGATGTCGAGCCGGCTGTTCTCGAGGTTGACCTTGCGCACGCCGGGCACCGCATCGGGCGTGAGCACGGCGATACCCTGGTCGCTGAAGAGCTTCGTGACCCCGTGGTTGACAAGTGGGTCGTTGTGGTACGGGCGCGAGGCCACGATCACGGCATAGCGGCCCGTACGCCGCACCTCCTCGATGACCTCCCGGCCGCGCCGCTCAAGCTCGTCGGCGAACCCGTGCTGAGCCACGTCGGCCATAAGGATGGCCTTGCGGGCCCGCGACGCATCGATGCCGAACGTCTCGGTGAGATAGCGCGCGAGTTGCCGGTTTCGATCGCGCTCGCTGTACCAGTGAAAGAGCGGCGTATCGAAGGGAACGCCGAAGCGCTCCTCGGGGTTATCGGAATTGCGCATCACGTAGGGATACCCCTTCACGACCGCGCACATCCACTCGCTCGTGCTCGCCGTGTTCTCGGTGGGAACGGTGGTGATGATGGGCATGAAGATGCGATCGACGCCCGCGTCCACAAGGTCGCGCACATGCCCATGGACGAGCTTTGCCGGGAAGCAGATGGTATCCGAGGTCACATGCGGCAGGCCGCGTTCGAACATGCGCCGGTTGCTTGGGCGCGAGATGCGCACCGTGCAACCGATCGCGCGGAAGAGCGTGGTCCAAAACGGCATGGTGTCCCAAAACTCAAGAACGCGCGGCAGGCCGACGGTGATGCCGTTCTTGGGAGCAACCGGGTCGCAGGGCCACTGCTTGAATAGCAGGCGCTCGCGCTCATCGAAGAGGTTGGGGGCTCGGCGGTGGGCTGGGGGCTCGGCGGCGCTCGCTGCTGTGGGCCCTCCCTGCTCGCCGGCCACAAGGGCAGCGCCGTTCCCCGTACTTGCCGGGAGCGCGGCGGCAGGGCTCTCGGCGGGGGCTACAACCTGTGCTTCTGCCTGCGCCCCGGCGGGGGCTGCGGCATCGCCATCAGTGCGCGCGTCGGCATTCGCGGCAGCATCACCCTCGGCGCGCGCGGCAGCATCACCATCAGTGCGCTCCTCGGCATCGCCTTCGGCGCGCTCCGCAACCCGGGCCCCCTCCGGCACGAGCGTGCCCGGCACTTCGCGGATGAGCTCCGCCCAATCAATCTCCTCGCCGCGCGGGCAGCGGTTCCCCGTCACGTAGAGCGAGCCGTCGTTGAACGCGACCACCGTGCGGCTGCAATGGTTGCCGCACCGTCTGCAGGTAACGCCCGTGTACTGGTCGTGGCTAAAATCATCGAGCGCGTTGAGGCCGATGAAACTCGAGGCCGCGTTCTTGCCCCCAGCGCAGCGCTCACCCACGTGCTCGCGCGCAAGCAGCGCCACGCCGATGGCCCCCATGAGCCCGGGATGCGGCGCGCGCGTGACCGGGCGGCCAAGGTATTGCTCGAACGCGCGGAGCACGGCATCGTTTCTGAACGTACCTCCCTGCACCACGATGCGCTCGCCGAGCGCGTCGAGGTTGGCCACGCGAATGACCTTGGTGAATACGTTCTCGATGATGGAACGGCAGAGGCCCGCCATGATGTCGTCGGGGCCCTTGCCGCGGCGCTGCTCGCTCACCACGCTACTGTTCATGAACACGGTGCAGCGACTACCAAGCGATGCCGGATCATTCGACCGAAACGCGGCACGGGCGATACCCTCGACGGGAATGTGCAGGTTCGCCGCGAACCCCTCGAGAAACGATCCGCAGCCAGCCGAGCACGCCTCGTTGACCACGATATCGGTGAGCACGCCGCCCGAGAGCCAGATGGCCTTCATGTCTTGCCCGCCAATATCCAATACGAAGGTGGCGTCCGGCACGCACATGGCCGCGGCGCGGGCGTGCGCGACGGTCTCGACCGTATGGTAGTCGGCATGCAGGGCGCGCGCGAAGAGCACCTCTCCATACCCGGTGGTGCCCACAGCATCGATAGCAAGGTTCACGCCCGCATCCGACCAACGGCGCCGCAGGTCGATGAGCCCCTGCCGAACCACATCGAGCGGCCGTCCCTCGTTGTTGGCATAGAACGAGTCCACAAGCTCGCCGTCTTCGTCGATGAGCGCAAATTTGGTGGTCGTGGAACCAGAATCGATGCCCAGCGCCACATGCACGGTCTCGCCCGGCTGGTAGGCCGTGGGGCCCGGCGCGGGGACCTCGGCAGGATGGCGGCGCTCGAACTCCGCTCGGTCCTCCTCGCTCGCAAAGAACGGGGCCACAGGGGCAAGTTCGCCGTCGTCTATAGGGTGCTCCATCAAGTGATCGAGGGCAGGAATGCCAATGTCAAGGTCTACGTCTGCCTGGGCATCGGCGAACATATCGGGCGCGCCGAGCGCAAGCGCCGCCCCGTGCGCCACGATGACCTGCGGGTCTTGGGGAATCACGCAGTCGTTCTCACCAAGATCGAGCTGTTCGGCGAAAACGCGCGCGAGCGTGGGGTTATAGGCGAGCGTGCCGCCCTCGAAGATGACCGGCGCCTCGATGTCGATGCCCTGCGCGAGGCCGCCGACCGTTTGGCGCGCAACGGCATGGAAGGCCGAGAGCGCCAGGTCCTCACGAGGTACGCCCTGATTGAGCAGCGGCTGGATATCCGTCTTGGCGTACACGCCGCAACGGCCGGAAATCTCGTACACCGTGGTGCCGCGTGCGGCAAGCTCCTCGAAACCCTCGGTGGGAACACCCAGCAGCTCGGCCATCTCGTCGATGAACGCGCCCGTGCCGCCCGCGCAGCTGCCGTTCATGCGCATGTCGGAGACGACGAGCGCTCCGTCGGGCTCTGCCTTGTGGAAGAAGATCATCTTGGCGTCCTGGCCGCCAAGCTCGATTGCGCATCGTACCTGCGGGTAGAGTTCGCGCACAGCGATGGAGTTTGCCACGACCTCCTGGATGTAAGCCGCGCCGAGCGCCCGAGCGATGTCGCGCGCGCCCGATCCCGTTACCGCCACGCGCAGGCGAGCGCCCGGGAAACGCTTGCCCACCTCGCGAAGCGCCTCGATCGCGCTCAATGTCTGGCGGGCGTTGTGACGCTGGTAGCGCCAATACCTGGTCTCGTTCGCAGTCGGGTCGAGGACGAACACCTTGGTGGTGGTCGAGCCAATGTCGAGCCCTACGTGCAGCACCTCATCCAACGGCGCGCCACCCATGGTACCGCTCCCGGCGCCACACGCCGGAATGTGGTCCGCCTGCGCCGCCCCCGTTGCCTGTTCCATATACCGCTCCATCTAGCACACCGCGCCCGGCATGCACGCCGTGACGCCTTCGAATGGCCGCTCGGGCGGGCGGCGACGCAGCATGCCGCTTGCCCGAGCGGTTAACGACTAGTTGAACGGTAGGTATATACCACGTTTCAAAAAATACAACACTATGTTCAATTATTTTTCTAGAGAAGCACCATGCCGGAGCGCGTAGAGACCTATGGCATTCCGCGCGTAGAGAATGTGTGAGAAAGTCGCGCACTGCGGCACGGCAGTCCACATTGCCGGCCGACTTTCGGACGTGCAGGGTGATTTCGGGCGAGATCTGGACACATCAAGCTACGTCGGGCGACAATCGGACAGTTTGAGCGTTGCCGGGCGACATTCGGACATCTGGAGGACCCCAAGTGTCCAGATCTCGCCCGACAACGCCAGCCGTGTCCAGATCTCGCCCGGCAACGCCACGCAGACGGCAGCCTACCAGCTAGGCACGTCCCTTCCGGGAAAACACGAACAGCACGAGCATGCTGCACAGAGCGGCAAGGGCCACGACGGCGGCAAGCAGCACGAACGCCCAATAGCCTCCCTCCACCGTGGAGGCAACTATGTTCTGCGAGGCCCCTTGGAACGCTCCCACGACCGCTGTGACCGCACTCACGCCGATAGAACCACCGAGCTGCTGGAAGGTATTGAAAACCGAGTTGCCGTCAGTGCGAATCGACTCGGGCAGCGCGCCCAAGCCATTCGTCATCGTCGTGCTGAAACCCAAGCCCTGGCCAATCCCGAAAAGCACGTAGAACCCTCCGAGCATGAACGGGGTAAGCGCAGAGGAGAAGGCTACGTAAAGCACCACCGATGCAACGAGGCACGCCATGCCCGTGATGATGGGCAGACGGGCACCCGCACGGTCGAGCAGCCGCCCTCCTAGCGGGGCGAATACCGCAACGAGCGCGCAACCCGGCAACATGAGGGTTCCCGAAAGCGACGCCGAGGCGCCGAGCGCGAGCTGCGCGTAGTTAGGAATTAGATAGGCAAAGCCCAGGATGGCAAACGAAACCGCTGCGATAACTGCGGCAGAAGCAGAAAAAGCCGGGAACGCAAAGAGGTGCATATCGATAAGCGGCTGGTCGCATGCCCGCGCATGGGCAACGAAGACACCGAGCGCGACGACGAATGCGGCGAACACCGCCAGCACCATGGGGCTTGCACCCTCATATGAAGCAGCATTGATTCCGTAGATGAGAGCAAAGAAGCTTGCGCCCAGCAGCACAAAGCCGACAAGGTCAAAGCGGGCGCCCGCATCGACGCGCGTGGCCTGACGCACGCACGCGCTCCCGATACCCAGCGCAAGCACGGTCACGGGCACAAGGCATAGAAACACCATGCGCCATCCAGCAAGCTCCATAACCGCGCCACCATACGAGGGCCCCACCGCCGGCGCGACGGCCGTAATGAGCGACGCCACGCCCATCATGAGCCCCATTTTCTCGTGCGGAACCTGATCGACCACGATACTGAACATGAGCGGGATGGCGATGCCCGTACTTACCCCCTGCACGACGCGCCCCATGAGCAGCACCGGAAACGCTGACGCTGCGGCACACAGCAACGTGCCGGCAAGAAAGAGCAGTACCGCGCAAACGAAAAGGCGACGCAGCGCGAAGCGCGCTTTCAGGAATGGGAAGGTGGGGATCATGACCGCGAGCATAAGTAGGTAACCCGAAGTAATCCATTGAATGGTCGCCGTGTCAACTGCAAACTCCTCCATAAGCGCGGGCAAAGCGACGTTCATGGCGGTCTCGAAAACCACCGCGCAAAACGAAAGGCTTCCTGCCGCCACGATAGAGGCAACAAGCCGCGCATCCAGCCTGCGCTCGAATGATTCAACCATGCATTCTCCCTTCTCCTGGGCCCGTCGCGCACGCCTGGTTGCAAGCGCGCGCCTCCGCCGCCTGGGCATGCAAACAGACGAAGGTCGTATGCGCCACCCTCACCCCATAAGGAAAAAGGGCGCCCGCCCAAAGGGGCAGGCACCCTCGACCTTCACCGCTCGCAGGGGTGCGCCCACGCGAGCGGAAAGCACGACAAGCCCGCTACGCCGTCTCGGCAGAGGTCTCGTCGGCCTCTTCCTGAGCCACGAGCTGCTTCTCGTAAGCCTTGTAGAAGGGGTAGTACAGCAGGGCATCGATGGCAATCAGCGCCACGACGAGCACCACGGCCTTCCAGTCGAAGGTCGAAAGGTACGCGCCGAAGATGCACGGCATGTTCCACGAGAGGAGCGCGAACGTCTTGGCAACAAGGCCCGTCATCATGCAGACATAGGCAATGATGGCGTTCACCGTAGAGGTGAGCAGGAAGGGAATGAAGAACATGGGGTTCATCATGAGAGGCACGCCAAAGATGATCGGCTCAGAGATGTTGAAGAACGCCGGCACGATGCCCACACGGCCGATGGTACGCAGCTGCTTGGACTTGGAGCGGATGAGCAGGATGGCAAGAGCCAGCACCGAGCCGCAGCCGCCGATCACGACAAAGTAGACCCAGAACGGCGTGGTGAAGATGTTCGGGAGCGCCTCACCGGCCGCCTGGGCGGCGGCGTTCACCGAGAGGCCGCCATCGCGGATGGGACCGAGCACACCGGAGAGCGCAGCGTCATGCACGCCGAAGAACCAGAAGAACTGCACCAGGAGCGTAGCGATCGCAGCGAATCCGAGCGAATCGGTCGCATTGAAGACAGGAGCGAGGTTGGTGTAGATAAACGCGGGGAGCGTGGTGCCCATCGAGTTGAAAATCGCGAAGATCGCGGTGTCGACGGCAAGGATGATGATGCCGGGAACAAGCGAAGCGAAGGCCTCGGAGAGCGACGCCGGGACCGAGGGCGGGAGCGCTATGCGGCCCACATTGTGCTCGCGCATGGCGCGATATCCCTCGACGGTGAGAATCGACAGGAAGATCGCCACGAGCAGGCCCTTGCCGTCAAGATAGAGGATGTCCGCCGTCTTGGCATCCCAGCCAAGCTCCACCGGCCCGAAGCAGATGAGCAGGAAGCCACCCATCGTGAGCACCAACGGGATAAAGGCATCAATCTTGTAATGCTTGCACAGGAAGTACGTGACACCGAGCGCGATGTACACCGAAAGCGCGCCCATGGTCATGGTATTCGCCCAGGTGAGCAGCGTCGAATTGGCTGCAGCGAAGTTGGCCCAGGCCTCAAGCAGGAAGTTGCTGCCCGGCTCGACCGCCGGCGCGGACGAGAGGATGGTGCAGATGCCGCCGAAAAGCGTGACCGGCACCAGCGAGATAAACGCATCGCGGATGGCATGCAGATGGCGCTGCGTGCTCAGCTTGTTTGCTATCGGTAGAACGTGCTTTTCCAAGTACGTTGTCAGAGAGTCCATAACGTTGCTCATATTAGGCTCCGATACGATCGATGATCTGCTGATAGACAGCCTTGCCGTTCATAACGCCGTAGTGCTGCGGAGCGATGGAATCCACCGGGCACGACACCTTGGCCTGAATGTTGGGAACGAGGTAGCGAATTTGCGGCCCCACGAGAATCATCTCGACGCCCTCGAGATGGTCTTCGAACTCAGCCTCGCCGTAGGCAGCGACCTCCAGGGTGCCCTCGCTCGCCTCCTCGATCTTCTTTGCCATGATGCCGGTGGACATCCCAGCGTTGCACACCAACATGACTTTTCTCATCGTTGCCCCTCCTCCTGATAGGGTTTTCCAGTCTGCTCGCCCGCGATGAAATCGCGATACCAGCGGTAGCTCTTCTTGGGGGTACGGGTGTACCCGTTCTCGAAGTCAACCGCGACAAGCCCATAGCGCTTGCGGCACCCGTTCTTCCATGAATACAGGTCGAAGGTGCTCCATACGAAATAACCGCGTACGTCGGCCCCAGCTTCCTGGGCAGCTTTGATGGCGGCGATATGATCTTTCATAAAGGCGATGCGATAATCGTCCTGGACCTCGCCCTGGCTCACGTCCTCGGCCACGCCGATGCCGTTCTCCGTGATGTAGATGGGCAGATGGTAGCGACGCGTCACTTCAATGAGGCCACGACGCAGACCGTCGGGGTAAATCTCGGTGCCCCACTCAGTCGTCTGCATGTTGGGATCGTCGAGCACCTGCTCGAACCAGCCCTTGATCACCACGCGCTGGGACCCCTTGAAGGCCGAGCCGGAATTGTTCACCACGAGCTGGGTCTCGCCATCGGTATAGGGCCGCACGAGCACGCGCGAGTAGTAGTTGAGACCCAGGAAGTCGACGGTACCCTCGCGAAGCGCCTGAAGCTTGTCGGGCGTAATGTACGACAGGTCAAAGCGACGGTTGAGGTCGGTGAGCAAATCGATGGGAAGCTCGCCTGTAGCGGCGGTATCGAGAATCCAGTTATTTGCGTAGTTGTCGGCGAACCGCATGGCAATCTTGGTCTCGAGGGTGTCATCCACGCCGTCGACGGGCCCAAAGCTGTGCACGATGCCGATAGAGCCCTCATAACCGCCCGCGCGGAACGCCTTCACGCCGAGCGCCGACGCATACATGACGTTGAACGCTGCGCGCGCGCACTTCTCGGGATCCTGCAGGGCGGGCGGATAGTTACCGATGAGGTACCCGCTCATGACGAACCACTTAGGCTCGTTGAAGGTCGCCCAATAGCGCACGCGGTCGCCGAAGCGATCGAAGCAGACGCGTGCATAGTGCTCGAAGGCGTGCGCCGTCTCCTCGTTCAGCCAGCCGCCCTCATCCTCCCAGTACTGCGGAAGGTCCCAATGGTAGATGGTTACGAAGGGCTCGACACCGAACTCATGGCAGGTATCGATCAGGCTGTTGTAGAAGGCAATGCCTTCCTCGTTGACCTCACCCTCGCGATTCTTGATGATGCGGGGCCACGAGAGCGAGAAACGATAGGCATTCTGGCCACCTTTCGCCATGGTCTCGATGTCCTCGCGGTAGCGGTGGTAGTGGTCGCTCGCCACATCGCCATTCTCCAAATCGTTTTCATGCAGGTAGCGATCCCACATCGATTCGGCCTTCCCGCCCTCCTGCCAGGCTCCTTCACACTGGTAGGAAGCAGTCGCGCTCCCCCAGAAAAACGGTGCGGTAGTGTCCATGTTCCCTCCCTGGGTCCCCTGCCGGCATGCCACCGGCATTACGACAAGTGGCTACGCGTTGCGGACGCGATACAGCTCGATAAGCTCGCGAATGAGCTCGCGCGCGAGATTCGAGGTCATGAGATGGTCCTGGGCGTGAACGAGCATGACGTTTACAGGCATGTGCTCGCCGTTTGCCTCCTTGACCAGAATCTCGGTCTGCGTATTGTGCGCACGCAGATAGGCCTCATCCGACTGCTTCATATAGTCATCGCACGCTTCGAAGTTGCCCTGTTTGGCCTCGTTCAGCGCCATGAACGCAAGGCTCTTGGCCTCGCCGGCATCGGCGATGAGCGCAAACGGGATGAGCTCAACATCCTGCCCCCCGACCTGCTGCGCCTCCATGCTCCGCTTTTCTTCAGACATGCTCAGCTCCTTTCCTCGCCATGGGCGATTTCCTGCATCATCACTTCAAAACTTCGATCGTCCACGATGCGCTTCACGCGCTCTTCGTGAGATAGCAACTCAGCCATACGCGAGAAGAACCAATCCAGCGCGTTGCGGCCGTCGTCGCCGATCGCTACAAGCAGCACCAGCTCAACATCCTTGTCACCCCAACGGATGGGGCGGTTGGGAATGCCTGCGCACACCTTCGTGGGTCCGGGCAGGGAGCGTATGGGATGAGGGAGCGCTAGACCGCTACCGAAAGCGGTTGATGCGGCGCTCTCGCGCTCCAATGCGAGCTCCACGAGCTCGGCGGGTGCCCCCGCGCGCTCGACCATGAGCTCGGCGAGGCCGCAGATAGCCTCATGGGGCGTCTCCGCATCGAGATGGGGGTCGAACCAGGCCGGGTCGAAGAGCCCCGCACCCATATCTGCCGAAGCGCGAAGCAGCTCGTTAATCTGCCGCACGTCAACCTCGTTCAGGAATGAGTGGATCTCCTGCACGGGAATCGGGAACTCACCCTCGAGAGGGACCGTCGTGAAGATGTAGTCGAAGCCGGTGAAGTCCATCGCCTCGACATGCAGGGCGTCGCAGGGCACCACCTTATCGATGCGATCGCCGAACTGTCTCCTGATCGCATGTTCGAGCAGCCGAGAAGTCCCGAGCCCCGAAGCGCACACCACCACAACGTTGCGGCGCGGCCCCTCCTCACGCAAGCGGTCAAGGGCAAGCGCGAACGCAAGGGCGATATAGCCCGTCTCCGCCTGAGAGAGTGTGGTGCCGTAATGCCTACCGAGCACGTCGGCAGCATCGAGCGCCATCGCGAAGGCGAGCGGGAACCTCGTCTTGATATCCGAAAGCAGCGGGTTATCGATGCTCATATTGAAGCGCAGGCGCGTAACCAAGGGAACGATGTGCCGAGCAAGGTTCATGCGCAGCTCAAGATCGTCGCGAAAATCGAAATGGAAGAGCTCCCACACGCGGTCGAGCATCTCGGTGACCACGTTCCACACCTCATCGGGAATGATGACCCCGCGAGCGTCGTGGGGCGCAGCACCCCTCGCGCCATCATGGGAGCCCTCGGCGCCCGCATGGCCTCCCCCGGCAGAAGAAGCACCGGCAGCGGCGCTCTCCTCGGGAATGATGCTCTTCTTTCCCGCGAGGTGAATGGCGATGTAGGCGACCTCCGATTCGGGCAGGGTGATGCCAAAGGCCCCATCGAGCTGTTTGGCAACGCTTCTGGCTGCGGCAAACTCGGGCGTGAGGCGAATGCGATCGAGCGTCTCGTCGTCGAGAAGGATCAGGCAATCCTCTTTGATGCGATAGAACGCAACCATAAGATGCACTACGAGATTCTGGAAGGCGAGCATGCTCATGTAGACCGGATGCTCCTCGAGCGCCCGTTCGATGCAACCGGCGATGGTCTTCACCAGCTGGGGAACCGTTTCATCGCCGAACGGATTCGAGCCAATCACGCCTTCCGTTGCGATACTTGCAAGGCAGAGGCGACGGTTGAGCTCGGAGCCTCGAACGCGCACGCCGTAGCGCGGACGCTTCTCAAGCGCCAGGTCGTACTCGCCGAGCTTTGCCTCCACAGCTTTCAGGTCCTTCGAAATGCTCTGAGGCGACACGTAGAGAACCTGGGCCATGCTCGCAACGGTCACCCAATCGTCGCGCATGAGCAAATCATTGATGAGATAGGTGGTGCGCTTCTCTGAGGCGCTGCCGTCGAGGTCGCCGAAGCGGCGCATGCGGTCCAACCATTCGCTGAAGCCCTCTTCGTTGATTACAGAGAGCACATAGCCACCCTGCTTGCGCGCGTAGGAGATGTGGGCAAGGCCTTCGAGCATATCGTTGGTGCGTTGAATGTGCAGGCGCACCGTGCGAGCGCTCACCTCGAACTCGGACGTCAGCTCATCAATCGATGCAGCCGCGCGCTCATTCAGATATGTTACGAGTTCGATCGCCTTCACTAGCCCCCCTTCGACAGCTTCATCCTACGGGCGCACGTCCCCGACTCCATCACAGGCAATGCCGCGTTCGTGGCAATGTGTATATAAGAATGGCCTTTACCTGCATTTTTATTTGGCACACCTGCTCGGCGGGAAGTACGGGCGCCCTTGTGGCGAGCCGGCGGCAACGTTAGAGTATCACACTGGCAAAACGAAACGCACAGGAAGGATTGCCATGCAAGCAGATGTAGCCATCGTTGGAGCTGGGCCTTCGGGCATCTTCACGGCGCTCAGGCTCATACGCGAGCGCCCGCAGCTTCACATCGTCATGGTTGAGAAGGGCCTGCCCATCGAAAAGCGCTCATGCCCCAAAGCGCGTGCAGGCCGCTGCGTTCAGTGCAGCCCGTGCCGCATAACCACGGGGTTTTCTGGGGCCGGCGCATTCTCGGATGGAAAGCTGTCTCTCTCGCACGAGGTGGGCGGCGATCTTCCTGAGCTCATTGGGTGCGACCTTGCCCAAAAGACCATCAACGAAGTCGATGGCATCTATCTTGCGTTTGGTGCCGATGAGCACGTCGAGGGGGTCGATGCGCCGGAATCTGTACGTAAGATTCGCCTGCGAGCGATCCAAGCCGGACTTAAACTCGTCGACTGCCCCATCCGTCACCTCGGAACCGAGAAAGCCCAGGAAATCTATGGACGAATCGAGCGGGACCTCATTGACCGAGGCGTAGAGATCGTGTTCAACACCGACTGCCGCGATCTCATCATTGAGGATGGCGCGTGCCGAGGCGTCGTCGCCGAAGGACCCGAGGGGGCGCTGCGCATTGACGCCGAGCGCGTCATCGTGGCAACGGGCCGCCGCGGAGCGGATTGGCTCGAGCACCTTTGCTCCGAGCACGGCATCGACCATGTTCCGGGCGCCGTTGATATGGGTGTACGCGTCGAGGTGCGCAATGAGGTGATGGAGCGCGTGAACGACGTGCTCTACGAGAGCAAGCTTATCGGCTATCCCAACCCCTTCCGCAACAAGGTGCGCACGTTCTGCCAAAACCCCGGCGGCTTTGTAAGCCAGGAGAACTATGACGGCGGCCTGGCGGTGGTGAACGGCCATTCGTACAAAGAGCGCAAGAGCGAGAACACCAACCTAGCCGTGCTCGTGACGCACAATTTCCGCGAGCCGTTCAACCAGCCCATCGCATACGCCCAAAATGTTGGACGCCTCTGCAACATGCTCGGAGACGGACACATCCTCGTCCAACGCTTTGGCGACATCCTAGACGGCAAGCGCACCTGGCAAAAGGAGCTCTCGCGCTCGAACATCAAGCCCACCCTCGTGGACGCCGTGGCGGGCGATATCACAAGCGCGCTGCCCTACCGCACCATGACCTCAATCGTGAACTTCATGCTCGCCGTCGACCAGGCCATCCCCGGCTTCGCCTCAGCCGAGACGCTGCTCTACGCTCCAGAGCTCAAGTTCTACAGCAACCGCGTTCGCATGGACGAGCGCTTCGCCACCAATGTGCGCGGCCTGCACTGCCTGGGCGACTCAAGCGGGTGGACGCGCGGCCTCATGATGGCAAGCGTCATGGGCTACCTCATGGGTGGCTACCTAGCAGAGGAGCTGTAGGAAGAGCGCCCGCCGCACGGGCCGATGCGCGCAGCGCGAGGCCCCCGGCAGAGCTCCCCACCCGCCCATCCCCGTGCCCGCCGCACGGGCCGATGCGCGCAGCGCGAGGCCCCCAAGCCCCTCTCATCCCCTACATCCCCCCCGCGAGCCCGTAAACGCAGGAAGGCCCCGGAAGGATTCCTGAGCGCGTTTCCCGCAGCCGCTCGGCTCTGCCGAGCGGCGATGACCACGCGCGAAGGAACCTTCCGGGGCCTTCCGGTGGGAGTCTAGGACTCGCGATTAGTACATTCCGCCACCCTGAGCGCCAGCGGTCGCAGCAGCAATGGCATCCTCAAGCGCGGTGTTCTTCGGAACATCGGTCACCGTAGCCTCGGTGATGAGGATGAGGGAGGCAACGGACGCGGCGTTCTGCAGCGTGGTGCGGGTAACCTTGACCGGGTCGAGCACGCCCATCTCAATCATGTTGCCCCACTCGCCGTTGTAGGAGTTGAGGCCCTCGCCCGCGGGCAGGGAAGCAACCTTGTCGACCACGACGGCGCCCTCGAAGCCAGCGTTCTGAGCGATGGTCGCCACGGGGGCGGTCAGCGCCTTCTTGACGATGTCGACACCGATCTTCTCCTCGGGATCCTCGACCTCAATCGAATCGAGTGCAGGAGCAGCGTCCATGAAGGCCACACCGCCACCAGCAACGATGCCCTCCTCGACGGCGGCACGAGTCGCCTGCAGGGCGTCCTCGACGCGGTGCTTGATCTCCTTGAGCTCGGTCTCGGTGGCAGCGCCCACCTTGATGACGGCCACGCCGCCGGAGAGCTTAGCGAGGCGCTCCTGGAGCTTCTCGCGGTCGAAGTCGGAATCGGTGTGCTCGAGCTCGCCCTTGATCTGGGCAACACGGGCCTCGATGGCCTCCTTGGAGCCGCCGCCATCAACGATGGTGGTGTTGTCCTTGGTCACCGTGACGGACTTCGCGGTACCGAGCATATCGGCGGTGATGTCGGCAACCTTGATGCCGAGCTCGTCGAGCGCAACCTGGCCGCCGGTGAGCGCGGCGATGTCCTCGAGCATGCGCTTACGACGGTCACCGTAGCCCGGAGCCTTCACGGCAACGACGGAGAGCGCGCCGCGGACCTTGTTGAGCACGAGGGTCGGCAGGGCCTCGCCCTCGATGTCCTCGGCGATGATGAGCAGGCTCTTGCCGGCGCGGCTCACAGCCTCGAGCACGGGCATGATGTCCTGCACGTTAGAGATCTTCTGGTCGGTCATGAGGATGTAAGGATCCTTGAGCGTGGCCTCCATACGATCGTTATCGGTGACGAAGTAGGCGGAGACGTAGCCCTTGTCGAACTGCATGCCCTCGACGGTGTCGATCTGGATGTCGAAGGTCTGGCCGTCCTCGACGGTGATGACGCCGTCCTTGCCCACGACGTCCATGGCGTCGGAGATCTTCGCGCCAACGTTGGGGTCGCCAGCGGAGATGGTGCCCACGGAGGCAATCTGCTCCTTGGTCTCGACCGGCTGGGCCTGCTTCTTCATCTCGTCGACCGCGGCGTTCACGGCCTTCTCGATGCCGCGGCGAATGGCCAGCGGGTTGGCGCCGGCGGCCACGTTGCGCAGGCCGTCGTTCACGATGGCCTGAGCGAGCAGGGTCGCGGTGGTGGTGCCGTCACCCACGGTGTCGTTGGTCTTGGTGGCGACCTCCTTCACCAGCTGAGCGCCCATGTTCTCGATGGGGTCCTCGAGCTCGATCTCCTTGGCGACGGAAACGCCGTCGTTGGTGATGGTCGGCGCACCGAAGGAGCGCTGGAGCGCCACGTAGCGGCCCTTGGGGCCCATGGTGACGGTCACGGCGTCAGCGAGCTTGTTAACGCCCTTGGCGAGCTTGGTGCGCGCCGCGGTATCGAACGTAATATCCTTTGCCATCTTGTGTATCCTCCGTTACCTAAGATGTAGTACCTAATGAATGGCTAAGCCATGCCGGCAGGGCTACTCGACGATCGCGTAGATATCGTCAACGCGCATGAGGAGGTAATCCTCGCCGTCGATCTTGACCTCGTTGCCACCGAACTTGCCATAGATGACCTTGTCACCGGGCTTGACATCCATGGGGAGACGCTCGCCGTTGTCGTTGAGCTTGCCCTCGCCCACCGCGACGACCTCGCCGCGCTGCGGCTTCTCCTGCGCGTTGCTGGCGATGTAGAGACCGGACGCGGTCTTCTGCTCAGCAGCCTCGGGCTTAATCAGGACGCGATCACCAAGCGGCTTAAGACTCATAGAAGGTTCCTCCTTCAGCGGTTGCGCGGAGCACCTAGCCTCCGCAGCACCATGTCCTTTACGTACGCAGAGAATAGTACCCAGCTCTGAGAACTTATACAACTCGAAGTCAAAAAATCTTATCAATTGACACTTAGATTTCTTGAGCGCCTACCCAGCACCGGCTACGGGCTACGGGCTGCGCGCTATCCGCACACCATCCGCGCCCCGTGCATCTGCATAAGGCCCCTACCTCCCCTGCATGCGCGCTTCAACATCATGCAGCAGCTCGTCCCGAGATCGCCGCATGGCGGGCGTCATGGGCGAAAGCACCTTTTCGTCGAGAAGCTGGTGCGCAACCTCGGTGTCACCGTGCGCCAGCTCATACTCGGCCAGGCGCAAGCACCAGCTCGCGCGTTCGTTGTGGGCCTGGGCCCCTTCAAGGCGACGAACGATGAGCGCAAGATCGGATGCGTCCCATGTCTCGACCGGACGCAGCCTCTGCTCCACGCTCTCGCAGACCGAAGCGGCAACCGCCTTTGCCGCCCGGCTCCGTGCAAAGCGGTCGCGGAACTCCTGCGCAGACCGGAGCGCCTGTTCGGCGGCCTCCTGGTCTCCCAGCCAGTACAAGCTGAGCGCGCGCGTGTTTAAGATCGTCGCCCGCAAGGCGCTTCTCTCGCCAACCGAAATGGACGCCAGACGCCGGATCGCATCGGCATACCTGCCGTCGGCGTAATCTGCCGCTGCGATATTGCACGCGATCCTCCGCCGCACGAACCCCCGGCGGTTGCGCTCGTCGTAAAGCTCCATGAACCGGCGCCACTTAGCACTGTCGCAATCTTGCGTGATGATTTCCGTGATGCTGCGCTCGCGCTGGCCCACCACGCTCCGGAAGAGGACCGCGGAAAGAATGGCCAGGCCGAGCAATACGAAATACCACACCATATAGCCGAGCATCCCTGCAATGAGGGCGACGGCGGCAAGCCCCAGCACGCCGACGATCTCCATGAGGCGGAACCGTCTGAACCAACGCCAGTAGTCATCAAATATCTCATCGGCTGTCTGTGCTCTATACCCCGAGGGCACATCCCGCGCCATGAGCGCGCGCACCGCCGCAACATCGACGCCGCCCGCGGACAGCACGAGGGAACGAACCTCGATCTTCTTGGCTCCCGTTTCTTCCCCAGCCATAGAAGCCCCCATTCATATGGCCCAACACCTGCCGATAAAGCGTAAGATTGTTCACGGCTACGAGTATAGCCGATGGCGCGAACGCCACCGGAAGCAGGAGGGCGCATGGCAGGCGAACAAGCACGAACGGCATCGGAATCGCAAGCGCAGGGAACGGCCTATGCGACCGCGCGCATCCAGGAGCTCGGGGCGACCGCGCGCATCCAGGAGCTCGGGCGCGCGGCAGAGCCGTACGTCATCGCGCAGCGCCGCTATTTCCACCAGCATCCTGAGCTGAGCCTGCAGGAGGTGGGCACCACCAAGGCGATTGCCCGCGAGCTCGACGCCATGCGCATCCCCTACGAACGCCCGCTTGACACAGGCCTCGTCGCCACGCTTGCCGGCACTGCGCCCGACGCCTACCGGGAGGACGGCTCGCCGCGGCGGCGCCTTCTCATTCGGGCCGATATCGACGCCCTCGCCGTCACCGAGCGCACCGGCATTCCCTTCGCCAGCGAGCGCGCGGGGGTCATGCACGCCTGCGGGCACGACTGCCACATCGCCATGCAGCTCGGAGCGCTCCGCGTACTCGCGCAAATGACCGACGCGCTCCACGGCGAGGTGCGCGCGGTATTCCAGCCCTCCGAGGAAAACGGCCAAGGAGCGCGCATGATGATCGACGCCGGCGTGCTCGATGGGGTAGACGGCGCCTACGCAGCGCACATTTGGAGCGAGGTGGACGCGGGGACCATCTCATGCGAAGCAGGGCCGCGCATGGCAAACACCGATTGGTTCCGCGTCGACGTGCGCGGGACGTCGTGCCACGGTGCCATGCCGCAGCGCGGAGCCGATGCCATCGTAGCCGCCGCCGAGATCGTGAACAACCTGCAAACCATCGTAAGCCGCGATCTCAGCCCCTATGAGCCCGCCGTGGTGACGGTAGGCGAGCTCCATGGTGGAACGGCGCGCAACGTCATCGCCGGGACTGCTTACCTCACCGGCACCGTGCGCACCTACAGCGACACGGCGCACGAGGCGATGCCGAAGCTCATCGCGCGTATCGCGCAGCATACCGCTGCGGCGCTGGGAGCGGAAGCGGAGCTTACCGACTACACCGTCGCGCATGGTGCGGTGGTGAACGACGGGGCGGCGTCCGCACGGTGTCGGCGCGCGATTGAGCGCGTGCTGGGCCCCGAGGCCGTAGGATGCTACCGGGGCACGCTTTCCGGCGAGGATTTTTCTGAAGTCCTGCGCCGCGTGCCCGGCGTGCTCGCCTTCGTGGGCACGCGCAACCCTGCCCTGGGCGCCACCTTTGCCCAGCACTCCTGCTTTTACCGGGTGGACGAGAGCGTGCTCGTGAAGGGGGCCATGCTCGCCGCCCAGTACGCGGTGGATTTCCTAGCTGAATAACGATGGCCCCACAGCCCGCTGGAACCGGGTTCCTGGTCCGCAGGGTGAATCGCAGACACCGGGTGTCTGCGATTCATCTTCGGCATATTCGTCCAGCAAATGGAAAAGCCTGCATGGGCAGTCTGGATGCTCGCTCAGTTCTCGATATCGCTTGCGCACAACGTCGCATGCGCAGGCCGTCGGCTTGCCCGCGCCTCATATTTCAACTTGCATGCCGAATTACGCAATAAGAGCCATTTTTCGCCCTCTTATTGCGTAAATCGGCATGCAGGTTTCTCCTGAAGAGGGAAGCTGGCTGCCCGCCGCCGTTTTTTCAGAGCGGAGCCGGCGAACCTCGCATTACGCGCGAATGAACGCTGCATCCTGCGAGGGCACGCCGGCGGCATCAGTCACGAAACGCTCGACGCGCATATGCAGGTCGTACTTCTCGCGCAGCTCGGCAATGGTCGCCATCATGGGCGAAGCATGGTGGGCATCGAGTGCAGCCTGGTCGCGCCAGCTGTCGACGAGCATGATGGTCTCGGGATCATCGAGCGGCTGAAAGTACTGGTAGCCAACGTTGCCTTCCTCTGCGCGGATGCGATCGGCCGTGCCCGACGACTCCATCTCCTCGGCAAATGCGCGCGCCGCGCCCGCATTGCCGTGTAATACAAATTCACCGTGATCGCCATCGTTCATCACCCTAGAAATGACAGATGTACCGGGTACAACTGTCACGATTCTCGCTGCGAACCAGGTCCCTCCCGAGCCCCTGGCTCTTGTTGGCAAAAATCATCGTACTATTTATAGAAAACCGAAGCATGAAATCAATAATTCTTACGACAATTATTGAGATGCAACAGATGTACCCGGCATCATTGTCGCGCTGGCAGGCTTGTGATGCAAAAATACCTCTGTCCTAATTTCGCACCTAACTGCCGGCGCACGCAGATGGATTTGCGTCGAATCTATAGTCCCTCGACCCAACGCTCGACTTCAGTCTGGCCAGCGCCATTGAGCAGACGCGCCGGGCGAAAGCCCGCGGCCGTCGCGCACACGCCGCGGAAGCGCTCGTCGATCGACCCTGTACCACTGCCGCCCGACGTACAAAACGGCACGATAGTCGCGTTCGAGAAATCGTATGCCTCGAGGAAGGTATCGATGATCGAAGGCTCACGGTACCACCAGATGGGAAAGCCAACGAATACCGTGGAATATGAGCCCATATCATCGACGGTGCCCGCGATGGCCGGGCGGCACGCAGGGTCGTTCATCTCGATGGAACTGCGGCTCTGTTTGTTCGTCCAATCGAGGTCCGCCCGTGTATAAGGCACCTCGGGCGCTATCTCAAACAGATCGCCGCCCGTCACGGACGCGATCTGCTGCGCCACGCGACGCGTCACGCCGCTACACGAAAAGTAGGCTACCAGCGTCTTTGCCATTGCTATCAGCTCCTATCGGCGCCGCGTTAGACGGCGCTCAAGCCATCTGCTGCCTTTATCCTAAGACTTGGAGTCAGCTCTAAGGCAAGGGCAAACTCGGGTTTCAACTTTTGGGCACTTGAAGGAAGACCTGCCATGTATAAGGCAGTCGTCGCTTAGAAAAACCCCAGCTAGAAGAAGCGCCGCACACCTGGATACTCCGGGTGCGCGGCGCGAAGTGCCCAAAAGTTGAAATTGCGCTCTCTCGCAAAGACTACAAAGACACGTGAGGGGCGAGAAGTCTAATCCCTGCGGCCAAAGAGCGAGAGCAGGCGAATGAACACGTTAAGAATGTCCAGGTAGAGGTCGATGGCGTACCACAGAGCATTCGAAACCGTGGGGACCGCCGTCGATGCGCGGAACACGTCGTAGCCGATGAACCCGCAGAATATCACGATGACAGCAAGGTCGATGAACGTCTGGCCCACGCCCAGGAACATCAAGATAAGCTGGACAACGAACAATGCGATCAGCGCTGTGATGAGCACGCCCTGAATACGCTGGAAAAATTGCGGGAACATAATGCCCGCAGCACCGAACACGATCATGATGCCCGCCGTCGCCGAAAACGCGAGCGAGATGGTCTGCATGTCGTACATGCCCAGAATCAGCGAGGTGGAGAACCCAAACGTCAGCGTGAAGAGGGCATAGCCGATAAGGCCCATGGGGAGGCTTTCCTTACTACGCCCGATGCTCATCACGATGCAGCCTGCGATGCTGCCCACGAGCATGCCGATGGTGAGGGCAAACGGGTTCCTCAGCATGAACAGCATGAACTCATACGTGCCCGTGATGTACGAGCACGCCGCCATGATGACAAACGATAAGAGCACGAATCCGGTGAGCAGGACATTATATAGGCGGCGAGAGATGAGCTTGGGCGCCGGTCCCTCCCGATAGATGGGACCATCGAAAGGCTGCTGCCCGTAGCGCTCGACTTCGTTCATGATTCCTCCGATCAACTGGGGCCTCAGTGCCCCGTTCCTCCCAGTGTACCCAATCAACGGGAATCTCACCAGCTCACCGAGACACCCGCCGGGGTTCGGGGAACTTGGCAGCCTGACGGGGCGCGCCGGGGTCCCGGGGCGCATGGAGCACCTGACGGCTCGCAGGCGCTTTGCCGCGACGGAGGCTTGTCAGCCAGCCGGGCGCTTTGCCACGACGGGCGCCTGGCATCGCCGGGAAGCGCGCAGGCAGCCTTTACGCTGCCGGATGCACCTCGGCATCGATTCGCGCGATGCGCTGGTGGCCGAATACAAGCACAAGGACCGGGAACGACGCGACGAGCACGCTCGCCAGCAAAAGCGTCCCCTGGACCCCGAGCATCGCGGCAAGCCAAGGCGACATGAGCAGCGGAATAACGCCACCCGCACTGGCGCCGAACGTCATCATGGAATTCGCGCGGCCAATCACCTCAACTTCGGCGTGCATCTGTACCAGCGTGTTCTGCAACGGAACGATCATGCCGAAGGCAAGCCCCAAAAGCACCTGCCCCACAAGAGCGACCAGCACGTACGGCGTGCCCACATACACCAAGCAACCGATTCCCATGCCGCAAAGCAGGACAAGGAGCGTCCGCACGGTCACGCGGCGCACCGGAATGCGCAGCACGAGCAGCGCGCCCGCCACCGCGCCCACGCCAGACGCGGCAGAGAGCCAACCCATCCACGCAACGCCCACCTGAAGGACGTCGCGGTAGTAGAGCGATTCGAGCGGGTCGAGCGCGCCATAGCCCAGATACGAGAGAAAGCCCGCCCAAAAGAGGAAGGAGAGCGCTGCGTTGGAGAAAACGGCGCGGATGCCCTCGATAAGCGACGAGCGCGAGCCGGCGGGGCGCCCGCTCGAACCTGCTGCGCAGCAATCTGCTCCAGCGCCGGCAGAGCCCTCCGCCAGCTCCGCTGCCGGCCCTGCATCTTGCCCGCCCCCTTCAGCGCGGACACCGATTACCGGGCGGAACCCCGCTGCCGGAATCACAGCGAGCACCACGCATGCGCCCATGAAAGCGAAGACCGCTCGCGTTGGCGCCACCGAGGCGATTGTTCCGCCGATAAGTGGCCCCACCACCACGCCAATATTCGACACGATGGAGAGCGCCGAGTTAATGCGTTTGAGCTCGATGGCGTCTGCCGTAAGGTAGGCCGGGTACGAGCGAGACACCGGCTCGAAAAAGCCCAGGCTAAACCCCAAGCATGCCGCGCCAAAGGTGAGTGCGGACATATCGCCGCCAAACACGATGCAAAACGCGTCAACAGCAAGCATCACGATGACGAGCAACGCGAAGTGCAGCCGGGGGCCTCGCGCGTCGAGATACGTTCCGCCGACAAACGAGCCTACGATTTGGAAAAGGTTGAGCAGCGCCACCACGACGGCGGTCGAAGCGACCTCACCGTCCATGCTGTAGGTGAGCGTGCCGAGCACACCGATGAAATAGCAGGACTGAATACCTACGTATATGAGAAAGCGCATGAGCACGAGACGGCGCGCCGCCGGTGCGAGCGCGCGAGCCTCGGCAAGAATACGGTCGAGCATAGGGGCTCCTTGGATTCGAGCGATGGTGCGAGCAGAGAACGAACGCGGCGCGCCCGCTACGGTTCGTAGACGAATCCTTGTGTCATGCCACGTCCCCCATCATCCGAGGCCCCAGTATGGGCACCACTCTATCACAACGGATGCGCACCCTGGGTGGCAGGAGCGAGCCCCGCGCAACCGAGGGGCTAGCTCAGCTCGAGCATGCCGGTATACAACTGGTAGTAGCGCCCATGCTGGGCAATAAGCTCGTCGTGGCTGCCGCGCTCTACAACGCGCCCCTGCTCGAGCACCATGATCGCGTCGGCATCGCGCACTGTGGAGAGCCGGTGGGCGATCACGAACGTCGTGCGCCCGCGCATGAGCTGATCCATGCCGCGCCCAATGAGCATTTCGGTACGCGTGTCGATGGAACTCGTCGCTTCGTCCAAAATGAGAACCGGCGGGTCGGCCACGGCCGCGCGCGCGATGGCCAGGAGCTGCCGCTGCCCCTGGCTCAGGTTCGCCCCATCCGAGGTCACCATCGTGTTATATCCATCTGGCAAACGCCGGATGAAGCTATCGGCGTTGGCGATCTTCGCGGCAGCACGCACCTCTTCGTCCGTGGCGTCGAGCTTGCCAAAGCGAATGTTGTCGGCAATCGTGCCGGTGAACAGGTGCGTATCTTGCAGCACGATGCCGAGCGAGGAGCGCAGCGCACTCTTCGCGATGTTCTTGACGTTGATCCCATCGTAGGTGATCTCGCCGTGCTGCACGTCGTAGAAGCGGTTGATAAGGTTGGTGATGGTGGTCTTGCCGGCACCTGTAGACCCCACGAACGCGATCTTCTGGCCGGGCTTGGCAAAGAGGTTGATGTCGTGGAGCACCTCGTGCTCTGGGGTATAGCCGAAGTTCACGGCATGGAAACGCACATCGCCACGGAGCGGGATGAGGCCCGTCATGAGCACCGTGCCGTCCGCGGCCATATTGCGTTCCGCCACCGGAACGAGCGCGCCCCAGACACCGATGCCATAGCCGTCGGGTACCTTCCAAGCCCATGCGTCCTCGCCCGTCTCAACGAGCGTCACCTTGCCCTCGTCGACCTCGGGCTCCACGCGCATGGCGGCAAACACGCGCTCCGCGCCCGCAAGCGCCGAGAGCAGGAAGTTCGACTGCTGCGTGAACTGGTTGATGGGCAGCGCCGTCTGGCGCACGAACACGAGATAGCTCGCGAGCACGCCCACATCGGTCTGCCCGGTAAGCGCCATCCAGCCGCCGAGCACGGCGACAATCGCATAATTCACGTAGCTGATGGACACCACCGCCGGCACCATCGACGCGGCATACGATTGGGCGCTTGTGCCCGCCACGCGCAGGCGCTCGTTCTTATCGCGAAACCCCGCGAGGTTCGCCTCCTCATGGTTGAAGACCTTCACGACCTTCTGCCCCGTGACCATCTCCTCGATGTAACCGTCGAGCTCGCCGAGCACCGACTGCTGCCGCTGATAGAAACCGCGGCTCTTGTTGGTCGAATAGCGAATATAGGCGAACATGCAGACATAGCCCACCACCACGACGAGCGAGAGCTGCCAATTCAAGATGAAGATCATGGCAAGCGTGCCCACGATCTGTATGGCGCTCTGGATGACCATGGCGAAGCTGTTGTTCATAGCCTCGGCCACGGTGTCCACGTCGTTGGTGAAGTAGCTCATGATATCGCCGCGATTGTGCGTGTCGAAGTAGCTCAGCGGCAGCTTTTGCAGGTGCGCAAAGAGATCGCGGCGGATGTCCACGAGCACTTTTTGCGCAGCGTGCACCATAACCTGCGTATACGCGAACGCTGCCACCACACCGGCAGCGTAGATGAGGGCCGTAGCGATGATGCCTGCCACGAAGTCCGCATACGCGCCGCCCGCGAGGCTATCGACCACGGGCCGGATCATGTACGTGCCGAGCAGGTTGGCGATAGCCGACACGCTCACCAGCAGCGCCACCGCCAAAAAGAGCAGCTTATGGCGCCCCATATACGCGAGGAGCTCACGCAGCGTTGCGATGAGGTTCTGCGGCTTGTTCCCAGGCGCAGCCATTACCGCTCACCCCCTTCTGATCCATTATGGGACGGGTTTGTTTTGACCCATCCGGCGTTCCCGGGCGCGGCCTGATAGCCTCTTTTGACCCCGTCCCCATTTGGACCCCCCTTTGGACCATGCGTTTGAGATGCGTAGATTTCCTGGTAGATACTATCGCTCGCCAGGAGTTCGGCATGGGTGCCCACAGCATGCACGCGGCCATCGTCGAGCACGACGATCTGGTCCGCATCCGCAACGGAGCTCACGCGCTGCGCGATGATGATCTTCGTCACGCCGGTAAGCGCAGCGAGGCTCGCGCGAATATCGGCATCGGTCGCCGTGTCCACAGCCGAGGTCGAATCGTCAAAGATGAGCACGCGAGGCCGCTTGAGCAGGGCGCGAGCAATGCAGAGGCGCTGCTTCTGCCCGCCCGAAACGTTCACGCCGCCCTGTCCCAGGTCGTACTCGAGCCCACCAGGCAGCCGGTCGAGGAACTCGTCCACGCGGGCGCGGCGGCATGCCTCGAGCAGCTCTTCGGTCGTTGCCTTTGGATTCCCCCAGCAAAGGTTCTCGCGAACCGTACCGCTGAACAGCACGTTCTTCTGTAGCACGATCGAAACCGCGTTGCGGAGTGCCTCAAGGTCATAGCTGCGCACATCCCGCCCGCCTACGAGCACCGAGCCCTCGCTCGCATCGTATAACCGCGGTATGAGCTGCACGAGCGTCGTCTTGCCGGAACCAGTGCCACCGAGCACGCCGACGGTCGAGCCGGCGGGTATGCTCAAGTTCACATGCTCAAGCGCGTTCTCGGCAGCATCCGCACGGTACTTGAACGACACGTCGCGAAACTCCACGGACCCATCGGCCACCTCGGTGATGGGGGCCTCCGGCGAAACGAGGTCGACCGGCTCATCCAGCACCTCGCAAATGCGATGGATGCTCGCCAACGAACGCGTGAGCAGCAGGAACACGTTCGAGATCATGATGAACGAGTTCAAAATCTGCATGACGTATGAAAGGAACCCGGTCAGCTCGCCCACTTGAAGCTCCCCGCCCAAGATCATCTGGCCGCCGAACCACATGATGAGCGTCGTCGCTGTGTAAAGCGAGACGTACAGCACGGGCATATTCAGCACCGCGAACTTGAACGTCTGCTCGCTCGTGCGCGCCAAGCCCTCGTTGACCGCGCGAAATTGCGCGCACTCGTAGTCCTCGCGCACGTATGCCTTCACGGCACGCACGGCGGTAAGCATCTCCTGAACTACGTCGTTGAGCTTATCCACCGTGGTTTGCAGCACGCCGTAAAGGGGCCCTACATGACGCACGATGAGTGCAAGCGCCACGATCATGAACGGCGAGACCCCCACGAACACGAGCGCAAGCTGCATGTTGAGATAAAACGCCAGGCCGAAGCCGATAACAAGCATCACCGGCCCACGCACCATCGGCCGGAATCCCGCGTTGAGCGCGTTCTGAATCACGGTGACGTCGGTGGTCATGCGCGTGATGAGCGACGAGGTCTCGAAGTGATCGAGGTTCGCGAAGCTCATCTCCTGCACGTGCTCGTACTCCGCGGCGCGAAGCCGTGCGCCGAGGCCATACGTAGCGCGGGCGGCGTGACGTGCGTAGAGCTGGCCCGTGATGAGCGAGAGAGCGGCGCACGCGAGCATGAGCACGCCCTGGCGGAATATGAAGTCGAGGTCGCGAGTAGCCACGCCCACATCGATGATATCGGCCATGAGAATGGGAATGACCATCTCGAACGCGCTCTCAATGACCACCAGGAGCATGCCGAGGATCGCGTCGCGGCGATAGGGACCAAGGAAGCCGACGATGCGGCGGAGCTCATGCATGGGGTGCCTCCTCAGGAGCAGAGGGCTGGCTAAGAGCAGAAGCGGGCCGGGGTTCCTCTCCCGCGGGTATGGGATCTATCCGCTCCGTGGCGGGACGGGGTTCCTCCCCTGCCAGTTGCCGCCCGTAGGCACGCAGGTTCGCATGCGCGCGAACCAGGTAATCCGCGAATGCGGCACGCTCCTCGGGCGTGAAGCCCTCCAACATGGCCGCCGCCTCCTCGCGACACGCAGCACCCCACGATTGGGAGACGCGCTTGCCTTCCGCCGTGAGCGAGACCACCTTGCTGCGACGGTCATCGGCCGCGGGCGCTATGGCCACAAGCCCCTTCTTGCTGAGCGCATCGAGCATGCGCGAGACGCCCGCCGGGTCGAGCTCATAGTATTCAGCGAGGTCGCGGGGCGAACTCGGACCGTTTTCCTCAAGATATGAAAGCAGCCTGGGCTGCCCGGTGCCAAGGCCGATGCTCGCCATGAATGGATGCATGAGCTGCCGCTGTGCATGGCTCGTGCGGTAAAGCAAGGCACGGAATTCAAACAGATCGGGATCTTCCACGCCAATCCATCCCCTTAATTACTTGATATATCAACTGTTGACGCGTCAAGTAATAATCCAGAGCAAAGCCACTGTCAAGCAACAACCCCTGTGTACACAGATGCGAAATGAAAGCAAGCCTGCTCACCGCACCGTCACCGACGACGTGCTAAACGCGGGCGAGCCCCTCCGCACGGGCGGCTTCGGCCACGGCGGCGGCAACCACGGGCACGACGCGCTTATCAAGCGCCGAAGGCAGGATATAGTCGGCCCGCAGCTCATCTTCCCCCACCATGCCGGCGATGGCATGCGTCGCGGCAACCATCATGCCGTCGCTGATATCGCGGGCACGCACATCGAGCGCTCCGCGGAACACGCCGGGAAATACGAGCACGTTGTTGATCTGGTTGGGGAAGTCCGAGCGCCCGGATGCGCATACAGCGGCACCCGCGGCCCGGGCCTCGTTGGGCATGATCTCGGGCACGGGATTTGCGAGGGCGAACACGATGGGATGGGAAGCCATGCTTCGCACCATGTCTTGAGATAGCACGCCGGCAACGCTCACGCCCGCGAACACATCCGCGTCTGCAAGCGCGTCGGCAAGCGAACCCGTAACGCCACGTGGGTTCGTTTGCGCCGCAATGCGCTCCTGTGCGGGATTCATGCCCGGCTTTCCCTCATAGAGCGCACCGTCAACGTCGCAAAGCACGATGTCGCGCGCGCCGAGCTCGAGCATGAGCGATGCGATGGAGATGCCCGCTGCGCCCGCGCCCGAGAACACGATGCGAGCCGTTGCGAGCTCCCTCCCGGTAAGGCGGCACGCATTGATGAGCGCTGCGCTCGCCACAATCGCGGTGCCGTGCTGGTCATCGTGGAAGATGGGAATATCGCAGACCTCTTTGAGGCGCCGTTCCACCTCGAAGCAACGCGGAGCCGAGATATCCTCGAGGTTGATCCCGCCGAAGCTGCCGGATATGAGCCGAATGGTCTCGACGAGCTCGTCCACGTCTTGCGTGCCTACGCACAGCGGGAAGGCATCGATGTCGGCAAACGATTTGAAAAGCGCGCACTTACCCTCCATGACGGGCATGCCCGCGACCGGACCGATGTTGCCAAGGCCCAGCACCGCCGAGCCGTCGGTAATCACCGCGACCAGGTTCCCACGACGCGTATAGGTATACGAGAGGTCCGGGTCGCGCTGAATCTCAAGGCACGGCGCGGCAACGCCCGGCGTATAGGCAACCGCAAGATCATCCGCCGTCTCCACCGCCGCACGGCTTACAACCTCGATCTTTCCATGCCACGCCGCGTGCTGCTCAAGCGCCCGCTCGACAATACTCATTGCGACCTCCTTCTCAAAGTGATAAAACGAACCGGGTTCGTTTTATCACTTTGCTGGCAACGTGCCCGTAGCGAGCACGCGCTCAAGCTGTTCCTCGTCGAGCACGGGCACGCCCAAGCTCTCGGCCTTGGTGAGCTTGCTTCCCGCACCGGGACCTGCCACCACGTAGCTCGTCTTCTTCGAAACCGATCCCGTAACCTTGGCGCCGAGCGCTTTGAGCGCTGCACCGGCCTCGTCGCGTGTCCGGCGCTCAAGCGTACCGGTAAGCACAAAGGTCAAGCCCGCAAGCGGCTGCGCCTCCGCAAGGTCAACCGAAACACCGGTTTCCTCCGCCGCGCGCGCCGCCTCGCCCGAAAGGTCCTCTTCCAGCGTAAGGCCGGCAACGCGCAGGCGCTCGAGCACCGCCAGGTTCTCCGGCACGCTGAAGAACTGCTTCACGCTCGCCGCAATCTTGGGCCCCACGCCGTCGATGGCCGCGATATCCTCTTCGTTTGCCACAACGAGCGCATCGAGGGTAAGGAAGCGCCGCGCAATGGCCTCGCCCACGCTCTTGCCCACGTGCCTGATTCCCAGCGCGAAGAGCACGCGCGAAAGCGGCTGCTGCTTCGACTTGTTGAGCTCATCGATGACCTTGGCCGCAATGGTCGCGCCCACGGGGATGGAATCGCCCGCGCGCACGCCGCGACGCTTATCGTCTTTAAGGTAGGTGCGGCCCGTGTCGATCGCGGCGACGGTGTCGGCGGTAAGCGTGTAGAAATCGGCCACGTCGCGCACGAGGCCCGCCTCCATGAGCTTATCGATGAGCTCGTCGCCCACGCCGTCGATATCCATGCAGCCGCGACTCACCCAGTGCGCCAAGCGCTCCTTGGTCTGCGCAGGGCAATCGATGGACACACAACGGTAGGCGACCTCGCCTTCCTCGTGCACCACGGGGCTCCCGCAGGCGGGGCACGTCGCGGGCATATCCCACTCCTGCGCGCCCTCGGGGCGCTTCGCGAGCACCGGGCCCACAACCTCGGGGATCACGTCGCCAGCCTTATGGACGACGATGGTGTCGCCCTCGCGCACGTCCTTGCGACGGATCTCGTCGATGTTGTGGAGCGTCGCGCGGGCGATGGTGGAGCCGGCCACCACCACCGGGTCGAACTCCGCGACCGGCGTGAGCACGCCCGTGCGGCCCACCTGGATGCGAATCTCGCGCAGCACCGTCTCTTTCTCCTCGGGCGGGAACTTGAACGCGATGGCCCAGCGCGGGGCGCGCGCCGTGAAGCCCAGCTCGTCCTGCTGAGCGAAGCTGTCGACCTTCACCACCACGCCGTCGATGTCGTAGTCGAGGTCCGCGCGGTGGGCGAGCGCCTGCGCGCAGAACTCGTGCACTTCGGCGGGGGTGGTGCAGCGCGCAACGTTGGGGTTCACCGAGAAGCCGGCATCGCGCAGCCAGCTCAGGAAGTCGTGCTGCGACGTCACGTGCAAAGGGGCGGTATCGGCAACGGCATACAGGAAGGTAGCCAGGTCGCGACGGGCCGTGACCTTGGGATCCTTTTGGCGAAGGCTTCCCGCGGCGGCGTTCCGCGGGTTGGCGAAGGGGTCGCGCCCCTCGGCATCCGCCTCTTCGTTCAGGCGCAGAAAGCTCCCCTTGGGCATGTATACCTCGCCGCGCACCTCGATGGCCGTGGCAGCATCGGCCCCCATGTGAGCGAGCGCCGTTTCGGAAAGCCGCGCCGGAACGTCTTTGATGGTGCGCACGTTGAGCGTCACGTCCTCCCCCGTCGTGCCGTCACCACGGGTGGCCGCGCGCACAAAGAGCCCGTTTTCGTAGGTGAGGGCTACGCCCAGGCCATCGATCTTGAGCTCGCAGGTATAGGTGGCTTGGCCCGCGCCGAGCGCCGCCTCCGTGCGGTCGAGCCACTCATCGAGCTCTTCGAGGTTCATGGCGTCGTCCATGGAATACATGCGCGCCATGTGCGTGACCGATTGGAACTGCGGCGACACGTACCCGCCCACGCGCTGCGTGTAGGAATGCGCCGTCACGAGCTCGGGATACGCAGCCTCCAGCTGCTGGAGCTCCACGAGCATCTTGTCGAACGCCGCATCCGTAATCTCGGGAGCGTCCAGGGCATAGTAGCGATATGCATGGTATTCCAACTGGTGGTTGAGCTCCGCCGCCCGAGCTGCGGCCGCACGGCGCTCCTCATCTGCGCGCTCCAGCGTTGGCTCATGGCTCTCGGCCGCCTCATTCGATGCGCGGCTCAAATCAAACAGGCTCTGCTGCTCTGTCATAGTTCTCCCATCACCTATTGGTCGCTTTCATAGCGTAACATCTCGCTCACGCAAAAGGCTCTTTGTCCCAATTTCACATGGAGAGCGGCGCACGCAGCCTACGCCCAAACGTCAAAAGGCCCGCCGCGGATGCGCTCCGCAGCGGGCCTATCGGTTTACCATGCCTGATGAGGGACTGACCCTCATTTGGCATTACATGAGCCCCTCGAGGTACTGACGCAGCTCCTCTTCGCTGAGCGAGTTACCGGAGCCTTCCCCCGTCGTGCCGTCCTGGCTCTCGGCCTGCACCTCGGCATCGGAGCCAAGCGTCACATCAACCTCGATGGTCTCGTCATCGCGCACCACGGTTAGCGTGACCGTATCGCCGATGCTATGCTCGCGCGCTGCGATGATGAGACCGTCGGCCGAGGTAATCTGCGTGTCGTCGACCGCGGTAACGATATCACCCTCACGGAGCCCCGCCTCCTCGGACGGGCTGTCGGCGTTCACGGAGTTCACGTACGCGCCCTCGCTGACCGCAAGGTTGTTCTGGCGCGCGGAGTACGCGTTCACCGTGGTCACCGTCACGCCGATGTACGGGTGCGCGGGGGTCTCGCCATCGATGATCTGCTGAGCGATGTTGATCGCGTAGTTCACTGGAATGGCAAACCCAACGCCCGAGCTCGAGCCGGAGTAGGACTCAATCATCGAGTTGATGCCGATGAGCTCGCCGTTGTCGTTCACGAGCGCGCCGCCCGAGTTGCCGGGGTTGATGGCGGCATCGGTCTGGATCATGTTCGCATAGATCGTGGTGCCGGAAGTGGACTGCATGGCGGTCGAGCGGTAGAGCGCGCTCACGATGCCCGTGGAGACGGACTGCTCGTTGCCGAACGGGCTACCGATTGCCATGACCCACTCGCCAACCGTGAGGCTGTCGGAGTCGCCGATCTCGATGGGCGTGAGCGAGCTTGCATCGGCGCCCTGCAGGCGGATGACTGCAAGGTCGCTCGACTCGTCCTGCCCCACCAGCTCGGCTTCGTAGCTCGCGCCATCGTTCGTTGAAACGTTGATGGTCGTCGCGCCTTCGATGACATGGTAGTTCGTGAGGATGTTGCCATCGGTATCGAGGATCACGCCCGACCCGATGCCACCCTCGCCGGAACCCTCGTTCACCGCCGTGATGGAGACCACCGAGGGCAGCGCCTTGGCAGATACCGCCTCGGCGAGCGTCGTATCCTCGGCATCGATCTGAATTGTCTGGTTCGAGCCGCTATCCGAAAGTGCAGGCGCATCCACGTTGGTGCTGCCGATGCGAAGCGCACCGGTCATGACCAGCGCGATCACAAGCACCGCGCCAACCACCAGGCCGGCGAGCGACGAGACGAAGACCGGGAGCTTCTTGGTTTTCGTCTTCACCACGGTATGGGTGATCGTCTCGGCCGGCGCGGAGGGCGCCTGAGACGAACGGGGGTCGCGGCCCGCGCCAGACGCGCCTGCGCCGGCTGCCACCTGCGGGGCAGCGTACTGCTGCGTTGGCTGCGCCGGGCCCGCGGTGCCAGAGGGGTTTGCCCACGAGGCACCGGATGGGGCCGCATGGGTGCCCGTCTGTGCGGTGCCAGCCTGCGGAGAGCCAGCCTGTGCGCTCCCCGTCTGAGGCACGGTCGGCTGCGCAGAAGACGCGCTCGCGGGAGCCGCTCCCTGCGGCGCCTGAGGCGTGGGCTCAATCTCTATGCGCGGTGAGGACGCCGTGCCCTCGCCCGCCGCGGTCCCCTCGGGACGCTGGGGATACTTCTCATCCATCGTAGCTGCTTCCTTTCAACTTCCATACAGAATCGTTGTTCAGCAAGCGTTGTACCCCAAGCCCGCGCGTTTGCACGAGACAACACGCGAGCTTCAGTCATTTTTAACTAATTGTAACGGCACGTGAAAGGTATCGCGCTATCGGAAACCGACCTATCGACAGCCCGCCGCAAGCCGGCCCGCCGCGGCCTCCGGCAAGCCGACCCGCCGCAGCACTCCGCGAACCGGCCCGCCGCGGCCCATCGCACGCCAACCGCCGCCGCATGCCGCGAACCGGCCCCAACACACGCTAGTCTTTGAACAGGTAACCCACACCGCGGACGGTGGTGATGTGCGCGGCGATCTGCGGGCCCACCTTCGAACGAATGCGACGGATGTGCACGTCGACGGTACGCGTGCCGCCGCAGTACTCAAAGCCCCACACGCGATGCAGCAGCACCTCGCGCGAATAGGCCCGGTTAGGATGAGTGGCCAAGAACGAGAGCAGCGAGTACTCCATGAGCGTGAGGTCGACGGGCTCGTCATCGAGATAGACCTGATAGGTCGCGAGGTTGATGACGAGGTTATCGATATGAAGAATGTCGTCGAGGTTGAAGGAGTCGTCATCTCCCATAAGGCGACGCGCACGTGCCTCGAGCTCCGCGGGGCTCGCCGAAGAGCAGATGAAGTCGGAGCGGGAGTGCGCGGGCAGGCGCAGCGACGGAAGGGTCTCGTCGTCTACGATCACGAGCATCGGGATGCCGCCGCGGTCCTCGAGCCATTTCGCGATCTGGTCGATGCGGTCGTTGCGAATGCCATCCCCATCGAGCATCAGCAGGTCAAAATCGTGTGCCGCGTTAGGAGAATCGGGAGTCGCCAAGCTCACCTCCACACCCAGCGATTGGGTGAGGGTCCGGGCAAACTCGTGGAACCGCGTTGTCCTGGCCATAAACAAAATGCACTTCTCGGCCATGCAGCACCTCCTAACGCGTTGCTTTATCTTACCGTAAAACACCTACCACTTGCAGCGCAGATGCGCATTTCCGCACGTAGGAGGGATCATAAAACCCTTCCTGCGACCCTGCGCGCCTCCGCCGGCCCGTGCCCGTTGCCGGAACCTTCAACTGACCGGCCAGACGGCACGCTCAGCTGCACGGCGGACACAAGGTCGTTACCGCGCAGCCACCCGAACTTCGCTAGGAATTTGCGAAGTAGTGCTTGATCTCCCACTCGGTGACCGTCGAGGTGAACTTCGCCCACTCGGCGCGTTTCTTCTTGAGGAAGAACGAGTGGATATGCTCACCGAGCGCGTCCTTCATAAACTGGGAGTCCTCGAAGTAATCGAGGGCCTCGTCGAGACTGCGCGGCAGGGGCGCATAGCCGGTAGCAGCCAGCGCCTCGGGGCCCTGGTTGAGCATTTCGGCCGTGGCCTCGGGCGGAAGCTCCAGCTTTCGCTCGATACCGTCGAGGCCGGCGGCGAGCGTCACCGCGTTCACGAGATAGGGGTTCGACATCGGATCCGGGGAGCGCAGCTCGATACGCGTGGAGAGCTGCTTGCCCGGCTTATAGATGGGAACGCGAATCATCGCAGAGCGGTTGCGCAGCCCCCATGTAGCGGACTCGGGCGTATTCCCCTCGCCCGTGGTGAGGCGCTTGTAAGAGTTAACCGTAGGGTTGGTGATGGCGCTGATCTCTTGCGCGTGCGCAAGGATGCCCGCCATGTAGTGCTTGGCAAGATCGGAAAGATGGTACGTGTTGTCGTCCTCGCCCCAGAAGACGTTGTTCCCCTGGCGATCGAAGAGCGACTGGTGGAGGAACATGGCGCTCGACGGCGCCCCCGCGATGGGTTTGGGCATGAACGAGGCATGGATATCGGACGCATAGGCCTCGAGCTTGATGATGTACTTGGCCGTCATGATGGCATCCGAGGTAGTGAGCGCCTCGGCATGGCGCAACGAGATGCCGTGCTGCGACTTACCCGACGAATGGAAGGTGTACTCGACCGGGATGCTCATCTTCTCGAGGGTGAGCACGGTGTCACGGCGCAGGTCGCGCGCGGAATCAGACGGCATGAGATCGAAGTAGCCCACCTCGTCCATGGGAACGGGCGTGTGGTCGTCGGGGAAGTAATAGTATTCGAGCTCCGTGCCGACGTTCATGATGTATCCGGACGACTCCGCCTTGCGGAACATGCGACGCAGGCACTCGCGCGGATCGCCCTCGAAATACGTGCGGTCGGGCTTGCGAATGTCGCAGAACACGCGAGCCACGCCGTCGTGCGAGGGACGCCAGGGAAGCACCTGGAACGTAGAGGGGTCCGGGAAGGCGAGCATGTCGGCCTCCTCGGGCGCGGTGAATCCTTCGATGGCAGAGCCGTCGAAGCCGACGCCCTCCTCGAAGGCGACCTCGAGGTCTTCGGGGCTAATGGCGAAGCTCTTGAGCCTGCCGAGCACATCGGTAAACCAGAGATGCACAAAGCGGATGCCGCGCTCCTCGACGGTGCGAAGAACGAAGTCGATGTTCTGCTGCTGATCCATGAGCCAGTGTCCTCCCTAATACTGGGGTTCACACAGTACACGCACGTACCCGTTCACTGTGCCATACGATTGTTTCAGCAGCGTTTCCGGGGCACGATAGGCGGTGCCCGCAAAATGGTGCAGCGAGCCCGGTTTGATAAAACGAACCCGGTTCATTTTCTCATTGTTAGGCACAGCAAAAAGTTCGAGGCTCGAGTCGGTAGGTTTTTCGCGATGTGCCGAGTAGACCGCCCTTTGAAGCCAATAAAACCGCAGGAACGGCTTTGCGTACAACACGGTCTACTCGTCCGATCTTAAAAAACTTACCGACTCGAGCCTCGAACCTAGAATGAGAAATTGAACCGGGTTCGTTTTGTCACTTTACACTTTGCTCGAGCTCCTGCGCCACAGCGTCGACGCCCTTCATGGCCGGGCAGCTCTTCTTGGTGCTCGAACTGCAATGCCCCGTGCAGACGCCCGCCGAGGCGCAATCCGCACACGACCCCTTGCGCCGCACACGCACGCACACCGCCACGAACGCGACGGCCACCAATGCGAGCACGATGATGTCGGCCAAAGAAAGCACCGCGTTCACCTCCTACGATACGATCATCGTACCCCATGCAGCCAAAACGCATGGGGCACGCATAGCTTCTCCAACGCGGAGCGGATCCCATCGAGGCTGGAAACTGTTGGATAACAGAGGGGATGGGCGCCCCGAGCAATCCGCTCCGAGTTGAAGGCCAGGGCACCGTGCGGGCGCCCTGGCGAGCAACCGAATCTTATACGGGCAAGAGCCCCATCTTATGCAGCAGTGGCAGCAGGAGCCACGCCATCGTCCTCGCCCATAGCTCCCTTAGGCATGGGCCGGAAGAGCTGGAAGAGGATGAGCGCGATGAATGCGAAGGCCACGACGGTCCACAGCCCAAACTCACCGAGCACGATGAGGTTATAGAGCTGGTTGATGATGAGGCCCACGACCCACGCGAAGGCGCACTCGTAGCCCAGCGCGATGGCGGTCCACTTGCCGGAGTTCATCTGGGCGCGGATGGTGCCCATGGCGGCGAAGCACGGCGCGCAGAGCAGGTTGAACGCACCGAAAGCGGCGATGGCGCCAGCGCTCGGGAACATGGCAGCGAAGGCCTGCCAGAGCGCCGGATCGGTCTCGCCGGCATCAGCGATGTGCAGGAGCGACGCCGCCGTGGCGATCACGTTCTCCTTCGCCACGAGACCGGTGATCGACATAGCCGTGGCCTGCCACGTGCTGAAGCCGAGCGGAGCGAAGATCCATGCGATGGCGCCGCCGAGCATGGCGAGCACGGAGTAGTCGGTGAACTCCTCGGGCACGCCCTCCATGGCGGGCAGGAACCCGAAGGCGCCCGTGCCACCATCCCAAGAGGCAACGCCGAAGTTCGACAGGAACCACACCACGATGGTGGAGGCGAAGATGATCGTGAACGCCTTCTTGACGTATGCGCTCACGCGCTCCCAGATATGCAGCCACCAAGACTTCAGCGAGGGGAAGTGATAGCTCGGCAACTCCATGACGAACGGCGTGGGGCGGCCGGCGAAGAGCTTCGTCTTCTTGAGCATGATGCCCGAGACGATGACAGCCACGACACCCAGGAAGTAGAAGAGCGGGGCGATCCACGTGGCCTCGGCATCTCCCACGAGCGCACCCATAAGGAGCGCGATGATGGGGAGCTTCGCGCCGCAGGGGATGAATGTCGTGGTCATGACCGTCATGCGGCGGTCCTTCTCGTTCTCGATGGTCTTCGTGGCAAGCACGCCCGGCACGCCGCAGCCCGTAGAGACGAGCATGGGGATGAAGCTCTTGCCCGAGAGGCCGAAGCGACGGAACACGCGGTCCATAACGAACGCAACGCGCGCCATGTAGCCGCAATCCTCAAGGAAGGAAAGCAGGATGAAGAGGACGAACATCTGCGGGATGAAGCCGAGCACCGCGCCCACGCCAGCCACGATGCCGTCGTTTACCAGGCTGATCACGAGATCGCTTGCGCCGAGTGAGGTGAGCCAGCCCTCGGCCACCATGGGTACGGACGGGAAGCTTTGTCCAAAGAGCTCGAAGCCCTCACCGAAGAGGTTGTCGTTCACCCAGTCGGTGCCCGCGGTACCGAAGGTAGAGATGGCCAGATAATAGACCACATACATGATGAGCAGGAAAATCGGCAGGCCGAGGATACGGTTGGTGACGATGCGGTCAATCTTCTCGGACGTGCTCATGCGAGCGGGCGCCTTCTTGAGGCAGCCGTCGATGATGTGCGCGATCACGGCATAGCGCTCGCCGGTGATGATGGACTCGGCATCGTCGTCGCAATCCTGCTCGCATTTAGCGATGAGCTCTTCCACGCGGTCGCTCGCGCCCTTGGTGAGGTTCACGAGCTTGGTTGCATCGGCGTCGCGCTCGAAGAGCTTGACCGCGTAGTAGCGGCGCTTGTGCGCGGGCACCGAGCCGGGGAGCTGGCCCTCGATGTGGTCGAGGACGTCTTCGATAGCAGAGTCAAACTTGTGCGACATCTTGCCGGAAGCGCTGCCCGCTGCCTGCTTGGCCTCGGCGATAAGGTTGTCGAGTCCGCGGTTCTTGAGCGCCGAAATCATGACGACCGGGCACCCGAGGCTCTTGGAAAGCGCCTCGGTATCAATCTTATCGCCGTTCTTCTCCACGAGGTCGGCCATGTTGAGCGCCACGACCACGGGCACGCCCGTCTCGATAACCTGGAGCGCGAGGTACAGGTTGCGCTCGAGGTTGGTGGCATCAACGACCTGGACGACCACATCGGGCTCGCCGCTCATGAGGTAGTCGCGCGAGACGCGCTCCTCGGGGCTGTAGGGGCTGAGCGAGTAGATGCCGGGAAGGTCGGTGATGGTCACGCTCTTGTCGGCGGAGAGCTTGGCCTCCTTCTTCTCGACCGTAACGCCGGGCCAGTTGCCCACATAGCCGTTCTGGCCCGTGATCTGATTGAACAATGTGGTCTTACCGCAGTTGGGGTTACCTGCCAACGCGATATGGAGCTGTGAAGCTGCCATGTAATCCTTCTTCCATAGGCTTTGAAACTTGGGTAAGTTACCGAGCTAGCAATCCTTAGCCCCTAACACCCCGAACCGGTTTGTGGCGAACGCCCCGAAATCTGAACTCCGCGGGACTCTGCGCCGCCTGGCTCCTGGATGGCTCGTGGTTGGTTCTTGGGCCCGGGCTACAGCGAACCATTTGATTCCTGAGAACCGCGTTTTCTGATGTCAATATGCTGAGGTTAACAAATGCCACCGGAACAGTGATATTTGTTAGATTCCGCTAACTCTACCTTCAAAAAAAGAGGTGCACTGCACCAGAAGCTATGCGAGACGCGACACGATGCCTCGCCCACTATGAGCGAGCGACACGCGACGTGCCTCGACAATCGCCGTGTTACTGCACCTCGACAATCGCCGCCTCTTCCTTGCGAATCGAGAGCTCATAGCCGCGAACCGTGATCTCGATCGGATCGCCGAGCGGCGCGACCTTAACCACCGTGAACGGCGTGCCCTTGATGAGGCCGAGGTCCATGAGATGACGGCGGAGCGCCCCCTCGCCATGAAGCTTCACGATGGTGGACGAACCACCCACCTGCACATCTCCGAGCGTTTTCATTGCATCCCCCTTTCCACGTTCCGAACGGCGGAAGGCTCAACCGCGCGCGGGCCCGCCTTAAGCGGGCGCAGCACGCAGAGGCGTGCCTATGCCGTCATGACATGTGCGGCGACCTTCGCATCGAGGCCGAACCGCGCCCCCTTGATGGTCACGATGATGTTGCTGCCGCTCGAGCTCACCACGTGCACCTCCGAGCCCTCGACAAAGCCGAGGTTCTCGAGATGGTGCTTAATGTTCTCGTTGCCGCGCACGCGTGCGACCGTAACAGTGTCTCCGCTGTGGACCAGCGATAGCGGCATCGCTGGCATCTGCGGCCCCTGTCCCATGTCAAACCACCCGTTTCATCGTTTCCGTCTTACGATCCGTGCGCACCTTTGCCGCAGCATGCGGTGCGCAGCAGTTCACCTAAGTAAACTACCACGACAGCCACGCGAGGGGAAGATGAAATTAGCCATTGGTAACAAAAAAGTTTCTATCGGTACACTTTTCCCATGAGACAGTTGTGCCGGGTTAATCTGTCTCCTTCTCTGCTTCGCCGTCTCGGTAAACAAAACCCCGCCCGCAGAGGCGCGGACGGGGCCGAAACACAAGAGTGGAATAGATAAATGAGACAGATTAACCCGGCACGATTGTCTCGGAGACAGATTGACCTGGCACAACTGTCTCTCTACAGGTAGGAGAGCACCACCTGCATGGTGCCGGAGAGCTCCAGCGTATCGCAGGCGGAAAGGGCCAGCAGATGCGTTCCCTTCTTGACCTCCCGGCCGTTCACGACGCCCTCCCCCTCGATCACGCTGATGCACGTAAAGGGATGCGGCGTCTCGACGGCGAGCTCCGCAGGACACCCGTCCTCGCCAACGCGCACGAGGTCGACAGTGTAGCACTCGTTCTGCTCGAGCGTGGTCACGGGGCCCGAAAGCTCGACCTCGCCCGAGGTGAGCGGCGCGCAGTCGAAATCGATGACGTCGAGCGCCTGCTGCATGTGGAGAGGACGCAGCGTGCCATCGTCCTGCTTGCGATCGTAATCATAGACGCGATAGGTCACATCGCTCGACTGCTGAGATTCCAGAATCACCGTGCCGCCTTTGATGGCATGCACCGTGCCGGGGTCGATCTGGAAGAAATCGCCCGCCTTGATGGGGATCTCGTTCAAGAGCTCGCTCCAGCGCCCCTCTTCGACCATCTGGGCGAACTCCTCGCGCGAGTGAGCGCGCTGACCCACAACGATGGTCTGGCCCGGCTCGGCGGAGAGCACGTACCAGCACTCCTTCTTGCCCAGCGAGCCGTTCTCATGCTCGGCGGCGTAATCGTCATCGGGATGCACCTGGATAGAGAGGTCGTCCTTCGCATCGATGATCTTGACGAGCAGCGGGAACCGGTCGCCTTCGCAATTGCCGAAGAGCTCGCGGTGCTCGTCCCACAACCACGAAAGCGTCCTCCCGGCGTACTCGCCCGAGGCGATCTCGTCGTCGCCCGCCGGGTGTGCAGAGATTGCCCAGCACTCGCCCACGGGCCCGGCGGGAATCTCGTAGCCAAACTCGGTCTCGAGCTTGCGCCCGCCCCAGATCTTCTCCTTGAACACCGGTACGAGCTCGATGATTGATTCCATGGTACAGCTCCTTGCCACGAGGTGAACGCCCTGCCGCCCCATTGTATGCCAAGAACGAGGCGTCTCCAAAAAGACATCCGAAAGGGGCGGCGCGTGCGGTCGCGTTGCCTCACCTGGCGCATCTTGTGATAAAACGAACCGGGTTCGTTTTATCACTCCACGTAGACCGTGATGAACTTGCAGTGCTTGAGCACGGGCAGCTCAACCGTAGCGCCGTCCACGGCAAGTTCCTCCGTTTCGCGCTCGCGCAAATCGCAGATGCATGCGCGGTGCACCGGCTCCGCGAACACGAGCTTTGCCGTTGCATCCCCCTCATGCATTCCGCAGAACAGGCGCACGATGATACCCGGCTTCTCCGGATCCTCCGCCGCTTTCACAGCCGACACAATTGCCGAACCCTCAAGCGTAAAGACCGAGCCATGTGCAGGCCGATCGCCCACGACCTCGGGTTCCGAGAAGATGAGGCGGCCATTCAGGAACGCCGCATACTCATAGACCTCGAGCTCCCCGTCATAGCAGCGTGCCAGCTCGGCCACACCGGCCCTGGCCAGTGGCTAGAGGCAAGACTCGAGCTTGGCGCGAAGGCGGTCGGCGGTGGACTGCTCGTCGGGACCCTCGACCGAAAAGCATAGCTCATCCCCTTGACGAGCACCGAGTCCCATGACGCCCATGACATCGGTCGCCGAGACCGTTTGCCCGGAGAACGCAAGGGTGATCTTGCCGTCGTAGGAACCGGCGAAAGAGCAGATTTCGGCCACGGGACGGGCGTGCAGACCCGCTCGACCCTGCACCACATGCGTGAACTCGACCATGCTCCTCGCCTTTCTATCGGGCTCCTCAATAGTAACAATACCAAGCAGCCCAGCCGCCGTTGGATGCGGGGCTGGGCCAAGGTGCAACAAAGATGCTTTATGTTATTGCGGGGCAGTCAAAATGGGACTGTCCCATTTTTTGTCAAAGCGGTCAAAACGGGACTGTCCCGTTTTGACTCATTTGTCATTACATGAGGCGCAGCGAAACCTCTTTGAGCTGGCCGAGTGACACCGCACTCGGTGCGCCCGACATGAGGTCGGAGCCAGAGCTCGTCTTGGGGAAGGCCATCACGTCGCGGATGGAATCGCTGCCCGCAAGCAGCATGCACACGCGGTCGAGACCGAGCGCGAAGCCGCCCATCGGGGGCGCGCCGAAGGTGAGCGCCTCCATGAGGAAGCCGAACTGCTCCTTCGCACGCTCTTCCGTAAAGCCCATGAACTCGAGCATCTTAAGCTGCAGCTCGGCATCATGGATGCGCATGCCGCCGCCGCCCGCCTCGAAACCGTCCATCACGAAGTCGTACGTGCAGCTGCCCATGGCAAGCGGATTGGTCTCGAGCAGGTCGAGCTGGTCCACATGCGGCAGGGTGAAGGGCTGGTGCTCGGCCTCGTAGCGCTTGGCGTCGTCGTCCCAGTGGAAGAGCGGGAAGTCCACGACCCACAGGAAATCATGCCCCTCTCGCTCGATGCCCAGCGCATCGGCCATGTGGCTGCGCATGCCGCCGAGGATCTCGTCGGAAGCGAGACGCGGGCCGGCAGCGAACATCACGAGGTCACCGGGCTCCACGTCGCAGCGGCTCTTGAGCTCGGCCATCTCCTCATCGCTGAAGAACTTCACGATGGGCGAGTTCATGGAGCCGTCCTCGCGGAAGGCGATCCAGGCCAGGCCCTTGGCGCCGAAGGACTCGGCAACCTTCGCGAGCTTATCGATCTGCGCGCGCGGCCAGGTGCCGGCACCCTTGGCGTTGATGGCCTTGACTACGTGGCCCTCGGTGTTGGCGGCGCCGGAGAACACCTTGAACTTGGAGCCCTTGAAGACATCGGTGAGGTCGACGAGATGCATGCCGAAGCGCGTGTCCGGCTTGTCGGAGCCGTAGGTGTCCATGGCATCCCAGTAGTTGATACGGCGGAGCGGCGTGGGCATCTCGACGCCAACCTGGGCGAACGCGTCGGCAAGCACGTCTTCGAGCGCGCCCATGACGTCGTCCTGGTCAACGAAGCTCATCTCGATGTCCACCTGCGTGAACTCGGGCTGGCGATCGGCGCGCAGGTCCTCGTCGCGGAAGCACTTAGCCACCTGGTAGTAACGCTCAACGCCACCAACCATGAGCAGCTGCTTGAGGAGCTGCGGACTCTGCGGCAGGGCGTAGAAGCTGCCCGGCTGCAGGCGGCTGGGAACGATGAAGTCGCGCGCGCCCTCGGGAGTGGATTTGAAGAGCGCCGGGGTCTCGACCTCGGTAAATGCGCGGTTATGGAGCGCAGAACGGATTGCGAAGGTGAAATCCGAGCGCAGCTTGAGCTTCTCGGTCATCTCCGGACGTCGAAGGTCCAGGTAGCGGTAGCGCAGGCGCGTGTCCTCGGCGGTCTCGATGCCATCCTCGATCTGGAAGGGCGGGGTCTTGGAGCGACCGAGCACCTCGATATGGTCGACAAGCACCTCGATCTCGCCGGTGGGCAGCTTGGGGTTGACCGTCTCGGCATCACGGGCGATCACGGTGCCGTGCACCAGGATGGGCCACTCCGGACGCATGGTCTCGGCGGTGTGGAACGCGCTGCCTTGAGCGTGCTCGGGGTCGAACGTGCACTGCGTCATGCCGGTGCGATCGCGCAGGTCGCAGAAAATCAGGCCGCCGTGGTCGCGGCGACGCCACACCCATCCGGTGAGGGTAACCTCCTCGCCGATGTTCTCGGCGCGAAGCTCGCCGGCGGTGCGGGTGTGCATGGAATGGATGTTCTCGGGGTTCTGGACGCCGGATGCAGCGGGCGTAGCGGTTGCGGCGCCGGTTGGTGCGCCAGCAGTGGTCTGGGTCTCTGCCACAGAGTCCTCCTTATAATCTGTGCCGCCCCGTGCCGGAGCGGGCGGCGTGCGTACAGATTGCCGAGCCTGCGTAGACCGCGCAGCCCGGCATGCGAGGGTCAATGGTACCAGCTCCCTGCCTCGAGCGCGAGCAAGCCACCCGATTCATACACTGTTAATGATGGAGGCCGTGGTGTCTTGCGCGATGCACTGGCGGTGCGCCGCCCGTATTTCGGCTTTTAATATCGTGCCGCGCGATGCTCACGACGTAAGGAACCGCCCGTCGTGCGAGTGGTCTTGATTCACCGGACGCGCGGGCTATTAAAACCGCGCTGATCGCAGGCGCTTGGAGACCGCATCGGGCGTGCATAGCAATTAATAGACCCCCTACTTTCGATTTTTTATCCAAAAATGCGCTAAGTCGGTCTTTTGTCTCGGGTTTTGACGGTGCCATCTGGCAACCGCGCTGGCAGGAAGCCTATCGCATGGCTCCGTACCAGCATACTTATGAAAGCGCACCCACAAACCAAAAGAAAAAAGACCGACTTAGCGCATTTTTGGCTAACTTGGAGAAACAGGGAGGGTATTAAAAGCATTGCTTGCCTTGGCAAAGCGACAGCCGGACGCTGCATCAAGTCCTTCATCAACGCGATACAGCCAACCGCGCTTGGCGCCGCGCGTCGCATTGGCCCGCTCTTCGCCATGCGCCACGTCAACCCGGTCTGCATCCCCGCGCGCTGGCGACGGAAGCCATGTTTGGCGGACATTTTAACCAACCCATGGTTGCGGAGGCTCTGAGCTGGAGTTTTCCTAACTGATAGAATAAGGCCGGTTTGCTGTACCGCACGACCGATCAGAATTGATAAAACAAACCTGGTTCGTTTTATCATATGCGTGAGAACACGAAGACCGGAGGAATGCCATGCGCTGGCTCGGAATTGACGCAGGCGGAACCAAGACGGCGTTCGCCACATATGACGAGACGCTAACGCAACTCGACCGCTTCGAGTTGCCAACGAGCCACTACGCACAGGCTGGCTTCGATGGCATGGAAGCTGTCCTCGCTGAGGGTATTGCCCGTGCCGAGGCTGCCGGGCTTTTAGGCGAGCAGTACGGCATCGGCATCGGTATGTGTGGGTATGGAGAGGGAACCACGTCGACGGCGCGCATCGAACAGATCGTGGCCAAGGTTGCCGGTGCGCACCCCTATGCGCTCGTCAACGACGTGGAAAGCGCTTGGGCAGCGGGGCTAAACCTTGCCGACGGCATCGTGATCATCGCCGGCACGGGCTCCATCGCCTACGGCGTACACGGCGAGCGCTCGCTGCGCTGCGGCGGCTGGGACTACGAGCTCGGAGACGAAGGCAGCGGCGGTTGGCTGGGCAAGGAGCTGCTGCGCGCGTTCACCCGCCAGTGCGACGGACGCGACCCGGCGGGGCCTATGCGTAGCCTCGTGCGACAGGAGCTCGAGCTTGCCGACGATTTCGATATCATCGCCTTCGCGCAGGAACACATGGCGAACCGCTCGCGCATCTCGGCCCTTGCGCCCCTGGTGAGCAAAGCCGCAGCGGCGGGCGACGCAAGCGCGCAGCGCATCCTTGAGCGCGCAGCGGCGGAAGAGGCCGAGATGGTCGCGGCCATCGTGCGCGGTCTCTTCGATGAGCCGGATAATCAGGCGGCGGGCAGCATCCCCGTCACCTATGTCGGCGGCACGTTCAAGGCGGGCGAGGCCATCCTCGGGCCTCTGGGCGCTGCCCTCCCCCGCTGCTGCCGCCTCATCGCTCCGCTCCACGAACCAGAGCTCGGCGCGTGCCTCATCCTTCAGAAGCGCCTTGGCCTGAGCCTGTAGACACCCCCGGCATAGCAGAAGCCGGCTGAAGCCACTCCCGCCATCTCGCCGAGCCCATTTCGCAAAAGCAAACGGGCCGGCAACCGCAAACGGCTACCGGCCCGCGAAGGGGAGGCAAATGCGTGGCTCGTAGAAACCCGCTTTCTGTAACCCACTTGGTTCGTAGACACCCGGTGTCTGTGAACCACTCCGCAGCTATTCGCCCTTGGTCATCTCACGGGCGCCCGTGGCGCGGAAGACGGCCCAGTCGGCGATGCGCACGGCATCGTCGCCCATGCGCTCGAAGTACTTAGCCACCATGAGCAGCTCTGGCAGGTACTTGGCGCGGGTCTCGCTCGCCTTGATGAGGTCGATGACCACGCCCTCGGCAGCCAGGTACACATCGTCGATGTCGTCGTCCATGGCAAAGACGCCGCGGGCCTTATCCACGTCGGTGGTACGGAACGCCTCAACGGCCTCCTCGACCATCGTCGCCACGCGATCGGCCGCGTAATCCAAGTGCTCCTTGAGCTTGGCGGAAACCTCGGCAGGCAGGCTCTTGGCCAGATACGCCACGTCGCGGCTCATCTCGTCAATGTGAGTGAGATCCGAGACCAGGCGGAACGAGCCGCTCACAAAGCGCAGGTCACCGGCGATCGGCTGCTGGAGCAGCATGATGTCCAGGCAGCCATCCTCGATGGCGGTGCGCAGACGACGCTCGGACTTGGCACCGCCAAGCACCTCGTCAATCGTGTCGGCGTCACCGGCAAGCGCCAAGGAGAGCGCGCGAATATCCTTTGCCGTCTTCTCGCTGAAGCGACCGAGCGTCTCGTCGATCTCTTCAAGCTGATGCCGAAATTCGGAACGAGTAATCATTAGCTGAACCTTCCCGTCAGATAGTCGTTGGTGAGCTTCTCCTTGGGGTTGGAGAAGAGCTCCTTGGTGGGCGCTGCCTCAACGAGTTCTCCCAGGTAGAAGAAGCAGGTTTTATCGGCAACGCGCGCCGCCTGCTGCATGTTGTGCGTCACGACCACGACGGTATGGTCCTCGGAGAGCTGCATCATGAGCTCCTCGACCATCGAGGTCGAGATGGGGTCGAGCGCCGATGTGGGCTCGTCCATGAGGAGCACCGAAGGGTCGGTGGCAAGCGCGCGGGCGATGCACAGGCGCTGCTGCTGGCCGCCGGAAAGCCCAAGGCCGCTCTGGCCAAGCTTATCCTTGACCTCGTCCCAGAGCGCCGCGCGCGTGAGGCAGCGCTCCAAGATCTCGTCCTCCTCCGAACGACTCATGCGGCCCATGCGCTTCACACCGTAGAGCACGTTTTCGCGAATGCTCATGGGGAACGGGTTGGGGTGCTGGAACACCATGCCCACGTACACGCGGAGCGCGTTGGCGTCCATCTTGAAGATGTCCTGCCCGTCGAACTCGATCGTTCCCTCGGTCTTGACTGTCTCCACGAAGTCGCACATGCGATTGAACGTGCGCAGCAGCGTGGACTTTCCGCACCCCGAAGGTCCGATAAAGGCGGTCGCGCGGTTCTTGGGAATCTCGAGCGTGATGCTCTTCAACGCCTGGAAATCGCCGTACCACAGGTTGAAGTCGCGGATGGAGAGCATGCTCTCCACGCCCTCCACGCTGCGGTGGATATCCTCGTTGAACTCTCTATCCATAGTCTTCTCCATCAGCCGAACCTACCCGTCAGGTAATCGGCAAGACGCTGGTCTTTGGGTGCCGAGAAAATCTGCTGGGTGGTGCCCGTTTCCACCATATCGCCCACGTAGAAGAAGGCGGTGCGGTCGCTCACGCGGCCCGCCTGCTCCATGTTGTGGGTCACGATGATTTGGCAGAGCCCCGTGTCGCAGAGCGAGCGAATGGTCTCCTCGATCGTGTAGGTCGAGATGGGGTCGAGCGCCGAGCACGGCTCGTCATAGAGCACCACGTCCGGCTTCATGGCAAGCGTGCGGGCGATGCACAGGCGCTGCTGCTGGCCACCGGAAAGGGCGTGGGCAGACTGCTTCAGCTTGTCCTTGACCTCGTCCCAGAGCGCCGCCTGGCGAAGCGACGTCTCCACGAGCTCGTCCTCCTCGTCCTTGCCGTGCAAGCGGCCGTGCTTCTTGGGAGCGAACAGGATGTTCTCGCGAATGGACTTGCGGAACGGCGTGGGCTGCTGGAACACCATGCCGATGGACTTGCGCAGCTCAAAGAGGTTCTCGGTCTTGGTGTTGATGTTGCGGTCGTGGTAGAAGATCTCTCCGCCGACCTTGCAGCGCGAAATCTCACGGTTCATGAGGTTCAGGCAGCGCAGGAAGGTGGACTTGCCGCAGCCGGAGGGGCCGATGAGGGCCGTGACCTCGCCCGCGCGGAACTCGAGGCTCGTCTTGTGGAGCGCCTCGTGCGTGAGGTCGTAGGTAACGGTCACATCCTTGGTAGAGAGAAGCGCGGCCTGCGCGTTGGTGTCACTCATTCGGCGGTCAGCCTCCTCGCGAGGAACTTGCCCAGCACGCGCGCGAGCACGTTGAAGAGCAGCACGCACACGAGCAGCACGGTGGCCGTGCCCCACACGATCTCGGTCGAACCCGGCGTGGGCTCGGAGGTGAGGCGCCAGATATAGACGGCGAGCGTGCAGGCGGGACGGAAGATGTTGAACGGGTTGGTCGGGCTCATGAAGTTCGTGCTCGCGAAGTTGAGGCGCGAGGGCGCGGAGCCCGAGGTGAAGATGAGCGCGGCGGCTTCGCCGAACACGCGGCCCGCAGAGATGACGATGCCGGTCACGATCGCGGGCATGGCAGCGGGGAGCAGCACGTTCACGGTGGTCTCCCAGCGGGTGAGCCCCATGGCGAGCGCGGCGTCGCGCTGGCTGCGCGGCACGTCTTCGAGCGCCTGCTGGATGGTGCGAACCAGGATGGGGATGTTGAACATCGTGAGCGCCACAGCACCCGAGATGATCGAGATGCCCCAGCCCATCACCACAACGAAGAAAAGCGAGCCGAACATGCCCACGACGATGGAGGGCAGGCTGGAAAGCGTCTCGATGGCCGTGGATGCCGCTGAGGTGATCCAGTTATCGGGCGCGTACTCCACTAGGAAGATAGCGCCGCCAAGCGAGATGGGCACCGAGATGAGCAGGGTGATGAGCAGCATGTAGAACGAATCGAACAGCTGGTACAGAATGCCCGACACCGCCTCGTCGGTGGAGGGGTTGGTGAGGAACCCGGGCGTGAGCGCGATGCCGCCGCCTCGCGCAAGGATGTAGACGATGATGGCGGCAAGGAGCAGTAGGACGAATCCAACGATCGCCGTCAGGATGCCGGTTGCGATCTTATCCTGCTTGCCGATGCGAGCCACATGAGCGGAAAGGTCGCGCTGCTGCGCGGGAGTTGCAGCCGGAGCGTTTGCCTGGTTAGCCATTCTGCTTCGCCCCCTTATGACCGATGAGGTGAATGATGAGGATGAACACGAGCGACATGGCGAGCAGGATGAGGCCGAGCGACCACAGCGCATGGTAGAACTCGGTGCCGCTCACCGCGTTGTTAAGACCGGAGGTGAGGGTGGCCGTGAGGGTCGAGGCCGGCGAGAGGAGCCCCGTGGGCATGTTGCGCTCAACGCCGCCGATGACCATCTGAACGGCGAGGGTCTCGCCGAACGCGCGGGTCATGCCCAAGATGACCGCCGTCATGAGCGAGGGCATAGCGCTCTTGAGCACCACGTGCCAGATGGTCTGCCAGCGGGTGCAACCAAGCGCGTAGGAACCCTCACGGTACTCGTTGGGCACGGCAGCGAGCGCATCGATGGAGAGCGTCGTCACCGTGGGCAAGATCATGACCGCCAGCACGATGGCACCGGAAAGGATGCCCGCGCCGGTGCCCGCGGAAGCACCGAAGATCATGCGCATGGCGCTGTTCACCACATAAAGGCCGAGCACGCCGTAGACGACCGAAGGAATGCCCACGAGCAGCTCGACGAGCGGCTGGAACACGCGACGGCCGAAACCGGGCGCAATCTCCACCACGAACATGGCCGAACCAAGCGCGATGGGCAGAGCGATGATCGTAGAGAGCAGGGTGACCGAGAACGAACCCACGATCATGGGGAGCGCTCCGTACATATCCTGCTCGGGAATCCAGTGCGTTCCCGTGAGGAACGCGATGGGATCGAAGCCGTCTACGAAAAACGTGGTCAGACCCTGCTGGGCGACCATGAAGATCAAGGTGATCACCACGAGGGCCACAAGGGCCACGCACGCACCCGTGATGGTGAGCCCGATGTTCTCCAGACGGCGTTTTGGCATAACCTTAGCCATGTGACGCCTTTCTCCACAGACTAATCCAAAGAAAACGGGGCACCCCGCGCGAACGAGAGGTACCCCGTCGTACTACCACTGCACCGCTTTTGCGGGCGCGCTACTCGACAGGAGTGACGTTGCCGTCGACGTCCTTCTTGACCTTCATGTTGCTCACCGGGATGAAGCCCTGCTCGATGACGGTCGTGCTCTGGACGTCCTCGGACATGATGTAGTCGATGAACGCCTGGGTGACGGCAGCCGTGGCCTCGTCCTCGTCGGAACGGGTGTACATGTGCTCGTAGGCCCAGATGTTGAAGTCACCGCTCTCGACGTTCTCCTGCGTGGGCTCCACGCCGTCGACGCTGAGCGCCTTGATGCCCTCGTTGGTCTCGTAGTAGTTGAAGGCAACGTAGGAGATGGAGCCCTCGGTGGCAGCAACCTGCTCAACGACGGTACCCGAAGAGTCAACCTCGGCAACCGGGGTGAAGTCCGCGGGGACCTCGGCGCCCTGGAGCACGGCGGCCTCGAAGGTGGCACGGGTGCCGGAGCCGGCCTCGCGGTTGATGACGTTGATGGTGCCGGCAGTGCCACCCACCTCGGACCAGTCGGTAATCTGGCCGGTGAAGATGCCAGCGAGCTGCTCGGTGGTGATGTCGTCGATGTCGACGTTGGCGTTCACGATCGGGCCCATGCCCACGATGCAGACCTGGTTGTCGACGAGGTTCTCGAGCTGGGACTCGTCATCGACCTTCTCCTCAGCGAACACGTCGGAACGGCCGATCTGGAGGGAGCCGTCCACGATGCCGGAGATGCCGTCGCCCGAGCCGCCGCCGGAGATGGCGATGACCACATCGGGGTTGGCATCCTGGAAATCGCCAGCCACGGCCTCAACGAGCGGCTGGAACGACGTGGCGCCACCGCAGTTGATGGTGCCGGAGAGGCTGGCGCCCGCGGCGGCGCTACCGGTGGAACCGGCAGTAGTGGTCTGGCCGCTGCAGCCGGCAAGGCCGAGGCCCGCGACGGCGGCGATGCCACCGGCGAAACCGAGGAACTGACGACGAGAGCACGAATAATCGAACATGAACGATTCTCCTTCCAGAATCTAATACGCACGATGGTCGCAGGCAAAATCGACAGACGCCTGCGCTCGTCTGCAATGCACCATACGCGTTCGATTCTTGGCAGAAGTGCTCGTCGGCCAGTTATTACATGAGTCTTATGAAGCATTACCCAGCGTAAACGACGAGTTTACAAATTGCTAACAAATGGCGGCGGTATGTTAAGCATCCGCAGCGGGGGCATTTGGCCGCGGCGGACCCCGGCGTGCGGCGGCTTGCGAGGCACGACGGCGTTCGCATACGGCGGCTCCCAGTGCGCGACCGCCCCGGCGCGCCGGGGTTTTCGGGCGAAAACGGACGCACCGCTCGTTCTCGGGCAAGATCTGGACGCTCAGAACGCCCGAGCGTACGATAGTCGCCCGGCAACGCCTTCAGTGTCCGGATCTCGCCCAAAAACAAGCGGCGCGTCCAGAATGCCCGTGAATCGTGGACACCCGGTATTCACGCGTCATGAATCGTAGACACCCGGTGTCTACGATTCATCGCTATGCGCTGAGCTGCTCGGCTGCCTTGTCCACGCAAGCAAGTGCGTTCAGGCTGCGCGGATAGCCGATATAGGGAACGCATTGCGAGACCACGCGGTAAAGGAAATCCTTGTCGTTGCCGAGGTTCATATTACCCATGGCATGGCTCGTGAGCTGAGGCTCGCAGCCGCCCTGCGCCGCGATGAAGCAGAAGGTGATCATCTCGCGGTCGCGGTCGCTCAGGCCGTTGCGCGTGTAGTAGTCGCCGAAGCAGTTGTCGGCGAGCCACTTGTTGATATGAGCGCGCTCAGCGGGACCATGGAGCCAGGTCTCGCGCATACCCTCGCCAAAGTAATCGACCTGCACCTGGTTTCCTGCGGTGAGGCGCGTCTCGAACGTGGTGGTTGCCTGGCCCTCAAGGGGCAACTCGATGCCGCGCTCCTCGAGCACTTCATTCACCGCGCGGATGAACGGGAGGGTGCGGCCGATGCCGAGGTACACCGTGCCCTGGTAGACGACTTCCTTGACCTCGACGGGCGTCACGCCGAAGTTGAGAGCACCCGCCACCATGACTCGGAACTCATCGACGCCCTGGCAACCCATGAGCGCGGCGAGAATGGCGAGGAAGCGCACGCGATCGGGCAGCTTAGCCGCCTCCTCGTTGACCACCTCGTCAAAGGCGAACGTATTGAATCGCTCGGCGAACTCCGGATCGGTGGTCGCGAACGAGCCCGTGGCGCCGGGATTCATGCGCTCAAGGTAGGCCGCGGCAGCATCTGACTGTGCCATATATGTCTCCTATTCCCTGCTTCAACGAACGGTCAGATGGGAGGCACTCTCTTGCGTCAAAATGGACCCGTCCCATTTTGACCGTTCGGTATATCCGCTTCGTGCTAGGCGAGCTTGCCGTATTGCTCGTCATCGACGGGCTCGAGCCATTCATTAGACTGCTCGTCGCACCCCTTGACCGGCATGGCGATGGCAATGTGCGTGAACCAAGAATCCTTGGCGGCGCCGTGCCAGTGTTTCACCTCGGGCTGAATGTCCACGACGTCGCCCGCATGAAGCTCTTGCGCGGGCTGGCCCCATTCCTGGTACCAACCGCGCCCGCCGGTGCAGACGAGCACCTGGCGCTCGCCGTGATGCACGTGCCAGTTGTTGCGGCAACCGGGCTCGAAGGTCACATTGGCCACACCGCCGGCGAGCGGCGCGAGGAAACTGTTGCCGATGAAGTACTGCGCGAACGCAGTGTTGGGCTCGCCCAGCGGGAATGCGCTCGACGCCCCGAGACTCTCACGTGCCTGCTGCTCAAGATCGAAATCCATTGGAGCCCCTTTCACTCAACTGCTAGTTGCCGAGGACATCGTAGCCCTTGAAGCCGGCTCCAAGTCAAGATGATGTCGCAGGCGCCGTGCACGAGGCCGACGAACCCTATGCCGCGCCTGCACACGCTCCGGACCCTATGCCCGCGCGTGGCCACCGAAAACGGCAAGGTCCATGCCATCGAGCGCCGCATCGATGCGCGCGACCTCCTCGGCCGTAAGCGTCACCTGGGCGGTTCCAAGGTTTTCCCGCAGGCGCTCGGGCTTGCGGCTGCCCGGAATAGGGATGATGCACGTCTTCTTGCAGAGCATCCACACGAGCGAGATCTGAGCCATCGTCGCGTTCCTTTCGCGCGCAAGATCGCCGATGAGCCCCAGCACCGCGCGATCCTTCTCATAGCCCTCAGGCGTGTACTAAGGCATGCCGTCACGATAGTCCTGCGCACCCTCGAACTTCGTCTTCGGACTATACGCGCCGGTCAAAAAGCCGTTCGCCATGGGGCTGAACGCCACGAGCGCCACATTGAGCTCCTCGAGCACGGGAAAGAGCGGCTCGTGCCAGCGCGCGAGCATGGAGTAGCGGTTCTGGACGGCAGCGGGCGTATCCATCGCGTCGCCGCTTGCATGAGTGAGCCCCATGCAACCGAGCCCCAGTGGAGACACCTCGATACCGCTTTTGCCAAGCACGCGCTTCTTCACGTCTACCATGTATGACCTCCTTGTTCGGCAACGGAATCGGTTTTCATTGTCCGGCGGAAAAATGGCGGCGCACACCGCATTCTGGGCATGTTGGCATGCACCGCGCGCATAGCAGGGCGGCCACGCTCCTTTGTGCATCGCCTTTCTCTCCGGTAAGAAAGCTCGAGCCTCGAGACGGAAGGTTTTTTACCGATGGGCCGAGCAGACCGAGCTTCTGGTTCGACACGGCCCGCTTTTTGCTGGCTCGCGCAAGGTATCTACTCGGAGGGTCGCGAAAAACCTTCCGACTCGAGCATCGAACATCCCGCGCGGCACACCGAGGGGCTCATTATTATGAACGGCATTCGCAGCATGGCCACGATGACCATCGCGCTTGCAGGCATCGCCTCGTTCATTGGAGCGGGCGGCCTGGGCGTTGCCATCTACCGCGGCATAACCACCAACGTGAGACAGATGTGCCGGGTTAAACTGTCTCATGCTGTCTGGAGACAACTTAACCTGGCACATCTGTCTCATTCAACGCTGCCGTCTACCTGCAGCAGCCTGCGTAGGTTGTCGCGGAAGCGCTCGCGATCCTCATCGGTGAAGGCAGCGGGTCCCTTGGTGCGGCCCCCTGCGCGCCGCACTTTCTTTTCCTCGTGCCGAATAAACAGCTGCATGTCGATGGTCTCTTTGCGGTAAACGTGTCCGCGCACGCCGATTGCCGCTGCGCCGCGCCCAAGCGCCATGCTCGCCAAGCCAATGTCCTGCGTGACCACGATGTCACCCGGCTCCAGGCGCTCCGCGATGGCAAAATCCGCCGCGTCGGCTCCCACGCCAACGGCAAGCGTCTCCACCCAGAAGCCCCCGTTGGCCTCCATCGGCGAGCGCGGGTCGTCGGAGCGCACGTGCCGTTCAAGATTCTGCGTGGTGTTTCCCGCGACGACCACGGGCGCGTGCGACTTTCGTGCCAGCGCAAGGGCATCGCGCGTGACCGGGCAGGCGTCAGCATCGATGAACAAGGTGGCCATGAACCCTCGCATTCGGAACGGCGGCTTCGGGCGGTAATCGAATACCCGGTGCTAGAGTACCATGCCGTGCAACAAGGCCGCCGGTCAAAGCGGCCCCAGCGCCCACTCCGCCCTATCTCATTGGACAGGAACGATACAGTCGTAGCGAACGCTCTTGCCTGCAAGGGAGTAGCTCGGCTTGATTCCGGCGAGATACGGCCCCTTGACCGGACGCTTGACGACCACCTTACGCGGATGAGCCGCCAAAGCCGCGCGCATGAGCGCCTCCTGGTCGTCGCACGGATGCTCGAGGTAGTGGATGAGCTGGAATTTCTTCTTTACTGCCGCACTCTTTCTCCGTTCGGGAAACATAGGGTCGAGATAGATCACATCGGGCGCCGGATCGATCGCCGGCATGGCTTCGACGCTATCGGCACCCGCGAGATGCATGCGTGACGCGGCATCGGCAAGCTGCGGATGCTCCCGCGCGCGGCGCAGGCTATCGGCCAGGAGTGCGGCGATGATCGGGTCACGCTCGAAAAGCATCACCTCGAAGCCGGCCGCAGCGAGCAGCAGCGCATCTTCGCCCAAGCCCGCCGTCGCGTCGACAGCACGCAGAGGGCTTTCGCCCACCTGAGCGCCCTTGATGCGCGCGGCACGAACCAGCAGTTCGCGATTGAGCCGCCCGGCCTTGAGGCGCGGGAGCATCGCGGCCAGATCCGCGCGCATGCTCAGCCCACCACGCTGCAGGGACACGCCATCCGCATCAAAGCGAACGACGAGATCGGACGGGTCGAGAACACGCTCATCGCAGAGCGGCACCGCGCCGATTGTAGTGCCCAAACGCTCGGCAGCATCCTCATCGGCACCGGGGAGCACCAAGATGCGAACGAGCGACAGGGCAGTATCCGCGGGATCCGCCGGTGCAGACGCATGGGCACTCCGCCCCGCAAACGCCTGCGCGCCATCGCAACCATGCAGCGATGTTCGCCGAAAGCTATCTCGCTCGTCCATTTCTCCCCCTTTCGCCTTGGCAACTCAGCATACCGCACCGTCTGCGGCGTGGCCCGCTCTTATTCCTCGATCCCCGCTATGCGCTCGAGCCGCATGGCAACCAACCGCGCGCCCTGCCCGGAGCCCATCGTTCTCACCAGCACCCATTCGTCATCGACATCTTCTACCACGCCCTCGATCTGAGAGCTGTTCGCAACGAAGTGCACTTCGCCAAGCAAAAGCCGGCAGCGGGCGCCTTTGCGCGCACGCAGTTCCGCCGCGAGCCCCGCGGACCTGCGCGCCTCGGCATCGGGGTGCGTCGCCTTACGGAGGTCGCGCTTCGTGGGCATCGAGAGCACGAGGTAGATGACAAAGCCAAAGATGAGAATCGCCATCGTATAGCCAAAGGGAATGAAGCTATCCATGTGCTACGCCTCCCTTGCGGGTCCATGCGGCGCGCGCGAGCCGCCGGCGAGGCGCTCCCCGATCGCTATCGAACACACGTCGTTGAGGTCGATGAGGCGAATCACGCGCTCGCTTTCCACGCGCGGCGAACCGAACCGCGCGCGCTTGACCGTGCAGGACACGCGCAGCCACGCCGAGCTCACATCGAGCAGCTCTACATCTTGCTGCACCCCATCAACAAGTTCCAGCGTCGCAGCCCGCCCCATGAGGCCCCTAAGCACGTGCAGGTCGCGCGGGGCATCATGCGCCCCCGTACTCACGACATCGACCTCGTCGGACACGAGGTCATCGAGCGTCACGCCGTAGAGTCGCGCAAGCTCAGCAGCCTTGTCGAGCGCTGGAGACCCCTGGCCGAGCTCCCAATTGCTTACTGTCTGCCGCGTTACCCCGATGGTTGCGGCGACCTCCTGCTGGCTCATTCCCGAACGCCGCCGCAATAGCGCCAGTTTATCGTGAATCATCGCTCTCCCCTGCCCGAGCCTGCCTGCTCCCCTATTGTCGCTAATGGCACGAGCCTTGCCTAGCAAATCGCTTTGGCGCATGCGCAAATCGAGTTGGCACGGCACCTGACGGCCTGCCTGACCGCATAGCGCCTAGGAGGCCTCCGTATGAGACGGCTCGGCCTTCTTCCAGTCCCGGTGCTTGCTGCCCCAGGTGCACATGGCATCGAGTACCTCCATGAGCGACGCCCCGCGCTCGGTAAGGCCGTACTCGACCTTGGGCGGAATCTGCGGGTACGCCTCGCGCCACACCAGGCCGTCGGCTTCGAGCTCCTTGAGGGCGCGGCTGAGCGTTTTGTCCGAAACCGTCTTGAGGTAACGACGCAGCTCGTTGAAGCGCACCGGCTGGAATTCCATCAGGCAATACAGGATCACCATCTTGTACTTGCCCTGGATGAGGGAGAGCGTATACGAGAAGCCCGTCTGCTCGAAGTCCGCGTCCTCAATACACGCCCATGCATCGCGGCACGCTCTCTCTCCTACGCACTTCTCCATATCCCGCCCTTTACTATCCGCATGGTAAGTACCTGTCATAAGTTTCGGTACTTGCTTTGATTTGTGTTCAAGCGTATCACAGAAGCAGCGGTAGTTACGCCGCCGCCAATCCCTAGTGAACGGAGGAACCATGAAGAAGGACCTGGGCGTACAGCCTGCGATTTACCCTATGCCGGTGCTTATGATCGCCACCTACAATGACGACGACAGCGTCGATGTCATGAACATGGCGTGGGGCGGCATCTGCGCGCGCGACATGGTGGCGCTCAACATCAGCCGCGGGCACAAGACCGCCAAGAACATCGAGCAGCGCGGTGCATTCACGCTGAGCATCGCGGACGTGGCCCATCTGGACGAAAGCGACTACTTTGGCATCGCGAGCGGAAACAAGGTGGCCGATAAGTTTGAGCGCACGGGCATGACCGCCACCAAGAGCGCCCGCGTGGACGCGCCGGTGGTGGACCAGTATCCCATCACGCTCGAATGCAGCGTGGTCGAGATGCAGGAGCAACCCTACGGCCTGCGCGTGTTGGGCAAAATCGAAAATGTGCTGGCCGACGAGGCAGTGCTCGACGAAGAGGGTAAAGTCGACCCCGCAAAACTCGGCGCGTTCGCCTTTGACCAGTTCCAGAGCGGATATTACGCCCTGGGCGAGAAGGTTGGCCAGGCCTGGGACAGCGGCAAGCGGCTCGTGTAGGAAGCTATGCCGGCGAGGCGCTGCCATTGCTAGGACGTACATCACGAGGACGTATTGCGTCGCCCTGATGCGCTTTTTCACAGCAGGCCCCATTTTTCTGGCAGTTATTTCAGATATGCGCGATTGACTTGCGTAGCTGTCGCTGTAAAACACCGAGACATCCACAGAACGATGATAAAACCGCAGGAAAGCGACACTCGAAACTGACAGCTTGGTCCATTCTTGCGCCTTAGCGCCACTTCGCACGCCCGTCAATCGCGCATATCTGAAATAACTGCCAGAAAGAGCCCGAGCATCGAGAAAAAACATTGGCTTTGCCACAACGCATCGTTGATTTCCAGCGTCTTCCCATGCGAAGGGGCGAGAATCACAGCGCGTTCCTTTGACCTATCGTGCGCATTGTGACAGCAAAACTTCGCACAACCATGCCCTATGCGTTCTTTGGCGCTTTGCCGCCGGCCGAAGCTCCTGCATCCCGTTCGCGACGCTTGCGCGCGACCGCATCTCCGACCGCCTTGCCGCCGGCAGCCGCAAGCTTGCCTCCTGCCGTAGCTGCCGCCGCAATTCCTTTGCCCGCAGCTCGGGCCGCCTTTTCTGCCACTACGGGAGCTTCCCACGCCGCTGTCTTCGCGATCTTTCCCGCCTCTTTTTTGGCGGCGCTGCCAAGCTTTTCTGCAGCAGCATCAAGCTTGCGCTCCACCTTGGTCGGCTTCCGGCCTGAATAGGTGCGCTGCCCCTTGCTCGCCAGCGCCACCCCGCAAGCAATGACCGCCACGCCGGGACCAGGCAGTACGCACAGCGGGACACCAATGGCTGCCACAGCAATGCCTGCAATCATTTGAGAGATCCCCTTTGCTTTCTCTCGCTTCGGCTGCGAGTGATGCCCTTTTCTTGTTTGCGGATTCGTTGCCTCGTTGCCGTCGGGCATGCCTTTGGTCTGCACGGAAACTCCCTTTGCGTTCGTATCTTAGCAGCGCTTTTTCCCGAAGGTGTGCAGGTTATACACCACTTGCACTCAACCACGAACAAAGCGCCCCGTTGGTCGAGCGCCTCGCGAGCCTCACGCATCCGCCCGCTTCATGTAAAGCAGCGGAAACGGATCGCCTTGCGTGTCGGTATCCGTTCTTCGATAAGTCACGAAGCCCATATGCTCGTAAAACCCTATGGCCTGCGGATTTTGCTCGTTGACCGAGAGCTCAGTAACGCCGAGAAGCTCTGTTGCGCGCTCAAGCAGCAGCCGGCCGACGCCCGAACCCCGCGCATCGTCCGCAACGAAGAGCATCTCGAGAAACGCGCCGTCGGTTCCGGCAAATCCCACCGGCGCACCGCCCCGGCGCGCCACAAGCAGATGAGGAACCTCCGCTATGGCCTGCGGGACCATGCCACGCAAGCGCTGAATGTCCGCCTCGGCCAGAAAGGCGTGCGTCGCACGGACAGACCCTTCCCATATGTCGAGCAACCGGGCGACGAGCTCACTCGACGGGCGCTGTTCCTCCCCAACGGTTATGCCCCGGCGCTCGAGCGCAAGCAGCGCCCGCTTGCGCCAGAGGCCGCCGGCATATCCTGTGAGCGAGCCATCCGCCCCCGTCACGCGATGACACGGCACGATGAGCGAGGCAGGATTCCTGCCCACCGCCGCGCCAACCGCGCGGGCAGAAGTTGGCGTACCGCGACGCTCTTTGATGCTCTGGGCAAGCTTGCCGTACGTTGTCGTCTCGCCATACGGGATGCGCTGCAATGCCTCCCAGACCATTCGTTGGAACGGCGTACCAAGAAGTTCAAGCCGAAGCAACTCGCCAGCCGGCGGCCTCGGCCCCGGGCCAGCGGGCGCACCCGCGCACTCCTTCGGCATTTCACCTGCAAAATATGACTCAAGCCATGCTTGCGCGAGCTCGAAAACCGGCAACTCTGGAGCATCCGCCGCATCGGCTGGCAAACCCGCACCGCAATACGCCTGCCCCACGAACCACAAACCCGTGAGCGCCGCGCCGTCGCTTGCCAAGAGCATGTCGCCCAGCGGCGACGGGCACACCGTCTTGAACTGCATATACGCCTCCCTTGTCGCCATCAGTCTACCTCGATAGATAGATCGGCACTCCGAACGAGCACCGCCTATGCAACGCATCTGGAAGAATGCAAGCCGGTCGAGAACTATCATCCAGCCGATAAAGCTTACCCAGCGCATCCGAAAGCGCCGCGGCCGTTAGCCCTCAGATGAGCCGCGAAGCGCACTGGGCAGCGTATTGAGGTTAAACGGCTTTGGCGCGGGAAGGTCCGCCTCGGTTTGAAAGCCCACCACGATGCGCCTCCCCGCAAAAAGCCTGCGCCCACGCGCAGCGATTGCATCGCGCGCCGTTTGAGAAAGCGGGCGGAATTCCGTGATGGACAGGCGCTTGCCCACAAGCTTCCAGCGCGCGCAGGCGCGGCCGCGATAGAGCACGATGGGAAACACGATGCCCGCCCTGTTGGTGATGTGGGGCAGATCCTCGGTGCGAGCAAACCGGGATCGGTTGCGGTATCCCAGCACGAGCTGGTCAAAGCCCGCCAAGTACACGCATCCGGGCACACGCGCCTCGGGATCGAGGTCTCCAAGATAGAAGAGCTCGATGCCGTCGCATGTCACCCTGCGCAGCGACAACCCGGCGCGGCACACGAGCCCCGCCACCTCGCTCGATGGATACCCAAGAAACGCCGCGCAGTCCGCTATGGTCGCCGGGCCAAAATGCTCGAAGTATCGACGGACGAACATCGCTCGTGCCTCGTCTCGAGGCATCCATACGGGCTCCTCGGGAGGGAGCGTGAAGCGCTTGGACGTGCCCGCCTCGTACACGAGCATGCCGCGGTCGCACATCTCCTTAAGCAAGCCGCCCCATCCGTTGAAGATGCGCGGCACGAGCTCCGGGGCCATACCGGCAGCCACGCAGGCCCGCTTGAGCTCCTCGCGTTCTCCCATGCCTGCAGCAGCTCGCTCGAGGATAACATCGGCCCAACGTTCGACCTCGTTCAGCGGGATACCCCAGCCATGCCATGCCTCGATAAGCGAGGCCGTACTGCCGCGCGCCGAGAGATGCAAGCCGAGCTCGCTCGCCGGCACCACATGGATGGTGCCGCGATGCGACCAGATCTTGACAAGCCCCCGGTCCCAGCCGTCCTCGGCGTAGTCTCGCGCCCGAATGCGCAGCGCCTCGCGCGGACCGGTGGCAAACTGGGCCTGCAGGCCGCAGAGGTCCGACACGACCTGGAGCCGGGTGGCGCGCTGCAGCACATGATGCCGAGCTAGGGACTGTGCGAGCAGCTCTTTCTTGGTAAGGCTCGTCATGGGCGCCTCCTCACACGTAAGATATGGCAAGCTTATAGCAGAAGCGGCATGCCGCAATCTGCGAAGGCTCCGCTCGGGAGGAAGCACATGAAGACCTTGTATCTCATCAGCGGCACCATGGGGGTGGGCAAATCGACGGTCGCCCAGCGCCTGCGCGATGCGCTCCCCGCCGCCGTGATGCTTGATGGCGATTGGTGCTGGAGCGCAGACCCCTTCATCGTGACGGACGAAACGCGTACGATGGTGCTCGACAATATCTGCCACGTGCTCGGCAACTTTTTGCGTTGCAGCGCCTATGAGAACGTTGTGTTCTGTTGGGTGATGCACGAGCAGGCGATTATCGATGCGATACGCGCGAACCTTTCTCTTGCGGAAACCGGCTGCCGTGTCGTGAACATATCGCTCACCTGCTCGGAAGCGGCGTTGCGCGAACGGCTGGCACGCGACGTTTCCGCTGGCAAGCGCACAGACGACGTTATTGCACGAAGCGTTGCGCGCCTGCCGCTTTACCCTACCCTAGACAGCACGCTTATCGATACCACCGCGCTCACGCCAGAAGAGGTTGCAGAGAGAATCCTCTCGATCAGCCCCCTGCTTGGTAACAGCGCTTAGGTCCTTGCCGGGAGATTGACCGGGAATTCCAGTGAGAAACTGGCAGGCTCAAATCTACTACGCGCTGAGCAGGTGCCGGTAGATCGCGGCATCCTCGTCGAGGAACACGTTGAAGATGACGCGCAGGCAAGCGCTTGGATGTGCGCCAAGCCACGCGAACGGTTCGCACGGCGATTTGCGCCGCTTCATCGCGCGGGAAACCGAACACGCCCGTGCTGATGCAACAGAACGCAATGCTGCCGAGCCCCTCGCCTGCCGCCGCATCCAGGCAGGCCGTATAGCACCGGGCAAGCTCGTCGCGGTGCCGGTCGCTCGGCCTCCCTCCCGCAATGGGGCCGACCGTATGAATCACGCGCTGCGCGGGCAAGTTGTACGCACGCGTCACCTTGTTTATTTACATCGAATCACACGAGGCTCCGCCACTCGCCTTAGCAAGCAGCCGCCCATGCGTCGCGCGACAAGCACATGCAGTGCTCCACGCGCCGCTCGCCGAGCAAGGGCACGTCGCATTCCGCGCTGCGTTGGTACGCCATGCCCAAGCGCTCCATCACCCGGTGGGAGCGCTCATTTCCCTCGTAATAGCAGGCCCAAATTGCCGAAAGCCCCAGCTCGGTAAAGCCGTATCGAACAAGCTCGCGGGACGCCTCCGTAGCAAGTCCCTTACCCCAGAACGGCACACCGAGCCAATAACCCAGCTCGGCCTCTCCCTCGCCTGCAGCGCTCGACGCCTCCGCCGGCGTAAGGCCAACGCAGCCGACCAAGGCGCCGCCATCTTCAAGAAACGCGGCGAAGCAATGGGGCGCGGACAGCACGTCTCGAATCACCTGCCGGCTCTCGTCAACGCTCGCATGCGGCGCCCAGCCCGCCGGCGGCCCTACCCGCGGATCGCGCGCGAGCTCGAAGAGAGCGGGCGCATCATCGACGTTCCAAGGACGCAGCAGCAAACGCTCACTGCGCAAGACCGTGCAATCATCGCAAGGCGAGGAACTTAGTGCGGGGCTAGGCATGGGAACCCTCCTTTGCAAGCTGAAGTTCGACCTCCGCGTCTAGATCGGCGATCGTCGTCTCGCTCAGCCGCTGTTCGAGCGCATGCTGCGCCGCAGCAACCTCGCCATCGAGCACCGCATGCACGTTGCGCCCCACCGGGCACTCCGGATTGGGGTTGGCATGGAAGCTGAACAGGTCGCCCTGCACGCAATCGACCGCCCGGTACACGTCGAGCAAGGTGATGCGCTCCGCAGGGCGCGCAAGCGTAGCACCGCCCACACCCGCCTCGACCAGTACGATACCCGCCTCCTTGAGCTGCCCGAGCGTCCTTCGAATGACGACCGGATTCACGTTCACGCTCCCCGCGATAAACGCCGAGGTCACTTTCTGCGAGCCCGAAAACCGCGCGATGCACAGCAAGGTATGCACCGCGATGGTGAAGCGGGAAGAGATCTGCATGGCCGTACCTCAGAATTCTGCGAAAAGCTTTGGCGCCGCTGCGGCGTGTCGCGTTGTATACATCAAGTGTACAACACACGGAGCGGTGGTCCGGCGCGGGACGGCTATTTGGAGCGAGGCGCGCGATGCGGAGGGACCAGCCCGCCATTCGGCTCGGAGGGCCGCCGCTCGGCACGGCCAGCCCGCCATTCGGCACAAAACGCGCTAGGGAAACGCTGATTTTATCTTAGGGGCGATCGCGATTTCAGCTTTTGGGCACTTCGGAGCGGAGGGCCAGGGTATCCACGCCGCGGCCGGGAGGGCGCCGGCCGCCTGAGCTGCGCCTTTCCCTTCCCCTCGCCCGCCTGTGCCCGCCCGCCGCGTCGGGAAGCGCCCAAAAGTTGAAACCTCGCGGGACGGACAGCTCCGGTGCCCAATAATCAGCGTTTCCTAGCAGCTCTCCTGGCGCCCGCCCGGCAGAATCAGGTTGAGCAGAATGCCCGCAAGCGCCGAGGTGGCCATGCCGGGAAGCGTGTAGTCGCCGATGGGAATCGAGATGCCCGAGGTCTCCATACCCACGCCTACGATGATGACGACCGATGCGATCATGAGGTTGCGGTTGACGTCGAAATCAACCTTGTTGGAGACGAGCATGCGCAGGCCGTTCGAGGCGATGAGACCAAAGAGCAAGAGGCACACGCCGCCCATGACCGGGCTCGGGATGGACTGGATGAGCGCCGCCAACTTGGGGCAGAAACCGCCGATAACGAGCGCGAAGCCGCCTGCATACCAGAAGATCTGCGTGGAATACACGCGCGTTACGCTCATGACGCCGATGTTCTCGGCATAGGTGGTGGTGGGAGGGCCGCCCAGGAAGCCGGAAATCATGGTGGAGATACCGTCGCCCGCGAGCGAGCGCGGCAGCATCTCGCGGTAATCCTTGCCCACGATCTCGCCCACGGCAAGCAGGTGGCCGATGTGCTCGATCACCACGACGATGGCCACAGGAGCCACGAGCGCAATGGCGCCCACATCGAAGCGCGGAGTGGAGATGTTCGGCAAGCCGATCCACGCGGCCTCGGCCACGGGGGCGAAGTCCACGAGCCCGAGCGGGACCGACACCACATAGCCCACGATGATGGCCAGAAGCACCGGAATGGTGCCGAAGATGCCTCCCATGCTGGAGAACACCACGGCTGCAACGAGCGTGATGGCGGCAACGACGGCTCCCAAGCCATAGAACGCCGATGTTACATCGGGGAGATCCTGCATGAAGGCCATATCGACCGCCGTAGCCGAAAGCCCCACGCCGATGACCACCATCACCGACGCCACGAGCACCGGCGGCAGCAAGCGGTCGATCCAGCCGGTACCAGCAAGCCTAACGATGCCGGCAACCGCCAAAAACACGAGGCCCGCGACCACGACACCGGACATGGCGGCGTCGAGCCCCTGCGTGGCGCCCACGGCGAGAATGGGGCTGATGAAGGCAAAGGAGCTGCCCAGGTAACTGGGGATCTTGTTACCCGTAACCAGCAGATAGCAGATGGTGCCGATACCCGAGCACATGATGGCCACGTTGGGATCGAGCCCCGTGAGCACGGGCACGAGCACCGTCGAGCCGAACATGCTCATCATATGCTGGATGCCTAGCGGGATGGCGCGACCAACCGACACGCGGTCGTCGACGCCGATCACTTCACGTTCATGTGAACTCATGCAAAGCCCCTCTCAGTCGGTGCCATCATTCTCGCATACGGCGCGCCCCCGAGGCGCCTGCCCCGTGCTCTTAGCAAGATTGGAAACACGTTCAAACTGCCGCATGAGGTACTCGTAGTTTTCCACGCGGTGCGGCAGCGTGCACGCGCTGCAATCCTTGATATCTCCGATATAGCTGAAATTGCCCCCGCAGGTGCTGCCCAAGCAGTAGAGCGGGCAGAAGCAGAATAAGCAATTGAGCTGCTCGGCGGGCATATCGTGGCACGGATAGAATTCGCATGCCGTATGGTTGAAGAACTTGTAGTGCTGGGTCGCGGGCCAGTCGCCGGACGCAGCGGGCCGGTCGCCGCGATCGGCGGGTTGCCCGACAGGCAAATCGTCCATGTGCCCTCCTCATGCCATGGCACCCAACATGAGGACGCCCTCGTCTGTGCCATTGTAGCGCGCGTACACCAAACTCGTGAATCGTAGACACCGGGTGTTCGCGAGTCATGCAATCGTAGACACCGGGTGTTCGCGAGTCATGCACCAAATCGAGGTCCGCGGGGTGCCGCATGGTTCGCAGGCACCCGGTTCCCACGAACCATGTGAATCGTAGACACCGGATGTCTACGATTCACGCTCTACGGTCCGTAGGTAGCGCCCGGCCGAATCGGCGTACATAATGAGCGGTGCCGGCACCAATCGAGCGACCGTCATACCTCGATGCACTCCATGACCACACAACGCGAAAGGATGCCATGAGCACCTACATCACTGCAGATACCATCCGAACCCTGCGTGAACAGCAGGGACTCACCCAGCGCGCCCTTGCCGAAGCCGTCGGCGTTACCGACAAAGCGGTTTCCAAATGGGAAAGCGGCCGGGGCCTTCCCGACATCTCGCTCATCGAATCGCTCGCTGCAGCGCTCGGGGTGTCGGTAGCCGAGCTTCTCACGGGCGATGTGCGCCAAAACGCCAACCGCGCCGGCAACATGCTTCGCTCTCGCTTCTACGTTTGCCCTATCTGCGGCAACGTTGTCCATGCCCTTGGCGAAGGATCGTTTTCCTGTTGCGGAAGCCAGCTGATTTCCCAGGAAGCAGAGGAGCCCGACGAGCACCATAACGCCACCGTAACCTACCTCGACGGATCGTGGCATGTGCTGATCGACCACCCCATGACCAAGCAGCACTACATCAGCTTTATCGCCTACGTAACCTCGGGCGTCATCCAGCTCACCAAGCTGTATCCCGAGCAGGAGGCAGAGGTCCGCATCCCCGCAAACGGATCGGGATACCTTTACTTCTTCTGCAACCAGCACGGCCTGTTCCGGATGCGCACCCCGCGCCGCCGCTAGGGAATCGCTGGCTTTGCCATCGAGGGTGAACGGGATTGCAACTTTTGCGCACTTCGCGGCGATGGGCTCGAGTAGCCGCGCCGCGGCCGGGAGGGCGCAGGCCCTCTGAGCTGCACTTTTTCCTCCGCCCCGTTCGCCCGTACCTGCCGTGCGCGCGGGAAAGTGCCCAAAAGTTGAAAACTCGACGGCAGTACGCCCCCGACTCGTCTGCCGGACGCTCCCCGACTCGTCTGCCAGGCGTCTCCGGCGCCCGGCAAACGGCACTTCCCGAGGGAATCGCTGACCATTGCTCTTGGCGCGCCGCGGCGGCGGTCCCTCCGATAAACCCAATTTCCCCATCGCGCATGTTCACGACATGCGGACTTCCCGGCTACGCCCTCGGACGGGCGCGCCCCAAAGCAAGCCCCACTGCCGTGAAGGCGACGGCAAAAAGCAAGGTAACGCCCACATCGGTTCCCATGCGCAAGAGAAGCTCTTCGGTAATCGAGGGAGAGGTCAACGCAGCGGCGACGGCATCGTTTGTCCAGTACGCGGGCGAAAAGAGCGCGGCTGTCTGAACGGCGTCGCCCAAAAGCGCTATAGGCACCCACGCCCCTCCCAAAAACGAGGACACCATGCCCCCAAGATTACCCAGGGCATTGAGCCCTTCCTCACGAAATCCCAGCTGAGAGAGCGTGAAGGCAAGCGCGAGCGGAACAAGGGAAAAGGCGAGCATCGCGCCGAGTGCGAGCGCAATCTGCACTGCGCCCACACCGTTGGCAAGCGCCCCGCTCGAGATGACTCCCACCGCGCTCGTGAGCGCCCAGACGCACAGCACGAGCGCCAGGCATGCTACGAGCACTCCGGCGCTCAAGCGCCACGGGCGCGTGGGCGACACGAGCATGCGCCGGCGAACATCCTGCTCGCTCATCTTGGTGAGCACGAGGCCCACGCAGACCACAACGGAGCACACGATGGTGTACGTGCTGAAACTTAAGTACGCGCCAAGCAGGTACGAAGGCCCTCGCGACGACGAAACCTCGATCACCTCGGTATCGGCTCGCTCGGCGGTCGCAGCGGCAGCAAGCTCCGCAATCCGCGAAACGTCCGCCTCGGGCTCCAGCGCCGCAGCAGCCCCGGCCAGTTGGACCCACTGCACCGCCTGCTGCTCGGCCAGCGCGGACGCCTGCGTGTAGCCACCGTACGCGACCTCGACCTTCGGGAGCTCCTCCCCCGCACGCGCCGCCGCCAAGCAATCCGACCCGAAACCCTCCGGAACGATGACCACCGCGTCAACCGTGTTGGTGGCGAGCGCATCTTGCAGGGCGAACTCATCGTCTGCCACGTCCGAGACGTTATGCATGTCTGCAAGATAGACCTCAAGCGCCTGCGAGAGCGCCGAACCGTCGCGATCGACCACCGCCAAGTTCGCCGGCTCCGCCACATAGGTGGTGCCAGCGGTGTCCACATAGGTAGACCCGCCGGTGAGAAAGATTCCCAGAAGCGAAAGAAACACCACGTAGACGCCCAGATAGATGGGATGCGCCAAGGCGATGCCAAAGACCGATTTACAGATGCGCATAGCGTTGCCTCCTGAACAACGGCGCCGCGAACGCGAAGAACACGACTCCCCAAGCGATGCAGGCCGCAAGGCGCGCGGCGAACGGCGCGAGCGATTCGTAGAAGTACAGGCTGTGGAACAGGTCGCAAACGAGCTTGGTCGGGTTGATCCACGCGGAGACCGGCACCGCGCGAGCGATGGCGTCGGCGAGCTTCATGGTGGGCTCGCCGTAAAGCCCCGCGAAGATGGAAAGGACACAGGTGAGGCCCGTAAGGATGCCCGATCCGGCAGAGGCTCCCCCGTGGAGCGGAAGCGAGCCCACCAGCGAGCCGAGCCCCGCCGCCATGAACGCGCTACCGGCGATGCCAACCAGGCAGAGCACCTCGCGCCCCGCGAAGTCGATGTTCACCACGAAGCGGACATAGCAGAAAGCAATCGTAAGGAACGCGACCGAAAGCAGCCATGATCCTGCGAGCGCGCCGGCAAGTTGCCGGACACGGCTCACCCCGGCGATAGAGCGCCGCGCGGCGGCGGCCGAGGCAGTGGGCCGGATGTTCGCCACGGCAAGCATGGAGAGCTGCGACGCGAAGAGCGCTGCCATGCCCATGAGGGCGTAGTAGTAGCGCACCGTCTCGTCGGGCGTGCCCCGGGTGAGCGACACGCGCTCCGAGCCAGCCTCGAGCGAGAGCGCGCGGGCCACGGCCGCGGGGTCGGCGAGCGCGGCGGGATCGGATGCGGCAACCTCCTCGATCAGTGCCGCCGACTGCACGTAAGAGCTTGCGAGCGTCTCTAGGATTGACCGATTGATGCCGTAGGACCGGCCGCGCTCGCCTTGGTGGGCGTCCGAGGACTCGGGCGCGACCGTAAGGTGCGGAACGCCCGCCTCGTCGACCTCGAACGTGCCGTCTACCTCGCCCTCCTCAAGAAGTGAGCGGGCCTCGGCTGCATCATCTACCTCCCGCACGGCCACAAGCGCGTCGTCACCCGATGCAAGGCTCTCGATGACCTGCGAAAACGTTGATTCTTCCCATGCGCCATCTGCTACAACCGCCACGGGCACGGCGTCGACCGTACCGTCGGTGCGCATGCTCGAGAACATGAACATGAACAGTGTTGCCATGAGGATGGGGAACGCCAGCGCCCACACGATCGCCCCTGGCGTGCGCAGGAGCATTTTGACGGTGGCTTTGAACGTGCTTCTCATGTGAGCCCCCTAATCGCGCAGTTCGCGGCCGGTAAGCTCGAGGAACACGTCGTTCAAGGTGGGTGGCTCGGCCCAAACGCGCCCGGGTACGATGCGCGCCGCCCCCAACACGCCGAGCACATCGACGAGGTTGTGCGGGCTCGCCTCGCAGCGGACCGTAAGCTCTCCATCGGCGAACGCGGCGTCGAGCACATGCGGGAGAGCGCGTAGGCGTTCGAGCACGCGAGCGGGAAGCTCGGAAAGTTCTACCACGATTTTCTCGCCCGTAGATACCATGCGCTTGAGCTCTTCATTGGTGCCCTGCGCCAGCACGCGCCCGCGGTCCATGATCATGATCTGAGAGCAGATCTGCTCGACCTCTTCCATGTAATGGCTGGTATAGACCACCGTTGCTCCCTCGTCGCGCAGGCCCTGGATGCCCGAGAGAATGGCATTGCGACTCTGCGGATCCACGGCGACCGTGGGCTCATCGAAGAAGATGAGCTCGGGCTTATGGGCGATGCCGCAGGCGATGTTAAGGCGGCGCAGCAGGCCACCCGAGAGCTTCTTCGGGCGGAACCGCACGTAATCTCCGAGGTCGACGAACTCGATCGCCTCGTCTACCAACGCCCGGCGGCGGGCGCGGTCGCGCACGTAGAGCGAGCAGAAGAAGTCAATGTTCTCGCGCACGGTGAGCTCCTCGAGCACCGCGACCTGCTGCGGCACCATGCCGATGCGCCGCTTGAGGTCGTAGCGCGTGGGCGCCATGGCCTCCCCGAAGAGCTCGATGGAGCCGCGGTCGTAGGTGAGAAGCTGCAGCATGCAGTTGATGGCCGTGGTCTTGCCGCTGCCGTTGGGGCCGAGCAGGCCGAATATCTCGCCCTGTTTGATGGACAGATCGAAGTGGTCGAGCGCAAGCAAATCTCCGTAGCGCTTGACGAGGCCGGTAACACGAACGATATCCACAGGCTCCTCCTCGTGGTCGGGTGACCGGATGGTCGAATGGTCGGATAGACGAGCGGGCAGTTGATGGACGGGCTGGCAATCTTGCGTGGACGCGACGGCGGGCGTGGGCGGGCGCGGGCGCGGGCGCGCGGGTGCGCACG
>NZ_HE978574.1:455531-501764 GCF_000311845.1 Enorma massiliensis phI | reverse complement strand
GCGCGGCTTCGCAGCCGGCCGTTGCGGCGCCGCGGCGGCACACGAAATCGCGCCGGCGGGTTGCGGCGCCGCGGACAGCGGCCCCGCGTTGCCACCCATAATGCATAAGATCGCTTCCCGCAACTAGTGACAAATGTCACGAAGTACTGTTTTCGCAGGTACATTGATTGTTCTGAGATGCTAGGCCGGCGCGGTCCCACCACCTTTGCTGCGCGACTTCGCGCATTTGCTACTATGGAGCGCATGGAACGAATGACCGACAAATGCGCCGTATTCATCGCCTGCCTCGTGTGCCTGCTCACCGGGGACGCACTCGCGGGCGAGGCGGGAGGGGCCGCGCTGCTTTCTGCGCCGGGCGTTGCCATGGTGCTGCTCGCCATCTCCGCCGCAGCGCTCGAGCACGCGCTCCCCGCACGGCTGCGGGCTGTCGCACCGATCGCCTATGGCGTCGTCGCGCTTGCCGCCCAACCGGGCCTTTACTTCATGCCCCTCGCACTCTATGACGCCATGCGCGAAATCCACGAGCCGGGCGTTGTTCGCGGCGCGCCGGGCATCGTCGCAGGCTTGCTTGCCGTATCCGTGGTGGCCTGGCACCCGCAGCTTTCGTCCGTTCTCCTCGTCCTCGCTTCATGCGGGCTCGCCGCGCTGCTCGCCCTGCGCACCAACCGCCTGCTCGCGCGGCTCGGCACCTTCAACCGCATACGCGATGACCTTGCCCTCAGGACGCGCTCGCTCCAAGACCGCAACCGCACGCTCGAGGCCGAGCTCCACCATGCCCGGCACGCCGGCGGCGCTCCGGAAACCACTGGCTTCTCCACAGCGGATGGCACGCCTGCAACTGCCGGCACGCCTGCGTGTTCAGCAGGCCTCTCTAGCATGGACGCACCGGCCGAGGCGGATCTTCATTCCGCGGCCTTTGAGCGACCCGCCGCGTTCCGCTGTCTCACCGATCGGGAGTACGAGGTCGCGCGCCTCGTGGCCGACGGGCTCGACAATCGCGAAATCGCCGCTGCGGCCTATATGGGCGAGGGCACGGTGCGCAACCACATCTCTTCGATTCTCTCCAAAATGCAGCTTAGCAACCGCACCCAGCTCGCCGTGTCGTTCTGGCGCGCCCACTACGAGGCGTGAATCCAAGCCCGCCCGCAATCTGCCCCCCGCGCGATTCGCAAGCACCCAATACGTGAATCGCAGACACCCGGTGTTGGCGATTCATTCGCTGCGAACGCACCGCTGCCGCGAGGCTCATTCCCCGCGGCGGAAGGAGCGCGACATGGGCACCGCCACAAGCGCCGTTGCCACCGCCGCCAGCGCAGCGACGAACCATGGGCTCGCAAGGTCGAACGCCGCACCGTACGCTATCTGCCCCGCGGGAGTAGCCAGATTACCGAACATCATCGCGAGCCCCATCACTTTGCCGGTGAGCTCGTCCGGCGTCTCCATCTGCAGATACGACGTCATAAGGATCGACGCGGCCATGCAGCACACCATCACCCAGAGATAGCTCGCGAGCATGCCCGCGAACGCAACGTAGGGCTCCCCCGCAACGAGCAGCACAACCGCCACGGCCCCGATACCTGCCGCCGCAAGCCCAACGAGACGCGGCGTGGCCTTCACCGTGAAGCGCTCCGACATGAACACCACGAGCGCGCCGCCCAGAAGCCCGCCCACGGCAAGAGCCCCCTGTGCGATGCCCATGAGCTGGTTCGAGAGTCCAAGCGACTCGGTCACGATATAGGGCGTGCCGATGTTGATGAACGACGATCCGAAGAGGTTTATCAGCGTGGCGGCGGCGATAATCTGCCAGAGCACAGGCCGCATGCGCAGGAAATGCAGCGCATCGCGGATGTCGCCGGCGGCTGTGCGCAGCACACCCTCGGTCCGGACCGGCGGCTCGTACGGAATGCGCACGAATGCAAGCACCAGCGCGCTCGAGACGGCAAACGACACCGCTGCGACCACTACGATGGGTGCCAAGCCAAAGAATCCGAACACCATGCCGCCGATTACCGGCCCGCCAATACCCGTAATCATGCTCACCTGGTTTGCGACGGCCGTGGCCTGCGGGATGCGCTCGGTGGGGACCACGAGCGGGAGAGCAGACTGCACGCAGGGATGGTAGATGGCCTGAGCTGCGAAGGCGACCATGAGCACGAACACGGTGATTCCCACGAGGTGTTGGGACCCCGAACAGGCAAGGTAGCCGAGCATGATAAACGCGAGAACGGCGTCGAGCGCGGCCATGACCCCGCGCTTGCGGGTACGGTCGGCAATGACGCCGCCCACCGGCGACAGGGCGATATAGGGAACGAAGCCGGCTGCGACCACTCCCCCGTACAGCGTGCCCGATCCAGTCAGGTTGAGCAGATGGAGCGGAAGCACGAACTGCAGGATCTCAATACCAAGGAGCGAGAACACCTGCGCCACCACGATGGCGCGAAACCCCGGCGTAAGCAAACGGCTTTGGGAACCGGTTTTTGGCTCGTCATGAAGCGCCTGCGGAACCTCGTGCGGAGCCCGCGCTTCCCTGCGCCTTCTTTCCATGATACATTCCTTTCTCTTTCATACATTCGGTTGGTATGTAAATACGGTCGAAAGAAAGCCGCTTGTAGCGGCCTCCTCCCGCGATTACAACCATATGGGGCGGACGCGGTTGCATCCACCAACCACTGGTTGCAAGATGAGATGCTACGAATCCGTCTCCCTGGGGCAACCAGCAGGTTCCTCCCCGACGGCAGCGGGGCTGGCCGCCGTACCAGTAGCGGCCCCTTCCTCGGAAGCTGCAGCGGCAGCGGACCCCTCCCCGGCCGTCGCTCCAGCAACGGGCTCCTTCCCGACTACCATGCCAGCAGCGGGTTCCTCCCCGCCGCCGGCCCAAGGCTCCCTCTGCGCCCAGCGCCAGCTCGCCCAGCCCTCTTCCTCCGCTACCTTCCCAACACGTTTTTGGTCAAGGGATTTCCAGTCGACCAGATCAACACCGACCGCATGCGAAACGCGCAGGAACGTTTGGACGCGGCGCTGGTACGCCTCGCGATCGTCTGCCGGCAACGGGTTGAACATTGGCACGAGCCAGAGATTCGCCAAAAGTATCAGCACTTCGGCTACCTCGCGCGGGTGCTCCGCCGCGATGGACCCATCCGCCATGCCCTCGCGAATCACCGGCTCAACATAGCGGTGCGCCGTATCCATGGCATCAACGAACTCCTGCGCGATGAGGCGCGGGTTCTGAACGGGATCAGATGAAGGCTTCATCGCGTGCCACATATCGACTGAAGGACCCTCGGAAGACGCCTTGTCGAGAGCGCGGAACTTCTCCAAACCCGTAAGCGAACGGTCGGCAAGAATCGCATCCGATCGCTCGTACACCGGTCTGTTCGCCCTCTCGAACACGGCCTCGAAAATCTCCTCTTTACTCTTGAAATGATGGTAGACGGCACCCTTGGTAAGGCCCCCAAGGCCATCAACGATATCCGCCATGGTGGTGTGCTCATAACCCTTCGTATAGAAGAGCTCTTCAGCCACATCGAGAATGCGGCGAACGGTCTCCTCGGGATACTTGTTGCGCGCCATCGACTCCTCCTCTTACGCGGCAAGGCACCTGCATGCCACGCCCCGTTCAAAGCCCACCGGGTCTCTTTCGCGACCCGCCCTCACCGGACCTCTCGCGATCTACTCACACGTTGTAACCACATTACATACCATTGGTATGTAAGTGTCAACTGCCATATGCGAACGCCGCGATCTCTTTCGGCTATTCACCCTAGGAAAATACTGATTATTGGACGCAGGAAGCATCCCGCCAAGAGAGATTTCAACTTTTGGCCACTCGCTCGCACTGCGGGCAAGTACAGGCGAACGAGGGGAAGAGAAAGGCGCAGCTCAGGCGGCCGGCGCCCTCCCTGCCGAGGCATGGCTACCCGGACCCCCCGCCCCAAAGTGCCCAAAAGTTGCAATCCCGATCGGCCAGAAGATAAAGTGAGAACCGTTCCGTTAACCCGGGCTCACGCCCCGAATGTCGAGCGAAGCGAGGGCCATGCCGCAACATCCCGCCACACACCGGCCCGAGACCCCCATGTGCAAGCCCCTGCCGGCTGATGAAACGCCAACACCGGGTGTGAACGATTCAGGCAACGCGCTAACGCATGATGTACGCCGCGGGGAGAACGATGAAACGCCAACACCGGGTGTGCGCGATTCACGTGAGGAGGCTTTACGCCGAAGGACGCTCGCCATGCTCGCAGAGCGCGGGCTGCTCATGCAAGCACCTGATGGCACCCATCGCAACCGCAACCGTAGCCACCAGCACTTCGAACACACGCGTGACGCACAGCAGCCAAACGTAATAGAGGCAGAACCGCTCACCATCTACCACCAACCGGCGTGGCGCGCCGTCGATCCCGAACGCAAGCCGCAAGCGCTCATGGATGCCTCTGCACGTCAGCGCGACCTCGTTGCCCTTGCCCACGCCACGCCCGCAGCAGAGGCGGACCAATGCGCCGCCTGGGTTGAGCGCGTCTTCCTTCGCATGGGGCTCGGTGTGGTTACCGGCGATGCGTCCGCCCTCTATCACGCCTGGTGCCAAAGCTCCGACACGCGATGTCTACGCGTGGGTATGATCGTCGCCGTACCCGCACACCCCTATGGCGCGGGTGGACGCTCATGGGGCCATGTTGGTCTTTATCTTGGCGACAGCCGTGTACGGCATTGCACAGACGGGCGCCTCGTAGACGCCCCGTTCGAGCTGTGGGCGTCGGTATACGGCGTCATGGCCGAACCACGCTGGGGCTGGCTCGGCGGTATCGCGCTCGGTTCATAGACTCGATCGTTTTGCACTCAGCCCCATAAACGTTCGCATTGCCGATGGAGCGCCGGTTGGTGGCGATGCCGAGGGAAACCTAACCGGTACCGTGCTCTCTGCCGGTTATGCGCAGCCTGCGATGCCGCCTCCGGTAGCGGGCCGGCTACCAGTGCCGTCCCGGCAGCGAGCCGGCTCATGTCGCAGCCCCATCCCAAGCAGGAGCGCGCAAAAACTTGTCGAGTGCTGCGCACAAACTTGCTGAGTGCCTGGAAATGCGTAACTTCAGCAAGTTTGTGCGCACCACTCGTCAAGTTTGTGAACCCGATCGGCCATGCGAGCCGCTCGGCTACTTAGGCCACTCGGGCACGCGCGCCACCCGGCCACATAGGCCACTCTGCCATACGCGCCGTCCGACGATGGGACCCGCTCGGCCATAGGCCCCTCTCTGCTAGGGGCGCCGCTCGGCCATGCGCACCGCCTAGCAAGACTTTGCGCACCTACCCCGACATTCCCTTGACTCACGCGCCTTTCCTAATAAACTAGTAATTGATAGTTTTAAGAAAGGAGCGCCATGGGGCGACCAGCGGGACCAACGCGCGACACCAAGGCCCTTATCTGCGAGCGGGCGCTCGACGTATTCGCAGAAAAAGGCTACACCGCCTCGACCATGCGCGACATCGCCCATGGGGCGGGGATGAAGGATGCTTCTCTCTACAACCATTTTTCCAGCAAACGCGACCTGTTCGACGCGACGGTCTCGTTGCAGCTCGAGCGGCTCACCAACCTGCTGCGCAGCCACCAGGCCCTCGCTCATCCCGAGGACAACGCGGCAGCATATGCAACCGACGACTCCAACCGACTGCTCTCAACCGTCCTCGCCAGCTACGAACCGTTCTTTTCAGACCCGGCCATCATCAAGCTGCGACACATCCTCGAAGCGGAGCGACACGCCGACCCAAGCATCTTTCAGCTCTACCGCACGATATTCATCACGAGGCCAATCCAGCTGCAGGAGGCGATCTTCGCCCAGCTCATCGCACGCGGATACCTCGGCCCCTGCGATACGGAGCTTGCCGCTAGGCAATTCCACGGAGCGGTGTTCCTAGCGCTCTCAGAGGAGATGCCGTGGGACGACGCCCGTCGGTTTATCGCCAAGCACCTCGACGCATTCCAAAGTGAGCACCGCATCTGAAAGGAGCACGCATGATCACCGCCGTCGTCTACTGCTCCCAAACGGGGTACACCAGGACCTATGCTCGATGGCTCGCTGAGTCGCTCGGCACGGAAGCCCTTCCATTCGAGAGGCGTGACGAGGCAGCAGCGTCCGGTGCCGATACGCTCGTCTTCCTTAGCTGGTTCCATGCCGGCGGGCTCAAGGGCGCAAAATGGCTGCGCGGCCTCATGGATGCGCAGCCGGGCAAACGCTATGTCGTCGTCGGCGTGGGCGCGTACCCCATGCCGAGCGAAGACTGGCCGCAAAGCGATACCGACGAGGCGTTTGAGCGCGCCTTTCCCCACGAGCGGTATTCCGCGCTCAAGCACTTCTATTGCCAGGGCGGCTTTGATTTTGACCGGCTTTGCACGCTCGACAAGCTGGCCATGCGGGCATTCTTCCGCATGCAGGCCAAAGCAGCTGAAACCGATCCGCGCATCGCCTTTGCCCTCGAGTCCATGAAGCAAGGATTCGACGGCACGAACCGCGCTTACCTGCAACCGGTCCTCGACTATCTTGGAGCGTGAAGGCGAAACATGCTCGCACATGGTCGATTGTTCCGCAGTTCAGGCATTCAGCCCTTGCTTGCGACCACAAGGCACCCCGTGAGCCCAATCCGGCTCCAGCGCACTCGCTGGAACCATGTTCCCAGAATCGCGCGAAGCTCCGTCTCCGAGTATATGCGCACATCCCCCTCGTGAGAGAGGGGCATCCAGGCATTCATCACCGCGCGTGCGGGCGCTGGCTGCCACACGTCGCCCAGTACCAGCGCCCCGCCTTTTCTGAGAACGCGCCACATCTGAAACGCCGCGCGATCTGGATCGGGATAGTGATGGAACGAATCGTTGCATACCACAAGGTCGAAGACTCCATCATGAAAGGGCAGACGCTCCGCATCGGCCTCGCGGACCTCTGCCCTGCCCGCAAGGCGCGCTCGCGCACGCTCTACCATGGCAGGCGAAAGATCGATGCCGGTAAGGTGGCAGGAAGGGAATACGCTTAGCAGCTGCTCGGACAGCATCCCGGTCCCACAGCCCACGTCCAGCACGCTGGGGGCGGGGATGCCTTCCAGAGCTCGGTGCGCCTCATCGAGAATACAGGGATAGAGCGCACGGGCATGGTCCCCTTGCATGCCCTCGTCGTATATCGGCGCCTGCTCGTCAAAAGCCGCTTTTGAACGAGCTTTGAGCTGCTCCGAATCGGGCTTGCTGCCCCTGCGCCCGTGCACGTTGAGCCGCCGCGGGGCCGGCGCTTCTCCCCTGCACCCGTGCATGCTGGACCGCCGCGGGGCAGGCATTTCGCCCTTCTCCGCGCGCGCGTCGAGCTGTCCCGAGACCTCTGCCCCGCTCTCGCCCGCTTGCTTGTCGATACCCTCGTCCATCTCTCATCCTTTCTGTTGAACATTGCTCAATTGTTACGTGCAAGAAAAGCCCAAGCCTAAGGACTCGGGCAAATCTCCTATCCTTTGCGCTCGCCGATGTGCCGGAACTCCTTTATAAGGGCCGCTACGTAGCGGCGCGCTGCCCGTCTCGTCTGCTCACCCAACTCGTGCCCATCCGACGCAAGCCCGATGCTTCCGTATACGAGCATCCCGGCAAGCATCTCGGCATCGGGCGCCGACATGCCGCGTGTTGCCGCATCGCGCTCGAGCGCGGCGGTCAGGCTGGGCCGCACCGCTTCGCAGATGCCGAGAGAGAGCCGCTCGTGAAGCGCACCGTGCTCGCTCGCATGGAAGAAATCGGCATACGGAAACGCCTCCCTCTTAGTTCCCAGGTCGAAGGCTAGGTCAAGCTGCTCATCCAGCGAAAGCGAGCGGTCGGAAAAAATCGAGCAGAACCGTTCCGCGCACTGACGTGCGTATTCCTCAATCGCCGCATCGAAGAGCGCCTGCTTGGAATCGAAGTAGTGGTACGCAAGCCCCGATGCCACGCCTGCCTCCCGCGCGACCGCACGAACCGACACGTTATCATAGCCTTTCTCGGCAAACAGCCGCATGGCACACGCCAAAAGCTCGCGTCTGCGCTCCTCGGGATCTTTAACCGTTCGGGCCATACCATCGCCTCCTTGTCAGGCCTCATGGTAGTCCTTGATTGAGCATTGGTCAATAATGGGATCCATTAATCTCTCACTGAAATTCAGAAGTGATGTATATATACATATGATTGAGGTATATTCAATATATCTTCTATATACCAGAGGTGATTGCCATGGCAACGACAACTATTACTTTGGATGATGCCGTCAAGCAAGAAACAACGGAAATCCTCGACACCCTTGGTCTTTCGCTCAGCGGGTACTTCAATCTTGCTGCCCGCCAGCTCATCATCAAGCGCCGCATTCCATTCGATATCGAAGCGCCCGATCCCGCGCCAAACGAGGCAACACGTCGCGCAATGATAGCAGCCGAAGCAAGGGAACTCGGCATCATTCCCGATGATACGCCGACTTTCACCGACGTCGATGACCTTCTCGCTTACCTTGACGAGGCGTAAGCATGTTCGAGCTGAAACCTGAGCCGCAATTTATTGCCGACTATAGGCAAGTGATGCGAAAACACCCTGCTCTAAAATCGGAACTCAGAGCCGCTCTTCGAGAACTTGCCGCCACGGGAACGCTTCCCGCAATGTACCGGCTTCACCAGCTTGCCAATCCGGGAGGAAACTACAACGGGCACATGGAGTTCCATCTCGCCGACGGCATGGTTGATGTCCTTGTCCTATTCATGCCTCACCGCTCCAACCCTGTTATCAGGCTCGTGCGCATGGGGTCGCACCAAGAGCTGTTTCAGGGCCCGCTGAAATAGCGCAGCGTGTTATCATCCGCATACAAAAGCAATTGATAGAAGCCGGGGCAGGGCCTCTCATCCCTCTTGAGAATCCTTTCGAGAAGCCGCCGCATCAACAGGTTTCGCCGCACCGGCACCTCTACGCGGGCGAATCCAAGCAAGCAGCGCATCGGCATCGGCTGCCGAAACATCGCGCAGCGCGAGATCGCCCGTTGCAGCGGTCCTCGTCATGAACGTCGCAACCTGCACCCTCTGCTGGAAAGGGCTCGCCGAAGCGGTCGCGTGTTGGAGGCGCGCGCGTAGCACCACTTCGGTCCGGCGTTTAACGCCGCCCAAAACCATCACGAACCGCGTGCGGTCGTGACCGATGCGGCTATCGCGGTAGCGAAGAACGGCGCTCAGTATCATCCGTGCAACGACCGCGACCCCCATGACGACAAGAAGCGCGCCGACCGCCAAACGCACCATACTCCAAGATTCACCCGCTAGCAGCACGCGCGCCAGAAAGACCCCCACGCCCGCAAGTGCAACGGCAAGCGCCAGGAACTTCATCGCCGTACGGAACGCCAACCTCCGCGCCGCCGCTCGAGGAAGCCGCACCAGGCCGATCTCTTCGAGCTCCTCGGAAGATGAGTCAAAACAAACCCGTCCCGTTTTGACTGTTTCGGCCGCCGAGAAATCTGGAGCGATAGACGCCAGGAACGCTTCGACCTCGGTCACGCGAATGAACGGGTGCAGCACCACGCCGTCGGCAGTGGATGTCTCATCCGAAGACCCGATAGCCCCCACTACAGACGCGCGCACCTCCGCATAGCCTATGAGCTGCCGAATGAGCCCCTGTCGAATGTTAATCGACTGGATGCGCTCCAGCGCAACCGTATGAGACGTACGGCTGAGCAAACCGCGCTCGACCGAGATGCGCCCGGCCGCGCGTTCCGCCCGGTATCCCGCATACCCAATCAAGCTCATGACAAACGAGATCGCGAACCCAACAATCAACGCCAAAGCGAGCAAGAGCGCTGCGACACCAATGAGCAACGCAACGGGAAGCACCGCAATATCTCCTGCCACATCTGAAAGGTTAACGAGCTCGCTTTCCTGCAAGAGGTTGATACCCTGGACGATGAGGATGAGAAATGCCACCGCCTGGGCCACGACGCGTGCCTCGGTAAGGGCCGCGAACACGAGCTGGGCGGTCGTAAGCGTATAGCATGCGTCGGGCGAGGGCGCCGGGGTGGTCGGCGAGGCCTCATCATCCGCTCCGGCGCTTGTATCCGCAGCAGCGGCTCGTGCGTCCAACCCCTGATCCGCCAACACCGCCGCCTTGCGCCGGAAAAGCTCTTCTCGCAGCGCCTCGGCCATGCCCGCTTGCAGGCCCCTGATGCGCGTTGCCTCGCCCTCCGAACTCGCCGCACCTGTATCTAGGTCGAGCGTCATAAGGCCGAGCACGCGCTCAACCAAGTTAGACGACATATTTACCGTGTGGATGTGCTCGTACGGAACCTGCAACTGCCTGGACGTGACAAGCCCGCTCCTCAACATGATGCCCGCATCGGTTAGCTCCCAAGTGCGCGTGCGCCATGTTATAACCGAGCTCACCACACTCAATGCAACGATGGCGATCGCGATGGCAATGACGCCGGGCAGGTCCTTTGCAACGTTACCGCCAACCGTCCGAACGATCGCCACGAGCGACACGCCGAACGCAACGCCCAAGCCGCTCACCGCACCCGTGATGAGCGAAAGCGCGCTTCCCCGATGCACCCCGGAAAGCGGAATACCCGCCTCTTCAAAAAGGGAGTTCCTCGGATTCGCAAGGCGCTCTACCTCGCGTCCAAGGTGCTCCAGGGTCCGGTTCGAACCCGCGCTGCGGGCCTTCTCTGCCGCATGAGCCGCTTTTGCCGCAGGAGTTCCCACCGGAAGCGTCTTGCAATCTGATTCCAGCCGCGCCGGCGCCTCCTCGCTCGCATGCGCGCGCTTCTTATCGTCCTGCCCGGCCATGTTCTATACGTCCTCTTTGGCAAGACGCGCGAGCTCCGCAACGCGGTCGCGCAGCATCCGCGCATCGTCTTCGGCGAGCCCGGGAATCTCAAAGCTCTCCCCCGCCGTTGAGATACGCACGGCGGCCAAACCGTTCGCCTTGAGGATCGGCCCCTGCTTGGTCTCGACATGCTGTACGCGAACGAGGGGAACGATTACGCGCTTCTTAACGAAAACGCCGTGGTAGAGGTCAACATCGGTGGGCGTCACGTCAAATCGCCACGTCGCATACTCAACGCGCGGGCTAATTGCCATATCCGCCAGCTCAACGACGAGCGCAACGCCCATGATGATGAGCGGGACCAAGATAGGACCCCCGAAATGACGGACAATGAGCATAGCAACGAGGCCTACCGCCACGGTTCCCACCATGAGTGCAAGCGATCCGGCATACCATGCCCGCAGCATGCGCGGGTCAAGACGGCGTGAGGGGAGTTCCACGGATGCCTCCTCTTGCTGAACAATATGTCTGCTCATGATAGCACCCCCCCCGAGCGCGACACAACCGCTGTGGACCCGCGCATGGTACGCTTGGCTGACAGCCTTGATTCTCTCCGGAATGAGGGGCGATGGCCCGTCCCGGCTCGGCCCGCCGGCTCGGCCCCGGCTCGGCCCGGATTGACCCCCTTAGCCCCGGCTCGACCCGGCTTGCCCCGCCGGCTCGACCCGCCTTGACTGAAAGGAACTGCCATGGCTCGCATGCAGATTGCGCAGATGTCGTTTGCCAAGGTCTACCCGCTGCTCGTGCAGAAGGCAGAGCGCAAGGGCCGCACTAAGGAGGAGGTCGACCAAGTTCTCTTCTGGCTTACCGGATACGATGCAGCGGGGCTTCAGGCGCAGCTTGAAGCGGACGCCACCTACGAGCAGTTCTTCGCGTCGGCGCCGCGGCTCAACCCCAATCGTTCCCTTATCACCGGTAAAATCTGCGGCGTAGACGTCTCTGCGATTGAAGATCCGGTCGAGCAGAATGCGCGCTATCTGGACAAATTGGTAGACGAGCTCGCCCGCGGGCGCGCCATGGAAAAGATCCTGCGGTCATAGCCGTCGTAAAGCCACCCGCGACGACCGTCACGCCGGAGCTCCTCCGGCGACCGTCATGCCGGCGCTCCTCCGGCGGCGTCATTCCTGGAAGCTGGCTCGCTGGGCGAACCGTCGGCCCTGATTCTCGCCCGAATGAGTCAAAACAGACCCGTCCCATTTTGAGTCGTGCCATTTTGAGTCGTGACCATTTTGAATCGTCGGGCGAACGATCGGCCCCGCCTCTCATTCGAATGAGTCAAAACAACCCCGTCCCGTTTTGACCCCTAGTGCGAGAAAAAAAATGCAAAGTTTACTTGTCATCTTTTGCAAAGTATACTATGCTTATCTTGCAAAGCGAGCTTTGCACTATCAATTGCAATCAGCCGAGGAAGGGAGACCATGAGGAGCCGTATCCGCGAACTCCGGCGGGCGCAAAAGCTCAGCCAGGCCGAGCTTGCCGACGCCGTGGGCACGACGCGCCAAACCATCACCTCTATCGAGGTGGGCAAATACACCGCGTCGCTTCCGCTCGCATACAAAATCGCCCGCTATTTTGGACTCACCATCGAGGAAGTATTTGATTTTTCCGAAATAGATGAGGAACTGTAGCCATTCGATCCGGCAACCCGCCGGCTAGCCCAGCACTTCGAAGAACAAAAGAAAGGGGCCCGTCCATGAAGACCACCATCGAATCCCTGCGTGAAGATGCCGCCAGGCGTCTCCGCCGCGAAACTCTGTCTGCAGCAGCCATCTGCATCGTGCTCGTCATGGGCGGCGCGCTCACGGCGACCGAAAACCTCCCTGCCCTAAACGGCACGACGAGCACGTCGGCCTTCCTCTTGGGGGCTGTGATGGGGCTTTGCACGGTCGCCGCCGTGGTCACCATCAAAAACATCGTTGACCTGCGCCGCGCGCTTTCGGACGACCGGGCGCTTCGCCACCTCCATGCAAAGGAGAACGATGAGCTTCAGGCCCACATGGAACGGGAGATAGCGCGGTCGTTCGTCCAGATCATGCCCGCGCTTGCCGTGATCGCCATGTTCGTTGGGGCGCTCGTGAGCCTTGAGGCCATGGCAGCGGCTGCCGCAACGCTCGTGTTCCTCTCGGTGGCCCTGCTCGTGGTCAAGCTATCCTACAAGATACGCTTGCAGGGCGAAATCGGCGATGAAGCGGAGTAGCAAGCGCGATTGCTCTGCCCGGAACTCGTGAACGCATTGGTGCCCGCCCGCACAATCTCGGTACGGACGGGCACGATTTTACCGAGCTACGGCAAGCATGCCTCTAATGCTTTGACGAGGAACTCCGTTGCTCCCGCGCCGACAGCATCGTCGTAATACGAGCGGAATCGGTCGTCGGCTAGATACATCTGCGCCAAGCCTCGATGCGCCTCGGGCGTGTAGCGCCCGGCACCCCAATGCCCCTCGATCCACTGTGCGTGCATGTGCGCGAGCCGCCGCGCCTCCTCGCCCGCCGGGTCGCCCGTTGCCATGGCAATCGCGAGCTGCCTGTTAATTTCATCGCCCAGCCGCTCGAGCGAATCCCATTCCTCGCGCGAAGCGGCCCGCAAGCGCTCATTCGCCGCATCTACCGCTTTATCGCCCCAGCGCGCCCGTGCCTCGTGACCATACGCACGCTCGTTCTCCGCAATCCTTTCGCCCTTCAGCGCCTCGAAGGCATCGTTCTCGTTCATCTGCTCGATCCTTTCGATTGCGGCAATTGCCGCTTCAGTGCGTTCAATCGCCTCGTCCAGCGAATCTCTCTGCGCGCTCAGAGTAAGAAGGTGCGCATGGAGCACATGGCGGAGATCTCCCTCATCGTTCTCCAGCAAGCTGTGAATCGTAGCCACCGGCAAGCCGCAGGCCCGCATGGACAGGATGTACGCCAAGCGCTTGGCATCGCTGGCGGCGTACACACGATACCCGCTCTCCGCGCGCGAAGGACGGAGTAGCCCCTCCTCCTCGTAGTACCTGAGCGTGCGCGCGCTCACGCCGGCGAGCTTGGCCAACTGGCCCACCGTATAGCTCGCGCCGCTGCGCCCCATACCTCGTTTTCCCATGCCACACCTCCCTACAACCATAGTGCACCTTGCCGCAGCGGAAAGGTCAAGCATGGGACGGCTGAAGCCCCAGCCTCCCTCTCTTCAATACATCGAGCGTACATAGACATACCGGCCGCGCGATTTACCAACCACGCGCCCTCAATGCCCCCTCCTCTTACAAGGTTTCAACTTTTGGGCACTTAACGTGCGCGCCGCCAAGTACAAGCAAAATGGCCCGAAAGAAAAGCGCTGGTAGAACGGTTGATGGCCATTGGCAAACCCGGCTTATACTCGGGACACTCTCGATAAAGTGCCCAAAAGTTGCAATCTCGTATGCGCTTGCATCCGGAGAACGACTCGCAGGCGTTTTCCAGGCCGCCAGCCGACAAGCATGGTGCTCGCGATACAGCGCCCACCGCGTTGCGATGGGCGCCGGCATCAGCTATTCCCTGTTGAGCAGCTGGCCCATCGCTACCGGGTCGTCTGCGTCGATCGGCGTGACCACTGGCTTACCGTCGGCGTCTACCAGAAGGGTGATGCCGCTACCGCCCGTCATGTTGGAAGACATCAGCAGGTAGTTCACCCCGGTTTGCGTGTCGACAATAATCTTGCGAACGTTGGTTACTCCCTGGGAGTAGACCTCGACGAAACGATCGTGTGCCATGGTTGTTCCTTTCTGTAGGTGGACAGCAGCAATCGCACTGGGCATTTCCCACACCCAGGAGATTCCACGAAGCGAAGGCTGGCTCGAGACGAGGTGGCTCGGATCTGGAGGCAAAGCAATCCGAAGCGGGGCGACGCAAGCGCGCGGCAAACCGGGGACGGAGCCTTTCTCGCCGGCGGGCCATCACCCTACGAATCTGAGAACTATGCCGGCGGCTCCCCACCCGCAGCAAAGACCTACGATAATCAACAGAACGGTGAGCGCGATCCGCCGCGCGACCCAGTGCTCGCCGGCACGCTGGTTGAAGCGGCTGTTCACATCGGGGTCTTCGCCCGCTAGGTACGCCTCCACCGACTGGTACGCGTACAGCTGGTTGTCATGACGCATCTTGTCGACTCGAAACGCAGCAACCGATGCGGGAGCGAACAGAACCACGGCGGGGATCACGATGCACGGGACGTCCAGATCCATGATGATTCCGGCTATCACCCACGCCAAGCAGGCAAGACCGAATGCCGTCATGATGATTCCAAGACGACGCATCCTCTTCGAGCCCGCGGCAAGGGCCTCGCGCATCTCAGGCGAATCCTCCCTCACCAGCGCATCGATGCTCACACCAAAGATATTGCTCAGGAGGAGCAGGCTCTGCACGTCGGGGTACGTTCGATCCGTCTCCCAGTTCGAGATGGTGTTCCGTGTCACGAACACTGCCTTCGCCAGCTCTCCCTGGGACATCCCCAGCCGCTCGCGATGCTCCTTGATGCGCTTTGCGAGTTCCACGCGGATCCCTTCGAATCTTGAGGTGTCGGACCGCGGCAACTGTACCATCGAACCGGTTTGGCGAGCGCGCAGCCATGCGAAAATGGCATGCCAAAAGATTTGTGCAACTATGCTGAGCTGGCATGTTTTCGAGCAGACAGTAGGAGCGGCTGCTTGCACTAGAGAGCTTGTCGTACTGGAGCTGCGCGAAGAAGCCCTCGAAGCAAGCCGCCCTGAAGGCCGCATTCATGCGGACCGAACCTATGCAATCCACGCTTACTCACGCCGCACGGGAACCCAAATCTCACTATATGCACTACGTTCAGCGAAGCGAAACGCCGGCAACTCGACGATCTTGTATTCCCTGGTCTGCCTCCACTCGGCCTGCGCACCCAGCACGGCAATCCATCTCGCTACGCCGTTCGGAGCACAGCCTATTTCGCCGAATAGTATGGGCATGCACCGCGCAAGCATGCACTGTTCGCCTCAGACACCGCGCATGAAGGGTCAGCGCCACTCAACTCAAGCCGCGTTCCCAACTCCCGGTTGAACCACGGGACCGCCGCGCGAACCGCGATCCGCGCGTCGCGCTTGCAGCACCGAGGTGCGCCCGCCCGAGCGATATGCTGCAGAATATCGGCAACCATGAGCTGTCCCTCGCTCCAGCCTTCACGCCGTAGCGGGGCGTTACCCGCCACGATGGCAAACGCCATGCCGCACGAGGCGACGGCACCGCACACGCCCCACTTCGCGCATGCCGCGCCAGGGACGCAGACGGCGCGCTGCCCAAGTTCGTCAAGCTCAGCCGTCAGCTCGTCACGCTTGGCGGCATCGCGTTCTCCCGCCCGAGCGCAGGCCAACAACGCTGCTCCAACAAGCGCGTGGTGCACCGGCCCAAACGCCGGGCATTGCTCGTGCGCCATCAAGTTTTCCAGCAGCTCGGAAGGGTCATTGCCCTCCCACGCAAGGCACACGTCCTTAATCCATGCGCTGTCCATCGGCCTTATCTCCTCACTCCGCGCATATGAGCCGCTTCGCTATGCTCTACTATAAAGCCCGTATTACCGCGCCCACTGTGCAAATCGTCACAATCGGAACGCCACGCTTGGCGCTCTTCCTTTTTGTGCTCTTTCTTTGAATTTGAACAGTATTTGCTAAGGGATTCATAATGCGCAAGCGCGCTATGATGGGACGGCGCGGTTGCCATGTTGCTCGCCAGCCTGCCGCATGCCGGCCCGCGCGCTGGCAGCACAGCCAGCCTCTACCATCCATCCAATCGCCCTAAGGAGCGCTATGAAGATCTTCGCGTTTGCCCTGCGCCCGTTCGACGAGCTCGCTTACCTTGAGCGCGCCTGCCACGAGCTGAACATCGAGTTCGACTGGACGAGCGAATATCCCACGCTGGAGAACGCCTCGCTCTCCGCCGGCGCGGACGCGCTCACCATCATCACCAACCCCATGACGGCCGAGCTCCTCGACCGCTATCACGAGCTCGGCATCCGCGCCATCGCCACGCGCTCCATCGGCTACGATCACATTGATGTGGACCATGCCCGCTCGCTCGGCATGCGCGTGGCTCATGCCGCCTATCCGCCCGAAGGCGTTGCAGATTACACCATCATGCTCATGCTGATGGCCCTCCGCCGCGCCAAGCAGGTGTTTCGCCATGCCGGAGTGCAGAACTTCGGGCTCGAGGGCAAACTTGGGCGCAGCTTGGGATCCTGCACCGTGGGCGTAGTGGGCACAGGCGCCATCGGATCGTGCGTGATTCGAGAACTCACCGGATTCGGCTGCCGGGTGCTGGCATGCGACCCGTTCCCGCGTGACGACGTGCGCGCGATGGCCGAGTACGTGGAGTTGGAGGAGCTGCTCTCAGAATCCGATGTGGTGACGCTCCATGCACCTGGACTCGCGGAAAACCGCCACATGATCGGCGCCGCCGAGCTCGCGCTCATGAAGCCCGACGCGGTGCTGATAAACGCCGCTCGCGGTATGTTGGTGGATACCGATGCCCTTATCACCGCGCTCGAACAGGGGAGTTTGGGAGGCGCCGCGCTCGACACCATCGAGCATGAGGCCGGCCTCTACTACCTCGATCGAAGCCTTGACGTGCTCGCCAACCGAGAGCGCGCCATCCTCATGGCTCTGCCCAACGTTGTCGTCTCGCCCCACATGGCGTTCTACACTGCCGAGGACGTGGAGCAGATGGTGCGCACCAACGTCGAGGCGCTGCTAGCGTTCACCAGCGGAGAGGGCACGCCGTACGAGGTGCGGTAACCAGTAGCCTGTGAGAAGATTCCACGCCGTATAAAATGGTTTACGCGGATACCGGAGCTGCCGAAAAGCGTCGCATAACTCGCGGGAGAAGGCCCAATCTGAGCTCCAGTCTCGAGATATGCGACGCTCGGAAGGGCAGAATGCGAATTGCTGGCGTCTACGATGAAGCGCCGGCCGCCCGCGCCTGAGGGACGTCGGCAGCTAGCGCCGGCCACCCGCGCCTGGGACTGCGTCCACACGGGCCGTTGGCGCCCGCGACTGGACCGACTGCCTGCCAGCAGCGAGGCGAATTCCTAGCGCCTGCGGCGGCGACTTCCGAATCTCAGCCATCCGCGTCGGTAGAAGAACACCACCTCTGCAACGACTATGACGATGCAGACACACGCCACTAGCAGGTAGCCGCCCGCAGCATCGATGAGGCCCATATGCGGGAAGTTCATGCCGTACCATCCGGTTATCACCGTGAGCGGCATGGCAATCGTCGTGACCACGGTGAGCCACTGCATCACGTTGTTCTGCCGGATATCAATTCCCTCTTGATAGAGGCCGTTGACCTGCAGCGCATAGTTCTGCAGCGATTCAAGCCGCGCGGACAGGCGGTCGAGCTGACGTGAGAGCGCCGCAAAGCGCGCGCGGGAAACCGGGCTCATGAAGGCTGCATCTTCCCCGCCCAAAAGGCCCGTTATATCGGAAAGTCCCTGGTAAAACGTATCTAGCCCGAGCATTCGGCGAGAATCGGCCATCATTTTCGCTCGGTCGATACGCTCTCGCCCCTCCAAAAGCAACTGCTCGAACTCCTCGAAATCCGCGCGCACGCGAGAGAGGAGCTCGGGCTGCTCGCGCAACGGCTCGGCAAGCAGGCAACAAAGAACGTCGGCGCAGCTTTCCACCGCGACATCGTCTGAGGACAGCGCGTTGAGCACCGGCGCGCAGACGCCGTCGCCATCAACGATGACGAGCTCGCTCGATGTGAGAGAAAAGGCGAAACGCGGAGCCTCTGCAGCCCTCCTACCTGCAGGGGGAAGCACCACCACACCCACAGCACACGTATCGCCCACCTCAGCGAACGGCATCGCTGCATGTGGAAGCTGGGCGACGACCTCCATGCCCACCCGACCGAACTCATAGTCGGCGGCATGCTCGGGGCCGACAATCATAACCGTCGGCACGCGAGATGGCCGTGCCATGCCCTCCGGCTCTGCCGTTCGAGCGCCATGCGGCGCCAACTTTTCCGCAGGTGTCAGCCGATCACCCAAAACTGTCCAGACCTTCGCCATCGCCGCACCTCCATATGGCATCAATCTCTACGCCTCATGGTACCCATCGGGGGGCTTTAGGACCGCGGCCTTGCGGGGAGGTAGTGGCATTGGCTGTATGCGGGATAGACACCCTGGCGCTCTTCGGAGACATTCCGGCGGTTTTGGCACCCATCAGCTGCCTGTGGGAGCGGCCCCGGCGCTCTTCCGAAACTTGCAAGGCAGCCCACGAGCAGGGCTCGAAAGAGCGCACGGCGCGCCCATGGCCCGCGCCACACAAACAGATAAAAGACCGTTATGGCTTCGTTATAGTTGCCCGCGAGCATAGGAAACGTCAGGAAGCGGCACGCGAATAGAAAGGACCTCCATGGCGTTCATGCTCGAAACACGCGGGCTCACCAAACAGTTCGGCCGCGGCGACCACGCCCAAACAGCCGTGGCCAGTGTGAACCTCCACATCAAAGAGGGCGAAGTGTACGGCCTCCTCGGGCCAAACGGCGCGGGCAAGTCCACGACACTCAAGATGATCTGCGGAATGCTTCGCCCCTCGGCAGGGCAAATCCTCATCGACGGCCACCCGTGGCAGCGCGACGACCTCTACCGCATCGGCTCCCTCATCGAAGAGGCGCCGCTCTACCCCAATCTCTCTGCAAGGGAGAACCTGCGCGTCCGCACGACGCTCCTCGGCCTGCCTGAGGAGCGTATCGACGAGGTGCTTGCCGAAGTGGGTCTCGGCAACGTGGGCAGCAAGCGCGCGGGCCGTTTCTCCATGGGCATGAAGCAACGACTGGGAATCGCGCTCGCCCTGCTCGCGCACCCGCATCTGCTCATCTTGGACGAGCCTACGAACGGCCTCGACCCCATTGGCATCGAGGAACTCCGCGACACCATCCGCGGCTTTGCGGCGCGCGGCATCACGGTCCTCGTCTCGAGCCACATCCTTTCGGAGGTGCAGCAGATGGCAGATTCGGTGGGCATCATCCACGAGGGCAGGCTTGCCTATGAGGACCGGTTGCACAAAGGCCAGGACCTCGAGCAGCTCTTCATGGATGTCTGCAGGTACGGAAGGGCTTCTCGGCAGAGGGAGGTGGCGTGATGGCTTTCACAGATCGATGCCACGCAACAGACGCGGGCCGCTTGGGTGCCAGCGCGCAGGCGCCCCGCGCCACCTCGACCGACACCCAGGCGCTCCGCGCCACCCTTAGCTCGGCGCTTGCCGCGGAGGTTCGCAAGTCCCGGCACGCCGCGCCCATGCGCCTCGCCCTCATCATGGCGCTACCGTTTCCACTCATAGCACTCCTTACCGCACCGAGCGGCAACGTGAGTTTCTCGCCCTGGAACTACTGGTACGTGCTCCTCATGCCGGTAGCGATCGCCCTGTTCACCGGGTGCGTGGCCAACGCCGACGCACGCATGCGCAATCGCCCGCTCCTCGGTTCAGGAGCCCCGCTCGGGCAGGCCTGGTGGTCGAAGGCGCTCTGGTGCCTCATGCTCTCGGGGCTCTCCAACCTCGTCGTGCTCGCTCTGTACATCGCAGCGCTCGCCATCGGCGGAAGCCTTTCTACTGCAGCGGTGCTTACCATGGCATTGGCGGCCCTTGCCACCACCATCACGAGCGCGTGGATGATACCTGCTGGGCTTTTCCTCACCGCCCGCGCCGGGCTCTTGGCGGGCATCTTCCTGCCGCTCGCCGTTCAGCTTGTGGGCGGGTTCGCCTGGAGCGCCATCCCCGTGCCGCAGCTCTTCCCGCCCTCGGCGACCACCGTCATCCCCACGGCCTTCATACCCGTGCTACCGAGCGGCGAGCCCCTTGCCGCAGATACCGTGCTGGGCGGTGCGCTGGCAGCGAACGGTACGCTCACCTGGGCGGGCATCGCCGTTGCCGCACTGACGTTTATCCTGCTCACCGCCGTATCCGCAGCATGGTTCGCGCAATCTGAGGAGGTTCGCTGATGAGCATTCTCGCCGAAGCTCGGACAGAGCGCATGACACTCCCTCGCGCCTTGCGTTCCGAGGCACTTCGCCTCGCGCGCTCACCGCTCGCACCCGTCCACCTCGTCTGCGCGCTCACGGGCGGCATCGCCTGCGGGGCGTACTTCGCCTACGCACCGTGGGATCCGGCCTTTGGCGCAGACGCGTACGTGCAGCTGCTTGGCGCGCTTATGCCGCTGATGGCGAGCATCGTATGCGGGCTCAATATGGACGAGGAGCGCCGGGCGGGACGGCTCGCCAATCTCACAGGTGCTCCTTCGCGTGCAGTCGCCATCGCAGCCAAAGCAGCCGTGCTCTGGGCGGCGGGCGCGCTCGCGCTGCTACTCGCAATGAGCATCTTCGCCAGCGCGCTCGCCCTAGCCGGAAGGCTCTCGCTGGGCACCGAAACGCTCGGCTTGGCCACCGCTGGAATCTGCTTGGGGAGCGCCCCACTCTATCTGCTCTTCATCGCCATTTCCCTACAGAGCGGTCGGAATGCCGCTATCGGCGCAGGTGCGGCAGGGCTCGGCATCGGGCTCTTCTCGGTAGGTGGTCTGGCGCATGGCCTCATGACCGGCGAGCTCACGGCGGCAAGCGGAGGCGTGCTCGGCCCGATTCCTTTCTCCTGGCCTGCACGGCTCGGGTCGCTCTCCATCGAAGCGGGCATTGCGCGGGCAACGGATGCCGCCCAGGCCGCCACAATCAGTTCGCTTGCGGGGGCGCTCGCCATCGCAGTGGTCGTGCTCACCGTAGCGGGGCTCGCTGCGCTCATAGCATGGTTCAACCGATTCGAAGGAGGACGAAACGATGCCTAACCCAGATCCTGCCCGTGCTATGGCCAACCCCACCTGCACCCATGCCGTGCCCAACCCCGCCCGCTTCCGCGCTGTCGCGCTCCTGCTTCCCGCGCTGTTCGCCTGTATCCTGCTCTCGGGCTGTGGAGGCGGCTGGGGCGTGGCGGTGAGCTCGTTGTTCGACCGCGTCTTCATGCCCAAGGAGACCGTCTGGGCAGCCTCCCCAGAACCCGATTCGTTCACCGAGAGCTACGCCGATGCCACCGGCGCCGGTACCAACTACGTCTACCGCGTCCAGGGCGCCAACGCCGATGGCTCGCCCGTTGAAGTTACCCTTATTTCGTACGGGGGCAAGACGTCGGGCGAGGGATGGCTCCAAATCGAAGCCCATGGTGGGTCCGGCGTGCGTTACCGGACCATAGATGAACACGATGTGCCGCTCGCAGCGCATGAGGCGCTTGCGGCACCCTCTTCTGCATCGCAGCGGCGATAATCCATCGCAAAACAAGTTCGAAGCTCGAGTCGGAAGGTTTTTTGCGAACCTCCGAGTAGGCACGACCGCACAATCAACAAAACCCCTGTTGGCAGCTGCGCATTACAGCCGGCTACTCGGCCCATCGGCAAAAACCTTCCGACTCGAGCCTCGAACTGTTTCAACCGTGCGGCGGCATCGAGCAAATGGGGCGAGCCCTCTCCCATCGTTATCGCTTCGTTAGAATGTTGGCGCACCATGAAACACGATGAACCACAGACGCCAGGTGCCTACGAGTCAAACGCGGGCACCACGTGAAACGCAGACACCGGGTATCCACGATTCACGAACCACGGCGAACCGACCGCAGCAGAAAGGAGCGAACGTGGCGCGCATCATCGCGATCGACGACGAGCAAGCGATACTCGATGTAATCGAGCGCATCCTTAAGCGCGACGGGCACGACGTGCTCTGCCTCGCCGATCCCACCAGCGCTCTAAAGCTGAACCTTGCCCGAGCGGACCTCATCTTATGCGATGTGATGATGCCCGGCATCGACGGCTTCGAGCTCGTGCGCGAATTGCGGCCGCGCTTCGACGGGCCCATCGTCTTCCTCACTGCCAAAGTTGCCGAAGAAGATGCCGTGACCGGCTATGGCCTCGGCGCCGACGACTACGTACGCAAGCCGTTCGGTGCGGCCGAGCTGCGTGCGAAGGTTGCCGCTCACGTGCGCCGGGAACGGCGCGAGCACACGCATGCCATCGCCTTTGGCCCGGTTCGCCTGGACCTTGGTGCTCGGCAGATCACGGTCGATGGCACACCCGTCGCCCTTACTCCCACGGAATATGAAATCTGCGAGCACCTTGCCCGCCATCCCGGTCAGGCGCTCAGCCGCGCGCAAATCTGCGAGGCGCTTTTCGGTTGGGAGCGCGAAGTGGACGATGCAGCCATTTCCATGCACGTAAGTCGTGCGCGCAAGAAGCTCGCCGCCGCCGGAGCCGACCCGATTGCGACCGTATGGGGAATGGGGTACAAGTGGCAGCTGTAAACAGCAACGAGGACCGGGGAGAGCAGCCTGTGTTTGAGGAACGCGGGGTAGCAGGCACCCGTGAAGAGGGAGCCGATGGGGCAAGAACCGGCAAGACCGATGTTGCCGACGCGCGTGCCCGCCGCGCATGGCGTATACCGCTCTCCTTCCTCATCGCACGCTACTTCTTCTACGTGCTCGCTGCCCTCGCGGGGGTATGGCTCGTTGCGTTCACGGCGTTCAGCATGACGCTCAACGCCGGGCTCGTCTATTCAGCGAATTACGGCGCGGCCCATGCTAACGAGGCCATTGCTGCGGTACAAGAGGCGGGATCGGTAAACGAGGCGAGCATTCCCTCTGCATATCGGTATGCCCATGTAGCCCATGATGGCACGGTGCTTGCCACCGACCTTTCGGCGGAACGGCTACGCCGTACGCTCGATGCCACCGCCAACTTTCGATCTGGGGGCACAAGCAGCCCGCAAACGTTCGGTATGGAAGGAACCACGTATTCGGTGGGCAAGCTCGCAGACGGAACGTTCTGCATTCTCACCAGCACCTACATGCCCGAATACACCACACGAGAGCTACGCGACACACTTCCTAACCCGCAGAACCTCATGATTGCGGCCGGCTGTGCTGGAAGCGCTTTGGCGGTTGCCCTCATCGCTCGACGCGCCTCGTCTGTGCTAACAGGCAAAATGTTGCCGCTAACAGACGCGGCCGAGCGCATCGGAAAGGAGGAGCTCGATTTCGCTGTGGGCACAAGCAATGTGCGCCAAATTGACGACGTGCTTGCAGCGATGGAACGCATGCGCTATTCGCTCGCAGATTCTCTTGAAGCGCGCTGGCGCGCCGAGCAAGCACAACGCGACCAGATCGCAGCGCTCGCGCACGACCTCAAAACACCGCTCACCGTGGTACGAGCCAACGCTGAATTTGTTGCAGAGGAAACGCAGGACCTTACGAAGCCTGGTGCCTGCAATCAACTGGCGAATAGCGCTTTTTCCGATGTCGCCGCCGCTGCGCAGGATGCAGCGCAGGGTTGCAAGCAGGTCGATCGATACGTGCAGCTCCTCATAGAGGCATCGCGTGGAAAGGCAGCCGAGGGACCCAGGCGGCGCATCGATGCTGCCAGCTTGGCAGAGCATCTTGAACGAGAGATCGTCCCGCTCGCACGGACCACGGGGGTGGAACTGCGCGTCATACGCGACGACGCCCTCGGAGGCGCGAGCGTTTTCGTTGAAGCCCAAGCGGTTGAGCGCGCAGTTGCCAATGTTGTCTCGAACGCTGTCGACCATGCGCGAAGCCGAGTGCGCATAGCATTTAGCCTTGCGGAGCATGACAAGGGTTCTGCTCGCGCGCTCGCCATCGACGTGGAAGACGACGGACCAGGCTTCTCGCCTGCAGCCCTCGAACATGGTTGCGAGCGCTTCTTCCGCGACGACGCGTCTCGCACAGGCGCTGCATCGGGGACACATTATGGCATCGGGCTCTTTGCTGCCGCAGAAACCGCTCGCAACCATAACGGTACCATTGAGCTCGCCAACCTCACGAACCCTGATGGCTCCATCCGCGGTGCCCGGGTTACGCTTCAGCTCCCGCTTGCTTAGCCTGCCGCCCCCTTTGTCCGGCTGGCCCCCCTCATGCTTGACGCACCTTTCATCCTGTCCAGCCCGATCTCTCTCCTGGCCAATGTGCTCTCCCATGCTGTTTTACGCAATAAGGGCTCGATTTAAGGTGCTTATTGCGTAATTCGGCATGCTACCTTCATCGCGGCACGCCGCCCCCGCAACACGCCATCCCATTGTGGTCCGTCACGCCCTCGCGGCGCGCACTCCCGTCGCAACCCGTCACGCCCTCGCGGCGCGCGCCTCCGTCGGGGTACGCTACACCCCGACGGCATGCCACCCCCACCGCAAGCAACCAAGCGCCCTCGACAGTTCAGCCTATCGCTTCAATTGGCGAGAATCTCGCGCTGTGCCCTCTTCGTGAGCTTGGAAAACACAAGCCGGTAGCTCATGTCGCACAGATCGAGCACGAGGTCCTCCGACGGGCCACCGGGCCGCCCAACGCAATCGATATCCACCGATATCCAGGTGCGTCCGTCAGAATAATATCCAGGCAACACGGCGTTCGGATACTCCGCGCGCAGTTCGCGAATGCGATCAGGGTCGCACTTGAGCGAAAGAAGATGCCTGCCGGCATAGGGCTTCTTGGCTTCTGGTGCAGAAACGAGCTCGCAGGCAAACTGCTTGCCGCCCACCCAATACACCATCCATCCCCACGCCTCATGGAGCGCCCTCGATGCTCCGGCATGCGAGAGCAAGCGTTCGTCTATGTGCGCGTAGTCCATCTATACCCCCGAAGATTAGAACTGCACTGACAGCATTCATCGAGACGCTCCGCTACACCCCCGCCTAAGCCCGGCAAGCGTAAACCCGGCAAACGCACGCTACACGAGGGCGCTCACCGGATGCCTAATCACCGTCTTGAGATTCTCGGGCTTCGTACGCCGTGGGTCCCCCAGATATACCTCGTGATGCAATCGAACCGCGGGAACAGCACCATGCACATCGAGCGCATCGAGCATCTCAGTGGCATCGAAGTCCCTCGTCGCCTCATGCCCCGCCGGAGACTCGCCGCCCTCGGCGATATCAGTCACCAGCCCTTCGCTCTCGATAAATGACGACAGCTTAGCGATGGTCGCAGGCTCGTCATCGTACGGCCCCCGATGCATAACCTGAGCGCATGATCCTTCAGCGAAGCGGACCAGGCGTAGGTCGCCCCGGTCGACCGGAACAGCAAGCTCGGGCTTTTTCTGGACGAGCAGCTCGCAAACCTTAATGAACACATCGGGAGTCACGAAATCGGGCTGTCTGATGAGCGAGACCCACGACAGGGGCACTCTTGTCGGCGATAACGGTACCATCAAAGGCCCCGGCACCACCCCACCACAGGCCCTCGAGCGGCGGCACCACATAATCGAAGTAGCCGTCAGGCTGCCAGGAACCCATCTTCGCCATCTTCACGGTGTAGGAGAACCCATAGAGCAATGCAAGCGCCCGCGCGTATGCGCCGCCCTCCTCGTTGGGGTCGCCCGTACCGGCGACCGCGGCAAACGTCATCGCCGGCACCTCGACGCGCACCGGCTTCGTCTTGGCCTGATAGAGGTCGCGGTACTCTTTCTTGAAATCGAACGCCATGCCGACCTCCTCTGCCGCCGGGATCCCTTGCGTACATACTACACGAACATGTGTTCTCTTTCAAGGTTCTATTCGCGCCCTCCGCAAACTAGCAACTCTCCTTCCAGCGCTTGAGCGTGGGAAGTACAGCGCCCAGAAGCGAGGCGCTCTCGTCCACCGTCCAACCCATCGCCTCCGCCATGCGCGGGGCGCAATCCTCAATCATGTCCTCCATGGTGGTTTCGTAGGTATAGGCGCCGTCGTCGTAGCACCATCGGCAGAAATCCTCGACCTCGGTACCATCCGCCTCGTGGCCATGCTGGTCGGGCGCCGTAAACATCATTCCGCAGCTCTGGCAATAGTGCTCCGGCATCTCAAGGAGCTCAGTTACGGGTACATCGAGCGTAACGGCGATGAGCTTCGTCATGTCGATCCCTGGCGCCGTCTCGCCCGTCTCCCACCGACTGACCGCTTGACGGGTAATGAAGAGCTTCTTCGCTAGATCTTCCTGTGTGAGCCCGCGCTCGCGGCGCAGACGGGGTAGCACGTCTTTGATAGCCATACCGGCACCTTTCTCGCTGATAACACTCGTGGAATCGCCCTCCCCGAAAGCGGGGCGCGGCATCTCCATTCTCTCCTTGCCCGCCTGTTCCTGTCGAGCAACAGGCTGTTGCGCGGACCCTCTAGATGAAGGAGCTCTACGGGGCGAAGACGAAAGCCCTCGCCGAACGACGAGCCACCACATCCCCCAGCGATGGCCTGCCAAGCGAATCGCCATGCAAGCCCATAAGGAACGGCTACTCCACGGCACGGCCCGCGCACGCGATGCTTGGCCACCGCACTTGCTACAATCATGTGCGCTGGCAACGAAGGAAGGAGCACGGGTGAAGCAGGCGGTCGTAGGTCTTCTGGCGCATGTCGACGCAGGCAAGACAACGCTCGCCGAGGCCATGCTCCTCGCCGCGGGCGCCATCCGCACCGCCGGGCGCGTAGACCGCGGCGACTCGCACCTCGACACCGACCCCATGGAGCGCGAGCGGGGCATCACCATATTCGCCTCACAGGCCTCGCTTGACTGGGACGGCGCCCATATCATGCTTCTCGACGCGCCCGGGCACGTGGATTTTTCCGCAGAAGCAGAGCGCACCATCGCCGCTCTCGACTGTGCGCTCCTCGTCGTGGGCGCCAACGACGGCATCCAGGGCCACACCGAGACGCTCTGGGACCTGCTCCGGCGCCACCAAGTCCCCACGCTCATCTTCGTGAACAAATGCGATCTTGAACACCCCGGGCGCAGCGCGCTTATGGCCGATCTTCGCGCACGCCTTTCCCCTGCCTGCCTCGACGGCGCCGCCTTCGCGTCGGGGGATCCCACGGCTCTTGAAGACGCCGCTTCCGCAGACGAGGCGGCGCTCGATGAATACCTCGAGACGGGCTCGATCGCCCCCGCCTCCTATGCAAAGCTCGTCGCAGAGCGTTCCGTCTTCCCCGTCTTCTTCGGAGCCGCCCTCCGCAACGATGGCGTGCGTGAGCTGCTCGACGCATTGGCAGCCCTCGCCCCCGAACACTCCTGGCCCACCGCCTTCGCGGCGCGCGTATTTCGCATCAGCCGCTCGGATCGCGGCGAACGCCTCTCATGGCTAAAGGTCACGGGCGGCACGCTCCGCGCCAAGATGATGGTCGAGGGCGCCGATCATGGCGCGCCATGGGCCGAAAAGATCAACGAGATTCGCCTCTACCAGGGGAAGCGCCACGAAACGGTGGCCGAGTTGCCCGCCGGCAGCATCTGCGCGGTCACAGGTCTCACGCACACTATGCCCGGCAGCGCGCTCGGTGCCGAGGCCGCCGCACCGCGCCCTCTGCTCGCCCCCGTCCTCTCCTACCAAGTCATCCCCGCGCCGGGAACCGACGCCTCCGCCCTCGTGCGCGCACTTCGCGAGCTTGCAAGCGAGGACCCGCTCCTCGGAGTTACCTGGCATGAACAGCTCCAAGAGGCCCATGTTCAGCTTATGGGCGAGGTTCAGCAGGACGTGGTTCGCGAGCTCCTGCGTGATCGATATGGCATCGAGGTGGAATTCGGCCCCGGCGGCATCCTCTACAAGGAGACGATTGTCGAGCCGGTTGAAGGGGTGGGGCACTTCGAGCCGCTGCGCCACTATGCCGAGGTGCGCGTACAGCTGGAACCGCTGCCGCGCGGAACGGGGATGCAGTTTGGCACGCGCTGCTCTGAAGATGACCTCGATCGCAACTGGCAGCGTCTCGCCCTGAGCAACGCCATGGAGCGCGACCATGCGGGCGTGCTCACCGGGGCGCCCCTCACCGATGTGCGCATCACGCTCATCGCTGGCCGGGCGCACGCCAAACATACCGAGGGCGGAGACTTTCGACAGGCCACGTACCGCGCGGTTCGCCAAGCGCTCATGACGGCTCGCGAGCGGGGAGCGTGTGTGCTGCTGGAGCCATGGTATCGGTTTCGGCTTGTCGTTCCCGCCGATAAGGTTGGTCGCGTGCTCACCGATCTCACGCGCATGGCAGCGGTATTCGAAGCACCCGCAGCGGCAGGCGAGATGGCGACGATCGAGGGAGTCGTCCCGGCTTCCGAAACCGGCGAATATGGGCTCGAAGTCGCTCGGTATACTGGAGGACGCGGTCGCATCTCACTTGAGCTCGAAGGCTATGCGAGCTGCCATGACGCAGAAGCGGTCATCGAAGCCGCCGCATACGATCCGGAGGCAGACCTCCCCAATACGCCTGACTCCGTGTTCTGCAGCCATGGCGCCGGCCATACCGTCAAGTGGTACGACGTACCGGAACACGCCCACACGACGGTCGACCCCGTGCATCTGCGCCCATGGCGCCCAGCCGACGCTGCGTTTTTTACGAAAAGGCCGTAACCGGTGGACTATGAATTTAACGCGCGCGATCAAGCTCCGCCTTGAGGCGGGCGGCGGCGCTGCGATGGGCCAGAAACGAGAACGTCCCGCACGCTGCAACCCATGCGACCATAAGACCTGCAAGCAGTGCAGGCGATGCAGCCGATTCCATGCCGCAGAGCGCCCGGGCGAGCTCCGCCGCCTGGCCACCCGGCATGAACCACCACACCTGCCGTAGCCCCGCGGAAAGAAATGCGATGAGCGGCATCGTCGCCATGAGCGTGATGGGCACCGCGAACACGCTCGACGCCATCTGCTCGGTCGCGAGCAACCCGAAAGCAAGGCCCGCAAGCAAAACGGGCAGCATAGCAGGGACAGACAGCAAAAGAGCCTGTACAGCGAGCTCCATAGGAAGCCCCAACAGCACACACAATAATCCCTCGACCACAAGCGTCGCTACCAAGGCCGCAAGCAGCTTGGCGGCCGCAACCTCAGCGAGCGACACACCCGCCTCGGCAAGCGTGAGGTACATGCCGCGTTCGCGCTCCTCGGCCATCACGTACAGCGTCATCACGCATCCGACGAATGCAGGCGCGCACCCAATCACGAAGGTCATGAGGAACGCCGGCGCCTCACCGGGTTCAAAGCGAACGCCTTGCACCGTGATGGTGCGAAACACCCACCCGAGTGCAGCTGAGGCAGCAACCATCACAAGCACCGTGCGGTTGCGCACGGCGTCCATCAAATCGCGCCGCATGAGCGCGGCGATATGAGAGCGTCCACGTTGGTCCATGCGCCCATGATACCCGATATACTGTATGCTCGGCATTCGACAGGAAGGATGGACATGGCGAGCAGCACCGCGCAACGCGACAACGGGCAACGAGCCGCATATGCCTCGGTGGAAGAGCTGCTTGCCGGCGAGATGGGAGCGAGCGTTCATATCGAATGCGGACGCGAGACCGTAGACCGCGCAGCTCGCTTCGTGCACGAACGCTACCAGCGGCGGCGCTGCGCGTTCTACCTCGCCACCGACCAGGGCTTCGATCGCGAAACCGTCCGTTCCTACCTCACCTTCTTCTCGCGCATCGCGGGCGGCAGCGTCACGGCAAGCGACGCCATCGCGCACTTCGGCCTTGCACATATTGCGAAGACCCAGATAAGGAAGCTCTCCCCCGAGCAGCGCGCGCTCATCAACTTCGCTCGCATGAGCCTCTTCGAGCCGGAGGTCGTGTTCTGCGAGCGCCCCCTCGCGAACATCACCCCCGCTACGCGCGGCGTCGTCACCGCATGGATGGGCGCCGTAGCCGACGCGGGCGGCATCCTCATCACCGCGGGCGAACCGCTCCGCGAGGCGCTCCTCATGCCCGGCACCGCGTATTACGAAGAGGGCGGGCGCCTTCTACCTGCCAAGACTGCCATCGGGTCCGATCCCGAAGAGCCCGACGAGGCGTTCTATGCCGGGGACGAGGTGCATGTGTTCAAGGTGCCGGCCCGCATGGACGGCGCGACGCTCCTCTTCGACCCGCGCGAGGTCGATTTCGTGGAGAGCGTGAACCGCCAGAACTTCGCGAGCGTACGCGGAGAACTCTATCCCGTGAGCATGACGCTCGACGAACTCGAAGCGGAGCTCGAGCGATTCGGGTTCTTCCGCTGCCACCGGTCCTACATCGTGAACGTGCAGAAGGTGGCGAAGGTCGAGCGCTTTACCCGGAACAGTTTCAACTTGACCCTCGCCGACGCACGCGAAACGCAGATCCCGCTCGCCAAGGGTCGTGCCGAGGCCATGCGCGACCGTTACGGCTGGCGATAGCCCTCACGCGCAATAGAGCGGCGAGGGCTAAGACCCCCAACGTCGCCAGCGAGCGTCACGTTAGGGACAGTCCTTTTTTACCTTTTGACATGGGGCATGGCCCGCGCTTCAACGGCGTGCGCCTTTCATTCCGCTTGCGGCGCATGTTCCTCTCGTGGCCTCCCATGCTCCTTTCGTCGTTTGCGCTGCTCCCAATAGGCGGAATGCCTTGAGCGTGCGTCGCCGCCCGGCGAGGATGGTCTCACACGCCAACCGCCCGCCACACCGCGGGCCGACGAAAGGACCATCATGAACGCCTTACCCACCATCGCCATGACCGAGCAGCAAATCGTCGATTTCATGACCGAAGCGCTCGGCCCCAACGCGCCCTTCACGCTCGAACAGCTCGCCACGCTCCTCTTCGTTCTCGCTATTGCCACCATGCTGCTCGCGATGGGACTCGGCTACCAAGCCGCCAAGCTCGACCGCCGCGTGAAGGCACTTGAGGCGGCACAGGGCCTCGCCGCGCCGGCCGCCTGCCGCATCGCCCGCGCCGACAGCGCGAAGGAGGTGCGCTAGCCATGGATCCCGCACTCATGGGCGCCATCATCATCGCCTGCTGTTTTGCCGCCGGCGTGTTTGAGACCGGCCGAAAGAAGAACACGTCGTCCAAGAGATCGCACCGCAACCTTCACGTCGACGCAAAGGAGGCCCGTGATGACCAGCGCTAGACCCTCGCTCCCCGCCGAGCAGCAGAACTACTCTGAGCAGCAGGGCCACGGCGCGCCGCAACGCCAACCGGCGCCGCAAGGATACGTCGCGCACAGCCACGGCGCACCCATCCCCACCGCACCCATCCTCGCCATGGAGGGGGTCTGCCTCTCCTTCGGGCCCAAGCGCGTGCTCGACGGCCTCACCTTCAACGTGCGCCGGGGTGAATGCTTCGGCTTCCTTGGTCCATCCGGCGCAGGCAAAACCACCACGATCAAGCTCCTTACCCGCCAGCTCACCCAAGATACCGGACGCATCCAGCTTTTTGGGCGCCCCATTGAGCACGCAAGCAATGCCGACTACGACCGCATCGGCATCCTCTCCGACACGAGCGCCCTCTACGAGCGCCTTTCCATCGAAGAGAACCTGCGTCTGTATGCCAGCATCCGCGGTCGAGGGCAGCACGATATCGACCGGCTGCTCGAGCGCATGAAGCTCAGCGACGACCGCCGCACCCTCATCAAAAACTGCTCAAAGGGCATGCGCCAGCGAGCCGCCCTCCTCTGCGCGCTCGTCCACGCCCCCGAACTGCTCTTTTTAGACGAGCCGACCTCGGGCCTGGACCCTGCCGCGCGGGCCGAGGTTCATCGGATGCTCTCCGAACTCAAGCGCGCCGGGGCAACGATCTTCATCACCACGCACGACATGGCAGAGGCCGAGGCGCTCTGCGACCGCCTGGCAATCCTCGACCGCGGTCGCATCATCGCCCTCGACGCGCCGCAATCGCTTAGTATGAAGTTCGCCCGCAACCGCATCGTCATCACGACGCGCACCCGCGGCGTGTTGGAGCTCACGCGCGATGCAGCTGCGGCCGACACCGTTCACGACCTTTTGGCCGCAAACGAGGTACTTGCCATCCACTCCGACGAACCAAACCTCGAGGAGGTCTTCCTCGAGCTGACCGGAAGGAGCCTGTAAGATGAACGCCACCATACGGAAGGTCCGTGCGCTCGCCGGTAAAGACTTCGCCGACCTCATCAAGAACCCCACGATGTTCGTCGTCTGCCTCATGCCTATCGGATTCATGGTCCTCTACCGCTTCGTCATCGGCGACGCCGCGACGAGCGCAGGGGTCACCATGGGCGAGCTTGCGGCCGCGAGTGAAGAAATCGCCACGTTCATGCTTGGGTCGTCCCTCTGCATGACCATCGGAATGGTCGCGACGATGATCGTGCTCTACGGCATCGCCGAAGAAAAAGAGAAGCACACGCTCCGAACGCTCATGCTTGCAAACGTTCGAGCCAGCGAGGTCGTAATCTCAAAGAGCTCTGTAGCCCTGCTCGCCGTAACCGTCGTCAACGCCGCCTGCTTCTTCGTGGCCGAGGGTCAGCTGAGCTGGCTCGCGCCGTACCTGGCGCTTGGGATCGTGGGGGCGCTGCCCGTGGTGTTCGTCTCGTTGGTGCTCGGACTCGCTTGCCGCGACCAGATGACCGCTGGGTTCTACAGCGTGCCCGTGCTACTTGTGGCGCTCGTGCCGATATTCGGCATGCTGGGTGAAGGCGCCGCGCGCATTGCGTCCATCTCGCCGCTGGGGGGGGCATCTACGAGCTCATGGGACTCGCGATCGAGGGCGCGCTCTTCACCGAAGCCGCCGTGGCTCCCCTCATCGTGACCATGGCGTGGATCGCAGCCGGGGCGCTCATGTTCGCCGCGCTCTTCCGCCGGCTCGCGCGCGATAACTAGGCTCTGCCGCAGCGCCCTAATCCTCTTTCACCTGGATGCCCAGAAGACCAGCGAGCTGCACGGCCTGCTCGGGACCAACGATGCAACCGCGCAGCTCGCGGAACGTATTCGATACGATGATGCCGGAAATATCGCATGTTGAAAGGTCTATTCCCAAAAGCGACGTGCGGAACACATCCGCGCGCGTTAGGTCGCACGACTCGAACGCGCTGCGCTTGAGCGAGACGTCGTGCCACAGGCTCTCGGCCAGATTCGTCTTCCGTGCGCGCAGATCGCGAATGGAAGCCTCCGAGAACTCTGCGTAGCGCATCTGGCTCTCTGCCAGCAAGACGCTGGTAAAGCGGCCTTTCTGAAAGCTCAGGCCCGGAGCGGAGCACGAGATGAAGTCACACCGGTTGAGCCAGCAGCGCTCCATCGAGCACGAGATGAACCGGCACCCCATGAACTTTACATCGGTAAACGTGCAACGAGAGAAGTTGACGTCCTCGAACACGCAGGATTTGAAGACCACCTGATCGAATGTTGCGCCCCCTGCCGACACCGCGGCAAGCTCAAGACCATCGAAGGCCGTCATCGTCACGAGCGCATCGCCCTCGGCAAAGAGCGCGAGCAGCTCCTTGCTGCCCACATGCGCATTGATATGCTCGCTTGCCCGCGCAAATCCTACACGCCGCGCCATATCGACCTCACCGCACGCCCGAAACTGCCATCGAAGTTGGCCGCCTTGCGAAGGCCCGCTGCGCGGCCCCGCCCATTGTCCCACAAGGTCAACGCACGTGAAAGGAGGGTACGGAGCGCTACGTCCCGCAAATCAGCGTGCGGTGCCAGGGCCTTGCCATGCCCCACGGATTCGAGCGCAAAGCGAAGCCCTGCCATGCCCCGCAAGTCCGCGTGCGGTGCCACTCCCAGCAATGCCCGGGAATCTATGCGCAGCGCCATGCCCTGCAAATCCACTATGATTTGAATTATGGGCGGGCAAGCCCCCGCACGACGCCAGCGAGGCCACCGCCCGTTAGCCGCAACCGCATCTCGCAAAAGGAGCACGCATGGCACTTCAGGAGATACCCATCAGCGATCTCAGCATCAATCCGTTCGAGCTTATCGGCACGGAATGGGGGCTCGTAACCGCCGGCGACGCAACGGGCTTCAACACCATGACGGTGAGCTGGGGCGGCATGGGCGTGATCTGGGGCAAAAACGTCGTAACGATCTACGTTCGCCCGCAGCGCTACACCAAGCGCTTCATCGATGCCGCGGGCCGATTCACGCTCTCGTTTTATGCCCCGGAGCACAAGCGCGCGCTCGGGGTGCTTGGAACGAAAAGCGGCCGCGATGGCGACAAAGTTGCCGAGGTGGGGTTCACGCCGCTCTTCCTCGATGACACAACCGCATTCGAAGAGGCGTGCCTGGTTCTCTCGTGCCGGACGCTCTACGCCGACGACATCAAGCCGGAATGCTTCCTCGACCAAAGCTGCGACAGCGCCCATTACCCCGAGCATGACTATCACACCATGTATATTGCCGAGGTTGAGCACGTCTATCGCGCGGAGTAGGCCGAGTGCAACGTATATGGTTTTCGCGGGTCAGATGGCATGTCAAGACCTTTTGACGACACCAATGCGCTGTGATTGGGGCCATGTCGGGCCCTTTTGATGGTACGCTAGCTCGCGCCATGGCACGCTCCTTCTCGACAGGGCCGTGCCGAAGATCGAGGGAGGGCAAGCATGCAGATCGGAGCGCGCATACGCGACCATCGTACTCAGGCGGGCATGTCGCAAGACGACCTCGCCATGCGCGTATACGTGAGTCGCCAGACCATCAGCTCGTGGGAAAACGATAAGACGTATCCCGATGTGCAAAGCCTGCTTCTGCTCTCCGAGATCTTCGACACGTCCATCGACGACCTCATCAAAGGAGACGTGGAGACCATGACCAGTACGCTCGATTCAGATGCAACCACCATGAAGCGGCTTGGCTACACCATGCTCGGCTTCCTGGCCCTGATGCTGCTTGCTTTGGTTTGGCAAACGGTTCAGCTCGTAGTTTGGGATTGGCCGTTTGCCCAGACGTTGCCTACCTTCGTGCTCGCACTCATGCTATGGGGCATCGCGATGTTCGCAGCCGTTTGGGCGGAGCGCATCAAAAAGGAGCATGACCTCGTAACCTATCACGAGATCGTCTCCTTCTGGAAAGGCGAGCCCATCGACCGCGATACGCCTCGCGGGCGCCGTTTGCGTTTGATCCCTACCTGGATGAAGGTCATCCGCACGATCGGCATGACGCTTCTCGCGGCAGCGATCGGCGCCTTCGTGGGCTACGGCGGCTCCGCACTCGTTGACCTGCTGTTTGGATAAGTTCTAGGGCAATGGCGCCGGCACCGGAATTAAGATGGCGGCTCGGCGCCGGGCAGAATGGCAGCTCGGCGCCGGGCATGGCACGGTCAAATGACAACGCATTACCTGGTGTCGAGCGGCCAATCGGCTCTCCAAAATCCCGTTATGAAACGCCAACACCCGGTATTGAATTGTCAAAACGGCCATTGCCCATTCAGCGCAGGCGGTTAAGGGCGGCGAAGAGCTCGCACGGGCGAGGGCGCGCCAGACCGCAGGCAGCATCTCCGTAAGGCGAAAGCGCCTCCCAACCCTGCTCGTCAAGAACACGGAAGGCCTCGTCTACCACATCCCGTAGCGCGCGCATGCCATCGAGCAGCCCATGCTCGAGCACCACGCGCACCATCTGGGCAAGAGCCGCGGACTGCTCGGCATCCACGAGCTGCTCGACCAAGCGCAGATCTGCGTCGTACGAGCCAACAGTAAACCCGTCACGACCGCGCCCGCGGACCTTGAGATGCTCGTGCCGAGCGGTTCCAGCACCGTCGCCTCCCCTTGCTCGACCACGACGCCCGGGCCGCCCCGTCGAGCGGCGCTCGAGCCTTCCACCCAGCTCGAGCGGACGCGATGCCGGGGCATCTTGATCCGATGACGATGAAGCGGAGGTCTCGCCCGCCTCGCTCGCCTCACCCGCCGAAACGCCCAGGCCGGGTGCCTCCGGGTGCGTGCCCGCCAACCGCGCATCGGCAAGCACAGCCCGTACGCGCTCCGTAATATCGTTTGCCTCGTAGGCGTCCATCTGAATAACGCTATCTGCCACCGGGAAAAACGCTCCCGAGCTTCCCATCACGAGCACGCAGCTCACGCCGTGCCGCTCCCAAAGGGCGCGCACGCGCTCGACGAACGGCGTGATGGGCTCGTGCTCCCCCGCGACCACCGCCTCCATGAGCGCGTCGCGCACCATGAAATTCGTTGCCGATGTGTCTTCATCGATCAGCAGCGTCCGAGCGCCGGCCTCGAGGGCCTCCACGGTCGACGCCGCCTGCGAGGTGCTTCCACTTGCGTCTTCCGTGCTGAACGAGCGCGTATCGCGACCATCTGGAAGGTTGTTTATGAACGGGGAGATATCGACCGCATGCACGACGCGACTGTCTTCCGCGCGCAGCTTCATCGCCGTCTCATCGGTTGCCACAAGTTCGCGCCCATCGCCCGCAATATGGTCGTATACGCCCTCTTGCAGCGCTTTGAGCAGAGTCGACTTGCCATGGTAGCCACCGCCCACGATGAGGGTGATGCCCCGGCGAATGCCCATGCCGCGCACACGGCCGCGGTGGGGCAGCTCGAGCGTCACGCGCATACTTTCGGGAGAGGTGAAGGGCCGAGCGCCCGCAAGCGGCTTCGCCGAGACACCGCTCGACCGTGGCAGGACCGAGCCGTCCGCAACAAAGGCCACGAGGTCCCGCTCCCGCATCGCAGAGCGGACTGCCCGCTGGTCGTCGGCCAATTCCGCTGCCTTCTGAGCCGCACGCCGCCCAGCGTCGTCTAACATGAGCGCGCGCTCCACACAAACCGGGATGAGGTCCAGCAGCATACGCGCTGCAGCGCGTGCATCGATGGTGCGACCATGCGCCGGGAGACCCGCCTCGAAGCGCAGCATCACCGCGCCATCCGGCGCGATCTCGCAGGCCGACCGCGCAAGTATCTCGGGACCCGGATTGCTTGTTCCGATAAACCCGCTCTTGCCCGAGCCCCCCACCTTGAAGCTCGCCTGAGCCGCCTCCTTTGAGAACCGCCGCACGAGTAGGTCCTCCGTCGCCGTGCGCCTATGCGCGGCATCGCGGCAACATGCCGGAAGCCCGGAAACATCGCCTGGAACATATACAGCAAGTTGAGAGGGCGCGGCGAACGGATCCCCCTGTACGTGGGCGATATCCAGCTCGAAATCACCGAAATCGTATGTTCCGCGCAGGCCTTTGTATGCCGGATATCCGCGCCGATCGATTGATGCGAGCTGGCGCTCCAAGTCCCGGTCTGTCTTCATGCCGCCCCCTTTGCTAGCTCATCCGATTGTAGCAAGGTGTCCGAGACGCTGCTTGTGGGCGAAGGAGCGCCCGCAGACACACCGCACGCACCGCGCACACCGCGCACACCGCGCACACCGCGTGCACCGCCCGCCCCCACCACACCTGCCCCCGGCCTCGGTTGGCAAGCAACCGCGCATGGGTACCATGGAGTCATCCCGAGAAACGGAGGTGACCGTGACAACGCTCTTTCTGCTGGCTGCGCTCCTGGCCGTTGTGCTCGCCTATTGCGCTGCAAGCATAATCATCATGCGCGCGGGCCGCAGCACCCCGCCCGAAGATCTTGAGTACCTCATCGTACTCGGCGCCATGGTCCGGCCCGACGGGCTGCCCACGCGCGCGCTGCGCTATCGGCTCGAAGCGGCGCGCTCCTATCTTGCCGAGCACCCAACCGCCATCGCCATCGTATCCGGCGGCCAGGGCTCCGACGAACCCGTTAGCGAAGCGGCTGCGATGGCATGCTGGCTCGCGGACCGCGGCGTCGACAGCGAGCGCATCATTCAGGAGAGCGCCTCGACCACCACAGCCGAAAACCTCTCGCTATCCGCTCAACTCATGCCTGGACTCCGAAAGCGGAGCGTAGGTATCGTGACAAACGACTTCCATCTTTATCGCTCCCTGCTCATCGCTCGCAAACAGGGGTTTCAACGAGTCTGGGGCGTTCCCGCCGCCTCCACGCCCGAAAATCTTCCCGTGAACCTCGCCCGCGAGTGCTTCGCCCTCATCAAAAACCGCATCCAGGGCAACCTCTAGCTTTACCACTCCAGAAACCGCCCGCTCGCGACGCTTGTCGCGCATCCCCGCGCCCCACCGATGTCTTGATGCCCACACGGGGTGTTCGTGCCGCGAATAGGGACCTTTTGGAAGCCGGTACGGCTGGCCACCCCGGGGGTCAACAAAACCCCTGTTGGCACGCATGCGTACCGCACCTTCGGGTGACGTCCCGCTCAAAACGAACAAGTTCGAGGCTCGAATCGGAAGGTTTTTCTGGATACCCCGAGTAGACCCCGTTTTTACGCCAACAAAATCGCAGGTCGCGTCTTCCCGGCGGGGCGCTCTACTCGGCGGGTCACGAAAAACCTTCCGACTCGAGCCTCGAACATTCGAAGGCCCGCCAGAAATCCGTCCCTACCGACAAACGCGGGCCGTGCGGCGCGCCAGAAAGGCCTGCGCCTCCCAGCTCTTATGAAGGGCAGCCCCCCATTGATCCTTCCTAGGTCAGGTCAGAGCTCGTCGTACGGCATGCGGCGGCGGACGAAATAGTAAAGCGCCAGCAGCGGCCATGCGAACGGGAAGAAACAATAGCTCATGCCCAGCACCGCAAGACGCGCCGCGTAGAACACCCCGCGCCCGAGCCCCTCGCGCTCTCTGGTTTCGCACGTCATGCGCACGAAGCTGCCTCCCGGCGTGGACCCACCATGCAACCATGGAAGCACGCCTTCAACCAGCAGGAACGTCGCAACCGACACGACGAGAATCCAGGGCGCTCGCGCCAAGCGATCCCCGCCCGGCACGTTCTCGAATAGCATCGTGAGCATCGTGGTCGCCACGATGACGATCAGCCCCATAAGGAGGCTATCGAGCCAGAACGCCACACAGCGGCGCACGAACCCCGGTCCATGGGTGATATCGCTGGCATTTGCCAGCGCGCCCGGTGGCAGCACGCGCCCAAGCTGCGCTGCGCACCACCAGCCAATCGCCGCGCCAAGCGTGTTGTACATGAGGTCGTTGACATCGGCGGTGCGGTACGCGTACGGATAAATTCCGAACAACCCCGTGCCCTGCGCAAGCTCGATGCAAAGCGAAGCCACGAGCCCCGCCGCCACCGAAGCCCCAAACCCCCAGCGCAGAAGGCGCCCAGCGATGAACCCGAGGGGCACGAAAAACACCACGTTAAACGCAATCTGCGGAATCGTCGATACGCCCTCGCGCGCGAAATCGCCTATACACGCCAAGGGGTTTAGTTGCCATGGCACACCGTACGTGATGCCCAGGCCGGAATCTCCCGACGGCAGCGGGTAGAGGGTAAAACAACCGAGGCCAAGCAGGTAGAGCACTGCGAGATAGGTCGATACCACCGAAACGAATTTGAGGCGCCCATCGCGATGGTAGAGATACGCCAAAATAGGCAAGGTGAGCGCCGTAGCCGCGAGCGGCCATAAGCCCACCGCGAGCATGAAGTTCTCGCTGTATCCGTTTATGAATCGCTCGATCATGCCCATGGCTACTCCGTGTTCAAAATCGCACTTGCACCGCAGCGCTATGCCCTATTGCCTACGTTGCCAGCCATTTTTACAGGTAGACGCCGGACGCACCATCGATTTTGCTTACGTGTGGCTTACGGTTTGGTAAGAAGAGAAACAGGGAGTGTCCAGATGTGCGCTGCCGTCGCGAAAGGGAGCGCGAGGCGCTTCGGGCTTTAGCGCGTGAAGCGCTCTCAAAAGGGCTGCGCAAGACCATAGCGAAAAGGTGCACGGAAGCCCTTGCAAGCGATATGCTAAGAAGATAGCGAACTCATTCTGGAAAACGGGGTTACCCATGGCAATCGAAAAGGTCAGGGCGTATTTAGCCGAACATGACATGGCAGATCGCATCTTGGAATTCGAAGTTTCGAGTGCCACCGTCGAACTTGCCGCCCAGGCGGCGGGCGTGGAACCGGAGCGCATCGCGAAAACGCTCTCGTTTCACGTGAGCGACCGCGTGGCGCTCATCGTTGCCGCGGGAGATGCGCGCATTGACAATCAGAAGTACAAAGCGCAGTTTCACACCAAGGCGAAGATGCTCAAGGCAGAGGAAGCCGAGCAGCTCATCGGCCACGCCGTCGGCGGCGTATGCCCCTTCGCCGTGAACGACGGCTGCGACATCTACCTCGACGCGACGCTCCGCCGCTTCGAAACCGTCTTCCCCGCCTGCGGCAGCGCGAACAGCGCCATCGAGCTCACGCCGAACGAACTCGAAGAGCTCTGCGCACCCTGTACCTGGGTCGACGTGTGCAAGCTACCGGCCTAGCGCGACGTGCAAAACGACCCCATGTAAAATCACCCCAGGGGTTTTTAACATTACCGTCCCGTGCGAGCGAGACGGCAGTCCTGTCCTGGCTATTCCGCAGTACGTCCCGCGCGCGCCAGTCCCACCAGGCAGACGACGGAACCCACAGCTGCAAGCACACCGCCTGCAAGCCCAATGCTCGACAGCGAAAACGCCGTACTCACCATGCCGCCAAAAAACGACCCAGAACCAATCCCCAAATTGAAGATCCCCGAGTATAGCGCGACCGCCACGGAAGCCTCGTCCGGTCGCGTGTAGCGAATGATCTCGGCCTGGAACGCGATACCGAACGCCGTGTTGCACGCTCCCCACAGCGCGAGCATACCGAATATGCCTGCTACAAACGGTGCCGCAACATTCAACAGGAGCAGCGCTGCCGAAAGCCCCGCGAGCGCCGTACCCAAGAACGGAAGCCGGTGCGCGTCGTAGGCACGCGAGAACAGAAGGCTCCCTGCGAGCCCGGCAGCGCCGAAAACCGTGAGCGCCATGGTGGCGGTACCGGCGTCGAGGCGTGCGACCTGCGCAAGATACGGGTCGATGTAGCTGTACGCCGTGTAATAGCCGGTCGCCACGAGCAACGTGCTCACATAGACCGTCAGGAGCGCACGGTTGCGGAAGAGACCAGGCAGCTGACGCAGTCCGAAACGCTCGCCAGCGGGAATGCGCGGAAAGATGAGCGCCATGTAGACTGCGAGAGCTGCACCCACCACGCCCACGCAGGCAAACGTCATGCGCCAGCCCACTGCCAAGCCGATCGCACGACCAAGGGGCAGGCCGAACACCATGGCGACCGACGTTCCCGTCGCGACCATGCTGAGCGCAAGCGACCCATACTCCGGCGCGACTGCCCGCGTCGCCATGACCGAGGCAATCGACCAGAAGATCGCGTGCGCGCAGGCAACGAGCAGGCGCGCTGTAACGAGCAGCTCGAACGTGGGAGCCACAGCGCAGGCGAACTGGCCCGCCGTAAACAGCGCGATTACCGTGAGCAGCAGCCGCTTGAACTCGAAGCGCGAAGCGAACACCATAAGAGGCAACGAGAGCGCCATGACCGCCCATGCATAGATCGAGGTCATCATGCCAGCCTGCGCCTCGGTAAGGCCGAAACCGCCGGCGATGCTGCTCAAAAGACCGATGGGCATGAACTCCGAGGTGTTGAATACGAAGGCCGAGCAGGTGAGACCCGCAAGCGCAAGCCACTGCCGCGCCGTCATGGAGCCGCTCTGCGGGGAAGCTGCGCACGCTGCCGCACCGCGTACTGCAGACGACTCGGTTGCGGCAGCAGCGGATGTGATCTCAGCGGCAACCGCTTCTTCGCACTTTTCCATCGTCCGCCCCCTCTCCCTGCTATTCGGGCGCTCGCCATACCCAACAAACGGTTCGCGATTGTAGCAAAGTGAGGCTCTGGCGTTGGCCTTGGAGGCACGGCAACATTTCCGAAACATCCCGCCGCGAGCAATGGCGCAAACGCGCTCCGCGAGACGCCTGCCGTGCACCCATCAGACAAAAACTTCCGGATATCAACGGTTGTTTTCCGAGCCGCCGAGTATAGACGATTTCCAGATCGCGTTTACCAGCGGAAACAAGCATGGTTTTCGGGTGCGTACTCGACACATCCAATAATAACCGTTGATATCCGAAAGTTTTGGCGCTCAAACACCGGCGACCCCGCCACCGGCATGGGCAGCGGGGCCGCAATGTGAAATAACCCCTGGGGTTATTTCACATATAGCTAGTCCTTCTTGATCCAGCTGAACATCGAGCGAATCTTCTCGCCGGTCTTCTCGATCTCGTGCTCGTTGATCTTCTCGCGTTGCTCGAGCAGCCACTTGTGGCCGTTGTTGCAGTCGTCGACGAACTCCTGCGCGAAGCTGCCGTCCTGAATGCGTGCAAGCAGCTGCTTCATGGCAGCGCGGCTCTCGTCGTTGATGACCTTGGGGCCGGCATAGTACTCGCCGTACTCGGCCGTGTTCGAGATGGAGTAGTTCATGAAGTGGATGCCGCTCTCGTACATAAGGTCGACGATCATCTTCATCTCGTGGTAGCACTCGAAGTACGCAAGCTCGGGCGGGTAGCCGGCCTCGGTCAGGGTCTCAAAGCCCGCCTTCACGAGCTCAACAAGACCGCCGCACAGCACGGCCTGCTCGCCGAACAGGTCTTCCTCGGTCTCCTCCTTGAACGTGGCCTTGATGATGCCAGAGCGGGCACCGCCCACGCCCCAGCAGTACGCGAGCGCGATGTCCCACGCATTGCCGGTAGCGTCCTGCTGCACGCAGGCGAGGTCGGGCACGCCGGAACCCTCGGTGTACTGGCGACGAACGATGTGACCCGGGCCCTTAGGCGCGCACATGATGACGTTCACGTCCTCAGGCGGCACGATGTAGCCGTAGTGGATGTTGAAACCATGGGCGAAGGCGAGCGTGTTGCCGGGCTTGAGGTGCGCCTTGATGTGCTCCTCGTAGACCTTGGGCTGGGTCTCATCGGGCGTGAGGATCATGATGAGGTCGGCTTCCTCAGCTGCGGTGTCCATGTCGCACACCTTGAGGCCCGCCTCCTCGGCCTTGGTCCAGCTGCTCGAGCCCTCGCGCAGGCCCACGCGCACGTCGCAGCCCGAATCGAGCAGGTTGAGCGCATGGGCGTGGCCCTGGCTTCCGTAGCCGATGATGGCGATCTTCATGTTTTGGATCACCTCGGGCTTGCAGTCCGCCTCATAGTAAATCGTTACAGCCATTTCTTGTCTCCTTTGAATCGTGGCTGACAGTACCTTGCTTACATCTCCGTGTTGGGACACCGCCGCGGAATGAGTCAAAATGGACCCGTCCCAAAATGGATCGCTACGAGCGCGACATGGCGATCTTGCCCGTGCGCGTGATTTGGCGCAGCCCGTAGCCGCGGAAGAGGTCCTCCATGGCATCGAGCTTGCTCGCCGTGCCCGTCGCCTCGACGGTCAACGAGTTCTTGCCCACGTCGACCACCTTCGCGCGGAAGATGTTCGCAATCTCGATGATCTCGTGGCGCTTGTCGGCGGGCGCGAGCACCTTGAACAGCACGAGTTCGCGTTCGATGGCGTCCTCATGCGTCATGTCGCTGATCTTATAGACGCTCACGAGCTTATGGAGCTGCTTGGTGAGCTGCTCGTATGCCACCGCATCGGCGTCGACGATGATGGTCATACGGCTCATGGTGGTGTCTTCGGTTGGGGCCACGGTCAGCGAGTCGATGTTGAACCCGCGTCGGCTGATGAGCCCCGTCACGCGACTGAGCACGCCGGGCTTGTTCTCGACGAGCACCGAAAGGATGTATTTCATCTCACTCGCCTCCCTTCTGCGCGGCAACACCGCGCGCAAGCCCGCTGCCCTCGGAGCCGGGTTGCGGACCGGCGGCAACGCGCGCCGACGCATCGGACTCATCGAGCGGCAGCGGCTCTGCCACGGTGCCCGCATGCTCGCCCGCCGGGCTCATGCCCTTCTCGGTCACGCGCACGCCGCCGAGCGTCACATCAATCGCGCCGATGATATCGTCGATGGCCGCGCCGGGCGCCACCATGGGATACACGGTCTGCGCCGTGGGAATGATGACATCCAGCAGATAGGGACCGTCGGCGGCGAGCATCCGGTCCAGGGCGTCATCGATTTGGTCGGGGTGCGCGATGCGCTCCGCCTGCCAGCCGTACGCCTCGGCCAGCTTCACGAAGTCGGGGTTCGCCGTGAACTCCGTGCACGAATAGCGCTCGTGGTAGAACAGCCGCTGCCACTGGTGCACCATGCCGAGTGCATTGTTGTCGATGACGAGCACCTTCACCGCTACACCGTTACCGAGCGCCGTGGCCATCTCCTGGATGTTCATCTGGATGGAACCGTCGCCCGCGACGCACACCACCTGCGCGTCCGGCCGCCCGATCTTGGCGCCGATAGCCGCCGGGAATCCGAAGCCCATCGTACCCAGGCCACCCGAGCTGATGAACGTGCGGCTCTCCTCGCGGTGCACGTGCTGGTGCGCCCACATCTGATGCTGGCCAACCTCGGTCGTGACCACGCTTTCATGGGGATCGAGCTTGTTGGAAAGCGCCTCGAGCACTTGCTCCGGCGCGATGCGGTCGGGATAGTCGACGAAATCCTCGGTATAGAACGGCCAGCGCTCGCGCCACTCGAACACGGTCTCGACCCATTCTGCGCTTCTTGGCTGGGCCTCAACCTTGTCGAGTCGCGCGTTGATGGCCGCGACGACGCCCTGGGCATCGCCCACGATGGGCACCTGCGGGTCGCGCACCTTGCCGATCTCGGCCGGGTCGATGTCGATGTGAATGACCTTCGCATGCGGCGCGAACTCGCTGAGCTTGCCCGTCACGCGATCCGAGAAGCGCGCGCCCACCGCAATGAGGAGGTTGCACTCGGTCACTGCCATGTTTGCATACTTGGAGCCATGCATGCCCACGGGCCCTAAGTTGAGCGGGTTGGAGCAGGGCATGGCCGCCTTGCCCAACAAGGTCGTGACCACGGGAATCTGCATCTTCTCCGCGAGCTCAACCACCTCGTCGCATGCATGGCTCGACACCACGCCGCCACCCACCATGAGCAGCGGTCGCGTTGCCGCGCGGATATACTCGACCGCCTGCTTGACCTGTTTGGCATTGCCGCGATAGTTGGGTCGGTAGCTGGGGATGTCGATATGGTCCGGATAGCGGAACACCATCTGCGCGCCGGCGAGGTCGCTCGGGATGTCGATGAGCACCGGGCCGGGGCGGCCGGTCGAGGCGATGTAGAACGCCTCGCGGAACGTCTTCGTAAGGTCGTCGGTGCTCTGCAAGAGGAAGCTGTGCTTCACCACGGGCATGGTGATGCCCACGATGTCGGCTTCCTGGAAGGCGTCGGTGCCGATGACCCCGCGCGTGACTTGGCCCGTGATGACCACGAGCGGCACGGAGTCCATGTACGCCGTGGCGATGCCCGTCACCGTGTTGGTGGCGCCGGGGCCGGATGTCACGAGCACGACGCCTACCTTGCCGGTGGCGCGGGCGTAGCCATCGGCCTCATGCACCGCACCTTGCTCGTGGCGGGCAAGGATGTGCCGAATCTTCGTGGAGTCGTAGAGCGCGTCGTAGATCTTGATGGCCTGGCCGCCGGGGTACCCGAAGAGCGTGTCCACGCCCTCGGCCTCGAGGCTCGCGATGATGGCCTGGGCGCCGGTCATGGTCTTGCCCTCGTGCTCGGTATGGCTGCCTGGCCCGAAGGGCTTGCCGCTTATGGCGAGCTCCTTGAGCGCCAGCCGCTCGGCGCGCGTGGTGCCCGCCGAAGGAGCGGCCTGCGCGGCTGTTACGCAGACATGCTGGCGAATATCGTCGGGCATGTCCGGCGTG
>NZ_HE978574.1:452043-455278 GCF_000311845.1 Enorma massiliensis phI | reverse complement strand
CTGCCGCCGACGCCCCCGCGCGCGTCGCCGGCGCGATACCGCCCGCACGCTCCGTCCCGCTCCGGTCGTTCGCGTTCGTCATGACAGATACGCCCCCTTATCTGCGCTGGTCACGAGCTTTGCATACCGGCTCAGCACGCCGGTGATGTACTTGGGCGCGGGCGGCTGCCACGCAGCGCGGCGCTGCTTGAGCTCCGCCTCGCCCACCCGCAGCTCAAGCGATCCCGCCTCGATGTCGATGTCGATGATGTCGCCCTCTTCCACGAGCGCGATGGGACCGCCTGCCGCGGCCTCAGGTGAGACATGGCCGATGCACGGACCCTTGCTCGCGCCGGAGAAGCGCCCGTCGGTGATGAGCGCCACGGACTTGTCGAGCCCCATGCCGCAGATAGCGCTCGTGGGCGTGAGCATCTCGCGCATGCCGGGACCGCCGGCCGGGCCCTCGTAGCGAATGACCACCACGTCGCCCGGGTTAATCGTCCCGCCGAAGATCGCCTTGCAAGCTTCTTCCTCGCTGTTGAACACGCGCGCAGGGCCAGAATGCCGGTACATTTCGGGCGAGCAGGCGGAACGCTTCACCACGCCGCAATCCGGTGCAAGGCTGCCGCGCATGACCTTGAGGCCGCCGATGGGGCTGTAGGCGTTTTCGATCTCGCGAACGATCTCTCCGTCCGCGGGCGGGCACTGGGCGATCCAATCCTTCATGCAGCCATGGCAGGTACACGCCGTCTCGTCGAGCAGCCCCGCTCGCCCGAGCACGCCCAGAATCGCCGGGATGCCGCCCACGGTGTTGAGGTCCTCGATATGGAGCGGCCCCGCCGGCGCGATGCGCACGATGTTCGGCGTCTCGTCGGAGATGCGATCCCAGTCGTCCATGGTGACGGGGCAGCCCGCCGCCTGCGCGATGGCCGTAAGGTGGAGCATGGTGTTGGTGGAGCCGCCGAAGGCCATGTCGAGCACCATGCCGTTGTGGATAGCCGCGGGCGTGAGGATGTCGAGCGCCGTGATACCCTTCTCGACCAGGTCCATCACCTGCATGCCCGTCTGCTTGGCGAGGCGGATGCGCTCGGAATACACGGCAGGCACGGTGCCGTTACCGGGAAGCGCCAAGCCGAGGGCCTCGGCCAGGCAGCAGATCGAGTTGGCGGTGAACATGCCCGAGCAGCTGCCGCATGTGGGGCAGGCGGTATTCTCGAGCCACGTGCACTCCTCCTCGGTCATGGTGCCCGCCGTAACCTGACCCACGGCGTCGAAAAGCGTATTCAGGTCCGTCTGCTTTCCGCACCTATCATGCCCGGCGAGCATGGGCCCGCCGGAGACGAGCATAGTGGGGATATTCAGACGCGTCGCGGCGATGAGCATGCCGGGGACGATCTTGTCGCAGCTGGGGATGAGGACCATCGCATCGAACTGGTGGCCCTGGATAGCGCACTCGACAGAATCTGCGATGACCTCGCGCGAGACCAAGCTGTAGTGCATGCCCTCATGGTTCATGGCGATGCCGTCGCACACGCCGATAGTGTTGATCTGCAGCGGCGTGCCGCCCGCCATACGAATACCCGCCTTCACGGCATCGGCGATTTGTTGGAGGTGGAGGTGCCCCGGGATAACTTCGTTCTGCGCGGAGACCACGGCGACGAGCGGGCGCTCAAGCTCCTCGTCGGTAAGGCCATCTGCCTTGAGCAGGCTCCGGTGCGGCGCACGAGCCAGCCCCTTCTTCACGGCATCGCTTCTGAGTTCCATACACCCTCGCTTCCCTTTACGCCGACGCGCGGCCAAACGGTTGGTGAAATACAGGAAATGCGAGGTCATGGCGTGGGTTCAGCGATTGCTGCGGCGATTTCCGCGCGGTCGCTTGGACGGCTGCCCGTCGGGGCTCTCGCCTACTACCCAACCCTGCTCGATGCCCGTAACGGGGGCGCCGGCGCGGCGTACTGACGAGCCTGCCGCGCGGGGGATCGCCCGGCGCAGGCACGCGTTCAGCTGCACTGCTCGAGGGGATGTTCCCAACCAGTCGCCGCGGGTTCTCACGCATCCCCGCTCGCTGTGGCACGTCCGGCCGGTACTCGCCCTGTCATCGCATTTGCTGAGTCCGGCAAGTATCGCGCGCGTAGGCGAGCACCATGCGAGCGCCCAACAAATGAAACATTTTTGAAACACTTTATTCGGCGAAAGTGCTTCATGCGAGGACGAGCGGTACGGTGGCGATTTCTAGCCACAATCCCCAAACGTCACCCATGCAAAACCACGTTACATGTCGATGTACGCATTAAGCGCCATTTTTCAGCGGCTTAATGCGTATAGCGACATGTAACATCATCGACAATCGCAAGCGGGCGTCGTCATCCGTCCCCGACTCACGGAAGACGCTTCCTGTTGGCTTCCCAGAATATTCGCCCGCTACCGCCCCTTGGGGCGCGACGTATCCGGCCAGGGCATACCTTTGTAGCGGTTGCCGGCTCGCAGCTCATCGAGCATCTGCGCGAGATGCGCCTGGCGCGTGGTCTCGCGCTTGGGACGCTCGATCCAGCTGATGTAGTCGTTGCGCTGATACGGCGGCCGACGAGTAGATCCACCATCTTTTCGGGCAAAAATGTGTCGAAACGGGGGCCTACAGAGGCCGTTTTCGGTACATTCTTGCCCAAGTATGCGAGCGAACGTTCGGGAGAGCCGTGCGCTGCGCTGGCAGCGTGCCGCCCTGGCAGCGCGCCGCGCCGGTTGTGCGCCCCACCGGTTGTGCCCCGACCTGGCAGCGCTCCGCCCCGGTTGTGCGCCGTCCGGCAGCGCCCCACCTGGCAGCGCGCCGCGCTACGCCACGATTTCCATCTGCTCCCAGGAGCCGTCCGCGCGCGGCACCTCGACGGTGCGGTAGCCAACCGACGCCGCATGGTCGTACGCCCGCTCGATTCCCCAGCACAGGTCGCCCGGCACATGGCCGTCGGAGCCAACGGTGATGGGCACACCCGCGTGGCAGAATCGCTCGAGCAAGCCCCTGGCTGGGTAATAGTCGCCCACGCCCTTTCGCCACCCCGCCGTGGAAAGCTCCACGCGCTTGCCGGTGTCGTGCGCACAGGCCACCATCTCGTCCCAGAGCGGCGCGAGGTCGATCGTGGGCGCGAGGCCGTCGTTCACGAAGCGCATGGCGAGGTCCGGGTGCGCCATCGTGTCGAAGAGCGGGCACTCGCACGCGCGGCACCAGGCCTCTGCATAGCGCCGCCAGACCTCGTCCGGGCCT
>NZ_HE978574.1:439138-451185 GCF_000311845.1 Enorma massiliensis phI | reverse complement strand
AGTCATTGGGGTCGGGTTCGTTTGACTCAGTGAGTCATTTGAACCCGACCCCAATGACCATTGACTCCGTGATATATTCCGTCCTGGACTCAGATTCTCACCGGGCCTCGAAGCGGCGCAGATCCCAGCCGCGGCGCTCTGCCTCGCGGACGAGCTCCTTCGGGCTGGCATCCTCGAGCGCCGCCACGTCCACGATCGCCCACGGCGAGCCCGAAAACACTGCCGGCCCCGTCTCGTCGATGAGCGCCGCGCGCAGGCGGTCAACGTCTATGAGAATACGCTCGTCCATGGGTACCTCCCCCTACCGCGCCAAGCCAACCAAAGAATCTAATGAAGCTCACAGCTCTCCCACCAACACCGCCGCATAGAGCGGGACGCTGAACACGGTTCCGTCGAAGCCGAAATCCTTGGCAGACACACGCACGATCAGTGGGCAACCGTACTTCTCGGCAAAGCGCACGGCGCTGGTCGAACGAACCCTCCTACCAGACTTCACCTCGATCGGCACCACCGTGCCTCCCAAGCTCGCAACGAACTCGACTTCGTATGTGCTCTGCATACCCCAGTAATACGGTTGAACTCCCGCCGAAACGAGTTGTTGCATCACGTAGTTCTCCGCCATGCCCCCGCGAAAATGACCCGTCGCACGATCGGTGGTTTCGAAGTCTGCGGGCGTGGCATCGTACGCGCAGGATAGAAGCCCCGTATCGGCCACGTACAGCTTGAACGACGCAGGGTTCTCGAACGACTTGAGCGGCGATCTCCCATCGCTCACCTGGGTACATTGAGACGCGATGCCCGCAGCCACCAACCAATCCACTGCAGTTTGATAGCGGTCCGCCTTGGCGCCGCTTGCGACATAGCGCCACATGAACTTTGTCGACCCGCTCTCTTTTGCCAGCTGAGCAGGCAGGCTGCCCCACGTCGCGACGATCTTCGCCGCATCGGCAGCGGTGGCGTATTTAGTCATATCGGCAACGTAGGCGGTCGAGATATCACGCTGCGCCCGCCGCACGCGTTCTAGTGACGCACCCTCGGACCACAGCGACACGACCTCGGGCATACCGCCCACCAGCAAATAATCGCGATACAGCTCCATCATATGATCGTGGAGCGGACAACTCACCCGGGATGCAAGGCTCGCGCGCACCACGTCAAACGCGCGTTCTTCACCCATCGCCCAGCAGAATTCCTCGAAATCCATAGGATGCATGGTGAGCATGTCCACGTATCCAACGGGAAATGAGCCTTGGCGCGCCACGTGCACACCCAGCAAGCTGCCCGCCGCAATCACATCGTATTCCGGAGCGTCTTGGCGAAAGTACTTGAGCGACGCGATAGCCTGGTCGCATTCCTGAACCTCATCGAAGAACAGCAGCGTTCCCTCAGGTTCGATGCTGCGCCTGAGTAAGGCCGCAAGAAGATGGATGATGTCTTTGGGGTCAAGGCTACGCTCGAAAGCCGCCTTAAGTGAAGGCTGGCGAACGAAGTCGACATGCACGACGCTTTGGTAGCGCGTCGCGCCAAAGTCGAGCACCGACGTTGTCTTCCCTGTTTGACGTGCGCCGAACAGAACGAGCGGCTTTTTGTTCCGCTCTGCCGCCCATGCCTCAAGTGCGGCTGTTACCTTGCGCTTCATGGGGCATCCGCCTCCCGTGGGATCTACTTGTCGCAAGCTCTCATATTGAAATAATAGGCATTAATGACGATTTTTTCTAGAAATAATCGGCGTATTGGAAGATTATTTGAATCTTAAACAGCTTTGACAGCCAAGAAGAAACGTCTTGATTCTGAGCTCAACATCTGTTTCACGCTTCTATTTCACTTCGCTGTCCTTATTAATCTCGAAGCGAACGATAATACCAGACGAATACGGTGGAACGGATGTAGTCTACACTCGTATAGTGCTATAGTCATCACAGCTCATAAGCGCCATTCTCGGGTTGATCAAGCCCCTTATCAGCTTCATCAAATTGTTTTGCAGCTGCAAAGGAGGTAAGACCATGATAGGAATGTTTAAACTTATCACGGCGGGCGCAAGCGGGGATGGCCGACCCTAGAGCTGGCTTGTGAGGCTTGCCCACGCTGGGAGTTGCCAGCGCGTCCCGTCATATCTTCTTCTAAGCGAATCCGCATATTACCATCCAATCTGACGGCATCGGCCATGCGAATATCTCATTTGCCACAAGCGCAATGTGCCCGGCAATCAACATCCACACATTCACGTTGACAGATTAGGATTCCTCTATAAATGCTCTTGCCGCGGATCCGCTATAGCTCCCCATGATTCCAACGAGCTGTTTAAGAAAATCGAGCTTCTTGCTCTCGCAAGCTTCAACGCCCACCGTAGTCAATTGGTAGCCGCACGAAGTAATCCCATCATTTGGCACGGAAGACTCTTCGACGAGCCCTTGGGAAACCGCAATATTGATCGCGTTCTCAAGCTGGGTTTGCGGCACCATTAAGACTTCGGCATCGAAATACTGGAAATGTGATAGCGCTTCAACAATATCCCAAATTACATCGTTTATATTTCTATTCTTCTTTTTCCTTACCGCATACTCTATGAGAGCATCCTCTGGAATCTCCCAGGTATTTCCCATCTTTCTGGCTCCACGGACTCGTCCTGCCTTCAGCAGTTTCGACACCGAGCCGCTATTCTTTCCATATCGTTTTGAATACTCTGCCGGGTTCATCTATCTCACCAGCTCAAGCAGCTTCTCGTAACTATCAACCGCATCATAGCGCACGTCGGTGTCGCTCATCTCGTTGAAGAGCTTGCGGGCACAGGCAATCTTTGCCTGTTCTACGCCCCTCAGCTGCATCGACTCCATAGAACCTTTAGTCTCCGCGATGAAGAACACGTGCTTCACGGCATCGCGCCTGAATGCGATCGCCCAGTCAGGGGCATAGCCGCCCACGGGAGTCGGAATCTGGAACGAACGCGGCAACTTGGCGTAGACCACGACCTCGTCTGCAGCGTCCAATTCCTCCGCAAAGCGCCGCTCCACCGAACGCTCAGCAGCGCCGTCTGGGAAAACATAATCCTGCACGTTTTTCCTCGAATGGTAAGCACGCGACATGTTCTCGGGCATTGACTCGGTAAAAATCGCGGCGTCATAGCGTTCCTCGAGCCGGTTATAGCTAATGTGCTCCACAATCATCGTAGCCTTCTCATCCACAATGGCATCTGCCACCTTGACGATGAACTCCTCCGGATTGTCCTGGAACATGCGGAACTTGTACGCGCTTATGCCAGCAAGAATTTCCGCCGCGCTGCGCCTCGTGATGCGTGCGCGACGCGCCACCTCGCCAATAAGGTCATACTTCACATGCACGGCGCCGGTCGCCTCAAGCTCCTTTGTCTCGGTGTGTTGCACGGCAAAATGCGTACCCGTCTCAAGTTCCTTCTCGCTCGCGGTCGCCTGTTGCTCGCCTGTCACCACGCGGTAGCTCACCTTTGACACCATCAAGCTCCTATCGATGTTGGCAATGGCCTTGCGCCTCAGCTCGCCATCATCGAAATGGACGGTATATGCCTGCTTGAAGTTGATGCGATTCCACAGCTCCTGGAACTCATGCTTGTTGAAGTTATCATTCAGCGGGTTGGTAAGTACCTTCTGCTCAAGGCCGTTGCCGATCATGTCATCCAAAGCAGACGGGTCGTACACGCTCTGGACGAGCTTCTCGATCTCCGGCAAAAAGTCATACAGGTGCTCGCTCACATCGTCGGCAGAAATCGAACTTACGCCCTCATCGCGGAACTTCTGCGTCGGGGTTCCCGTCTTATCGACAAGGCGATTCGCCGCAAGCGCATACATGATCTCGTCCGCATCGGCATTACTCAACGTAAGCGTCGCGCCCGCGCCGTTTGAGACGGAAGCACCTTGGAAGAGCCCGGCATCCACCCCGGGGCGACGACGCAGCTCTGCCCGGATATCCTTCTGCAAGTCACCCACAAAGCTTGCATAGCTCTCAGAAGCAATAACGGTGAGCAGGTTCACACCCTGCACCATGCTTTCGCCAAGCGTCGCCGCATCCTGGCGGTTGCCGTCGCGGTCAACGCACAGGCGCATACCGCGACCCACCTCTTGGCGTTTACTAGTTTCGGAGCCGGATTCTTTGAGCGTGCAGATCTGGAACACATTGGGGTTGTCCCAGCCCTCGCGCAGCGCCGAGTGCGAGAAGATGAAGCGCGTGGGCTCATCAAAGGAGAGCAGGCGCTCCTTGTTCTTGAGAATAAGGTCGTAGGCACTTTCGTCGTTCACGCCTTCTTCGAGGTCGCGGCGGGACAGCTTCGCCTCAGACCCCGAGTTAGAAATCTTATCGACCGCACGTCCTTTCTTATCGATAGAGAAATACCCCTTGTGCACCATGTGGGGACGGAAGCGCGAGAGGTACTCGACGTACGAACCAGGGAGGTCGTCGCCAAAACGCGGGTTGTGCAGGCGCTCGCCCACCGCAGCGTCATACTCCTCCTCAAAGATTCTGCCGTATTCGCCCAGAAGCTCCTCGCCGTCTTCGCCGTAGAGACGGTACTTGGCCACCTCATCGATAAAGAACAGCGAGAGACACTTGATGCCACGCTCGTAGAGCCGTTCCTCCTTTTCCAGATGACTCTTGATGGTCTCGCGAATCTGCACGCGGCGAATATCCGCTCCCGTGGAGTCGCCGACCACCTCGCCGCAGCGAATCTCCTCGCCATTGCGGAAACGCACGCAACCAAGTACGCCGGGCTGGTCGGGTACGACCTCGGAGATGACATAGTCGTTCTGGTACGCCTCGAGCTCACCAGACTCCGTGTAGATACTGTCATTCACATCGAAGAGCTTGGACACGTGCTTCACCGACCCGCTTGCCAGCTGGCGCGAGAACTCGATGCGTGCTTGCGGCGCCCGGTCGCGGCTTACTCGAATCTCCTGCAAGCACAGGTAGCCGTCCGTGCCGCGCAGCCCACGTACCTCAAAGCCCTTCACTTCGATGCGCTTCACCAAGCGCATGTTGTAAGCATCGAGCGCGTCGAGAGCATAGACCTCGTTGTGGTGTTCCGCATGTGTCGCGGAATAGTTAAGCGAAAACAGCGGATGGAACTGCTGCATGGCTTTGCGCGTGGCGCCGCCTTTCTTTCCCATCTTCTGAGGTTCGTCCAGGATGAGGATGGGGTTCGTCGCAGCAAGCACATCGATGGGCCGGCGACTGCCAAAGTCATCGCGTTCGGAGAACATGATGCGCGCCGTCTTGTCACCGCCGCGCCCCTCGCCCTTGCTCTTCGCCTCATCGAACGCATTGAACGCCTGCATATTGATGACCATGACAGAGATGTCGTTTCTGCCGGCAAAGCTGTCGAGCTCGTTCAGGCGGCTGCTGTTGTAGACGAACCACCAGATGCGCTTGCCATAACGCTCCGCGAAATGCCGTTCGGTGATGGCAAGTGACTTCGCCACACCTTCGCGGATAGCCACACTTGGCACCACGATGATGAACTTCGACCAGCCGTACCGCTTGTTGAGCTCAAAGATCGTCTCGGTATAGACGTAAGTCTTACCGGTACCCGTCTCCATCTCTACGTCGAGCTCGCACGCACCAAGCGCGTGATGTAGCGCATCGGATCGCTCGATACCGTTGCGTCCTTGAACCTTGTTGATGTTCTCGAGCAGCTGCGCGCCGGAGAGCACAATGGACGCATTCTTGTAGCCATCCGCACTCTCGTAGCTCAAAAGCAGCTGGCCGCGGGCATCGCGGGCGTCGGCACCCAAGTCGCGCACGAACTGCTGACCCTCGATGCGGGGTTGGCCTTCGAACACATCTGCCACGGCGTAGGCAGCCTGCGTTTGATACTCCTGAACGGTAAACTTGAATTCCATGATACTGCCTATCTAGATTCGAACACGCAATACGGCTCAGACCTCTTACACCACTCTGGTAATGGTGGCGGAGCTGTAGGTCTTGAAGAGCTCGCCGAAGTTCGAGACAGCATCGTCGCCCGTGAACGAGGCATCGCGCATGACAGCGTAGTCTGGCTGCGACTTTGCCATAGCAACGATAGTCTCTGTCGCAACATTACGGTCAAAGCATGCTACAAGACGACCATCATCGACGGAAAAGACGGTAGAACCGTTAACGTTACGCTTCTCGATCTTTGCCGAAAGTGGGATCTGGAACTGCGGCATCACTTGGAAAAGTAGGTCTTCCGCCGTGCGTCCGGGCTTGAGGTTGTCCGCAAGGCCAGCAAGAGTCTGCTGGGTGTACTCTGCGGGTTCTGCAGAAACGTCCTCGAAGTTCGAAGAGTCGATCTTGAGCACACGGAAGCCGGTATCGGGCACCTTCTTGGGTTCCGCGCCGAGCTCGAGCTGGCGGTTGGACTCCTCCACCTCGGCGACAATCTTCTTGCCCGCGCGACGGATACGCTCCTTACCGATCTCGCAGATGTTCTCGTAGCCGGCCTTGGCGGCCTCCGACCTCTCGTCGCAGGCCTCCGGCAGCTGCACCATGATGAACTTGCGGTTTCCGCCGTCCTCAGCGTTGAGTTGCATGACAGCATGTGCGGTCGTGGCGGATCCGGAGAAGAAGTCGAGGACAAGTGAATTTGCGCACGGCCTGCTCTCAATTAGCTTCTTAAGCACATAGAGTGGCTTTGGATTATCAAAAGGAAGGCCCAGGGAGTCTCCGCTCCCACCGAAGTAAATTAAGGATGAAAACGCTTCGGTCATGTTATCAGTCAAATAGTACTTCTGCCTTGGCTGAGTGGTCTCGTCTTTTCCATAGGCCACTTTATTGCTTGCGATCAGCTCATCCATCTTCTCATCAGTAAATCTCCAGCCTTTAGCCGGGACAGGACACTCTTTCCCCGTTACAGGATGAATCAGCGGCCTATGTGATCTTGTCTCAGGTTTATCGGGAGCAGCCATTGATACGGCTTGATACACTCTCCCCGATTCATCGATTGTCGAATAGGCAAGCTCTCCACCACTAAATTCGCCCTTTTTGCTAGACAGCCATTGCTTGAATCTCTGCGTTGCGACCTCGTAATCTCCTTTGCTTGTGAAATACAGATGCGCTGCCATCTTTTGAATCTCATCCGCGTGTTCTTTACGCTTAATAAACTGGCCTATCGAAAAACTTGCCTTATTGCGAGCAAAGACAACTATCGACTCGTGCTGGAAAGATACTCCCCCAACAGAGCCCTTCGGATTCCGCTTATCCCATATAATTTCACCGAGATAATTAGCATGTCCAAACACCTCCGTAGCTATACGGACAAGGGTGCTATCTTCATTCTCATCGATGCTAATGAAGATGACCCCGTCCTCGCTGAGCAGGTCCCTTGCGAGCAGCAGGCGCGGGTACATCATGCTGCACCAGTCGGAGTGGAAGCGGCCGTTGGACTCGGGGTTGGCGACGAGGCGGCCTCCATCCTCGTCGTAGTCCCCACTTTCCGCGTCGTAGTCGGCCTTCGTCCGCGCGAAGTCGTCGTCGTAGATGAAGTCATGACCCGTGTTGTAGGGCGGGTCGATGTAGATCATCTTGACCTTGCCGGCGTAGGTGTTGCGCAGGAGCTTGAGCGCGTCGAGGTTGTCGCCCTCGATGTAGAGGTTGCCGGTCGTGTCCCAGTTCACGCTCTCCTCGGGGCACGGGCGCAGGCACTTGTCGATCTGGCGGTAAGCCTCCTGCTTGGCCTCTCGCTTGCCCGGCCAGGTGAACTGGTAGCGCTCCCTCTGACCATCGGCGACATCGCCCACGCGCTCCCTGAGGGCATCAACGTCGATGGTGTGGCGAAGGGTGCCATCGGGCTCGCGAATCTCGGTCACGACCTCAGGAAAGAGCTCGGCAAGTTTCTCGACATTCTCGTCAATGATATTCTCGGTAGTAAGTTCTACGTGCTCCATCACTGCGCCTCCAGTTTTGCTATACGGTTTTCAATCTTCTTGATTTCATCCCATAGTGCGTTACGTTTTGCGATCTGCTTCTCGCCAGCGCGCTTCTTCCGTAGCTTCTCTAGCTGTACGCAAAGCGATGCCAGTTCATTGCGTCGACTCAACCTTCCTGCGAAATCACAAGGGTCGGCATCGCCGAATACCACCTGCGAACACAGGCTCGCCCACACTTCGTCGAGCGTGGCGCCGCGCAGCTCGAGCGACGCCTCGCCTACTGGCAGCCAGGCAGTTTCATATATCTTGTCGCTCTTTGCCAGCAGCTTGCATGATTCGCCTTCAAGGCAGGCAAACAGCAGCTTATTGGGAACCGTTTTTGCAATTTGGTCAATTGCGTCATACGGCACGTCTGCGCCCGATAGCTGTATGCCCAGTACGTCGATCTCGGCAACCGTTTCACCCGCAGGGATATGAATGCTCTTCTCTTTAATCGCTGCGAGCATCTCGATGCGCTCGATCTTATGAACAAACTCGTCTTTGATAGCAGTAGTCGTTTTCAAGTGCTCATAGAACACCTTCTTGGGCATGGCGCGCCCCACGAGCGCGGTGCTCGGAAGCCCGAGGGTTACGCTCGCGCTACTCACGTGGCCTCACCACCAAGAAACAGATGAGTTCGAAATCATCGAGGCCCGCCACGTCGTTTTCGAGGAAGCTCGTGGTACCGCCGGAGAAGAAACTGTCGAGGTCGGCCTCGGCCTTCTCCTCCACGATCGACTCGATGGCACTGCGCAGCAGGCTCGAGGCGCCGCGCATGTCTCGCCCGCTCTTCGTGGCCTTGTTGTAAGCGCGACAGAGCACTGCGTCGGGTTCGGACTTGCCTTTGCACAGGCGCCTCATGGCGTCGAGGGACTCTTTGGGATCGAGGTAGCCGTGCACGACCTCGCCTTCGTCGCTCACGTACACCAGGTAGAACGGGTGAATCTGGTTGCGTGTCTTGGCGTCGAGCTCCTGGTTCACGTTGCGGAGCACGAAGATGATGCCCGGAGCGTCGCCCTCCACCACGGCATCGATGCCCGTGGGAACACTGTCGATATTCGGGTTCTCCTGGTAGTAGGAGACCAGATCCATACGGAAGTCGTTGAGACCGAGGTCGGTGATGGAGACACCACCCGAAACGTCCTCGAGATCCACGACCTCGTGCTTCATCTGCTCGAGCTGCTGCTTGCGGTACTCAAGGTCGCCCTTCTCGTCCTCGTTGATGTAGTCGTCGTCGCCAGTCGAGGTCATAACGACGGCGTGCATGCGGTTCTCGACGCGCGCCTTGAGGTTGATGTAGTTGTCCAGATCCTCGTCCGGCCAGAAGTTGACGAGCTGGATGACGTCGTTCTTGGAACCGATGCGGTCCACGCGACCAAAGCGCTGGACGATGCGCACCGGGTTCCAGTGGATGTCATAGTTCACCAGGAAATCGCAGTCCTGAAGGTTTTGACCTTCAGAGATGCAATCCGTGGCAATGAGGATGTCGATATCCTTGCCGCGCAGACGCGGATAGACCTTATCGCGGTCCTTGGAGACGGGCGAGAAGCAGGTGAGGATCTCGGAAAGGTCACCGCGAACGCCTTCGACGTTGGTCTTTCCGCCGCCCGATCCCGTGACCTCAGCAACGCCCAACCCCAGCTCGCGGGATGCGAACTCGGAAATATGCTCGTAGAGGTAGTTTGCGGTGTCGGCGAACGCGGTGAAGACAATGATCTTCTTGTTGCCCGGGTTGATGGGGTTCTCGACCTTCTCGGCAATGAGCTGCTCGAGGCGCAGGAGCTTGTCATCGTGCTCGGCATCGATGCCGCGAATCATCTCGAGCAGGCCCTCGATGGTCTGAGCATCGTCTCGGACGTCCTTCTCCCAGCTCTTCCAGTCAAGATCACGGAGGTCGAACTGCGTTTTGCCACCCACGGAGAAGTCCATGAAGTCGGCATCCTCGTAGTCGAGGTCAAAACCGTCGCCAAAAGAAGATGCGTCCACCTTCGCCGTAGCCATACCCTCGGCCTTGAACACCTCAATGGTGTTGAGGCACTGGTTCATGACCGAAAAGACGCGCTCGAGCGTGAGCCTGAACGACGAGATAGAGCTCTCGAGGCGCTTGAGCAGGTTGGCTGCCATGAGCTTGCGGACACCCGTCTCGCGACCGCTCGTGGTGAGGTTGCCGTTCTTGTCCTCATACTTGCCTCGCGCCGACGGCAGCAGATAATGTGAGGGGATGTAAACCGCAAGCTTGAGCAGGTCAAGCGAGTTGGCAATCTCACTGTATGTGGTGCTGTTGGGCAGCGTTGACAACTTGGGATAAATCGAAGCAGGGTCATTGCGACGCGGGAACGGACCAATAGCGCTCACGTCGTAGTAGCGTTGAATGTGCTTGCGCGAGCGAGCAACCGTCACCTGGTCGAGGACCTTGAAGAAGTCAAAGTCGAGCGAGTCGGTGAGTGCCTCGGTGCTGCGCTCCTCGGCGGGAAGCTTGGACCAGACCGTGAAGGCGCCCTGAGCGCTCTTGAACACGTCCTCAATGTTGGAAGAGAGCCCCAGCTTCTCCGACCACCCAGCCGGATCTCCTTGATAGGCAAGCCTCAGCTGGTTGCGAAGATCACGGAAGCGGTTGTTGACGGGGGTCGCGGAGAGCATGAGAACCTTGGTGGGGACCCCACCGCGAATGACGTGGTTGATCAGACGCTGATAGCGGTTCTCGGTACCACCCGTCCCGTCATCCTTTGCCGCGGTTGCTGTGTCTTCGCCGTTACGGAAGTTGTGAGACTCGTCAATGACAACGAGGTCATATCCGCCCCAGTTGATCGTCTCCAAGTCCATGCCCGTGACGGTCTTGCCCCGCTTGCGCGAGAGGTCGGTGTGATAGAGCACGTCGTAGCGGAGACGATCGCTGGCTATGGGATTGTTGATCTGGTTGTTGCGGTACATCGTCCAGTTGTCCGAAAGTTTCTTGGGACAAAGGACGAGCACATTGCGGTTCAGCGACTCATAGTACTTGATGACAGCGAGCGCCGTGAACGTCTTGCCAAGGCCTACGCTGTCGGCGAGGATGCAGCCATCGTAGGTCTGGAGCTTGTTGATGATGGCAAGAACCGCGTCCCTCTGAAAGTCATAGAGGAGGTTCCAGATGGCGCTTTCACGGAATCCCGCTCCCTCCTTGGGAAGGTTGTCCGCTGATACGTCGTCGAGAAACTCGTGGAAGATTCGATAGAGCGCCGCATAATAGATAAGCTCGGGTGCGTTCTCCCGATACATTGCCTGGATGTTGTCCACGACTGTATCCGTGACGTCTTCCAGCCCTCCGTTTTCCCATGCTTGATCGAACATGGAAAGGAACTGTCGAGACGTCGAGGTGTTGAGACGTGAGACGCCCGTCACGGTGGGATGATCGCCCACCCCAAGCTCCCCTACCGTAAAGCGCTGGAAGGGCATGTAGGTAGAGGCATCTTCCTTTCCGCTCACAGTCAGAGCGGGCGCCACGGGTGCCGGACCGGCTGTTGCGGACCTGAAACGAGCCTTCTCTCTAATCCAGCTCGCACATTCAGACGCAACGGCCTTTTGCGTGAGCTCGTTGCGAAGCTTGATCTCGAACTCCGTGCCGTAGAGCCCCTGCTCACGCGAGAGGCGCGGGATGTAGAACTCACGCTGTTCCTTCTTGGCGCGTTCTTTGGCAAAGGTCGGCTCGGTGTATATGAACCGGAACTCGTCGAGAGACTCAAGCTGCTCACGGAGCTCGTTGAAGGCGTACATGGAGAACACCGATGCCGCCACGGAAACGGTATCTCCCTCTTTAATGACCCTGACGAGATCGTCCTTGAGAATACTAGTTTTATTGTCGAAGAAGGCGGCGTCCATTTACGACACCCGCCTGATGGAACGATCCGCTACTTTGCTAACGCTAATCGAGAGAGGGCGCTCAGCATGAGACACCCCCCCCCGAAGCATTTTCATGGGTTCAAACATGAGATACTCCGGGCAATGTGTTTAACACAATTCAATTAGATTATTATACGTATAGGTTGACAGTTCGCCCCTGTCAGCCATTCACAGCTGCAAGATCAACGTCTTATTAGGTCGCTCAGCTTTGTTGTTCAACAAAGCTGCTTATACACTGATAGAGAATAATAACAGCAGGGG
>NZ_HE978574.1:424502-437879 GCF_000311845.1 Enorma massiliensis phI | reverse complement strand
ACAGCAGGCTCGTTTAGACGTGGGGATATCAGCAATGGGGGTTTCTTCGAATCAATATGAGGCAAATTACCAAGATGCCTCCAACAGCCAAAAACCTATCAGCTCTGCTCGAGAGCTTGCTCAGAGCCTGAGCATTGATTCACTCCCCTTTCCAAAACCGACTCTTCGAGCCCTAAAGCGCTGCGGATGCGAAACGCTTCTTGACGTCGTCCAACTTGAGCCCACAAGGATCAATTCCGTTTTACCGGCACAGGGAACTAATGAAATCTTTGCCCTCTACGACGCGTTCGAAGAGGATTCCGCGAGATTCATTCATCTCGCCAAAAAGTTAACCGTAAGAAAGACGGAAACGAGCAAGCAACCACGAGAGCAAGCGACCGCTCAAGCGGTTTTTCGGGAGCGTCCACCTCAGCCTCAGCTTTCATATGGGGAAGTAACTCAAAAAGTCCCCATTAATAGGAGGCCATACGCTGACCCTGTGGTCGGATCTTTCGCAACACGGACTAGCTCATTTGAGAACCGTCGGCCTTCTAGTTCCGCCACATCATTTCACCGGCTCCCACACGATGAATGCGGGACGCAACTGGGCAGATTCGAAGTTAAGGCAAAAAAAGCGCTCGACCTGCTCGACGATCATCAACAAGAAGCCCTAGTAATGGAATCATTTCCTATCCTAGGCATAGAACTTGCACAAGCAGTCACGGATTTAGAAACCATTTGGTCCCGCTATAAGGAAAAGTCCTCGGAAGCTTTTTCCATAATGCGAGACTGTCTGCCCAACGCCTTTTTGGTCGTCTGTATCCAAATTGCTCAAAAGTCTTATACCGGAGAAAACCTTTGGAGCCCATTCTTCAAAAGGTTGTGCTGCAATAACATCAACGTACAAACTTCAATTCGACATTTTCTCATCCAGTCTATCGAGGATCGCGGATTTCCGGTCTACAAAAAGGAAGAGGAATCCCAGCGCTATATCAACACCGTCCTTTTGCATGCTGGACTCAATGCACCCATATGGGAGGGTTTCTGGCGCGATCTCCTGCTCCCAAAAGCAGAAGAATTGGAGAACTCTATAGACGGGCTTAAACCAAGGGGCATCGATCTGCTTAATCTTGCTCGCGAGGAAAGCGGTAAGTATCAGGTCAAGGGCAAGCGCATCCAAAAACTGCTCAAACACACGCCTCCTTCGATGCTTTGCCCTTTTCTCGAATCAGCTTTATCTGTCGCCCGCCAGCTCAAGCAAAGTGAAGACAGCCCCACCGAAGCATCTAATGGAAAGCAGTTCACTCTTCTTTCGGGGAATACCCTGCCAGAAACTGCAATCGAGGGTTTATCCAACATCCTCAACGAAAGCGGAAAGCCAAAGGAACACACCAAGGATGGCGTACAGCGCCAGAGGCGCGAATTGCTATATCTTCCCGAACCAGAACTGCGCCTTAACACCTCGTGTCCAGATAAGCCATTTGAGCTATATTGGTATGATAAGCAATTCCCTGCAAATCTTATAGGCTGCCACGTTCTTTATTATCTCAACAACCAACAGCTACGCGACGAAGAGATCCTTAGCGGCATTAATCGCGGACTGCTGAACAGCGTATGTATTCCGATAGAACCACAATCAACCATTGAAATTGAAATCCAACTCGTTCGCCAAAACGGTGAGGATGGAGACTGTGTTTCGCGTGAAATCTTGGCAACGCATTCCACGTCATTTATCCATTCTCATCCCAAAACATTCGAGTTCTTACTTGCCAGCGACGAGGTCTGGCGCCTTCGCAAACCGGGACGACGAATTCGTCGATCAGAGCAGATTGCCTATGTCCTTCCCTACGGATATTCGATTTCTCCCCAAGGAGGCATGAGAAAGCAGAATGAAGAACGTATCGACCTGGCAAGTGGCGGTCGTCTTCACGTTGAGTACTTTCAGGCTAGCCCTGGATTTAACGGTCAAATCCTATCACCTGAAGGAAATCCTATCTGTTCATGGCACGACTCGTTCTCCATCGAAATCGCTCGCACCCACCGTATCGGATATAACGCAAGCGGAGCAGACGTCTTTCCCGTTGAAGCGGGTGAAGAGACATTCAACAAAATGCTCCCAAGCATTGTTGTTGGATCACCAAGCTCTGACATGGATTTAAGCAGTGTCTCGGTACATTGCCAATGTGATGGAAATGCAGTTGCGATCCGTAGACAGCCATATTCTCAATTTGACGATGATGGCGAAGGCATGTCGAGCATTTTGCTCTCTTTAGAGAAATCGAGCGTCCCTCATTATGTGCATCATGGCAACATCCAGATAGTCTATCAACCGGAAAACAAAGTACTTTTAGACTATTTCTTTTCTGTCATTCCTGTTAGGTCGCCGCATATCGTATCCCTTGATTGGCAATTTGGTAAGATTCGAGCACGGTATGAACTAATTCCTAATTCGAATGTCACCATAACAAGAGATGGCATCTCTGAAGCCATCCGTGCTCATCTTCCCTATACGTTCTATGCACCTCTTGCGGACTCAAATACCCACCTCGTCATTTGCGATGATTCTCACGCGCCTCTGGAAGTCTCCCTACAGCTGGCAGGCATACACCTTGCTTTGAACAACATCGACCTCTTGCCCTCATGCCACACGATGAACCTGGGAGACGTCCTCTCGCCTGCAAATAGAAATGCCCAGATATGCATACAGACCGCTAAAACGCACCGCAGCCGGGGTATTCTTCTCATGCTAGGCAATTCGCCAGTTTATTACACTACAGAGAAGCTATCTTCCAGCCGTACAATTCGACTTTACGAACTTGCCGAACAATTAATCCCCTCACCGAATCATCTCGGCAAGCTAGAGACGCACAGCCTACAAGCTAGAATCATGTTCGGTCATGATGAAGAAGGATCATCTGCAGCGGAGTTATCCCTCATCGACCTTGAAGAAGGTTTTGGGACGGGCTCCGCATTCATCATGAAAGGCGAAGGGGAACCCTATGTTCATTTCGAACATGCACCGACCCATCCCATGAGTTATGCATTCCTCTCGCAAAGCGGCGAAGTGCTTGGCAAAAAATACACCATGGACACGCTTCAGCAGAACATACCAATCCCACGAACCATATGGAGAAATCTAGAGCGTAAAGCATACTTTCTGAGATTAAGCCCAAAGGGACGCCTTGGAAACATTGACACTAAACACTCGCACTGCATCAACCTGGCAGTAATGGCACAACGGGAGAAAGGCGCGGTAAAGCATGGCTCAGACATTTGACCCCATCAAGACAGCTCGTAAGCTCGAGAGCTCTTACCGAGAATATATTGCAGCAACAATTCACTTTGATAATAAGGATCTTCAAAACCAGCTGGAAGCGCTTCTCGCCAAGCCAGGATATCTTGCAAAAGGCCCCTTCCTAGAATCCGCTGCTCCATACAAAGCAGGCAAAACTCCTCGCCAACTTATGGAAGAAGGCGTCTTGTGCAGAAGCTTCGCTCTACTTGGCGGCGGCGATCCTTCGGTCTTTGACCTTGATCGCCCTCTTTATACCCATCAAGAACGAGCTATTCGCATGGCTCACAACCACAAGAACTACGCAGTGGTAACCGGTACGGGAAGCGGTAAAACGGAATGCTTCCTCCTGCCAATTCTCAATGACATTCTTTCCGAGTTTGAAAAAACCGGCCATCAACCAGGTGTGCGTGCGCTCATTCTTTATCCCATGAACGCTCTTGCCAATGATCAGCTCAAGAGATTAAGGGAGCTGCTGGCTGGTACCGGAATCACCTTTGGCAGATACACCGGCGAAACTCCTGAATCGCGGGGTGCGGGGGAAGCGGCATGGAAGGAAGGGAATCCCGATACAGAACGTCTCCCCGAGGAACTCATATCACGCGAAGAGATCCGACGGACACCACCTAATATATTGCTCACCAATTATTCAATGCTTGAGTATCTGCTCATTAGACCAAAAGACTCGGGATTGTTCTCTGGTTTGTTCGCACAAACATGGCGCCACCTCGCAATCGATGAGGCACACGTTTACTCCGGTTCGCTCGGAACTGAAGTTGCCTATCTTATCCGTCGACTTAAGGCACGTATCGACTCGGAAGCGCCAAATCGAAAGCCGCTCCAATGCTACGCTACGAGCGCTACGATTGGCTCAAAGGAAGACATGCCCAAGGTAGCGCAATTTGCAGAAGACTTATTTGGGGAACCATTCGATAAGAGCACAGATTCACTTGCTGTCATCACCAGCGAAAGAAAATACTCTGCAAACGACCTTGCCAAAACACCATGGGGAACCCTTCCACTCGATATCTGGCCGAAGTTGCGAGATGCCCTTTCCGACCACGATGTCATTTCCTCAGAACAGCTCTTGGCCATTCTCGATGGCTTCGTTCCCGATGCGTTGCTCCAAAATCTCGAAGGCACCAATCGACCGCTCCTCGCATTGGGAAAGATATTACTAGGCGAAACAAGCACGGCATGTATAGTTAATTACCTTGAGCCAAGCGACGGTGGCTCGCCACTCCTTGACCTAACAAACGAGAATACTATCACCGAGCTCGCAATAAACGGCTTGCCTGCAGACTCCAATGGAACGCAAATACTATCTGCAATGGTAGAAGTGCTTGCAGCTGCAGAACGGACAAATGGGGTTCCCATCCTCTCGAGCCGTTATCACTCGTTCTTGCGAGCACCAGAAGGCCTCTATATCAATCTTGCAAGCAGGCAGCTTATTGCTGAAAAGAAGTTCTCGGAGCCCATACCGGGCGCAACGGGCGAAGTAACGGACGAGTGGACGCCAGTCTACGAAGTCTCTGTTTGTCGCCACTGCGGAGAAGCTTATATTCTGGGACAGGAGGAGCAGTCCGATCAGAGAGGCGTAGTATGGCTCACTCCACATGTTAAGGGAGTGCATTACGATGAAGACTATCAGCCCCGCCAATACTATCGATTAGCTTCAGAAAACGAGAATCCCGAAAAGGGTCATCGTTTCATTTGGATATGCCCCATCTGTGGCGCTCTGAGCGATTGCCGGGATGGCGAGCAGCATCGTTTTCAGCATGACCCATGCAAACGCATTCCACTCGACTGCACCGAAAACGGAAAGAACGCAAATGAGGAAAAGGCGACCTGCAGCCATTGCCATTATCAAAACGCATATGCTATTCAGCCGATGAGAGTTTCTCCCGAAGCCGCTGGAAGCGTAGTTTGCTATGACTTAGTTCGTGAAGTGCCGCCATTTGATACGAAGGAGAATACGCCCAAGCGTCGATTCGGCGTTAAGAAAGCAAATGAGTTTTCAACGGCAGGGAGTGTCATTTGCTTTTCCGACCGTAGGCAAGATGCGGCCTACTTTGCACCCGAGCTGGCTCGAACATATGGCAAATTCACCATTCGCCAACTCATAGCACGTGCTGTTCGTGAGCTTTGCGAACAGAATGACGGAGCATGCCAACCAACTGATGTTGCAAGGTGGATAGTCGATCGAAAGGATGAGCTGAACAGAAAAGACTCCGATTGGAAAGGAACCGAAATTGAGTGGAGCCATCGAGCTAATGCCTGGATACTCGATGAGCTCATGGCAGATGATTCTCGTAATAGCCTTGAAGACCTAGGGGTCATTCGCATATTTCCCAAAGGCTTCTTGGATGTCATAGAATCCCCCGAGGGGGCGGACGCTATCCGTAAGGATGTTAACTCATTGCATGAGAGCGGACTTCCATGGCTAACCGAGAACGATTACCGCATATTGCTTCTCACAAATCTAGAATATCTCCGTTCTGCAAAAGTCTTGCAATGGCCTGAAGGCGCGCAAAAACTCAGTAACCTCCTAGGAGCAAAGCCCAAAACAATCATTGCCGGCGAGGACGATAATTTCGATAGCGGCCTGCAATATCGCTATGTTGGCAGTAAAGGCGTTCGCAATTCCCGATCCCTGTTTGCCCGACGCTACGTCAAAGAACACTATGATGTGGATTTGGATTCAGAGAACTGCTCCAAGCTACTCAATAGCCTATATGACCTGACTAAAGATATTATTGCCTATACAGACGAGAATCTCGACAAGGGAAGCGGATTCAACCTCGTTGCAAACCTCTGGACGCTCACGCCCAATTCATCCGACTCAGCAATATGGTATTGCGATAAATGCGGCATCACCAGCCAATTCGATACAGGAGGTGTTTGCCGAACTCGTAATTGCAACGGACACATGATTAAAGCAACTGTCGGGAAGCGTTACGATGTCGATCGCTTCTATAAGGATATGTTTTTTAGGGATGATCCCCTTCCGCTCAACATCGAAGAGCATACTGCCCAGCTGTCCAGCGACATGGCGCGAGATGTTCAAAATCGATTCTTAAAAGGTCAAGTCAACATTCTTAGCTGCACCACTACATTTGAGCTTGGTGTGGACGTAGGCGACTTGAGAGCAGTTTTCATGCGCAACGTTCCACCTTCCCCGGCCAATTATGCACAACGTGCCGGTCGTACAGGCCGACGCGCCGGAATGCCTGGCTACGCCGTCACCTTTGCGCGTTTACGCCCGCATGATACCGAGTTTTATAACCATCCCGAAGAAATTATTCATGGCGCAACAAGACCACCTGCCTGTTATTTGACCAACTCGAACATTGCAAAACGTCATGTATTTGCTATCGCGCTTTCGAGCTACTTCCGTAGTTCCCCCGAGCGAGAATGTGCCTCAGTCATATTTAAAGACTTCCTCTCCTGCGCAGAGAAGAATCCTCATGGGCTTGATGACCTTCGATCGTACCTGCAATCACATCCGTCCGATCTACTCCATCAACTCGAAGCCGTTTTGCCTTCAGACCTTGCTAATAGCGATGATTTTGACATTGCGCATTGGGGGTGGGCAGACGATCTTATAGGAGAAGACGGGCGCCTTCGTATTGCGCATGCGATGCTTTACGAAGCATGGGCGCAGCTTGACAAACGCGCAAACGAATACCGCCAGGAGGGAGAGTACGAGAAGGCAAGTAGAGTTGCGATAAGTCAGGCTGAAATATCCAAGCGAATGACCATATCGGTTCTCGCGGAATCCGGCGTCCTTCCAAAATATGGATTCCCCACCGATGTGGTCAACCTCAATCTACCCGATCAAGATGCTCTTCCAGAAAACAAACGCCTTGATCTTTCACGAGGACTAAGGCAAGCGGTTCGCGAATACGCACCTGGTTCCACCGTTATTGCAAATAAAAAGACTTGGAAATCGACCGGAATCCGTAAAATCAGGGGAAGGGGCGTCGAGAAATACCGTTATGGGGTCTGCCCGAGCTGCCAGACCTTTATCAAAGCACCTGACGATCAGAGCGGAACCATTACATGTGCGGTCTGTGGAAGAGAGTACAGCGCTAATAAAATTATGCTTATCCCTCGTTTTGGATTTATGGGTAAAGAAGTTTCATCCAAAAACGGAACGAAGAGATCCCGAAATACCAGCCGCACGGCAATTCATTTTGCGCAAAACTGGGGGGATGTACAGCCCAAGAAAGACGAGCTCACCTTCCCTGGCGGAGCTATTGGACTAACGTATGGCAGCAATATCGAACTATGTATAGAAAACTCTGGACCTATGGGCAGGGGATTCAAATACTGTTCTTATTGCGGCGCTGCGGCACCAGCTACAGAAAAGTCATTTAAGCATGAAAAGTGGTGTCTCAATAAACATACGGAAACTTATAACTCCCTGGGCGCTGTTTTTCGGAGCGACGTATTAGAACTTGCATTCAGGTTTTCGTCACCGCAAGATTTCCCAGATGCCTCATGGCGATCCGCGATGTGGGCTATCCTCTCTGCCGCCGTAATCATGCTCCAAATACCCGAAACCGAACTGGGTGCTACCACCTATTTATCGATAGAGGGAGGCTACCACGCTATCCTCATCTACGATGATGTCCCAGGAGGAGCCGGACGCGCTCAGCAGCTAAGCTCCCAAGTACCTGAACTACTACGGCAGGCATACAATCGAGTCGCATCTTGCACGGGTTGCGATTTAGATTCTTGTTGTTATGGCTGCTTAGCAAACTACCACAACCAATTCGAACAAAACGAATTAACAAGAAGAGGAGCTCTCGAGATATTCGATGCAATTGGCGTTAATCAGAGTGAAGTGACCTCATCTAACCAATAGCTTTGCATAATGGGGGTCTCGGGTTCAAATGACTCATTGAGCCAATTGAACCCGACCCCAATGTCTCACTCCATGACCACAAAGGTCGTTGAGGTGCCGAGGGTAATCTCGTCGCCAGGGTAGAGCTCCGCCGCCTCTCTTGGATCGAGCAGCTTTTCCTCGCCGCTGGCACCGCTAACCAGCCTCGTGCCGTTCGTCGAACCCAGGTCTCGCAGCAACCAGCAGCTACGCTCCGCGTCCCAGCTCACGCGCGCATGTTCGGCAGACACGTCCTCCTCTACGTCCGAGATATCCGCCGCACCGGTAGCCATCGCACCGATCACGGCGCCCTCGCCCATGGGGTCGATCCAGTGGATGTCGCCCGTAAGGTAGCCTTCGCTTACGCGCACAATCCCGATGGCGTGCGGTGCATCACCGGCAGCCGAGCTCGCACCCGCTTCCGCACCGTTCACCGGCGCAGATTCCGGCGTTCCCATACGTTCGCCCAAATTCTTCTCGACATACGCGCACGCATAGTCAATCGCCGTCTGCACCTGGGCAGAGCAACCAACCGCCACGAAGAGCACAAGCAGCGCCTCCGCGCGTTCGCCCGTGGTATGCCCCTGACCCTTGGAGAAGCGCGCCAGGGCATTACGGTACAGCTGCACGTTCTGGTAGCACGCCGCAAGCGCCGCGCACATGGGTTCGCAGCCTTCGCCGCACACCAGGTCGATGATCTTCTCGAACGTCATGCTGCGCGGTCCGTGCTGCCTAAGCCTGCTCATGATCCGCTGGGCAGCGAGCCCCCAATCGCGGAAATATCCGGGCTGGAGCGAACCTACCGGCGCGTGAACAATGAAATGCGAGAGCCATGTACGATCGGAAGCACGGCTCGACGCGCTTCTGCCATCGGAAAGCGGGCGATCGGACAAAATGAGCCCGGCAAGCTCCTTGTGGCTAATGCCGCCCTTGCGCTTGAACACATCGAAGAGCACGCCGCAGGGCGTGAGGTCGGCCTGTCGAAACACCATCATTCCCCCTCGGTAAGTTTATGGACTTCGCGTTCGTGCAGGGCGGGATGCGCGTCCACCGCCTGAAGCATGCGGCGGCGCTCGGCAAGCAACGCCGGCACGACCGCCATGGCGTAGTCGAGCACAATGGGGCACCATCCGGCTGCCACCACTGCAAACAAAGCAGCGTACAAGCCAAGCGCACGACGAACAGATTCAAAATCCAACAGCCCTATGCCAATCAGAAGAATCGTCGTCGCCACCAGCAAGGCACATGTTCCCCGCAGGAAGCCAGAGCGCGTGGTGCGCGATGTGCGACTCGCAATACGGGCGCACAGCGCGGGAACCAAGAGTGCTATCGCCACGACAATCCCGTTAAGCGTTACAGGTAGCAAAGTCGCCCCCATGGTGACCTGAACAGGTGCGCCGTCGAGCAAGAGGCCGGTCGCCAGAGAGGCAACCACCAAGATGCCCAGTGCGGCCGCCTTGCCCACGGACCGCACGATACGGCGAAGCGCGAACTGGGACATCGCGTCGAGCCACGAGGTCGTTCCCCAACAAGGCATAAGCGGGGTACCACGCAGTGCCCGTGCGACGTTTTGGCCGTAATGCTCGCAAAACGCAGCGAGGCCGTCGCGCATCGCTTCCGCAGACGGCCGATCGCTCTGCTTGGGCGAGAGACAGGCTTTCAGCATATCTGCAAGCTGGCCGTCAACCATCACGAGCGCATCGCGCAGCGTCTGCTCTTCGGGCTCCATCCCATAATCGAGCAGCGCCTTTCCGGCGGTGATGGCAACGTCCTGCTCGCGTGCCAGAACGTCGACGATCGCCGGCGCTACCTCGTGCGCACCCAAGAAGGCGCGGGGCGAGGAATTGCTCTTGATGAGGTACGGGGAGGCCGTGCCACTCTGCCCCTCCCCTTCCTGGGATGTGTGTTCATCGTTGCCGGTGCGGTCGCGCGAGGGTTCTTCGGCATGCTCCGCAGACCCATCGAGGTCGAACGGAACGCTGCCCGTCGCCAACTCGAAGAGCACGCTTGCCGCTGCATACATGTCGACCGACGCAGACTGGCGAAGCGACGCGATACCCGAGATATCGTTCGTGAGCATCTCGGGCGGCGCGTAGTTGGGCGTGGCGAAGCGCACGGCGCCCACGGAATCTGTGAACGACCCCCGTTTGCCTTGCTGCAGTGCCGTCGCAGAACCGAAGTCCACAAGGCACAGGTCGAACGCACCCTCCTCTTCCTGCTGTTCCACAGAAAGATGAGCGGTTCTAACCATCACGTTCGAAGGAGAGATGTCGCGATGGACGAAGCCTTCGTCCAAAGCATCGAAGCGCGCGAGCACGTCGAAGAGGTCGCGCCCCAGCCGCGCCACGGTAAGCGAGGACATGCGGTGCGCATCGTCGACAGCAAGCTGGCGCGCCGCTTGAGCAAGGGTAATGCCGTCGATCCATTCCATGACGATCGCCGGTGCCCCATCGACACTTCCACAGCCATACAGCCGAGGGACTCCCTTGATGCCGCCAAGCGCCCGGTGCTCCTCGTATTCCCTGCGGAACGCGCGGCCGCGAAGCTGCTCGCGCCGCTTTGCAGCGTCTTCAGGCTTGATTTCTTCGGTAGCCGCATCACTTGTGCCTGCATCGTTTGCGACGGGCAGCATAGTCTTCAGCGCCAACGCCTCCCCCATGGCGTTCTGGGCGAGCATCACGCGTCCGAGGCCGCCTGTGCGCGTGCGCTCATCGTCGACGAACAGGGTGCAGAACCGGCGCCGATACGCCGACTGCTCGTAATCTGCAAGCAGAACCGCTGCTTCGAAGTGGTCGACATGCACCACGCGAAGGTGTTTCACCCGTGCGCCTCTTAGCGAGCGTGACGCTGCGTCCTGGATCTCCTCGCTAGCCCGCTCTTCAGATGCCTTTGAAAGGACGTTTTCGTTCGAATTCATAGCACGAGCTCACTGTAGTACTCATTGAACTCAGCCAGGTGCTTGTTCTCGCCATTTACCTCGTCATTCCAGATGGGCTGCATGAACTCGTCCACGTGGTCGGAAGGGTCTTCGAACGAGAGGTTCACTATCCACGCCTCGCTCAATGTATCCAAATATCCGCTCAGGCAGCGATACATCCCGATCAGCTTGCCCGCGGCAGCGGAGTTATGCGACGACATGCCGCCCACTCTGTTCACAAGGGCGACGTAGTGACTGTAGAGCTCCGCATTGATTGCTTCGCAGCGATACAGATGTGTAGTGCGCACTTCTGTAGGCGCGAACTTGTCCTGATCGAATGAAGTGCTGCACGCATTGATCTGGTCGATGTAGCCGCCCTCGCCGTCGATTGCTTGGAACTCAGCGAGGAGAAACTCATAATCCTGCTGGTTTTTCTCGGTGTCATCGGGCTTATCATCGCCAGGCCCGTCTTCATCTGGCGGAGTGCTTGGCTCGTTGTCGTCCGCTCCCGAGCCAGATTCTCCCCCGCCATCTTGGGGAGGCGTGGCGTTCGAATCCTTATCGGAATCGCCCTCATGATCGGAATCTTCAGTTGAATCGTCGGTGGAAGTTATCGGCGTGGAAACGCCGCCCGTAACCCCGCCCACGCCACTCACAACGCGCCCTGAAGACGTTACACCACCTTGGTGAGAACTGCTGGTGCCCGCATTGCCCTGTGAAGAATCGTCTCCGGGCGTTTCCGTCAATGCTTCAAGCAAAGCCCCGCTTGCAATCTGGGCATACGCGCCGTCGCTCTGTTCGGCGTTGGCCACGAGGGACGGAAGGGCTGCGGTGTAGACCGCGGCGCCAAAGAAGAGGAGCGTGAACGAGAAAACGACGAGCCCCATAAGAACCGAGGGCAACGCCAACCGCCTACTGAGCCGCTTGAACAGCGCTCATACGCGATTGTGAACTCATCAGCTTCTCCTTCTTCCCGCTCGCCCACCATTGTACCTGAGCCATTTGGGCCAGTCATTGGGGACGGGTTCAAATGGCTCATGGCGTAAGCAGCGAGTGAGTAAGTGCGCTCGATGTCTACAGGCAACCTACCATTGCATTCGGTCAAAATGTTGTTCGTCAAACGCCATCACGCATTGCCTATGTCCGAAAATGAAGGCTCCGGCACACTGATTCTTCTAACAGCCAGCATGAAAGGACGTTGCATACGCGTCGTATTCGCTCTACATGAGCGCTATTGGCTTCAGCACCTCTAACGGCACACTCAAGGGCATATGGCGCGACGATAGCGGTCGACGAAGAAACAAATTCGCACTCTGATTGCTCCAGCCATATCCGATCCCAGGAGCCCTGCCATCGCCTCAGAAGAGTTCATCCATCCCAACGTCCTCCTCGGCCTGCCGTTGAGCTCGCCCCGAGCGGCCTCGAGCTCGGCGTCAGAGACCGCCGAGAAGTCCGTCCCCTTGGGGAAGCACTGCCTGACGAGCCGTTAGTGTTCTCGTTGGTCCCGCGCTGCCACGGCGGGCGCGGGTCGCAGAAGTAAACCTCGAAGGCGGTCGCGCCGGCGAAGCCCCTCCAGCACACCATCTCGACGCCTCGATCCCACGCCAGCGTCCGCGACAGCGCCGCCGGCAGCTCGGAGACCATCTCGGCGAGCCTCGCCGCCACCTTCTCCGAGACGCGGGCACCGAGCCTCGGCATCAGCGGGAACCTTAGCGAGCGCCCTTCTCCTTACGTCCCCACCGTACACGACGCACCTCCGGTTCAGATGGCGCAATCTAAAGTTGAATCCGTCGAGGCCGCTTTCGGCACATTCTTGCCCAAGTATGCGGGCGTTCGGGGGAACCGCACGCCGCCCCACCCGGCAACACGCCGCGCTACGCCACGATTTCCATCTGCTCCCACGAGCCGTCCGCGCGCGGCACCTCGACGGTGCGGTAGCCAACCGACGCCGCATGGTCGTACGCCCGCTCGATTCCCCAGCACAGGTCGCCCGGCACATGGCCGTCGGAGCCAACGGTGATGGGCACACCCGCGTGGCAGAATCGCTCGAGCAAGCCCCTGGCCGGGTAATAATCGCCCACGCCCTTTCGCCACCCCGCTGTGGAAAGCTCCACGCGCTTGCCGGTGTCATGCGCACAGGCCACCATCTCGTCCCAGAGCGGCGCGAGGTCGATCGTGGGCGCGAAGCCGTCGTTCACGAAGCGCATGGCGAGGTCCGGGTGCGCCATCGTGTCGAAGAGCGGGCACTCGCACGCGCGGCACCAGGTCTCTGCATAGCGCCGCCAGACCTCGTCCGGGCCC
>NZ_HE978574.1:415596-423850 GCF_000311845.1 Enorma massiliensis phI | reverse complement strand
TACCGCGCAACTCGAACTCAGCATAATCCAAGAGCGGGCCGCCAGCGGAGCGGCGCGTCTCGCCCACTCCCACCGGACCTCCTGCAATAAGGCTCACGCGTTCGCAAGGACTGCACGCTACCCAGGCGCGTCCGTCGCGTACGCCCCAGTTTTCAATCGAAGGGCCGCTCGACGCATAGAACGCCCCCTCTACAAGCGCGCGCACCACCGCATCGCGCGTGAGCTCGGGAGCAGCGACCATCACCCAGCCGCCAAAGGAATCGGGCAGATCAGGCGCATTGTGGTTATCGTCCGATGCCACGCCGCCCAACCGTTGCCCACGACGCAGCATAAGATCCCAGAACAGCGTATCGTGCCCGAGCGCGCACTCCTCCACCGTGCCGAAGTTGTGTACCTCGATGGCAAAGCAGCCCTCGAGCCCCACGACGTCCGCCGGGTCTACGCGGCTCCAGATAGGATGGTTGTACATCACAGCGCAGCCATGCGCGGCCAAATCGTCCACCACCTGCTGCGCCACGGCGCGGCCATCCCAGCCGCCTCGGCATATCACCGGCTCCAGCCGCTCCATGTGCGCAAACCGGCGCGGTGCAGCAGCAATCATCTCGTCCGTACCCAAGATGCCGTGAATATGGTGCGTGGCCAGGCGCGCGTCTTTGCCGTCATCGGATACCAGGACCGCCGAAGCTTCAATGCCGGGCAAGATGATGAAGTCCTCCGTATCAAAAGCACCGGAATAGTCGGTAAACAGATCGTGATCGGAAAGGCAGAGGAATTGGTAGCCGTGCGACCGGTGCTCGGCTACCGACTGCTCGGGCGTCCAGTGCCCGTCGGAGTTGACCGTGTGGCTGTGCAGGTTCCCCTTATAGCGAGGCAGCCCCTCCGGCAGTCCCGTCTGATCGGCAAAATGCGTCATGGTTCATCCTTAGCTGAGACACCTGCAGGCAAGCAGGTAGTACGTGATAGAGGTAAGCCCTGGCAAAATGCTCCCAAATGCGCTGCGCGAGCAGCGACGCATGCGCCAACATGTGCGCACACACCGCCGCCCGCGCGTCTGGAAGGAGCGTCTCCGCACGCAGCGCTACGCCGCGGCGGGAATGACCAGGCAATCGTGCTCGGGAATGGTCAGGAACACGTCATCACCGGTATTGAACATGTGGAAGCTGCGGAAAAGCGCATCCACACGCAGCACGGTGGCGCCCACGCGCACGGTGTAGCGTAGCACGTTGCCGCGCGGCACACTGTCCACGACCATGCCCTTGACCACGTAGCAGCCGTCGGCCTCGGCGGGGCGCTCGGTCGTGATGCCGATGGTCTCGGGACGGATGGCCACCACGTTGCCCGCCGGCACCACCGTACCGGCCAGTGCGCCAAACTCCTCTGCGCTCAGCTGGTTGTAGCTGCCGATGAAGCTCGCCGCGAACTCGGAGACCGGGCTCGTGTACACCTCGACCGGGCTGCCGGCCTGCTCGATGCGCCCGTCATGGAAGAGCTGGATCACGTCGGACATAACCATGGCCTCGTCCTGGTCGTGCGTCACGAAGATCGAGGTCAGGTTGAGCTCTTGGTTGATCTCGCGAATGCGCGATTGAAGGGCTTTGCGGAGCTTCGCATCGATGGCCGAAAGCGGCTCATCGAGCAAGAGCACCTTAGGCTCGGTCACGATCGAGCGGGCGAGCGCCGCGCGCTGCTGCTGGCCGCCGGAAAGGCTCGCGGGGTAGGCGCGCTCTTTGCCGGTGAGCTCGACCATGGCGATGGCCTCGGCCACCTTCTTGTCGATCACGTCCTGCGGGGTCTTCTGCATCTTGAGGCCGAAGGCGATGTTCTGCTCGACCGTCATGTTGGGGAACAGGCTGTACTGCTGGAACACCATGCCGATGCTGCGCTTGCTCGCCGGCACGTTGGTGATATCCTCGCCGTCGAGGATGATGGTGCCCTCAGTGACCTGCTCCAAGCCAGAAAGGCAGCGCAGCAGGGTGGATTTGCCGCAGCCGGAGGGGCCAAGCAGCGTCACAAGGTCACCCTTCTCGATACCGAAATTGATGTGATCGAGGACGGTGTTGTCGCCAAAGCGCTTGACGACGTCGCGGAATTCAATATAGGCCATTACTTGGTCTCCTTCTGGATAGACGAGTTCTGCAGCTTCAAGACCACCGCCGTCACGAGCGCAACCACCACGAAGATGACCACGACGATGGCGCTGGAAAGGCCGCTCGAAACGTCCATATTCGCCTGCAGGAACACCTGGATGTTCTGGTAGTTGGTGCCCGCGATGTTGTTGGCGAGCACGAAGTCGCCGAAGATGATGCTCTCGGCAAGCAAGCTCGACACCAAGATGCCGGAGAGGATGTTGGGGAGCACCACCTGCACGTACGCGCGGAAGCGCCCGCAGCCGAGCATCTCGGCCGCTTGGATGAGCATCTCGGCATCGATCGAGTTGAGCGCGTTGCGAATACCCTGGTAGATGTAGGGCAGCACCAAGATGGTATACGCGCCGAACAGCATGAACAGTCGGTTGGAGAGAATCGTGCCCGTACCGGTGTAGAGCGAGATGATACCGATCGAGAGGATCACGCCCTGCAGCGCATAGGGAATCATGCAAAGAAACTGCATCACGCCCGCAAGCTTGCGATTGACGGCCACGACCACATACATGGCAGCAAGGATGAGCACGATGGTAATGATCACGCTCACGATGCACAGGATCAACGTGCGGCCTATGGACATCCAGAATGTGGTGTTGGAGAACAGCTCTACATAGTTGCGCAGCGTGAACCCAGACGGCAGGATGTCGGTCCATTCAACGAAGAGCGAATACACGAGCGTCACGGCGAACGGAATCAGCAGATACAGGGCGACGGCACCCAGGAAGATCTTGCCGGCAAGGGAGGTCTTCTGCTGGGGCGCAACGCCGGCAACGGCGTTCTTCTTGCTCATACGATCTCCCTCCCCTTGGCAGCACGGCGCGTGAAGTAGTTGTTCACGAGCGTGCAGATGACCATGAGGGCGATGAGCACTATGGCGAGGGCACCGCCCGTGGCGGCATCGGTCTGCACGTCACCACGGAAGCGCGAGGTGATCTGCAGCGCCAAGAGCGCGTAGTTGTTCATCACGAGTGCATAGGCCGTTGCGTAGGCAGCAAGCGCGTTAGAGAAGAGCACCGACAGCGTGCCCAGAATGGAGGGCATGAGGTTGGGGATCACGATGCGGAACCAGTAATCGAAGGTCGAGGCCTTGAGAATGGTTGCCGCCTCGCGCCATTCCTTGCGGATGCCTGCAAACGCCGGGATGAGCAGCAGCGTGGCCAACGGAATCTGGAAGTAGATGTACATCATGACCAGGCCGTCGGAGCCATAGAGATTGAAATTGGCAAGGAACGGGATGTTGAACTGCTCGCCGATGAGCGTGAGCACGCCGGCGTTGCCCATGAGGATCATGAACGCGAAGGCCAGCGGCACGCCCGAGAAGTTCGACATCATGTTGAGCACCATGGTGAAGCCGCTGCGAACGCGCGGGCTCGCCTCGGAGCAGAAGCGCGCCGCAAGGAACGCCACCACGATGCCCACCACAGCAGAAAGCAGGCTGATCCACACGCTGTTCCAGATGGACTGCGTATAGAGCGGCGTAGTGAACACGCGGATGTAATTCTCGAGGCCAAGCGCCTCGGAGTCGCGGCCGATCACCGAATTAAGGGCGAGCTGCGCCAAAGGGGCAAGCTCGTAGAGAATTACCACGAGGAAGAACGGAACGATGGCGATGTAGGCCATCCAAGGACGGCGCTTCGCCGTCTTCGCCTTGCTCGCGGTTGCCGGCTTAGCACCGACACCTTGCTGCAAAACGTTTTCCATACAAACGACGGGGCGCGATAGATCCCGCCCCGTCTAGCTCCTTTCGAAATTCCTTAGCTCAGAGCCGGGATGACATTCTCCTGGTACCAGGTGATGAGATCCTGGCACACGCCGCTCCAAACGGACTCATCCACCGTCTGAACCTGATCGCCGTACTGCTCGTCGGGCAGACGCATGGCGGCCACGTCGTCGGGCAGATCCACGTCGCGGATGGGGGTCGCGTAGCCGCGAGCGAGGTTGATCTGACCCTCGTCGGAGAGGATGAATTCGCGGGCGAGGCACGCGGCCGCCGGGTGCGGAGCATACTTGTTGATCACCGTGCAGTAGCCCGACTGTACGCTCGCATCCTGCGGGATGCTCACCGTGAAGGAGGCGTTGGGGTTGTTCGTCTGGATCTGGTCGCGGTAGTTGAGCGAGTTGTAGTCCCAGTTGATGCAGACATCGATCTCGCCGGACTCAAGACGCGCGAGCGAGGCGTCGGCGACATCGAGGCGGCCGGCCTCGGCAAGCTCGAGCAGGAAGTCATAGGCGGGCTGCATGTTGTCGATGTCACCGCCGAGCGCGTAGGCGGCGGCGAGGCTCGCGTACTGGGCCACGGCGGCGGCGGTCACGTCGCCCACGCAGACCGTGTAGTCGCCGTCGAGCAGGTCCTGGAAGCTCGTGGGCGGATTGGAGACCGTGGCGTCGTTGGACATGAAGGAGATGGTGCCGTAGTAGCCCACGATCCAGTCGCCATCGTCGTCCTTGGCCCAGTCGGGGATCTCGTCCCAGTAGCTCGTCTTGTACTTGAGCGTGAGCTCCTGCTCCTCGGCAGTAGGGCCCCAGGACTGGCCCACGTCGCCGATATCCTTGGTGCCGTCGGTACCCTCCTCGCGGAACATAGCGAGCTCCTCGGACGAGGACATGTCCTGATCGGCGTGGGCGATGCCGTACTCGGCCTCGATGTCTTCCCAGGTCTCGACCCAGTTGGCCCAGGTATCGGGCATGCCGACGGACTGGATCTCGCCCTCCTCCTGCGCCTGCGCGATGAGGTCTTCGAGCGGCATCTCGTTGTAATCAACGGCAGCCGCATCACCGGAGCCATCATCGCAACCGGTCAAGGCGCCGGCAGCTACCACTGCCATGCCAGCGCCCGCCAACATGTTGAAGAACTGGCGGCGAGAGACACCGCGCTCCATCGCCATGCGCACGATCTTTTCCGTATCCACGTTTACTCCCATCGTCTTCATTGCCTCTATGGCTACGTTGCAACAAAAAGCAGGACAACGATATCGAAGGGAGGAACAGAGGATACCCCTTGCGCCGAAAGGCTTTCGCAAGGCTGACGGAATCTTACGATTAGCTAACAGATGCTGCGTTTTTCCTTTTCATGCGCGCGCGTCTGTAAAGAATCGAACGCAGGGGAATCGGGCGTCCCGGGAAAAGCCGATGCGACGCGAGCAGCAGTCTCTACGCATTGCGGCCTAATAAAGGAGCCCAGACGCGAAAAAGCTGCTACTCGCAATGCACGCGGAGAATCACAGGTAATGACTCTCTGCTGTTTGCCTGCACGCTACCCGAGCGCGATGGCATACAGGTTTTGCCTGTCGGTATTGCCCGACACCACATACGCTGTACCGTCCTCAACAAGCAACGGCTGATCCCAGGCCTGATGCGTCCTGTGAACCTCGGTGGTAAGCTCGGTCATTTCCAGCGCGTTTGGCAATTCGTCGAGCCCGATACGGTAGATACCCCCTTCGCCCAGATACACCGCCGATCCATCAACAAGCGTCGGAGTTGACTCGATTTCCCGCGCAGGAACCGAACCAACGAGCTCAAGCGTTTCCGCATCAAAGACGTTGCACGCTCCGTTGCTTGCGTCATGATCTGGGTCGAGCACCGTGCTCCCAGCACTTTCATCTATAGTCGGCGCGTTTACCAGCACATAGCCATCGAATACAAGTGGCATCGCACCAGAGGGTGTGCGTTTGTCATCATCAAGGCCGTCGGTCGAACAACTTATGTGCGCCTGCCCATCGCCATCGAATGCGACACGGCACAGCGTCCCTCGACGCGTCTGAAAATAGACAACGTCCCCAGCCTCTCCATCGTGAGAAAACCCGGTAGTAATCATATCGTCCACTTCGAGGTGCTGAACAATCTCGCCGTCAGCATAGCTCACCAGAAGACACGCCGCTTCGGTTCCCGCTGGAACCAACAACCCATAAGGGCTTGCGTAGGGGTACCCGCGATTACCCGAGGCGATGATTCGACTATCAACCGTTACGTTCCATTGCAGCGTTCCCGTACGTATGTCTATACAGGCAAGTCGAGATGTCGCTGCAAGTTCATGCGAGGAGACCCCAATATAGGCATTTCCATCAAAGATGGCAAAATCGGTTGACTCCCAACCGACAACGATAGGCGGCTCTTGGTCGCTCCCCTCAAGCTGCGTTGCAACGTCTTCATCTTCGACGGAGATGACGGAGACGTTCCACCTTGCCTCCAGCGTATCGGCATCGAATGCTGCCACGCGACCCCATCTGCAAAACACGAGCACATAATCGCCGGCGAGCGCCAAAGCCTGTTCGATATTGCCCCAAGATCCATCAATGGCCTGCGTACACAGTAACTCGCCTGTAGCCTTGCTGTAGCTACGCAGCTCGTTGCCGGCGCCGATGAACAAGCGATCGTCGTTACCGTCGATTCGACTCGTCTCTGCCTGCCCGTTCACGATAACGGAAGCCCCGAGTTCTTCGCCGGATAAAGCACCCTTGCTTACGCAAACCTCAGCATTCCAATGAATTGGGCCTGCGACACGCTCCGACCCTTCATGTTGAGCATGAGAGGATTCACGACCCGAACAACTGGACAGAGCAGAAGCCGATAACAACCCAAGTGAACTGAGTATTCCAACGCATATCGCTGAGCGACGAGTATATACCGACTTCATGTTCTTATTCCAACTCGTACGTTACAGGATAGGCATCAATAACCGTCACGAAATCTTCGGCATAAACTTGAATATATCGCATACCTTCATGCTCCTTTCGACATGGCCCACACCTCATCAGCCAAGACGGAAACATGACTTCTTAACTATATGCTTTATTCATCATATTATGATTATTATTATGCGAAAGGCGTGCATACAGCGCTCGGCGGTAGATGAAACGAGTCGTCACTGACCCCGAATTGACCACGTCATGATGCGTGGTGCAACCGATAAAAACAACCGAATCGATGCAGGAAAGGGCATTCATCAACCCGACAGCTTTCATCACTCCTGCTGCCCCAAACTCCCTCCATGGCGCGAGCAGCAGCCTCTACGCATTGCGGCCTTTCAAAAGCATGCCGAAATGTGCAGATGCCGCCGCCCGCTCCGTACGGGGCTTCTTTGCCGGCCGCTCCGGCTCCGTCACAGCATGGTGGCGCTGAGCTGCGGCTCGAACCCTGCTGCGCGCAACGCCTCCATAATCTGCTCCTTGTGCGAGGTGCCGTATGCCTCGATGGTCACGCGGAGCTCTACGGCGGCGTTGCGATTGGTGCTCACGAACTGGTTGTGCTCGAGCTTGATGACGTTGCCGTTCTGCTCGGCGATGGCACTTGCCACCTTCACGAGCATGCCGGGGCGGTCGGGCAAAAGCACGCTCACCGTGAAGATGCGGTCGCGCGCGATGAGCCCGTGCTGCACGACCGAGCTCATGGTGATGACGTCCATGTTCCCGCCAGAGAGGATCGAAACCACGCGCCGGTTCTCCGCCGGCAGGTGCTTGAGAGCCGCCACGGTAAGCAAGCCCGAATTCTCGACAATCATCTTATGATTCTCAACCATATCGAGGAACGCTACGATGAGCTCTTCATCGGGGACCGTGATGACGTCGTCCAAATTGGCCTGAAGATAGGGAAACACCTGGTCGCCGCATTCAAGCACCGCTGTTCCGTCGGCAATGGTGTTTGCGCTCGGCAGCTTCACCACATGCCCCGCCTCGAGCGCGCGCGTGAGCGAGGGGGCGCCTTCGGGCTCCACGCCGATCACGCGGATCTTGGGATTGTAGAGCTTGGCAAAGGTTGAGACGCCGCAAGCCAGGCCGCCACCGCCCACCGGAACGAGAATGGTATCTACGAGCGGCAGCTCGGAAACGATTTCCATGGCAATGGTACCCTGGCCCGTTGCCACCACGGGATCGTTGAAGGGGTGGATGAACGTATAGCCGTGCTCCTCGGCAAGCTTCATGGCGTATTCGCACGACTCATCGTACACGTCGCCATAGAGCACGACCTCGGCTCCGTAGCCTTTGGTGCGCTCGACCTTGATGAGCGGCGTCGTCGTGGGCATGACAACGATGGAGCGCGCCCCGGCGCGAGAGGCGGCAAATGCCACGCCCTGCGCATGGTTGCCCGCGCTCGCGGTGATGATACCGCGCTCC
>NZ_HE978574.1:403683-415206 GCF_000311845.1 Enorma massiliensis phI | reverse complement strand
TGATGATACCGCGCTCCAGCTCTTCGGGCGCGAGCGTGCTGATCTTATAGTAGGCGCCGCGCACCTTGTAGGCGCCTGTACGCTGCATGTTCTCGGGCTTGAAGAACACGCGATTGCCTGTTGCCTGGCTAAAATGCGGGCTCTCAACGAGCTCGGTCTTCTGCGTGACTTCCTTGACCTTTTCGGAGGCCTGCTCGAAGGCGTCGAGCGTGAGCATCTCAGGCATAGGCGATTCCTCCTCTGGCATCACTGCTAGCATACGCGCCGTTTTCGTGGTCTCTACGGTAGCACAGTGGAGCAGCGCCGAAGGCATGGGCCCCATCAAAATGCTTCGCCAGGGTCCGGATGGCTCCCTGATGCAAAACTCGCGTCAAAGGATCGGATTTTTCTTCCTCGGGCGTGTACAAAGCAGATTGGGCTCACAGGAACAGCAGGTCAGAAGCTTGGCGCATGGAGGTATAGTTGCCTTGTGCTCCAAAATTCGATCCTTTGGCGCGAGTTTTGTTTCCACAGCAGCTTTGGCACCCCCAAATTCGACGTTTGTGCCACAATTCGTGTTGCTACGACCTACCCCAGCCCCATCGCGCTCGAATCGAGGTTTTCATGGCAAGCACAGCGCAACCAGCAGCAAACACGCCTCCCCTCTTCTCGCTGCGCGATGCGCGCGTCGTGCGGAGCGGACGCACCATTTTGCATGTAGACCATTTCGATCTTGCGGAGGGCGAGCACGTAGCGCTGCTCGGCCCCAATGGTGCAGGCAAGTCGACGTTCATCCAGCTACTCACGCGCGAGACGTTCCCGCTCCATCGCGAGGAGCCCCCGGTGCGCTTCCGCGGGCAGGCGCGGCCGCTGCTCTCCGATATCAAGCAGGCACTTGGCATCGTTTCCGCCACCATGCACGACCAAGTTCGCGTGCACCTGCCGGTGAGCGATATCGTTTGCGGCGGGCTTTTCGGCACGCTCGGCCTCCCCAACCACGTGCAAGCGACAGACGAGCAGCGAGCCCAGGCCCAAGATGCCCTCGACCGGCTGGGCATAGCAGATTTGGCCGAGCGCGACGTCATGACGCTCTCCACAGGCCAAGTGCGCCGCGTGCTCGTGGCCCGCGAGCTTATGAGCGACCCGCGCATCCTGATTTTCGACGAGCCGTGCACCGGCCTCGATCCCGAAGGCATGTACCACGTGCGCAACACGATGAGGCTCTTGGCAGACGAAGGGCGTTCGGTCGTACTCGTCACGCACTATCCTGAAGACATCATCCCGGCAATCGAGCGCGTGCTGCTCATCAAAGATGCCGAAATATTTGCCGACGGGCCGAAGGAGGACCTGCTCACCAGCGCAACGCTCTCCGACCTCTTCGGCGTGCCGCTTGAAGTCGAAGAGCGCCACGGCTGGTACTCGCTCCAAGGCCGCTACGAATAGCAAAAACGGCGGAACCCGCTGGCTGGGCCCGCCGTTTTGAGAACTCGAAGCCGGCGTTGCTCAAGCGCCGGGATGGCTACGGCCTAGACCAGCCGCAGCCGCGAACTAGTCCTTGAGCACGAGTGACGAGAGGGTACCCGCTGCGCCAAGCACAATCGTCACCACCGCACCATAAGCGGGAGCCATGAAGGGGCTCAGCAGCGACATCGTGAGGTTTACCGAGCTTGACGAGCTGGAGTACGATGCCATGTCGGAAATCAGCCCTTCGACGATGCCGCCGAGCACAAACGACCCGATCGTGCACACGAGCGCCACGACCGCAGTACCCGCAAGCGCGAAGAAGAGCACCGCGTCAAAGCCGCGGAACAGCCTGAGGGCAACGCCCACGACCAGCGCCACAATGCAGATAACCCATAGAGCGAAGAGCACCTTCGTGACGAGGGACACCGTTCCGAACGTGCTGACCATTTGCTGCATTTGAAGCAGCGAGGAGTCGGTTGCGCCGTACGAGCTGTAGAGCGAGACCTGTTGCGCGGCCGCATCGGCAATCGAGCCGACCGTATTGCCTAAGGTGAAGAGCTCCGGCATGGTTACGGAGGGATTCACCGATTGTACGATCGCGGTTTCCATTCCCGTAAAGCCGCCGGCACCCGATGCAACTGCTGCGTTGAGAAACTTATTCACGAACGGGAAGCTAAACCAAGCCTGAAACATGAACACGAGGGCAAGCACGGCAGCAAAGATCATGACCGCCGAGCGCCTGCCCAGCGCCCTGCCCGCCTGCGCATGTGCGGTTGGGGCCGCCGGAAACGTTCTGGCGGCGCTGGGAGCGCTTTGCGTAGCAGGCGCCTGGGATGTTGGCACCTGGGCAGTAGACGCTTGGGCAGCAGGCACCTGAACGACGGGCGCCTGAGCTGTTGCCTGGGCGGCAGGCGCCTGCAGCTCTCGTCCGCACACCGCGCAAAACTTACTGCCTTCTGGCTGCTGGGAACCACAATGTGGGCAAAACATACCGACCCCTCCCCGCGCCCCTGCGCATAGTCCTCGTTACCGATATTATACGCGCTGCAGGTCTCTGCCACCATCGTGCGACCTTAGCATCAGCGCCTGCGCGCACGTTCGTTCCACTTTTGGGAATATCTTTTCTTACGGCCCACCGGCAACGCCTCGCATATCACGAAAGTCGCAGGATTCGGTTCCGCTGGAAACGCTTGTCGGGCCTTACGCGAAATAGATGTTCCCAAAACTGAAACGAACAGTACTTCTTTCTCAAACACGAGGAGGGCAACTCTCTTTGACACCAAGCGTGAAACCCGATCAACAAAGAGCGCACCGCGGTCCATGAGCACGCAAGCTGAAGAACGACTGCGAAAGACCCCGTCCAGAGCCCAAGCGCAGCTCCGCAGCAAGAGGGCCCCATGCGTCGCTCAATTGCCGTAGATGCGCTTGTACGTGGCAGTCCAAGCGCAGTTCCGCAGCAAAAGGGCCCCATGCGGGGCCCTCTTGCGAAAAACTATCCTGTCGCCGAACATAGGCGGGCTTCTGCAAGGGGAACCCCCTAGAAGGCCGCCTGCACAGCGTCGCCAAAGGTCTCGACCAGGTAATCCTTGAAGTCGTCGGTCTGCAGGGCCGCCACGAGCGCCACGATGCGCTCATCGTCCTCGAGCTCCGGCGTGGTCACGATCACGTTCGCGTACTCATCCTGAATGACAGCGGAGTTCGCATCTTCCTGGGCCACAGCGTCCTCAAGAGCAAGGCCCGCATCAATGGCATAGTTACCATTGATCACAGCAAAGTCCACGTCGTTCAGCGTGCGAGGCAGCGCCACCGCCTCCTGCTCGGAGAACTGCAAGTTCTTGGGGTTATCGACGATGTCGTTCGGCGTAGCGGTAATGCCGGCGTCATCGGCAAGCGTGATGAGTCCAAGATCCTGCAGAAGCAGCAGCGCACGGCCCTCGTTGGTGGGATCGTTGGGCACGCCAAAGGTGGCTCCGTCGGCAACGTTCTCGATATCACTCGACTTTCCCGCGAACACGCCCATCGGCTCGAAGTGAATCTTGCCCACATTCACCAGATCGGTGTCATTCTCCTCGTTGTAGTTATTGAGGTAGTTGATGTGCTGGAAATAATTGGCGTCAATGGCACCGGAGGTGGTGTCCTTGTTGGGCTGGATGTAGTCCGTATACGACTTGACCTCGAGCTCGATGCCCTGCTCCGCGAGAATCGGCGCCGCGTAGTCGGTAAGGATCACGGCGTGCGGGCTCGGCGAGGCGCCCACGATGAGGGACTGGGTGGCAGCTGCGCCGGAGCCAGCTGCGGAACCGGCCTCGTTCGAACCGCCGCTGCAGGCAGCAAGCGAACCTGCGGCAACGAGTCCAGCGGCGCCTGCAATGAACGAGCGGCGGGAAATGGAAGCATTCTGGAAGTTCATAATCTTCTCCTTTACTAGTTGGTGAGTCGTTTGAAACACGTCCCAAAATGACTCAAACAGCCTCGGTCAGTGTCAAATAGGAACTGTCCTTAATCTGATATCGCTATGCCTGCGTACGATGGTCGATCTTGCGCGCGATGAAATCGCATGCGCTCTGGATGAGCTGCACGATGATGATGAGCAGCACCACGGTCACAACCATCATCTCGTCCTCAAAGCGGTAGTACCCGTAACGAATGGCGATATCGCCCAGACCGCCGGCACCAACCGCGCCCGCAATAGCCGTATAGCCGAGCACAGCGATAAGCGTGATGGAAACGCCGCGCACGATCGACGGCAGCGCCTCGGGCAAGAGCGCCGAGACCACGATGCGGGGTATGCTCGCCCCGCATGCTTCAGCCGCCTCCACGCTCGCGCGCGGCACCTCGGCGAGCGACTGCTCGATCATGCGCGCCACGAAGGGGGCGGTAGACACCACGAGGGGCGGAATGACGCCGCGAACCCCCGACGTCGTGCCCACGAGCGCCGACGTTACCGGCATGAGTGAGATGAGCAGGATGATGAAAGGTAGCGAACGGCCGATGTTCACCACCCACCCCAGCACGGCGTTAAGCGCGCGCATAGGGCGCAGCGAACCCGGCGAGGTGAGATAGAGCACCACACCGAGCACCGTTCCTATCACATAGGCGATAGCAGTCGAAATAAAGAGCATGACGAGCGTATCGAGCACGCCCTGACCAAGCAGCTCGCCATACTGCCCAATGAATTCGGTCACGATGCTAGGCATCCCAATCAACCCTTTCGAGCAAAACCTGAGCGGCGTCGGACACGGGGTTAGCGAAGACCTCTCCCACGCTCCCCTGCTCCACCACGCGCCCGTGATCAAGCACGACCACGTTGCGACAGATTTTCTCTACGACGCCCATGGAATGCGTGATGACGATGATGGTGACACCCGTCGTGCGGTTGATATCGCGCAAGAGCTTGAGGATGGTGTTCGTGCTCGCCGGATCCAAGGCGCTCGTGGCCTCGTCGCAGAGGATGTATTCCGGATCGCACGCGAGCGCGCGGGCAATGGCCACGCGCTGCTGCTGGCCACCGGAAAGCTGGGACGGATACGACGATGCCTTCTCCTTGAGCCCAACCATATCGAGCAGTTCGAGCGCGCGCTCCCGATTCTCGGCCGTTACGCGCCCTGAGGCTGCACGGAACGGAAAGCAAACGTTATCGAGTACCGTTTTCTGCGCGAGGAGACCGAAGCTCTGGAAGATCATAGCCACGCGGCGACGATAGCTACGCAGCTCCTTGCCCGTAAGTCCGGTCACATCCTGACCATCTACCACGATCTTGCCAGCGGTGGGGCGCTCAAGCAGGTTGATGCAGCGCACGAGCGTCGATTTGCCGGCACCGCTCATGCCGATGATGCCCACGATGTCGCCATCTGCAATGGAAATGCTCACGTCGTCAAGCGCGTGCGCCGAAGCGGCAGCGCTATCGTAAGCCTTGGTGAGGTGTTGGATTTCGATCACGGGAACTCCGCTCGATGGATGGTTGAAAAAGAAGGCGGGCTATCCCCCGCCGGAGATAGCCTAACGAAGGCGCCCGGTCTCCGCATGCCCGCGACGATCGCGCGACATGACAAAGTGCCCGGGCGAGGGCATCTCCATGACCATCATCATCGTGATATGTGCGGCAACCGTAAACATGGTTGTTAGCCTACCAGCCTGCGGCGGGCATGGCAAGCGCGAAATGGTTCTGAAACGGACGAGGTGGGTCGAAAAGCCCAAGAGCCGGCAACGCGCCAAGCATGGCCCGCAGATGAATCGCAGACACCCGGTGTCTGCGATTCACAAAATGGTTCGCAGACACCGGGTGCCTGCGAACCACATCCAGTCGAAAACCGCCTGGCCACGAAGCCGCAACCCCGCGCCAACCTTACTCGGCTTCTTCGTCCTCGCGCTTGAGGTTGTCGATGAACTTCTTGCGGCTCGCCTCGTACTCCTCGCGCGTCACCACGTCCTCGATGCGCAGGTTGATACCCGCCACCTCAAGCCCTGTCATCTCGGCAAGGCGCTCGGTCACGCGGTTCTTCACATCCTCGAAGATATCCGGGGCATAGCAGCCGTATTCGATGATGACCGAGATGTTGATGATCATGCGGTTGTCATCGGTGACCTCGACCGTCACGCCCTTGGTGAGGTTCTCAGCACCCAGCTGCTCCTGGAAGAAGTGGACGAGGTTGCCCTTCATACCGAGCACGTGCGGCACCTCGCGCGTGGCCATGGCAACGATCTTCTCGATCACGCCGTTGGAATACGTGAGGGAATCATCGGTTTCGAAATCCTCATCGTCATAGACGTCATCGCCGGCATCGGTAGGTGCAGCCCCTTCCGACGCGGCGCCATCGGCTGCATCTTCCGCCGCTTTGGGGGCGTCTGCCTCGGCAGTGCCCTCGCTCACGGCATCTTCCACCTTGATACCCTGATGCTCTTCCTGCTCCGCCACGGTCGGCGTCTTCGTCGTCGAATCGCTTGCTGCCATGGTATCCCCTTTCGAGTCCCAGATCGTCACGGTTTGCCGCTTGCACTACGAGCGGCGGTCGAACAGTCGGCCGAAGAAGTTCACCAGCCCGTTATCGCCATCGCGAATCTGGCCGAGCAATGCTCCCACCAGCACAAAGACTGCGATGACAATCGTGCTCCACAGGCCGATGGTAAGGATGAGCACCGCGAGCACAAGGCCAACGAAGGCGTAGCCGACGGTGAAGGGATGGTCTTCCGCGTAGGCCCACGCCGAAGCGCCAAGTCCCTGGATGAAGCCGACGGCATCCGCTAGGTCGTCGCGCGTGATGCGCTCCTTGCGCGCCTTTTTGCGGGCATGGCGACGCTTGCGGCCGCGGCCCGTGGCAGCGCCCTCGGCGCTTGCAGCGTCCTCGGCATCTGCGCCCATGGCATCCGGCCCCTCCGTCACGTCGCCTTGCTCTATAAGCAACTTGGGCGCGCCCGTCTTCTCGTTGCCCAAATCTGTCTTACTCACCGGAAACCTCCCTGGTCACCGTTGTGGTCTTACTCGGCAAGAACCGCACAAGCACGTTCACGCCCGTAGCCCCGAGCAGTTGCTCGCAAGCACCCTGAACGCGCTCTTCGATGCGGCGGCCAAGAGCCTCAAGCCCCGTATCGGTAAACGCGATCACCTCGAGTGTGACGCGCACTTGTGAATCGTTATGCCCCATAACGCGCGTGCGAACATCTTCAACCAAAATATCTTCAGCTTCTGCAGCTGCGCGGGCAGCCGAGGAAAGGGCCGCGAGGCGCACCTCGATATGGGGGTTGCCCGCAGGATGCACGCTCGAAGGCGGGCGCTGCTCGAGCAAGGCGAAAAGCGCGCTGAGCAGCACGCCCGCGCCTACAATCACCAAGCTCACGATGAGCACGATGCGTCCGGCCGGATGGGCGAGCAGCGTATCGACGCGGCGGCTGACCAGCGAGGGGGCAAACTGTGCGCAGGCAAACCCACCCACCACCACAATGGCGGCAGCGAGATACAGCACCGCGCCGAATTTCTTGAGCAGCCGCACGCACGTCTCCTCTCATCGGGGCCGCCGTGCATCGAGCCCGGCATCCCCGCTCGTTCGCCTTTCGTCTGATTATAAAGAAAGCCGGGCACGCGCACGTAGCGCAGACCCGGCTTAAGCGCTTTATCACATGAGACACGGAGCAGGCACGTTGCCATGAGACAAATTAACCTGGCACGATTGTCTCGTTGGGTGCTACTCCTCTTCGAGAGCGGCGACGACCTCGTCGGTCATGTCCATCGTGTTGTACACGTCCTGGACGTCGTCGAGCTCCTCAAGACGATCGATGAGGCGCTGAACCTTCTTGGCGTCGGCAGGAGAGACCGCGGTGGGCGTGGTGGGAACCATGGTGAGCTCAGAGCCCTTGACCTCGATGCCCTGCCCCTCGATGCCCTTGGACACGGCCATGAGCTCGGTGGCGTTGGTCCACACGATCCACTCGTCGCCAGCGTCCTCGTAGTCCTCGCCGCCGGCCTCGGCCACGGCCATCATGAACTCGTCCTCATCGCCGGCAGCGCCGTTGGCCATGAGGTTCTCCTTCTTGTCGTTGGGATCCACAATCTCCTTGGCAACGACGATCTGGCCCTTGCGCTCGAACTGGAAGGCAACGGAACCGGTGGTGCCCAGGCTGCCGCCGGAGTGGGAGAAGGCGGAGCGAACGTCGGCAGCGGTGCGGTTGCGGTTATCGGTGAGGCACTCAACGTAGACGGCAACGCCCGCGGGGCCATAGCCCTCGTAGACGATGTTCTCGTACACGGCCGCATCGGCACCGGCGCCGAAGGCCTTGTCGATGGCGCTCTTGATCTTGTCCTTGGGCATGGACTGCGCCTTGGCCTTGGCCACCGCCGCGGCAAGGGAGGCGTTGTTGTCCGGGTTGGGATCGTTGCCCAGGCGCGCCGCAACGGTGATGTTGCGGGAGAGCTTGGAGAACAGTGCCGAACGCTTAGCGTCCTGCGCGCCCTTGCGGTGCTTGGTTGTTGCCCATTTTGAGTGTCCGGACATGCGAGACTCCTTCTATACGCTTCTGGCCGAGCGCGCCGAGAACATATCACCGGGAGCGCCAGCCCGTCTAACCATAAACGGCAATATGATATACCGACTTGCCCAGCTGGTACAGGGTTCACATGCGCGACAAAATGTGCGGCACAACCGTCGCATACGGCAGCGCAACGCGCTCTGGGACCGGCGTGGGCGGCGCGACGGGCGGCGGAACAACGCACATCGCGCCGATGCCCCGCCTAGTTGGGCATAATCTGGTCGATCGTATCCGTCTTGGTGCTGATTGCCTTGCGGAAGCGCTCCTCAAAGAGGGGGTGCTTCTCCCAGCGGTGGAGGTCCGTTGTGGCCTGGTGGGCGATGATCTGGTAGAACGGCAGCACGTAGAGCGGCATCATGAGCGGCTCTTTGATCTCGAACGGCAGGCGGATGGCATGGTCGTCATCCACACGCTCGGAATTGGTAACGATAAACGCATGGTCCGTGACCGTGCGCGCAGCGAGATAGATATCCACGAGGCGGTCGGAACCCTCAGTTAGGTGATCGACGCACACCACCGTGTAATTCGGCGTGAGCTGCAGGTTGGGGCCATGAATCCACTCCTCGCCCTCGTAGGCGAAGCTGGGGATCTGGATGGTCTCGCCGAACTTGAGCGCGCCTTCGCACGCGATGCCGTAGCCCTGGAGGAAACCACAGTGGTTGACCACGGTCATCGAGGTGAAGTCGGCCTGGTGGAGCTTATACAGATCCCAGGTCTCCCGCTGCACGATCTCATGACGACGCGGGGCGTCTGCCATCTCGTTCAAGAGCTCGGTGCGCTGCTCGGGGGACACGATTCCCGTGCGTGCGCCCGCTTCGATGGCGAAGAGCATGAGGAACTGCGCGAGCGTGGTGACGCCCTTGGTCACGTAGCCCACGGTCTCCTCTCCCACACCGTAATCGACCACGAGGTCCGCATGGTCCTTAAAGTCCGAATCAACGTTGCCCGTAAGCCCGATGGCGGTGATGCCCAACTTGCGGAGCTCGTCGAGGGCCTCAATGGAATTGGTGGAGCAACCGCTCTGCGAGATCACGAAGACGAAATCATTTTCGTGCAGGTCGTGCTCGCCGTAGATGAAGGTAGCCGGCGAGACGATCTTCACCTCGCGCTGCAGGTACTTCATCATGAAATAACGAGCGCACTGCGATCCGTTCGAGCTTGAACCGCAGGCCACGATCCAGATGGAATGGCAGGGCTTTTGGGCGTACAAGTCGACCAACTCGGCAGTGAGCTCTTCGGCGCGCTCGACGTTGAGCTTGAGCTGCGCCGGAGTCTGCTCTATGTACGTCAGCATCGTCGGCTTCTCGCTTGGGTTAGCCTGGCTCGCCATCGTTCCTCCCAACTCCACAGGCCGGACCGAAGACACTGCACCTTGGTTACGGCCCATGATGATATGTCTTATGACATTATATTCTTGCCAACTAGAGCTGATGAGCTTCTCCTGCAAGCGGTACCGCCCGGACGGCAAAAGGCGGACAGCACGCCGATGCGCACTGCCCGCCCTCATCATCTTTGATACGTGAGGCATTGATCGCCGTTTACCTAGACCGGGCGCTCCGGCACCGCTGCCGCCGCTTGGCGCGACCCGGTACCTCGTCTATAGGCTCTCGATGACCTCAACGACCTTATTCACGTACTGCTCGCACAGCTCGATCGTCGGTGCCTCGACCATAACGCGGACCAAGGGCTCTGTGCCGCTCGCGCGGATGAGCGCGCGGCCCTCGCCCTCGAGCGCGGCCTCAACATCAGCCGCGGCGGCCTTGACCGCCTCGTGCTCCATGACAGCGTGCTTGTCCTCGACCTTCACGTTCTTGAGCAGCTGCGGGTAAATCTTGAGCGGCTTGGCGAGCTCGGCCAAGCTTTTGCCAGTCTCTACGAGCGTCTGCATGATGCGCAGGCTCGTGTTGATGCCGTCGCCAGTGGCGCTGTACTCGGAGAAGATCACATGGCCGCTCTGCTCACCGCCGAGCGCATAGCCGTGCTCCTGCATGCAGGCGCTTACGTACTTATCGCCCACGTCGGTCTTCTCGTAACCGATGCCCAGCTTGTCGAGCGCCTTGAAGAGGCCGATGTTGCTCATGACGGTAGCCACGACCGTGTTGCCGCTGAGCTTGCCCTGCTTGGCAAGGTGCGCGCCGCACACGTACATAATGGTGTCGCCGTCGCAGACGTTACCGTACTCGTCCACCGCGATGCAGCGGTCGGCGTCGCCGTCATAGGCGAATCCGATGTCGAGCCCCTCCTCGCGCACATACGCCTGCAAGCGCTCAATATGCGTGGAACCGCAGCCCATGTTGATGTTGAAGCCATCGGGCTCGTTGGAGATCACGTGAACATCGGCACCGAGCGCAGTGAACACGCGCGGGGCGATAGGCGTGGAGGCGCCGTTGGCGCAGTCGATCGCCACGCGAAAACCCTCGAGCGAGCACGGCATGGACTCGATGAGCGACTTGATGTAGCGCGCGCGGCCCTCGACATAATCGACCGCACGGCCAATCTGCTCACCCGTAGCGAGCGGAATCTCGAACTCACCGTCGATATAGGCTTCTACCTGCTCGAGCACATCCGGGCTCATCTTGTAGCCACCAGAATCGATGAGCTTGATGCCGTTGTCGTGATAGGGATTGTGGCTCGCCGTGATCATGATGCCACAATCGAAATCACCGTGGCGCACCACGTAGCTTACCGACGGCGTGGTGGTCACGCGCAGCACATACGCATCGGCACCGCTCGCCACGAGGCCCGCAACCAGCGCGTTCTCGTACATATAGCTGGAACGACGGGTATCCTTGCCAATGACCGCCTTGGTCTTGCGCCCCTGGCGGAGGCCGTAGTACCAGCCCACGAACTTGCCGATCTTGAATGCGTGGTCGACCGTGAGCTCCTCGTTGGCGCGCCCACGAAAGCCATCGGTACCGAAGTACTTCATATGTGCTCCCTCTAGATGGTTATCGGACGTGGGAAAGGCGCTACGAGAGATACCCCCGCGCATATGGTACCGATTGTTGGGTGCCTACGCACAAACATCCACCAATCGCGCATATTCATCCCGCGCGCCGG
>NZ_HE978574.1:238736-403466 GCF_000311845.1 Enorma massiliensis phI | reverse complement strand
CGCCGGCGGGCGCTCGCCGCTCGCCCGCCGCGCCGCCACCAATACATGAAGCGATGCCTTAAGCAACCAAAAAAGGGGTACACGAGCGCCCGGAACCTAGACCGATGGGCCCACCCACCAGAAAAGGTGTACACGAGCGTCAAAAACGTGCCGAAAACCAGCGATTCGTGACGCTCATGTACACCTTTTGGTCGAGAAGAGGCCCTTTGATTTATGCAGAACCTCTCGATTAGGAAGAACTGTTTGCTTGGAGTGGCGCCTCTCGAGTGAAAAGAACGGGGCCCTATCCCGTGACGGTGTAATACCAGGTCACATGATCACCGTCACTCAGCGCGTACGACCCGGCGGACTGCATGACCACCCGTCCATTCACCATGTACTTCCAACCCGAAACGCCCGGGTAACGGCTATCGTTCTCAAAAAGGCCACCAATGCCTTCGACGTAGACGCCCATCGCCGTGCTCGACGAGGTCACATCGGAGCGAAGCGCACACAGGGCATCGTAGGGCGTGGCCCCTTCCTTGAACGTAAAGGTGCCCGAGCCGCTCACCGAACCGTCTGCCGCGCTTGAATCCACCACGACGGATACAGTAATGGTCTGCTGCTGGTTGTTCGACGTATCTGCATCGCCGTTACCTGCGTTGGACGGAGTATCTCCCCCGCCACCGGTGTTGGCTGCGTCAGACGAAGTGTCCCGATCGGAATCATTGGATGCGGACGAGCCATCAGACGAAGCGTCCGATGTCGAGGTATCTTGGCTGCCAGCCGTTTCCTCTGCAGCGTCCTCTTTCGTCGATTCTTCGGCACCGCCCGCTTCAGCTTGCTGCGCAGCCGTTATCGACGCGCTCCCCGAAGCGAGCACCGCGTTGGAGGGAGACACGTCATCACTCGTCGCCAGCGCGATGCCGCACACCGCGATAAGCGCCACGCAGCACGCCGACAGCACACCGAGCACGATACGCTGACGCATGCTCATGCGCGGTTTTTCCTCCACCTTCTGAGACTGATTTTCTTCCATGTTGGCTGCTCCTTCGCACCGCCAAAGCCAGGCTTGTATTCGTGATGCCAAAGCCGAGAGGGAATTGCTTGCATTTTGATGATGTTGGCCGGGCAGAAACCCCTCTTACGAAGGGCTCCAACCCGGCCTGTTGCGTCATCGGGCTATTCCGAGCGCTCTCGACGTTTCACGTAGACGATAATGACGACAAGACCGCAGACGCCGAGGATGATGCCGGCAATCGGCAGCCAGCGGAAGCTGCGTGGCTGCTCGGCCGCGCCCGCATCTGCGCTGCTCGACACGCGAGCACCCGCGCTCAGCGCCGTTTCGTCAGAAGAGCTGGTCTCCTCGGTAAGGGCATCATCGGCCGCCTCGTCAACCGCGGCATCGTCCGTCGCGATCGGTTGCCGTCCTGGCTGCACCGTACCGGTCGGACGGTGTGCTCCACCGTCGAGGTCGTCACCGCTGTCAACATCGCCCGTATCGTCGCCCGTGTTGGATGTAGAGCCATTCGTATTATCACCGGTCGTTCCATCGCCGTCGTCAGTCGGGGTCGGATCCGGAAGCGCGGCACCCGCCTCGAGCTTGAATAGGGTGCCGGAGTCGTTGACGTAGTAGAGCGCGCCGTCCGCGCCCACGACCACGCTCGCCATGCACCAGTCGGCCTGATCGTCGCCCGGCAGGTAGAGCACCGAGGCGTGGGCATCGCCCAGGTGGTAGAGGTAGGCGCCGCCGGAAACCGCGTTGCAGGTGAAGTACACATAGGTCTCGCCATCGCGCGCGCTCACGGTCGGAGCGCTCTTGACATCACCGGGGAGCTTTGCCTCGTTGGAAAAGCCCGTGATGCGGTGCTCGACGCCCATCGTAGCCAGGTCGATGACCGCGAGCACGCCCGTGGAGTCGTCGTTCGCGCCGCCCACGTAGGCGCGACCGTCCGCAATCGTGGGCGTGGAGGTAGAGCTGTCCGCAAAGCGCACGCTACCCGTCTGGGTGAGCGAGCCGTCCTCGGCGAGCGCCAAGCGGTGCAGGGTGCCGTCATTCGTGACCACGTAGAGGTCGGAACCGTCGGCCACCACGGAAACGTGCGCGTTTGCCCCCAGATCGATGGTTCCCGCGACCTCACCCGTGGCCGGATCGTAGGCGCGCACGACGCCCGCGCCGTCCACCGCCACGAGCCAGTCGCCCGCGAGCACGGCGCCGCACCAGTAGTAGCCTGCATCGCCGTCGCCGGAGGTGGACCAGACCACGGCGCCCGTTGCGAGCTCCACGCAGAAGAGCGTGCCCGTCTCGCCGGTCCAACTCGTGGTGCCAAAGTACGCGCGGCCATCGCTGATGGTGAGCGTGGAGAGCGCCTGCTGGCCCGCCGCCAGCTCATCGGTCAGCGAGACCGTGGTCAGGGTGTCCGCCGTGAGTGCCTGGAGCCGCCCGCCGTGGAGCGGCACCACCACGAGGCCATCCGCGTAGGCCAACCGGCACGCGGAGTCCACCGAGGTGGCGAGCGTTGCCGTGGCCAGGATCTTGCCCGTGGCGGCGTCAAGGACGCGCAGCTCGTCGCCGACGGCCAGGTAGAGGTTGCCGTTCACGACGATCGGGTCGCTCGCGTAGACGGAGCTGGCCATATCCGTGCCGAGGTCGACCGACCAAGCGAGTTCGCCGCCCTCGGTGGGGGTCGCCACGTCCGTGACCGCGCCGGGAGCGTAGGTGGGCCATGCGGCGTCATAGTCCGGGCGGGGCGCGTCCGGGTCAACCTCTACGTCGTTGGTCGGCAGCTCGGCGCCCTGGGCCGAGTAGTACCACGCGATCTCGTCTCCGGGCTTGAGCGTGACCTGGCCCGCGCCGGCGTCGGACGCCGAGCCGTTGACGAAAAGCTGCCAATAGCAGCCCGTATCCTCATCCCAGCCGAGTGTGCGGCCGTCGGTGGAGGTGATCGTGCTCAGGTAATAGCCCCCGGTGCCCACACCCGTGGCCTCGTGCTCAAGGCCCGCACTGGTAAGAAGCTCCTCGGTGAGCTCGGCCGCCGTGGAGCCCTCCGCCAGCTGGACACGCGTCGTCGGGACCCAGCTGGCGTCCTCGCCGTCCGCATCCAGGCCGATCACGGATGCCGTTACCGAGATGCGTGCCTGGCCAATGTCGTCGAGCGAGGCCCCCCAAGCAGAGTAGTACCACGTGATTTCGTCCCCGGCTTGGAGGGTGACCTCTCCGGCGCCGGCGTCGGACGCCGAGCCGTTGACGAAAAGCTGCCAGTACTTACCCGTATCCTCGTCGTATTCGAGCACGCGGCCGTCGGCGGAGGTGATGGAGTTGAGGTACCAGCCCTGGGAGCTGGTGCCGTAGTCGGCCGTGAGGCCGGCGTCGGCGAGCGCGGCCTCGGTAAGGTCTGCCGCCGTGGAGCCCTCGGTCAGCTCGTAGGCGGTGGTAACGACCCACGCCTCATCGGCGCCGGAAGCGTCCACGCCCACAATGCGCACAGTGGCGGTGACGCTGGGGTTCTGCTCCCCGGACGTGCCGAGCACCATGAACGTAGCCGAGACCTCTTGGTTGGCAAGCAGCGAAAACGCCAGCCCCCAGGTCTCGTCGTCCGCGTAACGCTCGGCGTAGCGCGCGTACTTCTCGCTCGAAAGCACGCTCGTGATGGTGACCTCGGTGTTGTACGTCGGCTGCGTAACCACGAGGTTTTCGTGCGCGATAACGCTCGCATCGCTCGAGCGGAAGAGGCGCCAGCCCGCGGAGCCCATGGGGTCGTACCCAGGAAGGTCCGTGGCAATGATGCCGTCGCCTGCCACGCCGGCAGCGGCGCTGTCGTATGCCCATGTGAGCACACTGTTCTCATCCAGATAGGCCTTCTGGAACGCGTGTAGGTTCGTCGTCACGGCATCCGCCGAGGCGTTCTCACCGAGCAGCGCCTGCCCGTAGCCCGCCTTTGCCGCCTCCATGAGGGCAAGCTCGGATGTGATGTCACCTGCCTCGAGCGGCGCAACCGTTAGTTGGATGGTCTTTGAAGCCGTGATCTCGGGGTTGGCCTTGCTCGTCACCGTGAGCGTGAGCTCAACCGGTGCCCCGTCCGCGTCGGGAAGCGGCTGGTAGACGTTACCGCGGTAGCCGTTGACCTCGATGGCGTCGGTGGATGCCGTGTACGTGATGGTGTAGTCCGCGCCGTCAATGCCTATCGCGCTGGGTCGCGGCAGCTGGAGGTCGCCCACCACGGCAGCGGGGTCGACGGCCGCACCATCGGCGCTGTAGGTGAGCGCATCGGCGGTAAACGCCGCGTCGACCTTCTTCTGCAACGCGGTTTGCTCGGCCTCGACCAGCGCCGGGTCGCCGAGCACGGTGACGGTGAACGTCTTCTCGATCGTAGTGGAGGGCCCGTCGCTCGCAACCACGCCAATGGTCGCGGTGAGCGTGACCTCTTGGTCGGCCGCCGTGCGCGTCACGGTGCCGGTGTAGTCGCTCCAGCCATAACCCGAGATGCGCACCGCATCGGAATCGGAACTCCAGGAGACGCTTGACCAGCTCCGCGTGTCGCCCGAACCATCGCTCAGCTTGTAGGGCAGCGTGAGGTTGCCGGTCACGGCGTTGGAGGTGTCGCCGGACGCGAAGCCGATGGAAAGGTCTGCGGCCTTCTCCTCGAGCAGCTCGACCACGCGCGCCTCATCCCACGGGATATTCACCGAACGGCCGGGCGTGTAGGTGGCTGTCTCGCCGTCTCGCGAGAGCTCAAAGGTGAGCCGCAGCTGGCGCCACTGCGTGTAGTTGGCGAAGCCCGTCACCACGTCGGGGTCGATGAAGAAGAACGTGATATCGCCGTTGGTGGCGTCGTTCGCCGTGGAGACGCCGAGGCTCGCCTGCTCGTTCTGGTTGACGAACGCGACGCCCGTCACGCGCACATCCACATCCTCGACGCCCATCTCGGCCAGCTTGGCTTGCAGTACGTCGTTAACGTTCGCATCCTCGCCATAGACGGGCTCGAGCCGCCAGTCCTCTGCATCGAGCTTCGCCACGATGCCCGCGAGTGAATCGGTCCCCACTACGGGGTTCGCGGAGACCGCTTCCACCGCTGAGGCACCGCTCGTGGCGACAACCTTAAGATAGCAGCCCGCAGCCTCAGCGGGGAGCGTAACCTCCGCCCCCTCGCCTATGCACGTATCGAAGGAGCCATCAGACGCCTCGTCCACGTACCAGCGGATGGTCACCTCGCCCGTTACGCTCGTGGTGTACCCATCCACGCCGTTAGCCCACACCGAGGCGCTCACGGCATCGTCCGTGAAGAGCGTGGTGGAGGAAGAGGTGAAGCTTGGCGAGACGCTTACGCGGGCGAGATCGTAGGTGCCCGCTGCGACGACGACAAACTCGTCGCTCGTAACGGTGTTATCGAGGGCGGAAGCGCTCACTTTAAGCGTTGCGCCCACCATGTCGTCCGTAAGCGCGAGCACGCCCGTCGCGGGGTCATAGCCATCGCCGAGTTCCTCAAAACTTCCGCCCGCGCGTGCGATGTACCACGTATAGGTGAGCTGCGCATCGGTGGGTGCGTCAACATCGTAGTAGCCGCTGCGCACCTGTGCCGCAGGCGTGATCGTGGCGCCCGCCTGCGCGCCCTGGCCGCTCGAGGAAAGCTCGACCGACGAAAGCGTGTACTGCCCCTGGAGCATGACAGGGCCCGCTGGGTCAACGTACGTGCTGCCCGAGTACGAGTAGCGGCCACGCTGGTACGTGCTCACCACGCTGCCGTCGCTCACGGCCTGTACGCGCAGGTAGAGGCCCTGGGCATCCCGCCCATCGATGGTCTTGGGGATGGTATAGGTGCTGCCCGTGGCGCCGGGGATGTCGGTGAACTCGGCATCGGACGTAGTGTTCGTCGTGGCGTACTGCCACTGGTAGGTCACCGTATCGGTGTCGGAAACAACCGTGGAGTAGCTGTTCTTGTATGCCGTGGCCGTAAGCGTGGACCCTATGCGCGCATCGCCCGTGACCTCCACGCGGTAGAGCTCCACGGCCCCGGGCATGATGAGAGGCCCCACCGCCGACGAGTCCTCCTCGCCGAAGCCGCCGTCCGCGCGGGCCTCGACGTACTTGCCGAGCAGGTCATACTCATCAACGACTTCCTGCGTGAGCTCGAGCGTGTTGCCCGTGGCCCCTTCGATCTTGGTATCCGTCGCCGACGAGCTGTCGCCGTAGTACCAAGCCCAGGTAACGTGGGTGTCGTCCGTCACGTCACCCGAAGCGGCACTCGCCGTGGCCGTGAGCGTCGCGCCCACATTCACCTTGCCGGACGCGTCGAGCGAGACGGATGTCACGTTGACCGATCCGGGCGCGGCGATCTTCATCGTTGCCGTGGTGGTGTACGTGCTGCCACCCACGTTTGCCGTGATGACGCAGCGCACATAGCAACCTTCGTACTTTGCAAGCTCGAGGCTCTGGCCCGTGGCACCCTCGATGTCCTCGAAGCCCGAGGTACGGCTCGTGGTGCTCATCTGCCACTGGTACGTCACCTTAGAGGAGTCGATGGGTACGCTGCCGCCCTGCTCGCGGGCGAACGCCCACGCGGTGTCTTCAGATGTGAACACATAGCTGCCGCTCGTGGCATCCGCGCTTCCCGCAAGAAACGCCGTGTAGATGTCAACCTGGCCCTCGAGCTTCACCGGGCCGATTGCGTTGTAGTACGAAACCTCGACGTCGTTTGCCCCGGCGCTGGCTTGCACACGGAAGCAGCAGCCGGCGTACTCGTCGCTGTCGACGGTGAGCGTGGGGCCCGTCTCGCACTCAATAACCGTCCAAGTAGTGGAATAGCTCGGCGAGGAAGTCTTGGCGTACATCCACGTGTAGGTGACACCCTCGGTCACATACGTGGGGCTGTACGAGGAGCCCGTGTACGCCTTGGCCTCGAGCGTCACCGGCATCTCGAGCGAGCCCGGCGTGGCAAGCTCCACCCCTGCGAGCTTGACGGCACCCTCGGCCATGACGGTGTCGGACGTGGTCGCGTCCTCCTCGTTCACGCCTGCAGAGGCTATGACGCGGACGTACTTGCCCTGCTGTGCCTCGGTCAGCGTGAAGGTTGGACCGTTGCCTGCGCCCTCGATGTCCTCGAACGTACCGTAACGCGAGTCTCCCTGCTGCCAGGTGTAGGTCACGTTCACGTCGTCGCCCGCCGGCGTGTTGTAGCTCACGTTGGCTGTGGCCGTGAGCGTCTCGCCCGCGCTCGGGCTCGAGTTGCTAAGCGTGACGGAGTAGAGCTCGGCCTGACCCTGCCCCAGCACGGGGCCGGGCAGGTAGTTCTGGTTGATAGTGTCGCCGTAGCTCGTGAGCGGCGCCCAGCGGTCGATGCCGTCCACCGTCACGCACACGATGATGTAGGAACCCGCGAGGTCCTCCGTGACGGTGAGGCTCTGCCCCGTGGCATCCTCGATGGGCGCATAGTCGCTCTTGTCGCTCGATTTCTCAGACGCGGCGTACCACTGGTACGTCCAGCCGTCCTCCGCGTCCACGCGCGAGAGCGACCAGCTAGACGAGCCGTCGTAGAGGTTGGCCCAAAGCACTGTGCCGGCGGAAAGTGACCCATAAGCCTGGCTGTACGAGCTTGTCTCGCTCGCAGAGTCCTGGATGAGCACCTTGGCGTTGGACGTGAGCGCCTGGGTGGAAACATCGCTGGCATTGGCCGAGGCCGCAGTGCTCGACGTCCGCGCCGTCGCGGTGTTCGAGGCTGAGGCATCCGCAGACGAGGGCGCCGCTCCATCGGGAGACTCAGAGCTTGCCGCGCTCCCGGTGCTCGACGCCTCGCTGCCGGAGCTCTCAGCAGCGGTATTCGATGTCGTGCTGCCCGCTCCCTGCGCGGCCTGCTCGCCTTGGCTTGCCGCGTCGTCCTTGCTGGTGTCCGCGCTCGATGAAGCAGGTTCCTGGCCGGTGGCCTCAGTGGAATCTGCCGAGGTGGCGCTCGTGTTACCGCTGGGAGACGTCCTGCTTTGAGGAATCGCGCTCTTCAACGCCTGCGCGCTGGCAGCGCTTTCCGCCGTGGCCGCCCCGGCCCATGCGTAGGTTGGCACCTGCCCCCACACGAGGAGCGCGGCCATGACGGCAGCGACCACACGATGCGAACGTGCGCTCCGCCGTAGCCTGCGTCCGGAGCGCACGCGGGGCGCCTTCCACTTGAACATGCTGACACCTCTCTATCCAGGACCCTGGCCGTATTGGGCCATGCGATGGAGAGGCGATCCGACTTGTCCGCGCGCGGCGATTCGCGCTGCGAGAGTTACGGTTACTGGTATAGCCGGGGACTTTCACCCCGATTCCCCTAGGCACCTGCGTGCCTGCGCAAAACGCGCCATCCATCAGGTCAGTTAAACAGATGTGCCTATTCTAGCCGTTCCCGAGGAAAAAGGGGCGGGCGCAGCGATGGGGGCGGCGCGCTGCCGAACGCGACGGCAGACGACAGCGCGCCGACGGATGCAAACACAGGACGCCGGCGCGCCTACACGCTTATATATAATCGCGCTGCGGGCGCTTGGCGTGCAGCGCATAGGCGATGAGCCCGATGCCGATAACGATGAGCGGCAAGCTCAGCAGTTGCCCCATGGTGATGACATCGCCCAAGATGTAGCCGAGCTGAGCGTCGGGCACGCGCACGAACTCGATGAGGAATCGCACGATCCCATAGCCCAAGATGAACGTACCCATAAATGTACCCTGCGGAAGCGGCGGCTTGCGGCGGCTCATGAGATGGAGGACCACGAAGAGCACCACGCCCTCGAGAAACGCCTCGTAGAGCTGGGAAGGATGACGCGCCACATCGCCCGCGGCGCCACCGAACACCACGCCCCAGGGCAGGTCGGTCGGTTTGCCCCAAAGCTCGCCGTTCACGAAGTTGGCGCAACGACCCAGGCAAAGCGCTATGGGCACGCCGATGACCGCAAGGTCTGCAATGGTCCACGCGGAGATGTGGTAGATGCGGCATACGATAGCGCCGCCCACAATTCCGCCCACGAGCCCACCGTGGAAGCTCATACCACCGTGGTTGGTCATGAAGATCTCGAGCGGGTGCGTCCAATAGAATCCGTCGCCATAAAAGATCACATAGAAGAGGCGCGCGCCGATGACGAGCCCGATCACCACGCCGAAAACGACCATCATGAGGTCGTCGACCGTGAGATTGAGCCCCCAACGACGCTGCGTGCGGTACATCACGATACCCGTAATGAGAGCACCCACAACATACGCGACGCCGTACCAATAGATCGTGATCGGCCCGACCGAAAGGGCCACCGGGTCAAGGCTTTGATAGAGTTCTGTGAGCATACATTCCCTGCCATGTTGAAGCGGGACCGAACGAACCTATTACCCGCATGAGACAGTTGTGCCGGGTTAAACTGTCTCATGCCGGCGCCGCTGTCACACGAATCGTTAGAACGGCGCGTACTCGTCGTACAGGCTCGAAAGCCCACCGTCGGCGTTGTCGTTTACGGCAACAACGCGCGTTACGCCGGGGACGTGCTCTTTGAGCACGCGCTCGATGCCCATCGAAAGGGTGAGCTGGCTCATGGGGCAGCCGGCGCAAGCGCCCTGCAGCTCCAGCGAAACCACGCCGTCCTCATCGACACCCACATACTCCATATCGCCACCATCGCCCTGAAGGTTCGGGCGAATTTGCTCAAGCACCTGCTTGAGCAGCTCTTCATTTACTGCCACAAGGGCTCCTTTCATGCCAATGCGAGCGCGCCGCTCGCAGATGCGTTCATGGTACTACAACGGTATACCCGTCTTCTCTTTCTTCCCTCGTTCTGGTTTACGGGCAGAAAATGTACGAAAAAGCCATCTGGGCAAGCTTCATCCGTAGATTTCCAGCCCGAAACCCTACGACCATGCACACGGGCGCACCGAGAGCATGACGACAACCTGCGAACATGGCGGCGATTGGTGCGAGCGGCGAACAGGCGGAAACCCTAGGAAAACGCTGATTATTAGGCAACGGAGCCATCCGTTCCGTCGTTGTTTCAACTTTTGGGCACTTCCCGACGCGGCGGGCGAGTATGGGCGAGCGGGGGAAAGGGAAAGGCGCAGCTCAAGGGGCTGGCGCCCGCCTGGCGGCGGCGCGGCTACCCGGACCCTCCGCCCGGAAGTGCCCAAAAGTTGCAATCCCGATCACCCGCGAAGATAAGCTCAGCGGCTTCCTAGCGCTGCCGCCTGCGCATCTCATCTTCAGCTCGATACACATCGAGCTCCCAGCGCTTTCTGGTCGCCTTGGCCACGGTGTCCAAGATGCATCCCGTGCTAAACGCAAGCGCTCCGCAGAACACGAGCCCAACGGCCAGAATCGCCGAAGGCACCTTGCTCACGTACCCCGTCTGCGCGAACTCGGCGACCACGGGAATGCCCGCCGCCAGGCCAAGCGCCACGAACACCGCCGCCACAAGCGAAAAGAACTTGAACGGCAGGTAATCCTTGAAGAGCGACCCGATTGCCATGAGCACGCGAACGCCATCGGAAACCGTCGAGAGCTTGGAGACGCTTCCCGCCGGGCGATCGCGATAATCGATGGGCACCTCCTTGATGCGCCAGCCCTTGTCTACCGCGTGGATCGAAATCTCGCACTCCAGCTGGAACCCGCGCGAAACCACGGGCAAGCTGCGCACGAACACACGGCTGAAGGCCCGGTAGCCGGTCATGACATCGTGGAACGCGTAACCGTACATAAGGCGGATGAGCCAGCGCACGAGGTTATTGCCGAAATCGTGGAAGGGCCTCTGGTTCTCTTGTGCATAGCTGCCGTTGGAGAGACGGTCGCCTACGGTCATATCGGCTTCGCCCGCAAGAATGGGGTTAATGAGAGCGGGCGCGGCATCGGCAGGGTACGTGCTATCGCCGTCGACGAGCAGGTAGCAGTCCGCTTCGATGTCGCGGAACATCTGGCGAACGGTCACCCCTTTGCCCTGGCGCGGCTCAAAGCGCACCTGAGCCCCGTGCTCGCGTGCCACCTGGGCTGTCCGGTCGCTCGAGTTGTTGTCGTACACATAGATGCTGGCCCCAGGGAGCACCTGCCGGAAATCATCGATTACCTCGCCAACGGTCAGTTCCTCGTTGTAGCAGGGAATGAGCACCGCCACATGCCCTTTGGCGGTCGGTGCTGTCTCGGTAGCTTCGGGCGTGGCAGCGTCCACCGTGCCAGCGCTCGCATCTGCGGCAGCAGCCGCACACGCGGCCATGTTCGATGGGCTATCCATAGAAGACCCTCCTGTGGTCGAAATCAAAACAAACGTAGAAGCGCGGCGCGCGCGATCTCGGGGGTCGGGCGCCATGATGACGAGCGCCAGGAACGGCACGAGCAGGGCCACCGGGTAGGCATAGCGAAAATACGTGGTGGCGTTACAGGGGCCCACGAGCGCAATAAGCAGCACGACCCATGCCGGCACGAGAAAGACCGCTGCATGCGATCGCCGTCGTCGCACCGCATAGGCCGTAAGCAGCACGAGGGCCCAGTCGTAGAGCGCCGCCTGCATGGTGAGCGTGAGGAACGGAAGCCTCTGGAAGAGCAGCCGGTACCCCGAGCACAAACCGTCAAGCGCACGCACGAGTGGATGGTCTAGCTGATGAAACGAGAAATACGAGGCGATATCCGAGTAAATGAGGTTCGTCTCGGTGTTCGCCATGACCAGGCTGCTGAAGTACGAGGTGTAGCTCCAGCTCATCGCATGTGCAGGATAGAAGTAGCCATAGTAGTTCGCCGCCGTTGCAGAGATGAAGCAGCCGGGATCGCGAGCAAACAGTCTCGCCCATGTTTGCCAGAATGCGGAAAGGTCGTCGGATGAGGCCTGTTCCTTATACGTCGCCTTCACCGGGTCCGATTTGCTCGGATCGTAGAGGCGGGCGAGGCTCGGAGCATCGAGAACTCGATCGATGGCGCGAAGGTCCTCAGGCTGGACGGCATCGGGGCGATCGCGCATGAAGCGCGCGACTTGCTGCATGGGAATGGAGAGCGCCTCGCGCTTGCTCGACGGCGTGATGGCCAGAGCAGGATAGACCACGCGCGCGAGCAGCAGATTCACCGCTATGACGAGCGCCAGGGCGATCAGTGGGATGCGAAGAAGCGATCGCGCGGAGACAGGCCGGAGGCCCTCTCGTGCCAAGCGGCGCTGCATGCGCCAAAGAAGCAAGGTTGCGGCGAGGGCGCCACCCGCCACGGCGACGACCATACCGCTTCTCAGCAACGCGGTGCCAAGCGCCCCGGCCACGAGCAGCACCGCATGCCGGCGCGAAAAAGCGATTCGCCCGTCAAACGATGCAGCACAAAAGACCAGGTAAACAAGCTCGATCGCGAACAGCAGCAATGCAGATGCGAAGAGCACGTCCTTGGTTACCAGCACGCTGTAATTCGAATATGCCGGCACGAGCGCGATGAAGCCGAGCGCCACGAAACGCGGAGCACGAGGCGTGCCCACGATCTGGGCGATGCGAAACGCCCACGAGATTGCGAGGATGTCGACTGCCCACTGAAGCACCGCGTAGATGAATATGCCGAGGTTCTCGCTGCCTGCAAGCGAGATGCCCGCCTGAACGCAGAGGCCTACGAGCGCCGTATGCAGCGGCGGATGGTGCTGGGTGAGCAACACGCACGAATCGAGCAAATCGACGGAGCTGCTGATATGGTTGGGCAGCCCGAACCACTGCAGTATCTGCGTGTTCGTGTCCCACATGAAAAGCGCAGGAGCATACCCTATGAGCACCGGAAGCCAGCACAGTGCCAGCACAAGCGCCGGGGCCGCAAAAGGGTGCCGGTCGAATGCACCGAGAACGAGGCGCACCGCGCGCCGGAGCCTCCCGCACGACGGCGAAACGGATCGGGCGCGATCACCCGACGGGCACGTGCCATGCGCGCGGAGGCGATCCAGACCTTCGAATGCGAGCTCGACAAGCGCCCGCGCGGGCAGCAGCCATCCTATGAAATACCAGCATGAACGAATGGCGGGGGTGATGCCGCCAACGATATAGGCCGCGGAGCCGGCTTCGTCGAAGCTTCGCCCAAAGAGCATTGCCGCTGCGAAGAGCACGGCAACCACCCAGGCGGAAGCTCCTCCACCGCAGCGGTGCTCCATGAGCATCCCCGCGTCCGCCGCAGAAGCACCGCGGGCAAACCTAGGCATACCGTCTTCTGCGGTAGAAGCGCTGCGAACGAGCACGCCCGTGCCCTCAGACTCGGAAGCGCCGCGGTTTAGCGCGGAAGCGCTCTCCCCTGCAGGAGAAGCGCCGCGGCCCGCGCGACGAAACAGGGCGAACAGCGCCGCGGTAAGGCCGAGCACGGCCAGGGCCCCATCGCGCGCGGGAAGCGAGCAGAGCAGCTCCGCCACGATGTACGAGGTGCCATGCACCTCGCCGAACAGATGCGTTATCTCGCTGTAGGTTGAAGATGCTCCCGAGAGGTCGAGCAGAAGGCCCGAAGCGCACACGGCAGAACACAACAGTACCGCAGCACTTCCGCCACGGCGCACGCACAGAGATTTTGACATTACCCCCCCCCAGCCGGTTTTTCAATCTGAACCCAAAGATCCAGATCCGGCTGAAACGGAACTAATTCACGCCCGGCGTGCCCCTAGCGACACGCCACGCCTTGCGCGCACGCGGTAGCCTATCACGGTCCCCCACCCGAATGCGAGTACAGCAGGCTGCTAGAGCCCAAACACTGCGCAATACCCATCAAGGTAAAGAAAGGCATAATACGATGTAAACGGACCCTTTCAAAGGTGTAACAAAAGGAAAAACAGTGCGAAGACAAGAAGCACCTGCTGAAAAACCGCAGGTCCCGGTGCTTTTCCGAGCGTTCACGATTCCATCATAGTTTTTTACTCTTGAGGTTCGTTTAAGGATTCGTTTTTATGCTGAGCTCACGCTCTGCGTCGTATGGCCCCACCTAGTTCTCTACGCAGAGCGCATATCCCGCGCCGTCGTCAACCTCCCTTATTGCAGCAGCGGCCGGGTCCAGCACCCGTGCGCAGGCCCCCGATCTACTGCGCACGGGTTTTTGCATCTACCGCGGATGCGCCTCCGCGCACTCGCATGGAATATGCGCTATCGTGAAACCACGATGCCGAGGAGGGAGCACGCATGCGCGTTTTAGTAGCCGACGACGAGCAAGACATGGCCCGCGCTCTCGAAGCGATGCTCAAAAGCGATGGGTACGAGGTCGATACCGTCTACGACGGCCAAGCGGCGCTCGACTTCGGCGAAACCGGCACGTACGACTGCATCGTGCTCGACATCATGATGCCCTACCGCGACGGCCTCGACGTGGTGCGCACCTTGCGCAGCAAATCGGTCCGCACGCCCATTCTCATCCTCACGGCGAAAAGCACCCAAGAAGACGTGGTCGGCGGGCTCAACAGCGGTGCGGACGACTATCTCACCAAACCGTTCTCCATGGTCGAGCTCCTCGCCCGCGTGCGCGCCCTCTGCCGCCGCAGCGACACCTACGTGCCCGGCGTACTCACCGCAGGAGACCTCAAGCTCGACCGCACTGCCCCCTCGCCTGCACCATTGACACCTTCGAAGCAGCGGCGACGCGCGCGAGCGTGGCGGACGGGCTGGAGGGAATCTCCGCGCGCGAGGTGGACAAGGCCGAACCGCGCATCATCGTGAGCGGAAGTCCCGAGGAGCTCGACCGGCTGGTGAGCGTGCTCGTAGACAACGCGGTCAAGTACTGCGACGATAACGGATCAATTCGCGTTCGCCTTGAGCAGCGCAAACGCGAAATCGTGCTCACCGTGACCAACCCGTGCGCCTCGCTCACCACGCAAGACACGCGACGCATCTTCGATCGGTTCTATCGCGCCGACGCATCCCGCTCGCGCTCGACCGGCGGAAACGGCATCGGGCTCTCGATTGCCCAAGGGATCGTCTCGCGGCACGAGGGGAGCATCCGTGCGAGGAAGCTCGGTGCCGAGCTGGAAATGCGAGTCACGCTGCCCAACGGTTAGGCACGACGGGACGCCTGCAAGATGTTCGTGGCTCGAGCCGGAAGGTTCAGTTTTGCCAACGGTCTACCCCGCAAGGCCTGCCGCGACGCTGGCGAACGCCACGATTACGCCCACGATAGACTCGCCACCGAGCACACCCGAAGCCACCACGGCGCCCGTCTCTTCCGCCGCGCCCTTCTCGATTCCGCGCGCAGCCACCACGCGATCGAACACAACGCGGATCAGCGCGCCCACCGCCGTGGTAAGCGACATGTAAAACGGCAGGTACACGCCAAGGCCGAGCATCATGGCAGGGATGCCCGCGCAGTAGAGCACCGTGCCCGCAACGACGCCCACGACGAACGCGGGGACGCTCGGAATGCCCGAGACCATCGTCGCCACCACCTGGGCCTGAGCCGCCACGAAGAGATTGTCGCCACCGAACGCATCGGTTCCGTATGCCGCTACGAGGGCAACGAGCACGGCAACGGCCACGACCGTGCCCAAAAGCGCTCCGATAACCTGGCCGAGCCACAGGTCGCGCGGATCAGTGCCGATAATCTGGCCCGTCTTGAAATCGCTCATGACGTCGCCCGCAAGGCCGCAAGCCACGGCAATCACTCCGGCAACGAAGAAGAGCTGCACCTGGGTCACATCGGAAAAGGCCGCCACGAACAGCAGCACGATGAGCCCGAAGATCTCCATGGGGTCGATGCCGGACTGGCCGACCGATTGCGCGCTCATGATGGCCGTCACAAATGAGAGCAGCACGATGGCCACAGAGACGAACGGGCCGAACGAGAGAGCGATGCAGCACACGAGCGCAGCCGCCGCCACGAACAGCGCGAGCAAGCCGGCATCGAAACGCGAGAAGTAGTCGGTGAGGCCGCCGAGCGAGGCGCGTGGCGCGGAGTGCTCGGGGGATTCATCAACGCGAGTTCCGCACGAGCCGGAGGCGCCAGCGGCGCCTCCACGCGAGCAGGACTGCTCGAGCGGGGAGGAATCCCCCGAGCACTCCGCGTTTCCGGCGCCCTCGCTACCCATCGCGTCCTCTCCACTTTCAGAAACAGAGGATGAGCTACGCCGAGCTCTCGCCCGCCGCACCAGCGGGAGCACGATATCGCGCAGCACGACACCGAATCCCGACCCCATCATGAGACCCATGCCCAGGCTGCTCACGATGCCCTGCGCAGTTCCCAGATCCCACAACCCCGCTGCAGTGCCACCCACGATGATGCCGAAGCTGCCCAGCACAGCGCCGACCATCCACCATGCAATCGAGCGGCCCCCAACAAGGAACCCGACCGAGAAGCGCATGGGCGAGGCCTGGATACCGAACGAAATCCCCGGGATGGGCAGCGTGGCCACCAGCGACGGTATAACGCCGAGCACATCGCGAAGGATCGCCCAGAGCCCGGCGAACGCCATCGACCCGAAGAGCTTGCGCCCCGTCGACCCGCCCGCCGTGCTGGCGAGCAAGGTCTCGGCCGCTGCCGTGCCGATGGGGTATTCCAGATCGGAATCTTCAACAAACCGTTTCCGGATGAGCGCCGTGCACACGAGGCCCAACAGCGTGCCCGCCAGCGCAACGGCAAGCATCTCCTGCCAAGACACCTCGTCCGCCAAACCAAGAATCCAGATACCGGGAATGGTGAACGCTAGGCCTCCCGCAACCATGGAGCCGGCAGACATGATGACCTGCGTGATATTCGCTTCGTTGAGGCTTGTGTGGCCGAGCGCCCGCAAAAGCACGAGGGCCGTGATAGATGTGAAAATGGTTGGCCACGGCAACGCGCCCATCTTGAGCGCAGTGTAAACAGACGAGGCCGTGATGATGACGCAGCCGATGCAGCCGATCAAAATGCCGGCAAAGCTCAGCTGCCCGCGCAGTGCGCGCGTGCGTGCTTGGTTCATGTTCGCTCCTTCGTATATCCGCTCCCCCGCTTGGGGAGTCGGGTTACGGCTCAAGCGCGTTCAGTATACGCTAAGGAATAGAGAATCGGAACCTGCCCGAGCATAGTTCGACTCGCAACATGCGACAATGGAGGCATCTATCGCGCAAAGGAGGACTCGTGGCCCACGTACTTGCCGCAGACATCGGAAACACCACCGCTCGATTTGGCCTGCTCGAAACGGCCAAAGCGGGTGCTGAGGGCGCCCCAAAGCTTCTCAGCGCATGCGAGGTCACCACGCGCCAGCCCATCACGGCAGACGAGGCGCGCATGCAGCTCGGGCAGATTCTCAGCGAGCTGACGGGCAAGGCATCCTCGCGCGGAGGCACGTGTCCTTCTCCCGAAGGCTCCATCCTCTCTTGCGTGGTTCCCACCCTCACCGGCGCATGGCACCGAGCGCTTGCGGACACCGTTCCTGGCAGGCAGCTCGTGGTGGGACCCGGCTTGCGATCGGGCGTTAAGCTGCGGTTCAACGACCCTTCTGAAGTCGGGCCAGACCGCATCGCGGACGCCGTCGCGGCACGCGCCGCCTATGGAGCGCCCGTTGTGGTGGTTGACTTGGGAACCACCACAAACTTCGAGGCGATTGATGCCAGCGGTGCGTTCTGCGGAGGCATCATCTCGCCGGGTGTTGCGCTCGGAGCGCGGTCACTCGCCGAAGCCGCGGCGCGCCTGCCCATTATCGAGCTTCGCGCACCCGAGCGCGTGCTCGGACGCTCTACGCGCGAAGCCATGCAGTCTGGCGTCGTGCTCGGAGAGGCGGCGCGCATCGATGGCTTGCTCGATGCAGTGCTTGCCGAGCTTGCGAACAACGGCAAGAGTGCACGCGCCAGATTGGGCGAAGGCTCGGCTGCGCATGAAAACGAGCGCGACGAAGCCGATGCAGGTGCCGCCGCGCCGGTGGCCATTCCCATTGTCATCACGGGAGAGAATGCCGGCGCCATCGCCGCGCTCCTGCACCACCAGACACTCGTCGACGACGCCCTTACCCTTCGGGGGCTCGCCCTCATCTGGCAGGCTAATCAACGAGGATAGCGCTGGGCAAGCGAGGCACGGCGGGCCACAGCATGGCGTCGCGGAGGCACAGCGCGGCAGAGCACGCTCGCTTGCCTGCACAGCGCCGCCGCTGGCACACTCGCTTGCCTGCACAGCGCCGCCGCTGGCACATTTGCAACCCGCGCGGCCCCACGGGGAAACGCATCTCAGCGGAAGAGACGCGGCGCAGCCCCGCGACAGGCTCATTCGGCTCATTCGCTACCTAAATCAGGCTGCCACGTGCCGCTTAACAAACTTGCATGCCGTTTTACGCAATAAGGCGAAGAAAAATGCTTCTTATTGCGTAAAACGGCATGCAAGTTTGCAACAGACGCTTCAACCACGTGCAAGTTTGCTAATGTGCGATAAAGAAGTAATAGAAGTGTAAAAAATTTTGCCGTTCCTATCCGGCACTTAGGGCTGTGTCGGATAGGTCAGGCGTTAGGCTTCCGGCAAGTCTATCTTGCCGACAAAGCTGTAATAAATCTCAATGTCCTGCCTGCGGGTGCCGTTCTCGTCATAGCTGCACTCATGCACGACGATTTTCTCAATCATTTCCCGCAAGAGGGTGGGGGTCAATTCTTCAAAAGCAAGGTGCTTTCTCACAATCCCCATGAATTTCTCGGCGTTGACGGTGGCGGCCTGCGACTTGGAAAGTTCCTCCTGCAAAGCGGCAGCCCGGTCTTTCAGTTCCCGCTGCTCCTGCTCATAGTCCGCCGACAGCTCCATGAAACGCTCGTCGCTGATTTTGCCGCTTACATTGTCCTCATACAGCCGCTTGATAATGCGGTTCACTTCGGCAATGCGTGTCTGGGCCTGTTCAAGCTGCTTCGTGGCTGCGGCGGTCTTTCTCTTGCCGCCGATTTCGTTCTGCTGGATGAGCAGCTTTACAAAGCGGCTCTCATGCCTGGCGGCGTATTCCGTCACTTGCCGGAGATTGGAAAGCACGCCCGCCGTCAAAAGGTCGGTGCGGATAAAGTGTGCCGTACAGTCACGGGTACGCTTCTTGTAGCTGCCGCAGATATAACAGTCCTGCTTGCGGTTCTTGTTCTGATACCGCTGCTGATACAGCACATGGCCGCAGTCGGCGCAGAACAGCATACCAGAGAACAGCCCCACTTCATCATAGCGGTTCGGGCGTTTTCGCTGCTTGCGTAACTCCTGCACACGCTCCCATGTTTCCGTGTCGATAATCGGCTCATGGTGATTTGGGAAGATAGCCTGCTTCTCGATGGGGTTCTCAACGCTGTGCTTGACCTTGTAAGAGGGCTTCTCCGTCTTGAAGTTTACCAGACAGCCAGTGTACTCCCGGTTTTCCAGCAGATGGACGACGGTGTTTGTCGCCCACTTTCGCAATAGCCAGCAATGAACGCTTGCATTGCGCAAGACGTTACATTATCTTCTGAAACATATAGCGCACCTTGTCCAGGCGGCTGTTTGGACGGCGGGGCTGGATGACTGGCTTGCCGACAGCGGCCTGATACCCTTTCAGTTCTGTAAGGCATACGCTCTGCCCGTTGGTGTAAAAGGCCAGATCAGTACGGTATGCCTGTATACAGCGGGCGGGAATCTCGCCAGTAAAGACAACTTCATCCTTTTTTACCTGGACCGTTTCGATGGTGGCACAGTATTTCGGTGCATCATGATAAGCCCTGGAAAGATATTCCCGGGGCGCATAGAGGGTGAAGGAGAGATAAGGTTCCAGCAGTTGCGTCCCTGATTCCTTCAATGCCTGTTCCAATACAATCGGGGCCAATGAGCGGAAGTCCGCCGGCGTGCTGACCGGACTGTAATAAAGCCCGTATTCAAAGCAAATCTTACAGTCCGTTACGTTCCAGCCGAACAAGCCCTGCTCCAGCCCGTAACGGATACCATCCCTGACAGCGTTTTGAAAACTCTGGTTCAAGTATCCCAGCGAAACCCGGCTCTCGTATTGTACACCGGAGCCAAGCGGGAGTGGTGTAACAGACAGTCCGATGGATGCCCAAAACGGGTTGGGCGGCACCTCGATATGGATGGTGTGGCTGGCTGCTTTGAGCGGCCGCTCCATATAAATGACGGTGGGTTCCTTTACCACTGTTTCAAGCTTGTATTTTTCCGACAGCAAAGCGGAAACAACCTCCAACTGCACCCGGCCCAAAAAAGAAAGAATGATCTCATGGGTGATGGAATCCACCTCGCAGCGCAAAAGCGGGTCAGTATCCGCAAGTTGCGTAAGAGCGTCCAGCAGCCGTTCTCTTTGCGCTGCCGTTTTCGGCGCAATCGACGTCCGCAGCATGGGGAGGGGGTCCTCACGCCACCTTTTACGAGGGAGCCGGGTTGGGTCCCCTAATACATCGTTTAACCTCACGCTGTCGCTGGGAAGGATAACAATTTCACCCGGATAAGCGGTGTCTGTCCGAACAATTTCCCCTTTGGATGGAATACGCATCTCTGTGATTTTCAGCTTTTCTCTCCCGGCCAGGGCCACCGTATCCCGCAGGCGCAGCGTTCCGCTGTATAGCCGTAGATAGACACGCCGCTGGCCGCAATCTGTATACTCCACCTTGAAAACGCTGCCGCATAGGGCGGCGCTCCCCTGTTCCCCAATCGGTTGGAACAGCCCTGTCACCGCATCCATCAACGGTTGAATGCCAAGGCCCTTTTTGGCGCTGCCATAATAGACCGGGAACAGGGAGGCGTCTTGAACCCGCCGCTGTTCCTCCCGCACAAGTTTTTCCCGGCTGATTGGTTCTCCTGCGATATACTTTTCCAATAATTTATCGTTATTTTCGATGACCGCATCCCATGCTTCTATGTCGGTATTTTCCTCCAGGACTATTTCCGGGGACAGCGACACCGTCTGCTTGATGATAATATCGGCGGAGAGCTTATCCCGAACAGACTGAACCACGCTCTGCAAATCAACGCCAGCCTGGTCGATCTTGTTGATAAAGATAACGGTGGGAATGTTCATTTTCCGCAGGGCATGGAACAGAATACGGGTCTGGGCCTGCACGCCATCTTTAGCGGAGATCACCAAGATGGCCCCATCTAAAACAGCCAAAGAGCGGTACACCTCCGCCAAAAAATCCATGTGGCCGGGCGTATCCACAATGTTGACTTTACATCTGTGCCACTGGAAGGAAGTGACTGCCGCTTGAATGGTAATCCCACGCTGCCGCTCCAAAAACATGGTGTCCGTCCTCGTTGTCCCTTTTTCGACGCTCCCCGGTTCTGAAATGGCTCCGCTGGCATATAGCAGGCTCTCCGTCAAGGTCGTCTTTCCAGCGTCTACATGGGCAAGAATTCCAATATTGATTATTTTCATGTGATTGTCCTCCCTTTACTGCCCCGAAGGGCATAAAAATCCCCAGCAGTAAAATACTTTTACCACTGGGGATGATAATTTGCGGACATACACCTGTTTGTGAGTGCTGTTTTTGGGGATATGTCAAAATTGATAAGGCAAAAGTATTCTTAAATTGGGTACAAAAAACTAAGCCCCTACAAAAGGGACTATCATAATCCTTTGTTCCCACTATTTGATTATAGTTTTATTTAAGAATACCTTGCCGCATATTTTTTACTCCTTTTCTGTTATTGAATTATTATATCACATCAGTTTTAGGAAAACAAGTATCTAAAAGAAATTTTTCTTCCCCTTATATGTAACAATCATACCGGCTTCCTAACGTTCAGAATGGTTTCTACTGTCTGCTGCGGTGTTTGGTTGGAATTGTCCAGCCAAAAGCCGATCCGTGGTGTTGTCTGCATTTTACTAAATACAAATTCAATGTATACAGAAAGAAATATATAAGGAGTGGGAGGGATTCCGCCGTAGTCGGCATTGTAGGAAAATCCAAAAGTTTAGATTTTCTCAAAATGCTTATCTTTTGGTCTTTGGTTCGGAATAGTGTAGTGCTGGCGGTCTATCTATTGTTTTCGGTTGCTTGCTTCTTTACCGTACATGAGCATTTGTAGCGGGCTTGTCAACTACTTCTTCGTCCTGCCGTCGCCGGTCGCTCGATAGTCGCCCGGAGCGAGCGTGGAAGGCGTAACGCCTCCCACGGAGAGCAGATAGACAAGCCGACCCGAAGTGAGAACGTCATGCATGGAAAACCGCACCACCGGCATGCCGAGCAGCGTTAGATGCGACTCGCGCCGACGCTCACGCGCGAGCACCTCAGTCGTGCTCCGCCCCTGTGTGAGTTCGGGGTCGTCATACTTATCCAATCCGTCGAGTTCACCCAAGGCCGCAGATCCGTCTTTCAGAAGGAAGAGGAAATCTGGCCGCACCTCTCGCCAGGGCTCAACAGGATCCGAGAATGCAGGCTGGATATCAGACGGAGGCATGCCCGCCTCAATCATCACGGCGCGCGCAATCGACTCGCCGCCGCTCTCTGCCCTTCCATCGGCAAAAGCCGCGGCACGCCGAGCAATCGCGGCGCCATGCTTCGATCCGGAAAGCTCCTCAACGATGAATTTCAGAACGTCCCGATCGATATCGAACGTGCGGAGCAGCCCATCCGCCACCGCCAGCGCATCTGCAAACGGCGCCGACGCCATACTATCCACCGCGGCCTCTACCAGCGATATCACACGCACACCATCGACGCAGGTAATCTCGTGTGGCGTCATGCCATGCCGCTTGAGCATGCCTCGGCTCTTTGACGGCGCGGATGCCTTCGTAACGCAATGAACCGCATCGAGAAGATGGTAGGAGACGGGCAGGCCATGGATGAGCGCCGCGCTATGGGAGCAGAACACTATATCCTGGTCGCGTGCAGCAAGCGCCCGCACGATATGAAGGTGCCGCGCATCGGGCCGCAGCGCATTCCAGTAGTCGTTCGTTGCGAACAGACGTGGGAACGGCTCCACCACGACACCCTGAGCAACGTGCCGCCGCAACAGCTGCACCTCATTCCGGTCGCGCGCGGCAAAGCACCTGCCACGCCCTTGCTCATCACGAATGAGCTGCTCAAGCTCCGCCCAGCGCTTCGACCTCCGCATAGCGCCACCCCCGACCACGAGACTGAGTTTGTAGCGCTCATTCTACATGCCGAATTACGCAATAAGACGGAGAAAAATGCTCCTTATTGCGTAATTCGGCATGAAAGATTCATTTTGTCGTTTTTACGCCCGAGAACGCCGCCCGGAGCGGGCACCCTCCGCAAAGAGAAGCGCCCCCGCAGCCGGCTCCGCCCAAAATCGGGCGCCCATGCAAAGGGGAGCGCCTTCGCAAGGGGGGCGCCCGACATCATCAGGAGGTAGCAGCGCCGCCCGCAGACGGCTGAAAGCGGCATCACCCGACCCAGCTGAAAGTAGCGGCGCCGCCCGCCCCAACCGAGAGAAGCGGCACCGCCTGGCACCGCCCGGCGCCGGCAGCATCGTCGGGCACCGGCAGCGCTACTTGACTCCCTCGCCCAAACGCTCGGCCACGGCCGCCACGGCGTCATCGGTAACGGCACCGCACGCAGAACACGAGCCGCCGGCCGCGCCGGCACCGCCGCGCGCGCCACTCCCCGCATCATCTCCGTGATACGGCCGAAACTTGCTGTCATCCATATCCATCGCAAGCGGCTTCACGCTCTCCATGGTGAAGCCCTTCCCTGCGCGCAGGTTCTCCTTCGCCACGCTGATCATGAGCTTGATGCGGTTGAGCTGGTTCACCTCCGAAGCACCCGGGTCGTAGTCCACGGCCACGATGTTGCTCTCGGGATGCTGCCGGCGCAGCTCCTTGATCACGGCCTTGCCCACCACGTGGTTCGGCAGGCATGCGAACGGCTGCGTGCAGATGATGTTCGGCGCGCCGTGGTCGATGAGGTCGAGCATCTCGGCCGTAAGCAACCACCCTTCGCCCATGTTGTTGCAAAGCGAAAGAACCTGCGTGGCCTTCTGAGCCATCACGCTAATGGGCTCGGGGCGCTCGAACCGGGCACTCCGCTCCAGCAGCTCGTCCACGGGCTTGCGCATCCAGTCGACCAGGCCGATAACGGCATCCATGGTGGCTCGCGATGCAGCGGAGCTCCCCAGCTCGTCCTTCTGCACCTTGGCATTCGACATGGAATACAGGAAGAAGTCGAGGAGCCCCGGCACCACGGCCTCGCAGCCCTCGGACTCAATGACCTCGACCACGTGGTTGTTAGCCGTGGGGTGGAATTTGACGAGAATCTCGCCTACTACGCCCACGCGCGGCTTGGTGCCCTCGCCCACGAGCGGCAGCGTATCGAACGCGCGGATCGCCTCGCGCGAGAGCCGCGTGAACGAACGGCGCGTGAACTTGGGCGCGAGCTTGCGGGCGCGCTCCATGTATTCCTCGAAGAGCGCGTTGGCAGAGCCCGGCGTGGCCTCGTACGGGCGCGTGCGGTAGAGCATCTGCATCATCACGTCGCCGAAGAGCACGCAGTACACGGCGGCCTTGAGGAGGTTCGGCGTGAGCTTGAAGCCGGGGTTCTGCTCGTCGAGCTTCACCGCGGCCAGGCTGATCACCGGCACCTGAGGATTACCGCTCTCGCGCAGCGCCTTGCGGATGAGCGCGATGTAGTTGGTGGCGCGGCAGCCGCCGCCCGTCTGCGAGATGATCACGGCGGTGCGGTTAAGGTCGTACTTGCCGCTCTCGATAGCCTCCATGATCTGGCCGGTCACGAGGATCGACGGGTAGCAGATGTCGTTGTTCACATAGCGCAGGCCCGCCTCCACGGCGCCGCGGTCGGTAGAGGGCAGCAGCACGAAGTTGTAACCCGCCGCCTTCATAACCTCTTTGACCAGGTCGAAGTGGATGGGCGCCATCTGCGGGCAGAGAATGGTGTAGCCCTCCTCGCGCATCTCCTCGGTGAACTGCACCTTGGGGAAGGCGGCCGAGTTGGCGCGGCGCTGCGCGGAGAGTGCGTACTTGTGCGTAGAGAATGCCGGGGCATCCTCGCTCGGCGCCACGGGGGCGGCGTCGCCCTGCTCGTAGGCCTCGCCGGCGCGGGCGGCCTCAGCGGCGCGCTCCGCCTCCTGGTCCTTCAAGGCAGCCATGAGCGAGCGGATGCGGATGCGCGCAGCGCCGAGGTTCGAGACCTCGTCGATCTTGAGCACGGTGTAGATCTTGCCGGAACCCTCAAGAATCTCCTGCACCTGATCGGTGGTGAGCGCGTCAAGGCCGCAGCCGAAGGAATTGAGCTGGATGAGGTCCAAGTCGTTGCGAAGCGTCACGAGCTTAGCCGCACGGTAGAGGCGGCTGTGGAACATCCACTGGTCGACCACGCGGATGGGGCGGTCGGGTTTCACGAGGTGCGCGACGGAATCCTCCGTGAGCACCGCGAAGCCGAAGCTCGTGATGAGCTCGGGCAGAGCATGGTTGATCTCCGGGTCGTTGTGGTACGGGCGCCCGGCGAGCACGATGCCGTGGCCGCCGTGCTCTTCAATCCAGTGAATGGCCTCCTCTCCCATCTCCTGGATGCGCTCATGGAAGCGCGCGTCCTCCTCGTAGGCAGCGTTCACCGCGGCGTCGATCTCGGAACGGGTGATCTTGGGCCCGCGCACGCGGCCGCGGCCCTCCTCCGCATCCTGCACGCGCTCGAGGGCGATGAGCTCGTACAGACGGCGCTTGAGCTCGATCTTGTCGTGATACGGCACGAACGGGTACATGAACTCGACGTTCTTGCTCGCAATCTCGTCGATGTTGAGGCCCAGCGCCGTGGGGTAGCTCATGACGATGGGGCAGTTGTAGCAGTTGCCCGCTGCCGGGTCTTCCTTGCGCTCCCAGCGGATGCACGGCATCCAGATGAAATCGACGTCCTTGTCGATGAGGTTCATCACGTGGCCGTGGCTGAGCTTAGCCGGGTAGCACACGGACTCGGATGGCATGGACTCGATGCCCGCGTCGTAGGTCTTCTTGCTCGAATCGTCCGAGAGCACCACGCGGAAACCCAACTTGGTGAAGAACGCATGCCAGAACGGATAGTTCTCGTACATGTTGAGGGCGCGGGGGATGCCCACGGTGCCGCGCGGGGCGTCCTCCTCCGCCAGCACGGAGCGGTTGAAGAGCAGGTCGTTCTTGGCAGCGAAGAGGTTCGGCACCTCCTGCTTCTTGGCGTGGTTGCCCGCGCCCTTCTCGCAGCGGTTGCCGGTAATGAAACGACGGCCGCCACCGAAATCGTTGATGGTGAGCTGGCAGTTGTTGGAGCAACGGCCGCAGCGTGCATGACGCTGGGTCACGGTAAGGGCGGCGATCTCTTCGGCGGAGAGGATGGTCGAGGTACCCTCGGCGCCGGCGCGGTCGCGCGCGAGGAGCGCCGCACCGTAAGCGCCCATGCAGCCCGCGATGTCCGGACGCACGGCGTTCACGCCGGTAAGGAGCTCGAAAGCGCGCAAGGTGGCGTCGCTCATGAAGGTGCCGCCCTGGACGATCACCTGCGTGCCGATCTCTTTAGGATCACGCAGTTTGATGACCTTGAACAGGGCGTTCTTAATCACGGAGTAGGACAGGCCCGCAGCGATGTCGCCCACCGTGGCGCCTTCCTTCTGCGCCTGCTTCACGCGGGAGTTCATGAACACGGTGCAGCGGCTGCCCAGGTCGACGGGCTGCAGGGCGCCGATGGCTTCGCGAGCGAATTGCTCGACATCCATATCCATGGACACGGCGAAGCTCTCGATGAAGGAACCGCAGCCCGAGGAGCAGGCTTCGTTGAGCATGATGTGCTCGATGACGCCGTCCGCCACGCGCAGGCACTTCATGTCCTGACCACCGATGTCCAAGATGAACTGCACGCCCGGCAAGAAGGCCTTCGCACCGCGCAGGTGAGCAACGGTCTCGATCTCGCCCGAGTCGGCCTTGAGCGCCTCGATGAGGAGCGCCTCACCGTAACCCGTGGTGGTCACATGGCCGATGGTGCAGCCCGCGGGAATGTGCGCGTAGAAATCGGCCATGATGGTCTTGGCCGTGCCCAAGATGTCGCCATTGTTGTTGCCATACCAGGTGTAGAGGAGCTGGCCGTCCTCGCCCACCATTGCGGCTTTCATGGTGGTGGAACCGGCGTCCAGGCCGATGAACACGCGGCCCTCGTAGCCCTCGAGCTCGCCGCGCGGCACGACTTCCCGGTCGTGGCGCTGCTTGAACTCCTTGTAGTCGGCATCGGTCGCGAAAAGCGGGTCCAGGCGCGCCACCTCGGAGCCCTGGGTGTCGCCGAGCGCATCAATGGCGGCAATGAGCTCGGGGAAGGTGCTGAGCTTTTCGGACTCGTGCGCCATGGCGGCGCCGCTTGCTACGAAGAGGTGCGCGTTCTCGGGCACGATGCGATGTTCCTCGTCAAGCTCGAGCGTGATGTAGAAGCGCTCGCGCAGCTCGGAGAGATACTGGAGCGGGCCGCCGAGGAAGGCCACGTTGCCACGGATGGGGCGGCCGCACGCGAGGCCCGAGATGGTCTGCGTTACCACCGCCTGGAAGATGGACGCGGCCACGTCCTCCTGGCGCGCGCCCTCGTTCAAGAGCGGCTGCACGTCGGACTTGGCGAAGACGCCACAGCGGCTCGCGATGGGGTAGATGGTGGTGGCACCCTTGGCGAGCTCGTTCAAGCCGGAGGCGTCGGTGTGGAGCAGCGTGGCCATCTGGTCGATGAACGCGCCCGTACCACCAGCGCAGGTGCCGTTCATGCGCTGCTCGATGCCCTGGTCGAAGTAGATGATTTTGGCGTCCTCGCCGCCGAGCTCAATTGCCACGTCCGTCTGGGGAATCATGGTCTCCACGGCGCGCTTGCTCGCGATGACCTCCTGCACGAACTCAAGACCGAGCCACTGCGAAAGGAGCAAGCCGCCGGAGCCTGTAATGGCACAGGTCATCTGCGCCTCGGGAAGCACCGCGGCCGCCTGCACGAAGAGGTCGCGGGCGCAAGCGCGCACGTCGGTGTGGTGCCGCTGGTACTTGGCATAGACGATTTGGTTGTCATCGTTCAGCACGGCGAGCTTGACGGTGGTGGATCCCACGTCGATGCCTAAATGCAGGTTGCTTGTTGCGGCATCAGGATTCCAGATTGCACCGTCTGATACCGCGCCCGCCGTCGCGCCCGGCGCCTCGGCAGCCATCTCCTGCTCGGGCATCTCGTCCACTTCGCCCATCACGGGAATCTTAACCATTGAAGTCCTCCTTGATGTCAGCATCATCCGTTGCGTCATCTAGCGGGCCGAAGAGGTTCAGCCCCATGAGCTTCATGCCGTATTCCGGCACGTTGATATCAATCGGCTTGCCATAGAGGTCGCCCGGGCGCACGAACGCCGCGACCGTCATGATGCGCGCCATCGTTTCGGGGGTCTCGCGCAGCCCCCTCGCGAACCACCTCTGTACGATGCCCATTTCCGCGGCGACCACGTAGGCAAGGTAGTAGTCGAAGAATGCACCGAGCACGCCGGGGAAGATGCCCGTTTTCATGCGATCGGCAACCGTGTCGCGAGCGATATCCATGATTCGCTGGACGAACGCAGGGTCACCGCCCGGGCCCAGCAGCGCACCGATCACCGCACCGTCGCGTTTCAGATAGGCGAGCAGCTCGACGGAGCCCGGTGCGGGCTCGAGCTCCTCGATGTTTCGGTACAGAGAGGCAAGATCCGCCGCGGCCACGCGGGCGATGCGAGCGCGAATCTCGTCCAAGATGTTCGCCTCGACCTGCTCGATGAAATCAGGGATATCGCGGTAATGCGTGTAAAACGTGCGGCGCGTGAGGCCGGCGCGCTCCGTGAGCGCGGCGACCGTGACCGCATTTACGTCCTCGCCATCGCTGACCAGCTCTGCAAGCGCCCGGCGCAGCATACGCTGCGAACGCAAGCTGCGGCGATCGCATTTAGCGGGCGCCGGAGTCGCGGGAGCCATCGAAAGGGTTGCCGGGGGCACCTGCCGGACCGACTCCGCCGCAGGTGCTGTTACCGCTGCTGATGCAGATGGAACCATATACCATCTTTCTCGTGTGCGAAGGCCCATTCCTTCACGCGCTGAGTATTATTGCACACAGCGTGCAATATCATTCACACGCGCGCCGGCATCGCCGCGTCTTCACAAGTGTTAGGAGCTTGTTAGCGCTGTGACACGCTTGCCGCAACCAACCGGAGGAACAACGCGGCGCTTTTGCGATTCGTGAGTATCTGTCGCCGCCGCAGGCGCCCGCTGTCACCGCAGGCTCCCCCGCCGCCAAGGGCATCTCGCCACCGCAGACATCCGCCGTCACCGCAGACATCCGCCGTCACCATATGCCCGATTGCCCCCGCCGCCAAAAAACTCCCGCCAAAGGATCGAATTTCTCTCGCCCCACGCAGTAGCCCGATAGGAAGCAACCCTTGTAGCTGGGCTTTCTTCCGGCAAACAGGCGCTTGTACCCGGCGGGCCCAATAAAATTCGAGCCTTTGGCGGGAGTTTTGCTTCGATGACGCGAAATTCTAAGGTTTCGGTCCCGCCCAACCGGTTGAATCCGCGGCAGTCACGCCAACAAGCAGGCGACGCCTCGATTGCGGCAATCAGCTACTCGATTACCACGCGCCCGCGCTCGCGACGGAGCGTCCGCAACATGTGCCGCGGCACGGCGTGTAGATAGCACGGCCCGATAACGTTGCCCGCCGCGCGCTTGGCTTCGTCGCTGCCGTTCGCAGTGGCATAAGCATGTTCAAATCTCTCGAGCATCACCAAATCGTTGCCGCCGTCACCGTATACGGCTACTTCGCTTTCGGCGTAGCCAAGATGCTCGGCGAGCCACGCGACGCTCGCGCCCTTGTTGACCCCGACCTGTGTGATTTCGAACATCACAGGGTTGAAGGGTGCATTAACCAGCGTATCGCTATGCTCGGCAAGATATGCTTTGAGCTCGCGTTCGAGCCCGTCGTCCGAAACACGGCAGTTGACCTTGCATATCTCGTGCGCGAGCACCTCGCCCATCGACTGGGAGAAACGGCGCTCCCCTCCGCCGCCGCGACGCTGACGCATGCCACGCATCACGATGCGTCGCACCAAACCGTCGCGGCGGAATCCCGCCTCATGGTCCTCGCGGGTGCCCGTGATATAAGAACCCTCTGGCGCCACGCAGTCGAAGCACACATGGGGAAATGAGCGCATGAGGTCTTCGAGCTCCGCCGGATCAAGCGGGAACGTCTTGATAATCTCCCCCGCACCATCGCGAATGATGGAGCCGTTTGACCCCACGGCTTCAATCGGCACGTCCTCGAAACCAAGGTCCCGGGCAGATATGACCGTGCGCCCCGTCGCGAGCACCAGATGCGCTCCGGTTGCCACGATGGCCCGCGCAGCGTCGAGGATGGTTCGGTCGACGTTGTGAAACGCGTTGAAAAGTGTGCCGTCGAGGTCGCTCGCGAAGAGCTTGATCATGGGTCCTCCTGGTTCAGCCACGTCGAGTGTGATACATGATACCGTCGCTATCACGTCGACCGAGCGCGCGAAGCCCCGGCCCGCATGGCAGGCGGACGGTGCCGGCAGCCAAACCGCTGCGACACACATACGCCATTCTCGCACGAATCGCTGAACAAGATGATGAGCGTTTTATAAGGCTTGGCGGACATTTTGGCAACCGGCGCCTTTTCGTTCCCGGCGCCTCGACCCTTATCTATCCCAGCGCGACATCCAGGACCATCATGACCACGAAGCCTACGATCACGCCGAGCGTGCCCACATTGGAATGCTCGCCCAGATGCGCCTCGGGAATGAGCTCCTCGACCACCACGTATATCATCGCGCCCGCGGCAAAGGCGAGAAGCCACGGCATGAAGGGGCTGATCCACCCCGCCGCCAAGACCACGAGGATGCCGAATACGGGTTCGACGATGCCGGAAAGGCTCCCCATGGCGAACGCCTTCATGCGGCTCATGCCCTCGCGACGCAACGGCAACGAGATGGCAGCGCCCTCGGGAAAGTTCTGCAGGCCTATGCCCAGCGCCAGCGCGAAGGCCATGCCCAGATACGCCTCTCCTGCTACCCCCTGCGCCTGCGAAGCCATGGCAAACAGCAGGCCAACGCTCATCCCTTCGGGAATGTTGTGGAGTGTCACAGCAGAAACCAAAAGCGTCGTGCGCTTCCAGCTGGTTTGGATGCCCTCGGGCTCATCGCTTTCCGCATGCAAATGCGGCAAGAGCGAATCGAGCGCTATAAGGAACGCGACTCCCAAGAGAAAACCGCCCGCGGCTGGAATCCAGCCGATCTGCCCCATCTCCTCCGCTTGCTCGATGGCGGGGTTCAAAAGCGACCATACGCTGGCGGCGATCATCACACCCGCGGCGAACCCGAGGAAGATGTGATGGGTGAGCTTGCCTTTCTCGGGGTCCTTGCCAGTGAAAAACACCACGGCCGAGCCCGCAGTGGTCATGAGCCATGTGAAACCGCAGCCAAACGCGGCCCAAGATAGCGCCTGCAACGTCGAAGCGTCAAACATATTCGGTCCTTTCGTCTTCACTCATCCTACCCGGTTTACACGAAAGAACCTATTCGGGCCCGCGGCGCTCCACAAGAATCCGCCAGGAAAATGCTGATTGATGGACACCGGGGACATCCCGCCCATCGAGATCTCAACTTATGGGCACTTCCTCGTGCGGCGGACGGGTACGGGCGAGCGGGGCGGAGGGAAAGGCGCAACTCAGGGGGCCGGCGGCCTCTCGATCGCGGCGCGGCTACCCAGACCCTCCGCCCCGAAGTGCCCAAAAGTTGCAATCCCAATCGCCCCGAAGAAGAAATCAGCGTTTCCCTAGGCTCCGAAGTATGCCGCGATCTGGGCCATGCGCTCGCTTTGAGCGACGCCGAAGGGGCACCGATGATCGCAGTGACCGCAACCGATGCACTCCCCTGCATGATGTTCCAAATTGCGATAATGCTCGGCCGCCAGCTCATCCCCCACACACGCCAAGTCGTAATACTTGTTGATCAGACCGATCTGGATGCCGGCCGGACAGGGCTGGCAATGGTTGCAATACACGCACCGCGCCTCGCGCGTTTGCGGGGCCATGGACGCGAGGACGGAATAGTCGCGCTCCTCGGGTGACGCCTCGAAGAAGGAGAGCAGATCGCGCAGGTCGGACACGCCGTGCACACCCGGCAGCACCGTGAGGACACCCGGCTTATCGAGTGCGTACTGAATGCATTGGAAGCGCGTGAGCGCCTGGCCGAACGGTGACTGCTCGGCATCGAGCAGCTGGCCGCCCGCAAACGGCTTCATTACCGCAACGCCCACGCCCGCGCGCTCGAACTCGCGGTATAGCAGCGCGCGGTCGGCGGCCTCGCCCTGACCATATTCGGACTCGTCGGTATAGTCGTACATGGGATTCAGGCTGAACATAGCGAGGTCGAAGGATCCCGTTGCGAGCAGCTCGCGCGCGATATGCGGGCTGTGCGTGGAAAACGCAAGGTGGCAAATGGTGCCGTCGGCTTTGCGTGCCTGAGCATAATCCCATATGCCGCCGTTCATCACGCGATCGAGATCGGCATCTTCGTCGATGCAGTGAATAAAGCCGAAGTCGGCGTAATCGGTGCCGATGGCTGCCAGGCGCTGCTCGAACTCCGCAATAGCGGGAACCGCCTTGGTCGTCCACCCATACGCTCCGCTTTCGTACAGCGCTCCGATATGCACCTGGATGTGCACCCGGTCGCGATGACGGCCGAGAACGTGCCCCATCGGATTACGCCTGGCTAATATCCATGCCGAAGAACTCATTGGAAAGCTCGGCGAGCGTGCCGCTCTCGCGCAGCGAGGCGATTGCGTCGTTCATGGCGCTGAGCAGGGATTCCGTAGCCGCCTCGCGGCGCAGCGGGAATGCCACATGGGTGGGTTCACTGTTCTCGGCAGCAATTTTGAGACCGGCCTCGGGATGCTGCTCCATGTAGTCGTAGAACACGACCTCGTCGTTCAGCGTGGCGTCGATGCGCCCTGCCTCGAGCAGTTCAATGGTCTGGTTGAAATCGTCAACGCCGGTATTGGTGGCGCCATAGCTCTCGGCGAGCGTTGCGTAGCTCGATCCCAGCGTGTTCGCCGTCGTCTTGCCGCTGAGGTCGTGCATACTCGCGATATCGGAGTCTTCCGTGGTGATGACCACGATCCGAATGTATGCGTACGGGTCGGTGAACGCGTACTTCTCCTCGCGCTCCGGGGTCACCGAAACACCGTTCGCCATGGTGTCGTAGCGCCCCGAATCGAGACCCGCAAGCAGGCCATCCCATTCGCCTTCTGCGAACTCGGCATCGACGCCCAGCTCTGCAGCGATGGCGCGCGCGACCTCGATGTCAAAGCCGGTGAGCTCCCCCGCCTCGTTGTGGAACGTCCAGGGGCTCCATGTGCCCTCGGTGGCAAACGTCATACTCCCGCGCTCTTGTATCTGTGCGAGCAGGTCGTCCGAAGCGGCCGCAGAGCCGGAGTCGCCGACGCCCATCGAGCCTGCACCATCACCGTCGCCGCTGCAGCCCGCAAGGCCGGCGAGCGCCGCAAGGGCACCTGCACCCACAATAACTTCCCGGCGGCTCAGGGCCTGTTCATTCATCGTGCTAACCATAGTGTGTCCTTTCCTTCTAAATCCCAGTGGTTCGTAGACACCGGGTGTCTACGATTCATGGTTCGCGGACACCGGGTGTCTACGATTCACCGAGTGTCTGCGAACCACGTACGGTGTCTAAAAACGCGCGGACGCGTTCGTTGGCCGGGTGGTCGAAGAACTCCCGCGCGGGCGCCTCGGCCTGAACCACGCCATGCTCCATAAACACCACGCGGTCCGCAACATTCCGCGCGAAGCCCATCTCGTGCGTCACGACCACCATGGTCATGCCGTCTTGGGCGAGGTCGCGCATGACGCCGAGCACCTCGACCGTCAGCTCTGGATCGAGCGCCGAAGTTGGCTCGTCGAAGTAGACAACTTTCGGGCTCGTCGCCATGGCGCGCGCGATGGCAACACGCTGCTGCTGACCGCCAGACAGCTGCACCGGGTAGGCATCGAGCCGGTCTGCCATGCCCACGCGTTCCAAGCACCTCACGGCGATCTCGCGTGCCTCGTCCTTAGGCATGCGGTGCGCCACCACGAGCCCCTCGGTCACATTGCCGAGTACCGTTCGGTTGCGAAAGAGGTTGTATGACTGGAAGACGAACGCCGTGTTACGCCGAATCTCGGCAGCCTCCTTCGCGGTAACACGGGCCAAATCGAAGTGGGCTCCATCGAGCGCAAGCTCGCCCGCATCGGCGTGCTCGAGCAGGTTTGCGCAACGCAACAGGGTCGTCTTGCCTGAACCCGAGGGCCCGAGGACGGCCACGACCTCGCCGCGCTCAACCGCCAGGTCGATGCCGTGAAGCACCTCCGCATCGCCAAACGCCTTGCACACCCCCGCGAGCTGCAGAATGGGCGCTGTCGTAGAAACCTCAGCCATGGTCCTACCCCCTCTCCATGCCGCGCCTCGCGAGCGCGCGCTCACCCCAACCCTGCAGCCACGTGAGCGCCGTGGAGAAGATCAGGTAGATAACACCGACTTCTAGATACAGCGGCAATGCCTCGTACGTGCGCGAAACGATGCGCTGCGTGGCCATGAGCATTTCGAGTACCGTGATGTTCGCAGCAAGCGAGGTATCTTTCACAAGCGAGATGAGCTCGTTGGAAAGCGGCGGGAACGCCGTGCGAAGTGCCTGCGGCAGCACGATGCGCCGCATAACCTGCAGGTAGGTCATTCCCACGCAGTACCCCGCCTCAAGCTGACCCGCTGGCACGCTCTCGAGCGCGCCGCGAATGGTTTCGGCGGAATACGCGCCCGTGTTGATGGAAAACACGATGATGGCCGAGGGCCACGGATCGAGCGTGATGCCAAGATCAGGCAGACCGTAAAACACCACGTAGAGCTGGATGAGGAGCGGCGTGCCGCGAATGATCCAGATGTAGAGACGTGCGAGCTGGCGCAACACGGGAATGCGCGCATACTGCACGAGCGCCACAACGACGGCGATTCCAAGCGCCAATACGAACGAGATGAGCGCCAACGGAATGGTTGCCGTGAGCCCTGGAATGAGAATCTGCACGAAGGAATCGGCCAAGATGCCCAGCACGCGATCAGACATGGTCCGCCCCTTCGCCGCCTCGGGCGCCCTGCGGCGCGGTCGGCTGCGCTGCTGGCCGCGCCACCGGCGGTGCATCAACGCGGCCCATGCGGTGCAGCACGTGATCGATCTCGTCGATGCTTCGCTGTTTGTTGTGCACGTCGTCGAGCAACTGCTGGCGTTGGTTTAGGAGCACGCGCTTCGCTTCGCGGAGGCGCCCTTCCTCGCACGCGCACGCCGCGCGCGCCGCCAGCGCGGCATCGCACTGCGCAGTCTCAAGGCAGCGGCCCAGATCATCTGACAACTCGCCCATTTCACCCTCTCCTTTCAGGGGTCATCCTAGGGCGCAGGACATAACATGTAAAATACTTATATTGCATTGGCTATTATTCGGTAAACGTATGATACTATCGACCAAGCGCATGCGGGCGCGCATCGCGGACAGGTGCATGCAGGGCACATCGCAGTCAGGTGCATACAAGCGCACGTCGGGCGCTATCGGCAAACGCGTGCAAGCGCACATCGAGCGTCGGCACCACCTCTTGAACGGAGGCCAACCAGTGGAACTTCGCGCCCTGAGCTACTTTCTCATGATTGCCCGCGAGGGGACCATCTCCGGAGCGGCCAACGTGCTCCACCTTTCACAGCCCACGCTCTCACGCCAGATGCAGGAACTCGAGCACGAGCTCGGATGCACGCTGTTCGAACGGGGCAAGCGACGGATCGAGCTCACCGAAGAGGGCATGCGCTTGAGGAGCCGTGCGGAGGAGATCGTCGACCTCGTCGACCGCACGGAGCGGGATTTTCGCACATCGCCCAACACGCTTGCCGGCGAGGTGCGCATCGGCGGCGGAGAGACCCCGGCCATGTCGCTCATCACCGATATCATTGCCGAGCTGCAAAGCGCCTATCCGCTCATGACATTCAGCCTGTACAGCGGCAACGCCGTGGACGTGAGCGAGCGCCTCGAGACCGGGCGCATCGACTTCGGTCTCTTCCTGGGCCCGACGGACCTGGGACGCTTCGAATCGCTCCCGCTACCTGCGCAAAACGCCTGGGGCGTGCTCATGCGCCAAGATGATCCGCTAGCGGCGCGCGAGCGAATCGCGCCCGAAGACCTCATAGGGAAGCCCATCATCCTATCCCAGCAAGCCGGAAACGAAATGAGCCGCTGGTTCAAACGCGACCTGGAAGATCTCGATGTCGTGGCGACGTACAACCTGCTGTACAACGCTGCCCTTCTCGCGCGCAGAGGCGTTGGATACGTGCTCGGCCTCGAGGGCATCGCCGCTACCTCCCCCACGAGCGAGCTCGCGTTCCGCCCGCTCGACCCTCCGCTCACCGCCGACGTTTCCATCGGATGGAAGCGCTACCAAAGCTTCTCCCCCGCCGCGAGCGTCTTCTTGCAGAGCATCCGCGAACGATGGGGATAGCGGCGCGCGTGAGGAGACTTCGGAGAGCTTCGTCGCGCGCGGCTCCCCTTTAGCCCCGCCGTGAGACGAATACGCGCCCTGCACTATAATCGCTGACAGGCACGAAGCATCGAACACCATCGACCGGAAGGCATCACATGGACGAACGGAAGCGCGCACGATTCCTGCGGTGCAACACACTTCTCGCCTGCCCGGTATGCCGCCTGCCGCTCGAGCTCCACGGCACCTCGCTTGCCTGTGAGGCGGGTCATCGCTTCGACCTTGCCCGCCAGGGATATGTGAACCTGCTGCGCGGGAGCAAGAAGCCCGCTCGGTATGACCGCGAGTCGTTTCACCTGCGGCGCACGGTGTTCGAAAACGGCCTCTACGAGCCGATCGCCGAGGCCCTGTGCCGTGAGGTAGCCTCCTTGGGAGAAACGGCACGTCGCGTGCCCCGTGTACTCGATGCCGGATGCGGCGAGGGCTACTTCGCCCGTACGGTGCGCGCGCGAACCGGAGCCGAGGTCTGCGCCTTTGACATCTCGAAGGATTCGGTGCAGCTTGCCGCCGGCCTCGATGCCGATGATGGCATCGCCTGGCTCGTCGCCGACCTCGCCGCGATCCCCATCCTCGACGGCAGCATCGATTGCGCGCTCGATGTGTTCTCGCCCGCCAATTATGATGAGCTCCGCCGCGTGCTCGCGCCCGGAGGCATTGTGATCAAAGTCGTCCCCACCACCCGGCACCTCCACGAGCTCCGCGAGCGCGCCGCGGGGCAGCTCGTCCACAGCTCGTACTCCAACCAGCGCGTACTCAATCATTTCTCCAGCTGTTGCACGCTCCGGAACCATTACACGGTCTCGAGCACGCATCCCATCAGTCCCGACGCGCTCGAAGCGCTCATCCATATGACGCCCCTGCTCTTCAACGTCGACACGGAGCGCATCGACTGGAGCGGGCTCACGCACGTGACCGTCGAGGCCGAGGTGCTCATAGGCACCTTCGAGTAACGCGGCTGCGGACGGCGGGCTACAGGGTGCCGGGGCAACCAGCTCGCCGGGTGGTTATACTTGATGCGGTCATGCGAGAAGGGAGGCGCACCGTGGCTACGCGCGTGCTGATCATCGAGGACGACGCCGACATCAACCAGATCGTCGCCACGCGCCTTGAGCGCGACGGCTACCTGTGTACGCAGGCGTTCTCGGGCAGCGAGGCGAAGCTGCTTCTCGAGCGGGGGCTGAAGGAGCGCGCCGAGGGAAAAGCCATGGGTGCGGCATTCCCCTTCGACCTCATCATCAGTGACCTCATGCTTCCGGGCACAACCGGCGAGGAGCTCGTGACGGCCATCCGCGAGAACGGCGCGGACGTGCCCGTTATCGTGATCTCGGCCCGCACCACCGCGGCGGACAAAATCGACCTGTTGCGCCTTGGCGCAGACGACTACCTCACCAAGCCCTTCGATCTCGACGAGCTTGCAGCACGCGTCGAGGTGCAGCTTCGCCACCGCGGCCATACCGTGGCAGCAAGCGGCGCCAAATCGACGCTGCGCTTCCGTGAATGGGAGCTCGACCACGAGGCGCGAACCTTCACCGCTGCCGGCACGCCCGTAGATCTCACCCGCATCGAGTTCAACATCGTTGAAATGCTCATGCGCCACCCGAGCCGTGTCTTCACCAAGCAGGAGCTCTTCGAGGGCGCATGGGGCGAGCCGTACGCAGCCGACGCGAACACGGTGAACGTCCACGTCTCGAACATCCGGACGAAGCTCAAGCCAACGGGCACCGCCGATTACATTAAGACCGTCTGGGGCATGGGCTTCAAGCTCGTCGGCTGAGGGACCGCCGACACTCCGTGGGTCATTTTGGGACGTGTTTCAAACGACTCATTTGGGTCATTTGAAACACGTCCCAAAATGACCCAAAATGACCGCGGCAACCCACTCCGCGCCCGGCGCGGGCAAAACGTGCAAAAACAGACATTCCCGTGCGGAGCAGCGGTCCGCGCCCGCACGATGCCCCGGCGCATTTTGAATCAGGCTTTAGACTTCCTTAAAGGTTGCTTCAAGGTTCATGAAGAATCGCCCTCCATACTTAATGCCAACAAACGGAAACCCAGAGATTGGAACCGCTATGAACGTCATCCAGATCAACGGCCTCACCAAGGCGTACGGCGGAACGCGCGCCGTCGATGGCCTCAACATGCGCGTGGGTCAGGGCGATATCTACGGCTTCGTGGGAAAGAACGGCGCGGGCAAATCCACCACCATGAAAATGATCGCCGGGCTCGTAACGCCCACATCCGGCAGCATCAAGCTCTTTGACGAGCAGCGCACGGACGGCGGGTTCTCGAGCGCCTTCTCGCGCATCGGAACGCTCATCGAGCAGCCGGGCCTGCTGCCGAATTTCTCGGCATTCGAGAACCTCATGATGAAGGCACTCTCCATCGGCGTTGTCAGGCCGCGCGAACAATGCGCCGAACTGCTGAAGCTCGTGGGACTTGAAGACGCCGGCGCGCGCAAGACGAAGAAGTTCTCCCTTGGCATGAAGCAGCGCCTGGGCCTCGCTCTCGCGCTCGTGGGCTCGCCCGACCTGCTACTCCTCGACGAGCCGTTTAACGGCATCGATCCGGAAGAAACCCGCGCGCTGCGCAGCGTGCTCATGCGCCTCAACCACGAACGCGGCGTGACCATGGTCATCTCGAGCCACGTGCTCGACCAGCTCAACCGCATGGCAACGCGCTTCGGCGTCATCCGAGAAGGCAGCATGGTGCGCGAGTTTACCGAGGAAGAGCTGCATGCCGCCTGCGGGAGCTCGGTGCGCGTGAAGACCACCGACCCCGCGCGCAGCCTCGCCATCCTCGAGGAGCATCTGGCGGGAGCGACGTTCCGCGTTGAGCCGGACCAGGGCATCGTGGTCGCCGGAGCGGGTGGGACGCGCCACGCGGCCGCGGCGTTTGGCGGCGCAGCGGGCGACGCGTCGGCGAGCGGTGCGCCCCGGGCAGAGGAGATTTCCCGCGTGCTCTCCGCCGCCAATCAAACGATTGTCGAGCTCAGCGTGCTCGAACGCGACATCGAAGAGTATTTTGTGGAACTCATGGGAGGAACAGACAACGCCGCCCTCCCCACCATCGAACCACGGAGGTAGGCCATGGGAGGCCTCATCCTCGACACCATCCTCATCGGCGCCATCGCGTATCTGCTTTCCTCGGGGCGCCGGCGCTAGCAGGCAAGACGTGCTCGAAACGCCGCCGCTAGCAGGCAAGGCTCCTCCGAAACGTTAGGGTGCCGCCGCTTACGGCCCCGAACGTATCCGAGGCAAGAACACCGCCACAGACACCCCTCTCGCAAGAACTCTTGAAAGGAACTCCCATGCTGAACCTGCTCAAAGCCGACCTCTACCGCATCACCCGCGTCCACGGCCTGCGCGGAGCCCTCTGGCAGTACCTCGGATTCTGCCTGGCAGTATATGCCTTGCTGTTCGGTTCGTTCCTCATGTTCGATCCATCCGGCGATATGATTCGCAGCTTCACGGTATTCTCTGCCCCAAGCACTATGCTTGGCTCCATGCTCGGCAGCCTCATACCGCTGTTCGTCTGCTTTTTCGTGGTTGAACACTGCCTCGCCGACTTCAAGGAGGGCTTCGTGCGCAGCCTCCTGCCTGCCCGCACCGGGCGCCTCTCCTATTTTGCGGAGCGCATCGTGTTCGCCGGCGTCGTAACGGCCATCGTGTTCGCCTCGCTGAGCCTCATCACCCTTGCGCTGGGAGCCGTATTCGGCATGCGCTTCGAGACGATGGATGACCCGCTGGCCTTCATCGCGTGGACGGCCGCATCGTGCATGAACGTCTGGGCGCTTGCCGTGCTCTCGCTCATCCTCGTCTACGCTACGCGTATCGTCCCCATGAGCTACATCGGCTCGTTCATGCTCTGCAGCGCGATCGTTCCCGAGACGCTTTCGCTTGCATCCGGCCTCATCCAGGCGTATGCGCCCGGACTCATGGGCGTTGCCGATGTGCTCAGCGAGCTTGTGTGCTGGATACCCTCCAACTTGACCAACTGGCTTTTCGCTGGTGGCGCATCGTCGATGGCCGCGGGCTGGGGCGCACTCGGCGCCGCGCTGCCGGGCACGGGCCTCACGCAAGCGATCGTCGCACCCGTGCTGTGGATCGCCGCTGCCAGTGCCCTCATCCTCGCCATCGGCCGCAAGCGCGACATCTAACCTGCAACATGATTCGCCCGTGGTTCGCCGGCACCGGGTGTTGGCGAACCACTTGCCCCGTGGGTGGTTCGTGGACACCGGGTGTTGGCGTTTCATCTGACGCGTAGACACCGGGTGTTGGCGAACCATTCCGGGCGCCACGCTACAATCGTGAACGAGGTATCAGACGTCCAACGTAGGAAAGGAGTGCCATGCTCGCCGCCGCCCTGCTCGTGCTCGGCATCGCTCTAGGTGCCCTCATCACCATGGCGACCTACGCCACCGAGCTCCGACGCATCGCCCGGTTCCTGCAAACGCGCGAACCGCGCAGCAACGCCCGTGCCACCACCGCGGTGGGCGTGCCCGGCATCCGCGACCTCGCCGACGCCGTGAACACCGAGCTCGACCGCTCCTCACGGGAGCGAGTCGACGCGCAGCGTCACCAAGATGAGTTCCAGCGCGACCTCTCGGCCCTCTCGCATGACATTCGCACGCCGCTCACCGGCGCCAAAGGGTATCTCCAGCTTGCCTACGACGAGACCGATGCCAGCACTCGCCAGCTCCACCTTGCGGCCGCGACCTCCCGCATCGATAGCACGACGGCTTTGCTCGACGAGCTCTTCGCCTATACCAAGTCCACCGACCCCGACCTCACGCTCAACATGCAGCCCGTTGCGCTTCGCCCGCTTATCGAACGCGTGCTGGTAGGCCATTATCCCGAATTCGAGAAGCGAGGTTGGGAACCGGAGCTCTGCATGCCGGACGAAGCCCCGGGGCGAGACCTCGTCGTCCTGGCCGATCCCGATGCCCTCGCCCGTATCCTGGAGAATCTCGTTACCAACGCCGTGCGCCACGGCTCGGGCGCGCCGAGAGTCCTCGTGCAGCTCACGGACCAGAAAGAGACCGCCGTCACGGTCGAGAACCCGGTAGCGAGCACGGCCAACATCGATACTGCGCGGCTCTTCGACCGCTTCTACCAGGCCGACTCCGCCCGTCACGCCGCCGGAAGCGGCCTTGGGCTCGCCGTCTCGGCCAACCTTGCCCATGCCATGGGCATGGAGCTCACTGCGCACCTGAGCGATGCCGCGGCACGCTCGCTGTCCATCACCCTCACTTGCCCCAGGTAGCATCGGCCCTCCACATTTTTCGCCCGCGCCGTTCGCAGAGCGTTCACACATCCCTCAGCGGAATGTGAGAAACTAAATGTTCTCGAAACGACCAGAGGGGGCGTTTCGCATCGGACGGTACGGAGCGCGCGCGTCATGCTTCTCGAACACATCGCATCACCACGGGACGTGAAGGCACTCGATGCCACGGCGCTCCCCCAGCTATGCGACGAAGTTCGCCGCGCCATCCTCGAAAACGCAGCTGCTGTTGGCGGCCACCTCGCCCCCAATCTCGGAGTCGTTGAGCTCACCGTCGCGCTGCACCGCGTCTTCGATTCGCCGCGCGACAAGATCATCTTTGACGTTTCGCATCAGAGCTATGCCCACAAGGTGCTTACCGGGCGTGCTGCGGCGTTCACCGACCCCGCGCATTACGGCGAGGTCTCCGGGTTCTCCAATCCGCACGAGTCAGAGCACGATTTCTTCTCGATGGGCCACACCTCGACCTCCATCAGCTTGGCGTGCGGCTTGGCCAAGGCGCGCGACCTTGCCGGCGAGCGCTACGATGTCGTTGCCGTAATTGGCGACGGCTCGCTCTCGGGCGGGCTCGCATTTGAGGGGCTCGACAACGCCGCCGTTTTGAACAGCGGCATCGTTATCGTGGTTAATGATAACGACCAGTCGATCGCCGAAAACCATGGCGGAATCTACGGCTGCCTGGCGCGCCTGCGCACCTCGGGCGGAACTGCCTCGAACAACATCTTCCGCGCGATGGGGTTCGATTATCGCTACCTCGAAGAGGGCAACGATGTTGGTTCCCTGGTCGAGGCGCTCGAAGCGCTTCGCGGCATCGACCATCCCGTGGTACTGCACGTCCACACCACCAAAGGTGCCGGCTATGATCCCGCGGAGCGTGCGCCCGAGGTTTGGCACCATGTTGGCTCCTTCGACATCGAATCGGGCCGCAAGCATACGCTCATCTCGGGCGATGTCCCGGAGGGCACCTATGCCGATATCACCGGCGCACACCTGCTCGAGGCCATGAAGCGCAACCCGCGCGTTGTTGGCGTGACGGCGGGCATGCCCTATGTCATGGGCTTCACCCAGGAGCGCCGCGCCCAAGCCGGGCAGCAGTTCGTGGACGTCGGCATCGCCGAGGAGCATGCGGTTACGTTCATCACGTCGCTCGCCGCGGCGGGCGCCTCGCCGGTGTTCGGCGTGTATGGCGCATTCCTGCAGCGCTCTTATGACGAGCTCTGGCACGATCTCTGCCTCAACTGTGCTCCGGCTACCATTCTCGACATCGGCGCGTCGGTCTTCGGCGCTTCAGCCGAAACGCATCTCAACTATTTTGACCTCGCCATGCTGGGGAGCTTGCCCAACCTGCGCGTGTTCGCCCCAACCTGCGTCGAGGAATACCTGCTTATGCTCGACTGGTCGCTTGGCCAGCGCGAGCTGCCCGTCGTGATTCGCGTGCCGGGGACCAAACCCGTTTCGCGCCCCGACCTTGTGGCCGATCTTGACGATGCGCCCGATTTCTCCAAGCCGACATACCGTGTCGTGAAGCATGGCCAGGATGTTGCCGTACTCGCCTTGGGCGATTTCTTCGAGCTTGGCGAACGGGTCGTAGCTGCCCTTGCTGAGCATGGGATCCAAGCCACACTCGTCAACCCGCGCTTCGCCTCGGAATTTGACGAGGAGCTCATTTCTTCCCTGCCCGATCGGCACCGCGTTGTTGTCACGCTGGAAGACGGCGTCCTCGCCGGCGGATGGGGCGAAAAGATCGCCCGACGCCTGAGCGACCGTGACGTGCGCGTTCGCTGCTACGGCATCGATAACCACTTCCACGACCGCTTCGACCCTCGCAAGCTGCTTGAGCAGAACGGCGTCACCGTCGAGGGAATCGTCCGCGACATCACCAGCTTGCTGTAAGGTCATTTTGAGTCATTTTGGTCATTTTGGGACGGGTCCGTTTTGACTCATCCGCACCCCGCCGGTCATTTTGGGACGGGTCCGTTTTGACTCATCGCGGAGGCCCCGGCTCATCGCGGCTGTTCTGGTCGCCCGTGCTTGCCCCGGCCCATCACAGAAACTTCCGCCGCACGCGTGACGCCCCCGCCCCATAACGCGAACAAGAAACCGCCGCCAGGACGTTTGATCCCGACGGCGGTTTTCAGATAGCGACAGAATGAGTCAAAACGGACCCGTCCCAAAATGGCCAAACGGACCCGTCCCAAAATGACTCAGTCGAATTCGCGCAGCGCCTCCGAAAGCAGCGCCAAGCCACGACGAAGCGTCTCCTCAGATGCGCAGTAGCCCAAACGCGCGCCGCAGGGCAGCTCGAACCGGCTACCCGGCACCAACAGCACGCCGCGCTCGCGCAGGAGCTTCAGGCAGAACTCCTCGTCGTCCATAGGGATATCGAACTGGATGTACGACGTAGACACCCCCTTGGGCGAAACCCAGCGCACGCGCGGCTCCTCATCCACCCAAGCCTGCGCAATGTCTCGGTTGCCTAAAACGATAGCGCGGTTACGCTCCATAATCCGCTCGCGATTACGCAGCACATGGACCGCCAAAGCGTCGTTGAACACACCTCCGCAAATGAGCGTGTAGTCGCGGTACGTGCGAATCCGGTCCGCCACCTCGGCATTCGACACCGTCCAGCCAATGCGCGCGGCCGGCACCGAGTACGTCTTGGAAATACTGTTCGTCACCACGGCGCGGTCGTACAGATCGGCCATGGAAACAAATGAATCCGTATCCTCCAGCGGCAGATACACCTCGTCCGAAAGCACATAAGCGCCCACCGAACGCGCAATCTCGACAATTCGCTCAAGCGTCTCGCGCGAGAGCACGGTGCCGAGCGGATTTGACGCGTTGTTAATGCAGATGAGCTTGGTATTCGGCCTCACGAGCCGCTCGAGCTCGGCAATATCCGGCTGCCAGCCAAGCTCCTCCTGAATATGCCAGTACTCCACATCCGCCCCGAGCGTGCGGGGAATCTCGTACAGCGGCTGGTAGGTTGGATACTCCGCGATCACGTGGTCGCCCGGTTCCACGAGCGTCATAAGGGCGAGAAGGTTCGCGCCGGTAGCGCCATTCGTCTGCAAGATGTTCTCAGGCTCGACGTTTTCGTAAAGCTTCGCCACCTCCGCTTTGAAGTCGGGCGAGCCCTCGATCCAGCCGTAGTTCATCTTTTCCCGGCCAAGCTGCTCGTAAAAACCGGCGCCATCCGTGCCGTCGAGTCGCAAGATCTCGTCCATGGTGAGCGACGCGATGGTCGACTGGGCAATATCCACCGTCGCGTTCTTCTCGTAAACGTTGAGCCAGTCCTCCACGCCGATGGTTGCAATCTTCATCTTCAATCCTTTCTAGCAGCCCAATTGCGTTGATTGCAGTGGTTACAAGCTGATGATTCCCATGCCGAGCAGCACGAGCGAGAGCACGCCCAAAGCGGTGACCACCACGATGCCCACCTTATCGATGCGGCCCAGGCCCTCTCCCTGGTCCTTACGCGCCTTAGCGTAAACCACGAACCCGGGGATGTAGCCCACGCAGGTGAGCAACAGGAACGACCAGCCGTTAAAGAGCACGCCGACCACCAGGAACACCGACGCCACCAAACCTATGGCAAGCTGGCCCGCCTCATGACGTTCGCCAGAAAGCTTGACCTGGTACATCGCCGCGAGCGCCCAGGTGATGACGATCGAGACCGTGCACATGGAATAGGCGAAGTCGTAGGCATCGGCCGAAAGCAGCAACAGCAGCATGAACGCCTGGGTGCAGCCTCCCACCACAACAAGGCTCATCTGCGGAGCGCCCTTCTTGTTCAGGGCACCCCACGAAGCGGGGAGCAGCTTCGCCTCCGCCATCTCGGACGTCGTCTCGGCCGGAAGCATCGTGAAGGAAAGCCAGGAGCCAAGGATCGAGATGATGATGGCAATCGAGATGAACGCGCCACCCCAGCCCGGCGCCATGTCCTCGAAGACATAGAGCATTGCAGGGTAATCGAGCATGGCAATCTCGCTATACGGCATGTAGCCATACGGCAGCACGGAGCAACCGATGTAGACGGCAAGCAGGCAAACGAGGCCGATGACCGTCGCCTTGCCCACATCGCTCTTGCGCGCGGCGCGCGACGACATAACCGAAGCGCCTTCGACGCCCACGAACACCCACATCATGATGATGAGGCAGTTGATGATCTGCTGGGGCACATCCCCCAGCGCAACCGCATCTGCGCCGGCCGAACCCGCAGCGACCGCGTTGTTATAGACCGTTCCCCAGAAATCAGCAGTAAACACCCCCGCGTTGAACATGAACACCGAGAAGATGATGAACACGGCAAGCGAAGCCACCTTGCACACCATCACGACCGCGTTGAGCACCGAGGCGCTCTCTACACCGCGAATGACGAAATAGGTGAGCAGCCACATGACCACCGACGCGATGGCGATGCAGGGCACCGTATTTCCCGGAAGGAACGCTGGGAAGAAGTAACCGAGCGTGGACATCATCATCGTTGCGAAGGCAACGTTGCCGAGCCATGCGGAAAGCCAGTAGCCCCAGCCGGAGATGAAACCGGCAAAAGGTCCGAAACCCTCTTGCGCATACGAGAAAATACCCGGAAGATCGGGACGACGAGCCCCAAGGTTATTGAGCGAGAGCGCCAGAGCCAAAAAGCCCACGCCTACGATGAGCCATGCGATGAGCGCCGCTCCGGGCGAAGCGACCTGCGACAACTGGCCGGTGATGGCGAACGCGCCCGATCCGATACACGAGCTCACCACCATACCGATAAGGCCGAAAAGCCCAATGCCCTTGCGCCCGACTTCCTGTTTAACAGTAGCTTCTTCCATAGATATCGCCCCTCCCTGGACTTCCGGCGCGCTTCATGCGCCCCTATCGACCAAGCTGCTCGGCACGGCCCACAGATCAGGTTTTGCAGAACAGCCCTTACAGCCAACGAGGCGAGAAGGCAATGAGGAAGCGCTAACCCCATACAGCCGGCACGGCACCGCGCCTTCCGCCTCAGCACGAATCTACGGCGAGATGGATGCATGCGGAAAGGGCTAAGCAAGATGTAGCAAGGGACGTAATTGAGTTCTAGCTTTGCGCAGAAGGGCCCTAAACCCGCAATAAACCGCAGGTATATCGGCAAAGACTCATTATCTCCGCCCAGCCTCCACGCCCGACCGCTCGCAGAGAACACGGCCATCTTGCATGAAAAGTTCTCTATGATGAATAACCTGAGCGGCATAGCCACGCGTGGCGTTGACGTGCCGGCAGGCATCGCGCTTCAAAGCATCTAGGGGGGGTGCAGCTATGGACTTCGTCGTTCTCCATTTCACGCTCTTCGTGCTGCTCGCCTCCATCCTGACGTCTGCCGTGTGCCTCTCGGCGTACTTGGTATCACGCCGACAGCTCTTCCTGCTGGGCGCCGTGGGATTCTTTTTCTACTTCTTCGACGTTGCCTGGGTTTTCCAAGACAACATCGTCGGCTTCGGACATATGTGGCACGACCAGCTCTATATCGCGGTGCGCTCGATCGCCACCATCGTCTCCGGCGTCGGCTTCATGTCAACGTTCTGGCTCGTTATCTGCGAATACCTCGGGCATAGCAGCTTGAAGATGCGAGTCATCCCGTGCCTGGTGTTCACCGCGGTGAGCATCATCGCCCTCATCGTTCCGTTGCCGGAAGACGACAACCTGGCGCGGTTCATCTTCTATACGCCGCGTGCGGTTTTCCTTGCTTGGATGCTGTTGTATACAGGAGCACGCTACGTCTTTACTCGCGACGATTTCGAGCGAAAGCGCATCGCGCGCGCCAAATGGATCTATCTCGTGCTCTGGGCGCTCGGAGCCGGCATGGTCATCGAAGACGCCGCGTTTTTCCTGGGCCCGAATCCCACGGGCTTCATCATGGATTTGCGCGCCGTCGCGCCCGAGCGCAATTACTCGGAGAACGCTCTCATGCTCTGCTGCATGCTCGTTGCGTGCCGCAGCGCGCTCATAAGCCTTTCGCTGAGGTTCGAAAACCCTCCGCAGCGACAAACGGAGCAACAGGAAGACTTTGTAGAGGCGCATCTGCCGCTTTACGCCAAGCGCCACAAGCTTTCTCCGCGCGAGCAAGAAGTACTGCGCATGGTATTGGGCGGCATGGACAACCAGAACATCGCTTCGGCCCTCTCGCTTTCGCTCAGCACGGTTAAGGTGCACATTCACAACATCCTGCGCAAAACCGGATGCCGCGATCGGCAAGAGCTTCGGCAGGACTATTGGACAGATGCGTAAACCATTTTGAGTCATTTTGGGACGGGTCCGTTTTGACTCATCCGCACCCCCGCCGGTCATATTGGGACGGGTCCGTTTTGACTCAGGACAGGGCAACCTTGGCTCATTGCACTGCACCTCCCCTATAAGGCGCGCCGCCCACATTCCAATATGGCTGCGTCAAAACAACCCCGTCCCAATATGACTCACTCGGAGTACACTTAACGCATGCATCACTCCGGGGAAGGGGATCATCATGACACTTCGAATTGGCTTGCTCACCAGTGGCGGCGATTGCCAGGCTCTCAACGCCACCATGCGCGGCATCGTCAAGACGCTCATCAACAAGAGCTCTGAGCCCGTCGAGATCTACGGTTTTGAGGACGGCTACCAGGGCATGATCTATCGGCGCTATCGCAAGATGGATGCCCACGACTTCAGCGGCATCCTCACGCGCGGCGGCACCATCCTGGGAACGAGCCGCACGCCGTTCAAGCGCATCGACACGCCCGAGGCCGACGGCGTGGAGAAGGTTCCCGCCATGAAGCAGACCTATCACGACCTCAACCTCGATTGCCTCTTCATGCTGGGCGGCAACGGCTCCACCAAGACGGCAAACCGCCTATCGCAGGAGGGCCTCAACGTTATCGCACTGCCCAAGACCATCGACAACGACACCTGGGGAACCGAGATGACGTTCGGTTTCACGAGCGCCGTGGAGATCGCCACCAAGTGCATCGACGACATTCACACCACCGCGAGCTCACATGGCCGCGTATTCGTGATCGAGATCATGGGCCACAAGGTTGGCTGGATCCCGCTGTACGCGGGCGTTGCCGGCGGTGCAGACGTAATCTTGATTCCCGAGATTCCGTACAGCATGGACAACGTGATCAAGACCATCGAAAAGCGCATGGAAACGGGCAGCCGTTTCACCATCATCGCGGTGGCGGAGGGCGCCATCTCCAAAGAGGACGCCGCGCTGTCCAAGAAGGAATATAAGAAGAAGGTAGCGGCTCGCACGAGCCCGTCGATCGTGTACGACATCGCTAAGGAGATTGAGTCGAAGACCGGACGCGAGACCCGCGTTGCCATCCCCGGCCATACCCAGCGCGGCGGCATCCCCGATGCTCAGGACCGCATCTTCGCCACGCAGTGCGGCGTGGAGGCGGCGCTCGGCTGCCTCGAAGGCGAGTTCGGCTTCATGGTCGCGCAGCGCGATCGCCACATGTGCCGCGTGCCCCTTGAAGATGTTGCCGGCAAGCTTAAGTACGTCGACCCCGAAAGCGATCTCGTGCGCGAGGCAAAAGCGCTCGGCATCAGCTTCGGCGACGAGTAAGCGACGCACATCGCGTACTGCGACCTCGTCTCGCGCGGCCGCAGTACGCCCGCTCTGCTTTGCAGCGCGCGCCGCACACCGCGCCGACGCTACGCGCCCGCCACGCCCTGCGTCTAAAAATCGCCCTGTCACAGAGTAGGCATTCGCCAAATTTCACTCTGCGACAGGGCATTTTTGCTGAACGAGCCCTCCAAACAAGGTTCGTTCCACTTTTGGGAACTTCTTTTCTACAAACCGTGGCCACAGCTCGTTCGTACTAACAAAACCGCAGGATTCGTTTCACGTGGTAAACGAATACTCCAGGCATTTGAAAAAGATATTCCCAATAGTGGAACGAACTCTGCAAGAGCACCTCCAACCGCCACATTTCAAGTTCGAAAGCGCCCGAATAGCCCGGCGCAACCCTCGCGAGGACCAACCTAACGCGTCTCTTGACTTGGAGTTCGCTTCAAGCACTATGGTGTACAGTGAGCGAACAGAAGGAGAACCACCATGCGCATTGCGGAAGTTTCCAAAAAGTACGACATCAGCGCGGACACCCTGCGCTATTACGAGCGCATCGGGCTCCTTGAGCACGTACGACGCAACGAGAGCGGCATCCGCGATTACAGCGAGGCGGATTGCGCGCGCATCCAGTTCATCAAGTGCATGCGCGGCGCCAACGTATCCATCGAGGCGCTCATCGAGTACATGCAGCTCTTTGCCGAGGGCGACTCCACCGTCGCCGCACGCAAGGCGCTCCTTGAAGAGCAGCGCGATCTCGTGCAGGAACGCATCAACGAGATGCAAGCGGGCCTCGATCGCCTCAACTATAAGATTGAGAACTACGACAGCATCATTCGCAAGGCGGAGCAAGGGCTCGAGAACTAGAAAGCTCATCCCGGCACGGCGAGCCAGCTAGGCAGCTTCGCGATCCGACGTCGAAGCTCATCCCGGCACGGAAAGCCGGTCGGGCAGCTCCGCAGGCCGAACCAGCCGGGCAGTTCCGCAGGCCGGCGACGTCTCCCAGCCGCATCGCCCCAGCACCAGAATGACCAGGGCTGCGCAGTCCCGGCCAGCACCGCCCGCATGCCAGAACAGCCAAAGCCGGCTAGAGCCCAACCGCCTTCACGATAAGCGCAATAAGCCGGTCGATGGGCATGCGCTCGGCTGGATCGGTCATCATCCAAGCGATAATGGCGCTCAGCACGCCGCTCGTGTAGAACTCACGTACAAGGTAGCGCTCCTCCTCGGAAAGGTTACGCGCCGGCAGGATGAACCGGTCGAGCAGCGGGGCGATGATGACCTTAAGCCGCGCCGAAAACGACGGATCGCTCGTAAGCAGTTTCGGCATGTAGGTCGCAAATCGCTGGGCAAGCTCAAGGATGAACCCCATATGGTGCGTAAAGTCCAGCGTCTCCTCCCCTAGGAGGCGATCGTTGACCAGCTGCCGGACCTGGCCCAAAATGCTCTCTTCAAGCTGGTCGAACAAATCGTACACGTCGCGATAATACAGGTAGAACGTCGCACGGTTGTAGCCCGCGCGATCCGTAATCTCCCGTATGGTGATCTTCTCAATTGGTTTTTCGAGGTAAAGATCCCAGAACGCCTGCATAAGATTCGCCCGCGTCTGTTCGGTCACCTGCGGCTGCTTTCTCATGGCGGCCCCCATCGCTCGACAATTCGTTTCCATGTGTCGAACATTCCTCGCCTTCCCCCTACGCCGCCACTATACTACATTTAGACAACATGCTGTCGAGTAATATCGCAGCACGACATAGCTAGGCGGACCCATGGCATACATCGAGTTCAACGACGTCGTTAAAACATACGGCGCAGGCGAGTCGCAGATCAACGCGCTTGATGGCGCGAACTTCACCGTCGAGCGCGGCGAGCTTGCCGTCATTCTCGGCGCATCCGGCGCTGGCAAAACCACGGCGCTCAACATCTTGGGCGGTATGGACACAGCCACGTCGGGAACGGTCATGGTCGACGGGCGCAACATCACCCATGCAACCGAACGCGAGCTCGTGGAGTACCGCCGCACCGACGTGGGCTTCGTGTTCCAGTTCTACAACCTTGTCCCCAACCTCACCGCGCTCGAAAACGTCGAGCTCGCGGCACAGGTGTGCGCCAACGCCCTCGATGCCGAGGAATCCCTCTGCAAGGTGGGCCTCGCCAAGCGCCTGGGCAACTTCCCCGCCCAGCTTTCGGGCGGCGAGCAGCAGCGCGTCTCCATCGCTCGCGCTATCGCCAAGGCCCCCAAGCTCCTGCTCTGCGACGAGCCCACGGGCGCCCTCGACTACCAAACAGGCAAGCAGATCTTGCAGCTCCTCCAAGATACCTGTCGGCGCGATGGCATCACCGTCATCATCATCACGCACAACTCTGCCCTCGCCCCCATGGCCGACCGCCTCATTCGCTTCAAGAGTGGCCGCGTGACCGACATGAAGCTCAATCCGAACCCAACGCCCATCGAGCGCATCGAGTGGTAGGGGCGAGCGATGAGGGCGTTTTCCAAGGACATCCTGCGCACGATCGGCGGCAGCAAGAAACGCTATCTTTCCATCGTAGCGATTTGCGCGCTTGGCGCCACGATGCTCACCGGGCTCTCCATCGCCTGCCTCGACCTGCGCGAATCGGCCGAGGCGCTCTACGAACGCCAGCATCTCTACGATATCTCGGTGCAATCGACGCTCGGTCTCACCCAGGACGACGTCGATGAACTCGCCGGCATCGAAGGCGTCGCCGTGGCGGAGGGCGGCTACGAGATCGAAACCTACACCGACGTCGATGGCATCCGCTCGACCGTAATGCTCAAGACGCTGCTCAGCTCTGGCATCAACGAACCGTATGTGGTGGAGGGCTCGCTTCCCGACGCGCCGAACGAAATCGCGGTCACGGAAAACTACCTGCACGCGGCGAACAAATCGATCGGTGACACCGTGACCTTCGAGGATGCCGTTGCAGAAGACCCCACAGGACTTTCCGACCTCAACACGAGCGCAGACACCGGAAGCGAAGCGGATCCAGGCGAATCGGACGACGAGCAGGGCTCCGCCGACGACCCGCTCATTCCCGGCGGCACGTATACCATCGTTGGCGCGGTCATCGACCCAACCAATATCACGCAGCCTGAAGGCCCCATCGCGTTTCGCGCGAGCACCTCGAGCGATTACACGTTCTTCGTAGACGAAAGCGCCGTGGCCGATACAAGCTCCTATACCGTTGTCTACCTCACCGTTTCGGGAACCGAAGGGCTCTCCTCGTATTCGAGTGAATATGAGGCACGCGTGGACGAGGTCCAGAGCCGTGTTGAAGACCTGGCACCCCAGCGCGAGCGCGCACGCACCGAAGAGATCAAGTCGGATGCCCTTGACGAGATCGCTGTAAGCGAAGCCGACGCTCGCCAGCAGCTTGCCGATGCCGAGCGGGAGCTCATCGATGGGCAGGCAACGATTGACGAGAGCCTCGCCGATGCGCTCGCCGGGCAACAGGAACTCGACACGCAGCGTGCCAACGCCCTTAGCGAGCTGAACGACGCCCAGGCAACCATCGATGAGCAGCGCGCAGCAGCGCTTGACGGCATCGAGCAAGCACGCGAAGGCTTGGCGACGATCGACCAGACGCGCAGCGAGTTGAACGGGCAGCTCGACAGCCTCGATGCGCTTGCAGACACGAAATATCAAGCAGAAGCAGGCGCGGCCGAAGCCAAGCAGCGAGGCGACGAGCTCGTGAGCAGGCTCAGCAACGACCAAATCGCCGCCAGCGCCGAGCTGGCCGCGACCTGGAACACGCTCTCCTCCTGGACAGGAACGGAAGAGCCCGTTGCCGAGGAGCAGGCCTTCATCAATGCCGTCGACGCCTACGCTAGCGAGGTCTCGCAACTGCTCAGTCTTGCACGACTCGGCCAGCAAATTATGGAGGCCCAGTACGCGCCCGAGCTTGTACGCCGCACCGAGATCGATGAGCGCCTACAAGAGATTGCGGCACGCGCCGGCGAGATCTCCGACCGCCAAGCGGCTATCGATGAGCGCCTCGCCCAAATTGAAGCCGAACTAGCATCACCCCCCGATGGCGACGCCCAGCGCACCGAGCTACTCGACGAGCAGACTACCCTGCAAGAAGAGCAGCAAACGCTCAGCGCCGAGCAGGAGACACTCGCCAACGAACAAACTACGATCACGCAGGAACGCGTGGCGATCACCGAAGCGCTCGTGCTTTCCTATGGCGACATAACCATTCACTACGACGACCTACCGAGCGTGATTGCGCAGCTTGAGCAGGCGCAAGAGCAACTGCAGCAACTCACCGCCGGGGGCGAAGAGAGCACAGTCGCCCAGCTCGCTCAGGGCATGGGCCAAGCTGCCTCCGGCCTCGCCCAAGTCAACGCGGCGATCGCACAAATCGACGGAGGCCTCGAGGGGGCCCGAGCCCAGATCAATGCCGGGCTCAAAGCGCTCGATGCAGCCGAGCGCGACGCCCGCGCCGGCCTCGCCACCGCGCAAAGCGGTCTCGGGCTCCTCGATGCTGCGCAATCGGAGCTCGCCACACAACGTGCCTCAGCACTCGCCCAGCTTGCCGACGCTCAGCAGACCATCGACGAAGGCCTGTCCCAGCTTGCCGACGCCCAAGCCGAGCTTGACGAGGGCCGTGCCACCTTTGAGACAGAGCGCGCCGATGCCCTGCAGCAGATCGCCGACGCCCGCGCGCAAGTAGATGAGGTCGAGAGCGCCACCTGGTACGTGCAGGACCGCAGCGCCCTCGGCAGCTTCTCGAGCGTCGATTCCGATGCATCATCCATCGAGGCCATTGCCCGCATCATCCCGGTCATCTTCTTCGTTGTAGCCATTCTTGTGAGCCTCACCACGGCGACGCGCATGGTAGAAGAGGAGCGCGGGCTCGTTGGCCTCTACAAGGCGCTCGGCTACTCGAACGCGCGCATCCTCTCCAAGTACCTCATCTATACGGGTTCCGCGGCGCTCATCGGCGGCATCATCGGCGATATCGCTGGGTTTGTGGTCATCCCCTACGTGCTGTTCTATATCTTCCAGGCCATGTACCTGCTGCCCCTCTTCAGCCTGCACTTCGACCTGTTCTACGCCGTCCTTGGCATCGTGGCGTTCGTGGCAGGCATCGCGGGGGCGACGTTCATCACCTGCCGCAAGGACCTCACCGAATCGCCCGCGTCGCTCATGCGCCCACGCGCGCCGCGAGCGGGATCGCGCATTTTCCTCGAGCATATCCGCCCGCTTTGGCGGCGCCTCGGGTTCCTCAACAAAGTGACCGCGCGCAACCTCTTCCGCTATAAGAAGCGCCTCGCCATGACCATCTTCGGCATCATGGGCTGTACGGCGCTCCTCATCTGCGGCTTCTCGATTAAGAACACCGTCGAGTCGCTTGCACCGCGCCAGTACGAGCAAATCTACCGCTACGACCTCATGGCGGTCACCTCGGCCGACGACTTCGAGGCGGCGCGCAACGTGCTCGAAGGCGCGGATGAGGTCACGGACCTCGAAGCCATTGGCGTAGACACCATCACCGTCGAGTACGAAGGCGGCAAGGAGAGCATGCAGCTCTACATCATCCCAAGCGGCATGCAAATCAGCGATTACGTGTCGCTGCAAACGCTTGAGGGCGGCCCCATCAGCCTCGACGACACTGGCGTTGTTATAACCAACAACGCTGCGACGGTGCTCGGCCTAAGCGCGGGCGACACAGCGAGCATCACCACGAGCGCCCTCAACAAGGCCGAGGTAACGGTCGAGTCCATCACCCGCAATTACCTGGGTAATGCCATCTATATGACCGAAGACGCCTATGAGGAGCTCTTCGGTACGCTCGAGTTCAACGGTTTCTTCGCGCACCTTACCGGCGGCGACACCGAGCAGCGCGCGTTCGCCGACGAACTCGAGGGTGATGACATCTTCCTGAGCATCACGAGCGTGGCCAAGATGCGCGAGCAATTCGAGCAGAGCTTCACGCTGATCAACGTGGTCGTTTACGTTGTCATCGGTCTGGCAGCCGGTCTCGCCTTCGTAGTTCTGTTCACCCTCTCCACGGTGAACATCGGCGAGCGCGAGCGTGAGATTGCCACCATCAAGGTGCTCGGCTTCCGGGCGGGCGAGGTGCGCACGTACATCAACAAAGAGACGCTTGTGCTCACAAGCCTCGGCATCCTGGTTGGCCTGCCCGCCGGTTGGGCGCTTTCCGAGAGCTTCACGTACATCCTCAAGATGCCGTCGATCTTCTTTGACGTGGTGGTGGACCCGTGGTGCTACGCGCTCGCAGCGGCGTTCTCCATCGTGTTCGCGCTCGCCGTAAGCCTCATCACCAACCGCATGCTCGCCCGCATCGATATGGTCGAGGCGCTCAAGAGCCCGGAGTAAGCGGAGTAAGGTGTGCTGGGCAACGGCGCGGGGTACGAGCCGGCATACGGGCCGCTCCTTCATACAACACACGATAGCCTCTGAGACAGTTTGACCTGGCACAGTTGTCTCACTCTGAGACAGTTTGACCCGGCACAGTCGTCTCACTCTGAGACAGTTTGACCCGGCACAGTTGTCTCACAGCTGCCTCAGAGCGGCTGCGGGGCACCGGGATAGCAGCTCATCGCGCCGCAGGAAAGGGGCGCCCCGCGGAGCCTTTCAACTTTTGGGCACTTCCAGCGCGGCCTCCCGTATATAGGAGCATATGGCGATATCGTTTCCGCAGGTAGACGGGCACCATCTATCGCGGATACTCGGCCCGCCCTCGTTGAAGTGCCCAAAAGTTGAAAAGGCATTCGCCCTACACCGAGCGCGGGGGCATACCGACGTCCCAGCAGGCGTTCGGACGGCCTTCATGCAGCTAGCCGATCAGGAGCCTCAGGATCTGCACGGCGTTGGTCGCGGCGCCCTTGCGAATCTGATCGCCGCAGCACCAGAAGGTGATACCGCGGTTGGGCTCGGGGTTCGAGATATCGCGGCGCACACGGCCCACCCAGATAAGGTCCTGGTCAGAGGTATCGATGGGCATGGGGAAGCGGTCGTGCGCGTTCTCGGCCTCGCGGTCGTCCACGAGCTTCACACCCGGTGCGGCGGCAAGCGCCTCGCGCGCCTCCTCGAGCGTGATATCGCGCTCGAATTCAAGCGTGATGCTCTCGGAATGCGAGCGCAGCACCGGCACGCGAACGCAGGTGCAGTTCACGCGGAGCTCCGGCAGGTGCATGATCTTTCGACCCTCGTTCTGGAGCTTCATCTCCTCCGAGGTGTAGCCTTCTTCCTTGAAACCGCCAATCTGCGGAATGAGGTTGCTCACCAGCTGCGCCGCGAACGCGCGGGGCTCGGGCAGCTCTTCCCCGCGGCCAAGCGCCGCCATCTGCGCCTCGAGCTCCGCCATGCCGGGAGCACCGGCGCCGCTCGCAGCCTGGTACGTCGACACGACCATGCGCGTCACGCCCGCGAGCTGGTGAAGCGGCCACGTGGGCACGAGCCCGATGATGGTCGCGCAGTTGGGATTTGCGATGATGCCCTTGTGCCAGGCAACATCGGCGCCGTTGATCTCGGGCACCACGAGCGGCACCTCGGGGTCCATGCGGAAGGCATGGCTGTTATCCACCACCACAGCACCGGCCTTCACGGCCTCGGGCAGCAGCTCTTTGGCAATGGCGTCGTCCGCCGCGCCGAGCACGAAGTCGCAGCCCTCGAACGCCTCGGGGCACGCCTCTTGGATGGTGACGGTTGCCCCACGGAACTCCACCGTCTTGCCCGCGCTGCGCGCACTTGCCAGCAGACGCAACTCGCCAACAGGAATCTCCTGCTCGTCGAGGCACTGGAGCATCTGCGTGCCCACCGCGCCCGTCGCACCCAAGATGGCGATCGTGTACTGCTTCATGAGTTCCTCCCGTTGTGCCCGCGCCAGCAGCTCGCGCGCCCTGCGCAGGCTCGCGGTGCCATGTTTTGCCGCTATGTTTCGCCGCTGCGTTTGTCCAGTTAAGCGAGTGTACCGTGCCCATGTTTCCATTTAGAAAACAAGCACAGGTACTCGCGAGAGAAAAATCCAGAGAACGAGCGCGGCAGCCTGCTCTCTGTCCATAAACCGTTCACAAACGTGCTGAGTGTGGCGAGTCGACCACACTCGTCACGTTTGCGAACGATATTCGGCACGTTTGTGAACGATTCTGCGCGTTGCCTGCCAAAAAAAGCATCCAGCCGGGCCGGGCTCTCCGCTTCGAGAACATCCAGCCCGGCTGGGTAGCACCAACTCGTGAGGATTCCGGAACAGGTGGGTCGCAAACGCCCGCGCCCCATGCAGCGCCCGGGCCTAGCGATTCGCGAGCACCGCCGCCTCGGCGCGGGCCTCTTCCTCGGCCCGCTTGAGGTCCGAGAGCTCCAGCAGGTGGTCGCCATCGGAAAACGCCCGGTAAATAGCGCGAATGGCCCGCTCGAAATCGTCGTCGCGCACGCCCACGATGATGTTGATCTCGTCGGAGCCCTGCGCGATCATGCGGATGGAGATTCCCTCCTGGCCAAGCGCCGCAAACAGGCTGCCCGACACACCCGGACGGCCAATCATGTTGCGGCCCACCGTGGAGATGAGTGCGAGGTTGTCCACGACCTTGATGCTATCGGGCGTGGCCTCGGTCTTGATGTCGGCCACGATCGACCAGAGCGAGTCCTTCACATCCGAGCCCTGCACCACCACGGCAAACGAATCGATGCCCGAGGGAATGTGCTCGATCGACACGCGATAGCGCTCGAAGATCGAGAGCACGCGGCGCAGATAGCCGACCTCGTTGGACATGTGGTCCTTGAAGATGTGCACCGCTACAAAGTTCCGCTTGCCCGTTACACCCGTGATGATGGGCTCGTCGGAAACGAAGTCCTCGCGGTCGGAGATGATCGTTCCGGGGTCGAGCGGGCGGTTGGTGTTCTTCACCGCGATGGGAATGCCCGCCTCCATGACGGGGAATACGGCCTCCTCGTGCAGGACGCTCGCACCCATGTACGAAAGCTCGCGCATCTCCTGGTACGTGATGCGGCCGATGGGCTGGGGATGCTCGACGATGCGCGGGTCGGCGGAGAGAAAGCCGGAGACATCGGTCCAGTTCTCATACAGATCGGCATCCAGGCACTTGGCAAGAATCGAGCCCGAGATATCGCCGCCACCGCGATCGAGCAGCTTGATCTGCCCCTCACGCGTGGCGCCGTAGAAGCCCGGCATCACGAAGCCGCCCGGAATGCCCCGTTCCTGGATGAGCGCGTGCGTGCGGGTCATGGAAAGCGAGCCGTCGTGGTGGAAGGCAACGACGTCGGCGGCGTCGAGGAACGGCAGGCCCAGGTATTCGGCCATCAGCTGGGCGGTAAAGTACTCGCCGCGGCTCACGAGCTCCTCAGTCGTAAGCTCCCCGGCACGAGCCCGCTCGGCAAAGGCCGCAAATTCCTCGTGAATGGGATAGTTGAGCCCCAGCTCTTCGGCGATATCGAAATAGCGCTTGCCGATGTCTTCGAGCAGATCGTCGCACGACACGTGGTAGCGCACGTGCGCGGCCACAAGATACAGCAGGTCGGTGACCTTGGCATCGGACTTGTAGCGGCGCCCGCAAGCGGAAACCACCACGAAACGGCGGGAAGGATCGGCGTCGACGATCTTCTTGATCTGGCGGAAATGCTTGGCGTCGGCTACCGACGAGCCTCCGAACTTGGCAATCTTAATCATAACGAAGAGGTTACCTTTCTGACCCAGCCACCGGACGCATATGCGCTCTGATACCATGAGCGTATTGCTAACACCGGGGCCTACGAGGAGCTTCACATGAATTCGTATCATAGTACACGTTCACGTGCGGTGTCGTGCACAGCTAAGGAAGCGATTCGCACAGGAATCGCACCAGACGGCGGGCTTTTCGTCTCGGACGCGCTCGGTTCGGAAAAACTCGACGTAACAGGCCTTACCGAGCAGTCCTATGCAGACATTGCGAACTCGGTGCTCCAATTGTTACTACCTGATTACACAGCGGATGAAATCGCCGCGTGCGTGCATGAAGCGTACGATGGCACCTTCGCCTCGGCCGAAGTCACCCCCCTCGTGCCCCTTGTTGGCCATGAGGCCGAAGAGGACGGCCAGCCCTTCGTGCTTGAGCTCTTCCACGGCCCCACGAGCGCCTTCAAGGACGTGGCCTTGCAGATGCTGCCGCGCCTCATGGCGCGGACGGGAAGTGCCTCGGATACTCCGGCAGAGAGCATCATGATCGTAACCGCCACCTCGGGCGACACGGGCAAGGCCGCGCTCGCCGGTTTTGCGGACGCTCCCGGCACAGGCATCACCGTCTTCTACCCCGAGGGCAAGGTGAGCCGCGTTCAGGAGCTCCAGATGACCACCCAAACGGGCGATAACGTCTCGGTGTGCGGCGTGCGCGGCAACTTCGACGACGCCCAGAGCGCCGTCAAGCGTATCTTCGCCGACCGCGAGCTTGCAGAGCGCCTGGCCGAGCGCGGCGTGGTGCTCAGCAGCGCTAACTCCATCAACGTTGGGCGCCTAGTGCCGCAGGTTGTCTACTACTTCGCCGCATACGCGCAGCTTCTGCGCGCCGGTGCCATCGAGGCGGGCGACGAGGTCGAGTTCTGCGTGCCCACGGGCAACTTCGGCGACGTGCTCGCCGGCTACTACGCCAAGCTCCTGGGCCTGCCCGTTGCCAAGCTCATCGTGGCGAGCGATAAGAACAACGTGCTCTACGACTTCCTCACCACCGGCGTCTACGACCGCAAGCGCCCGTTCTTCACCACCATCTCGCCGAGCATGGACATCCTCATCTCCAGCAACCTCGAGCGCATGCTCTACTACCTGAGCGACGGCGACTGCGAGCTCGTGGCCTCGCTCATGGAGCAGCTTGCCCATGAGGGCCGCTACGAGGTGCCCGCCGAGCTCCTCGCCCGCATCCAAGAGGTGTTCGCCTGCGGCTGGGCAGATGAGGACAAGGTCCGCGCGGCCATCGGCTCCTGCTGGCGCGACCACCGCTACGTGATCGACCCGCACACCGCGTGCGGCTACCACGTCTTGGAGCAGGTTCCCGCCGCGTCCGCGGCCCGCGCCCGCGTGCTGCTTTCGACCGCGAGCCCGTACAAGTTCCCGCGCGCCGTGGCCGAATCGCTCGGGCTCGACGTGCCCGCGGACGATTTCGCCTGCATGGAGGTCCTGGCTAAGGCGACCGGCACCACCCCGCCTATGCAGCTCGCCACCCTGCAACAAGCCGCCGTGCTGCACGACGACGTGGTGGATGTGGACGGCATGGCCTCCTATGTCGAGCACGCCTGCCATGCAAAATTAGGACAGAGGTAATTTCGCATGATCAAAGTTACCGTTCCCGCAACGAGCGCAAACCTCGGTATTGGCTACGACACGCTCGGCATGGCGGTCTCGCTCTATTCCCACTTCACCTTCGACCATGCCGATACGCTCACGATCACCGGCTGCCCGGAAGAGTTCCAAAACCGCGACAACATGGTCTACGTGGCCTTTGAACAGGCACTTGAGCAGTGGGGTATGGAGCCCTTCCCCATCTCTATTGACATCCAGACCGAGATTCCCGTTGCCCGCGGCCTTGGTTCCAGCTCGACGTGCGTGGTCGCGGGCATCATGGGCGCGGCTGCGCTCACGCGCCGCACCGTGACGCGCGAGGAGCTCGTCGCCATGGCGACCGCGCTCGAAGGGCACCCCGATAACGTTGCGCCTGCGCTCCTTGGCGCCGCCGTGTGCTCGTTCACCCCCGAGGGCGAGCTGCCGCGCTGCCTTCGTTACAACGTGAGCGAACGGCTGCGGTTCATCACCATCATCCCGCCTTACGAGGTGCATACAAGCGAGGCGCGCAAGGTTGTTCCGCAGGAGGTGCCGCTCAGCACGGCCGTGTGGCAGATGGGCCGCATCGCGGGACTCACGCGGGGGCTCGAAACCGGCGACACCGAGCTTATCGCCGCCGCCAACGACGACCGCCTGCAGGAGCCGTACCGCCGCAAGCTCATTCCCGACTACGATGCGATCCGCGCCACCTGCCTTGAGGGCGGGGCGAAGACCATCTGGATCAGTGGTTCGGGCTCCACGCTCATGGCAGTGACCGACGACACCATTGTGGCGAAGTTTTTGCAGGTGCGCCTGCGCGAGCAGTTCCCCACGTGCGAGACGCACATCCTCACCTGCGACACCCAGGGCGCGCAGATTGAGTACCTGTAGCGAGCGTGAGCGGCATGCCCTCCGGTGACAAACGTGGGCTCGCGGCCAAGCGCTTCAACACATTGCCTGCATGCCGCCTCTGCTAGGATGTGAGCATTACATCTGAACAGGAGCACCATGCAGAACGCCTCGTCCAAGCAAAAGAAGCCATCGCGACCGCAGAAGCGCGCGGGTAGCGCGGCGCAGGGCGCGTCGCGGCCGGGTAAGCACGGTACGGCGCACACCCCCAACATCGACCCCACGGGCCCCACGGCGCTCGGCCTCACACGAGCAGACTTCCTCCCCACCACGCGCGCCGACATGAAGGCCCGCGGCTGGGACCAATGCGACTTCGTCTACATCTGCGGCGACGCCTACGTGGATCATCCCAGCTTCGGGGCGGCCATCATCTGCCGACTGCTCGAGGCGCACGGGTACAAGGTGGGCTTCATCGCCCAGCCCGACTGGCGCGACCCCGCAAGCATCGCGGCGCTCGGCGAGCCGCGGCTTGCCTTCCTCGTCTCGGCGGGCAACATGGACTCCATGGTCAACCACTACAGCGTGAGCAAGCACCGCCGCCGCACCGACGCTTACACACCCGGCGGCCGCATGGGCGCGCGCCCCGACCATGCGACCATCGTGTACGGCAACCTCATCCGCCGCACCTTCAAGAACACGCCCATCATCTTGGGCGGCATTGAGGCGAGCCTGCGCCGCCTCGCCCACTACGACTACTGGCAGGATCGCCTGAAGCGCTCCGTCCTGCTCGATTCTGGCGCGGACCTTATCATCTACGGCATGGGGGAACGCCCCATCATCGAGCTCGCCGAAGCACTTGACGCAGGGCTGCCGATCGAGCAGATCACCTACATCGACGGAACCGTGTACCGCACCCGCTCGCTCGACGAGGTCTATGACGCCGTGGTGTTGCCCTCTTGGGACGAGCTCGAAGCAGACCCCCTCACCTACGCCCGCAGCTTTAACACGCAATATGAGAACATGGACCCGTTCAGCGGGAACCGGCTCGTTGAGCCCTACCCGCACAACGTCTTCGTGGTGCAGAACCCACCTGCGAAGCCGCTCGCCACCGAAGCGTTCGACGAGGCTTACGACCTCCCCTATACGCGAACGTACCATCCGGATTGCGAGGCGGCCGGCGGCGTTCCCGCGCTCGCCGAGGTAAAGATGTCGCTCATCTCCAACCGCGGCTGTTTCGGCGAATGCAGCTTCTGCGCGCTCACCTTTCACCAGGGGCGTATCGTACAGGCACGCAGCCACCGCTCGCTCTTAGCCGAGGCGCGGCGCATCACGCAGGATCCGGATTTCAAGGGATACATCAACGACGTGGGCGGCCCGACGGCGAACTTCCGCCAGCCCGCCTGCGCAAAACAGCTCACGCGCGGCGCCTGCGTGCACAAGCGCTGTCTCTGGCCCAAAGTGTGTCGCAGCATGAAGGTCGACCACAGCGACTACGTGCAGCTCCTGCGCGAGCTTCGCGCGTTGCCGGGCGTGAAGAAGGTCTTCGTGAGAAGCGGCATCCGTTTCGACTACGTTCTCGCGGACCCCGATCCCAACCAGACCTTCCTGCGTGAGCTCTGCGAGCACCACGTGTCAGGCCAGCTCAAGGTGGCACCCGAGCACGTGAGCGACGCCGTGCTTTCGGTGATGGGCAAGCCGAGCCGTGACGTCTACGACCGCTTCGTGGGCGAGTACCGCGCCATGAACCGTGAGCTTGGGCGCGACCAGTACTTGGTTCCCTACCTCATGAGCAGCCATCCGGGCAGCACGCTTCGCGAGGCTGTCGAGCTCGCTGAATACGTGCGCGACATGGGCTACATGCCCGAACAGGTGCAAGACTTCTATCCCACGCCGTCGACCATGTCTACCTGCATGTACTACACCGGCGTGGACCCGCGCACCATGAAACCGGTCTATGTACCGAAAACTGCGCACGAGAAAGCCCTGCAGCGGGCGCTCATCCAATACCGCAAGCCCGAGAACTACGAGCTTGTGCGCGAGGCCCTGCAGAAGGCTGGACGAACCGACCTCATCGGTTACGGGCCGAAATGCTTGATCGCGCCCGTCAAGGGACAGCGGCCGCATGGGCCGGGAAAGCGAGGGGGAAGCAAGCGCGGCTCCGGAACGAGCGGGCAGGCACAAGGCTCATCCAAGCAGGGCGGACACGATACGCGCACTCGAAGCGAGCGGCGCGGTTCCAGCAAGCAATCCCCATTCGCTCAACGGGGCAAGCGCGGTTCAAATGCTGTGGGCCGCAACCGTGCAGGCCAGGGACGCGAGGCTAACCGTGGCGGGCACCGCGGGTAGGTGGTGCTGAGCTATGCTCGCTCGCCAAAGCGGCGCCTCCTAAGCCTCTTATGGCACGGACCTCGGCCCCTCCACGGTACGGAATTGTTCTCATGAAAAAGTTCAAGGCTCGAGTCGGAAGGTTTTTCGCGAACCGCCAAGTAGACCAGCCTCTACGGGCAATAAAGCCGCAGGAAATGCGTACGAAAAAGCGGGTGTTACTCGAAGACTGCTAAAAAACCTTCCGATTCGAGCCTCGAACATATTTCTGCCGCCAAACGGGGGCCAAAACGGCTTCTCAGCGCAAACTGCGCAGCCTTTGCGCTTACAAACACGCCGCAGCGATGCGCTCCTTAAGCTTGTCTATGCCCAGGCCCGTCTCGGAACTCGTCACGATGATGTCTTCCGCAGGCACATTGAGCTGTTTGCGGATGGCGGCAAGCTGCTGGTTCTGCTTGCCACGGCTGAGCTTATCAGCCTTGGTGAGCGCCACCACGAAGGGGAACTCGCCTGCCTGCAAAAACTCAATCATCTGATGGTCGAGGGCACTCGGGTCATGACGGATGTCCACGAGCGAGACCACCAGGTTGAAGCTGCGATCAAGGTCAAAGAAGTCGCCGATCAAACGCGCCCAGCGCTCGCGCTCCGCCTTGGAGCGACGCGCAAAACCATATCCGGGGAGGTCAACGAAATGCACGCCGTCAGCCTCAAAGAAGTTTACATTGCTTGTCTTTCCTGGCGTGCTCGACACCTTGACCAGGCCCTTTCGGCCAAACAGCTTGTTCATAATTGACGACTTGCCCACGTTCGAGCGCCCCACGAAGCTCACCTCTGGGCAGGTCGACGGCGGAATCTGAGATGCCTTGCCGTAGCTCGCCACAAAATGGGCAAGCTGGTAGTTAATGGAATCGGCCATGGGAACTCCTATCGTGGTGAAAGCGTCCTCATTGCTTACGAGCAATTCGGCTATGCGATGCGACGAACGATTTCAAGAACGACGCTGCTTGCAGTCCGCGCGTAGTCTTCGAGTTCGAACGCGCGCTCGCAAAGCGCGTCGTACGACTCGTCGCAGTTATCTGAGATTGCGCGCAGTACCAAGCACGCGGCGCCATTCTTGGCTGCGATGTGCGCGACCGCGGCGCCCTCCATCTCGGCGCAATCCGCGCTGGTCTGAGCCACCACGGAGTCGCGCAGGTCGCCCGTAATGAACCGATCGCCCGTAGCGATCGTTCCACGCAGGTACCGAGGGGCATCGTCGCCAGGCGCAGCGGGGTTCACGGCAGCATCGACAAACCCCTTGTCACGCAACACGGCCTCGGCAGCATCGACCAGCGCGGGGTTCGAGGCGAATTCCTCCAAACCGGGAGCCGACTCGGCAATGAGCGAGGTGTCGGTGTCGAGATAGCGGAGGCGCTCGCCGATCACCACATCGTTGATATGAAGCGCTGGGTTAAGCCCTCCCGCAATGCCAGAGAAGATCACCGTACCCGCCCCGTAACGGCTCAGCAGGTGCTGCGTCGCTGCAGCGGCATTCACGGTGCCCATGCCCGCCGTGCAAGCCACCACCTGAACGCCTTCGAAGGTGCCGCGCGCAACGGTGAGACCCGCCTCTTCAACCATTGAACGCTCGGAAAGTGCATCGTAGATCTGCGATACCTCTTTCTCGAGCGCGCCGATAATTGCGATCGTTCCTGCCATAGTGCTCCGTCCCGCGCGGTGGGTGCCGCGCCTTTCCCGCGCGAACCGAGCCGCACCCGTTCGATATTCAGCAGCCCATGATAGCAGGCAGAATGTTACACACACCTGGCAAACGGTCGAAATTCATCGCTGAACGGCAATTAATCCGCCGAACCTTGACACCTTCGCCAGGCAGCGCCTCGCTGCTTATCGCTGGCGCCTTTGCGAGCACCATGAGCCGCCATGCCTATGCGTACGTGAATCCCTGCATCTTCTCATTGTTCATTCTTGGGCAAAATTGTGCCGTTAATCGCCTTTAATACCCCCACTTTTCGACACATTCTTGCCCAAGAATATTGACACAGCAGAAAGCTCTTGAGATTAGCCGCAACGCAGACATCAACTAATTCGTTCTGCATGAGGCGAGGGGCTCTGCCATGGCAGGACCCCCATGTGCTACCGCATACCGCCGGTGGCTCCGAAGACCTCGCCGGAAACACCCTTGTCGTCGCCGAGGGATTTCCACAGCAGGCCCGCGTGCGCTTGGAAGTTAGGCATATCAGAACAAAGCAGCAGGAACACGACCTCGATAACGAAGTTCATGGAGTTATGCGAGAACGGAAGGTCGCTGTTAAGCATCTTATCGCGCGTCGCGGTCTGCAGAACGCAGGCCGCACGGCGCGCAAGCGGCGAGTCCGGCACATTGGTGATCACAATCGTAGGCGTCTGCGAATCGATGGCATTGTCCATCATATGGTTTAGCCGCTTAGAGTGACCGGATTTAGACATGAAAACAAGCACGTCTCGTTTGGTGAGCGACATGGACGAAAGCACCATGGCCTCGGTTGTAGGGGCACAATGCGAGCGAATGCCAAGCTGAGCGATAAGGAACGAAGCCGATAAAGCCGCCGGAATGGTGTTACCCACCGCTCCGAACACCACCGAATCGGCTTCCTCAATAAGGCGCACCGCATAGGTAAGATCTTGATCGCTAATGAGATTGAGCGTATCGAGCAGTTCGCGATTCTTTGCTAGGAGCACCGTCTCCATAGCAGCTCGCGGAGCATCGAGCGAAATGACGTTGCGCGGAACCTCATCGGGGTCGTGCGTGCCGTTATCGCGCTGCATCGCGCTTCGCAGCTCGGAAAAGCTCTCGTATCCCAAATGACGCACAAAGCGGGACACCGTGGCTGCCGACGTCTGGCTTCGTGCAGCAATCTCACGCGTGGTCAGCGAGGGCATTTCTCCTTGGTACGCCATGACAAAATCGGCGATGAGCTTCTCGGTGTCGCTCAGCCGGTCGTACAGCAAACAAATCTCGTTGATGACGCTTCCCTTACGCTGCATGATAACTCCCGGAACTTTGTCCTCTGCTCCCATGATAGCAATCTACGCTGCCATAGTGCGGCATTCCTTACGACTCCCCGCCGAACGGTCCTTGCCGCACGAATCTGCTCCATGCTTGAAGCCGCTGCAGAGCCGCTGGGCAGCCGCCAGCCCGGCAGGCCTCCGCCAGCCCGGCAGGCCTCCGCCAGCCCGGCAGGCCATTGCGGGCCACATGCCCGTTCCAAGCCGGGCGAGCCCCCACCCCGGCAGGTCGCCCGCCCCAGCAGGATATCGCAGGCCACAAGCCCGCTCCAAGCTGAACGGACCGCCCCACCCCGGCAGACCACCGCACACCGCGAAGCCGCCCCAAGCCCTGCCAAGATACAACTACCCGCGTGACAAGAAGAGGGCCCCATATGGGACCCTCTCCATAGATGATGCAGCGGCTAGGGAGCGAGGACGCGAAGTGCTCGGCCTACGCAACCCCAGGGGAGTGCGCGCTGCACGTATGAGCTAGTTGAGCTCCTGACGCCACTGGGGCATGACGGGATCGCGATAGTACTTCGCGGCGCCGACGCAGTTGAAGAGCTCCATCTTCTGCTTGATGACTGCCTTGCCGGCCTCGATGCACTCGGGGAAGAGGTTGTTCGGATCCCAGCCGGAGCCCTCCTGGGAGAGGATCTCGCGAGCCTTGGTGAAGAACGCGCTCTTGTAGTCGGAGGAGATGTTCACCTTCTGGATGCCCAGACGCACGGCCTCGGCGATCTCGCTGTCGGGGTTGCCCGAACCACCGTGGAGCACGAGCGGGATGTCAACGACCTTGGTGATCTCCTCGAGCACGTCCATGCGCAGCTTCGGGGTGACGCCCTTGGGATACAGGCCGTGGCAGGTGCCGATGGCGACGGCGAGCGTATCGACGCCGGTCTGCTCGACGAACTTCTTGGCATCCTCGGGGTTGGTGTAGATGACCTCGGTCATGCCGCCCTCGATGGAGGTGCCGGTGTCACCGATGGTGCCCAGCTCGCCCTCGACCGAGACGCCGACCATGTGGCAGTAGTTCACGACCTCGGCGGTCTTGGCGATGTTCTCCTCGAACGGAAGAGCAGAGCCGTCGATCATGACGGAGGTGAAGCCCACGTGCACGGCGCGCATGATGCTCTCGATGCTGTCGCCATGGTCCATGTGGATGACGAACGGAACCGGGCTGTTGCCAGCGCGGGCGATCATGTACTTGACGAAATCGTCCTTGCAGTAGGCGAGCTCGGTGGGGTGCACCGCGATGATCGCGGGGGCGTCGTTGGCCTCAGCGGCCTCGACCACGGTGCGGAACAGATTGCTCTCGGACACGTTGTAGGCGCCCACTGCGAAGTGCTTCTCCTTCGCGACGCTGAGCATCTGGTTCATGTTGATGAGCATAGTCTCATGTCTCCTTTTACTTGTCGTACTCGTTGACTACCAACCATATGTGCTGTTCACCGTATACGAGATGAGGCACATGTCCTTTATCTCAGCCTCTGCCTCACGCGGCAAACGTAACACCACTGCTTACGAGCGAGCCTTTCCGGCAGAACCGGAAATCTCGATGTAGCGCTTGATAACCTCGATACCGGCCTTCCAGCTGTCCTCGACGAGCGTCGGGTAATCGTAGCCGGGGTTCTCGGCAAGCGCCTTCGCGACGAACTCGCGCTGGGCAATCATGTAGTCCGTGCCCACGTTGATCTTGTTGATACCGGCCTCGACGGAGCGACGCATGTTCTCCTCGCCAGCGCCGGAGCCGCCGTGAAGCACGAGCGGAGCGCCCGTAGCCGCCTTAATCTTCTCCACGATGTCGAAGTGGAACGTGGGAACGTACCCCTCGGGATAGTCGCCATGCGTGGAACCGTACGAAATAGCAAGCGCATCCACGCCGGTCTCCTGGATGAACTTGATTGCCACATCGGGGTTCGTGTACATCTCGTCATCGGTTAGCACCGCCCCGCTCTCGTCGATGCGGCCCATGTTGCCCACCTCGGCCTCAACAGAGGCGCCGTAGGTCTGGGCGAGCTCGACGATGCCGCGCGTCACGCGAGCGTTCTCCTCGGGCGAAAGCGCGCTCGCGTCGCACATGACGCTTGAGAACCCCTCATGCAGGCAGCGCTTGAGGTGCGCGATATCGTGGCCATGATCGAGGTTGATTGCCACAGGCACACTCGCCGCCTGCGCCATCTTGATGATGGGCTGGGTGAGGATATCGCAATCGAAGAACGATTTCACATGATCCTGAAGCAGGTCGATGATGATGGGGGCGTTCATCTCTTCGGCCGCCGTGATGACGCCACGCGCCGTCTCGAGGTTGAAGGCGTTGATTGCCATGACGGCATAGCCCTCGGCATTGGCCTTAGCGAGCATGCCCTTCATCGATTCATACATGGAATGGGTCCTTCCTTGACCGTACGTACATCATGCCAAGCGCGTTACGACGAATGCGAAGCGAGCTTCCAAGGTGACTCAAGCGCTTCCGTGCGACGCCGGGAGAATGGCGGCGGAGCCGAAGCCCCGCCGCATGCAAACCTTAGGAGAGGCTGAAGCCGGAGAGGTCAATCTCTTCCTCGGTGTCGTCCTCGGCCATGCCAAGATCGTCAACCTGCTCGGGGGTGAGGCGCTTCTTGATGAGCACCAGGAGCACGGCGGTGACGCAGGAACCCACGAGGAGCGCGACAACGGCCATGAGCGGGTTGGTCATAGCGGGGATCACGAAGACGCCGCCGGAGGGAACCATGGACTCAACACCAGCGGAGAAGCTGATCGCGCCGCACACGCCGCAGCCGATGGAGGTGCAGATCACGGTACGGATGAGGTCGTTCATGGCGATGGGAATGACGCCCTCGGAGATCATGCAGATGCCCATGGGGAAGGCGACCTTGATGTTCTCCTCCTCGGAGTACTTGAAGATCGGCTTATTGATGGCCTTGGAAAGCAGCCAGCCGAGCGTCACGCCGATGGGCGGGACCATCGCGGCGAGCACCTTGATACCCTCGGGGCCATAGATGCCGTCGGCCATGAGGCCGTCGCAGATCAGGTTCGGGACCTTGGAGATGGCTCCACCGTAATCCAGGCAGCCGATCCAGCCGATGATGAAGCCGTAGAGAGCCTTCTGGCTCTGGTCAAGACCGGTGATGAAGTTGGTCAGCGCACCGGTGAGCATCGTGATCGGGGTGCCGAGCACGAAGAACATGATGAGGCCGCCGAGCGCAGAGGACAGCAGCGGGACGATCATCATGGGCATGAGCGCCTGCGCCCACTTGGGAACCTTGAGATAGGTCTCGATGACGAGCGCGATGTAGCCCACGAGCAGGCCGCCGATGAGGCCGCCGAGGAAGCCGGAGTTCAGGAACGAGGCGATCATGCCCATGAGGAAGCCGGGCGCGATGCCGGGACGGTCGGCAACGGAGTAGGCGATGTAGCCGCCGATGAATGCCGGGATGAGGCCCATGCCCATGCCGCCGAGCGTGGTGAGCGCCGAGGGCACCGTCATCGCGTCGAGTTCGTCGATCGAAGCGACGGTAACGCCACCGGTAAGGTTACCGATAGCGATGAGCAGGCCGGAGGCCACGATGAGCGGAAGCAGGTAGCTAATGGCGGTAAGCACGTGCTTCTTAATCTCGGAGGGAGCGAACTTTCCCTTCAGTTTTCCTGCCATGAGGAAATCCCCCTTTCACACGGGATATAGCCGGTTGACTACTTGCCGATGGACTCGGCAACCTTCTGGATGACCTGCTTGGGGGCCTTCACCACGAGCGAGGTCGGGATCTCGAGCGTGGGCTTGCCCTCGAAGCGGCCCTTCTCGACCTTGATGTCGACAGCCAGGATGACGGCATCGGCCTCGGCGATTTCCTCCGGGGTGAGCGGGTCCTCAACGCCGATGGTGCCCTGCGTCTCCACGTGGATCTCGTGGCCGAGTGCCTGGGCGGCTTTGACGAGCTTCTCCTTTGCCATGTAGGTGTGCGCGATACCAGAGGTACACGCGCAAACGCCGACGAGCTTCATGAGCTCCTCCTTCTCTATCGCCTCTCCCCAATTACCAACCACGGCGTGCGGGCGATAGCGTCGCGCCGTGGATGTTGCAAAGCCACACGCGCTGCCAGCCGGCGATCAGGCTGCGCGCGCTCATTGCCTGCAGTGAATGCGCGGGACCATCCGCAGGGCAGCTGCCTCAGCTGACGAATGGCCGCACCTGCCAGCTCGGCCCCTAGTCGTCGTAGTCGTCCGGGCTTGACTCGAGCAGCGCCAGCATCTCCTGCGGGCTCGTGACCGCATGCAGCTTCTCAACGAAGCTCTCATGCGCGAGCAGCATGGCCACATGCTGGAGCAGCTTAAGATGCACAACGTCGGAATCGCCCTCGGTAACGGCGAACAGGATGACAACCGTAACCGGCTCGTCGTCGAGCGACTCCCACGCAAGCGGGTTCTTCGACGTGCCGATAGCGAGCGCGGTCTCGTTCACACCCGCGGACTTGCCGTGCGGGATGGCGACACCCATACCGATGCCGGTCTGGCCCTCGCCCTCGCGCCACATGACATCCTTGAAGAAGCCCTCACGATCGTTGAGCTTTCCCTGCTCCTCGAACAGGTCGGTCAGAGCGTTGAGCATCTCCTCCTTGGTGTTCACGTCGAGGTCAAGCGCGATGAGCTTCTCGTCGATCACGTTGGAGATGTTGAACCCCTGGGTTCCCTCTGCCATGACATTCCTCCTCCCAAATGTCTTTCTCCCTCGTTGTTTCACAACTATACAATCTTGTGAAACATATTTGTGATTCATGGGGCGTTTTAGGGTGAACGGTAGGTATTTTCAGGTGAACGGTTTCAGCATTTCTCATTTGATGAAACAGAATTGATTCAGCAGCATTTTATTGACAGCCGTTATTATTCTCTGCTTCGACCTGCACGTATCTGCATAATGTGCGCTTGCCGCATGCAAGGGACTTTATGTAAACAAGACCTCTGTTTCATCCCGTTCACACCGAACAGGGCCCCGCTCGCCCAATATCATGCCCTTCTGCGTTTCATCAAACTATAATAGTTGAAACGGCAAGGTTATCTGGCTGAAAGGAGCCCTATGATGGATAAGGTCTTGCTCGGCGCGCTGGAAGCCGGCGGCACCAAGATGGTATGCGCCACGGGCTATGCCGACGGCACCGTCGTCGAGTCCGAGTCGTTCCCCACCACCACCCCGGAGGAAACAACCGCGATGTGCGCTGCTTGGTTCAAGGACAAGGGCATCGCTGCGCTGGGCATTGGCGCGTTCGGCCCCACCGCGGTGAATCCCTCTTCGCCTCGTTACGGCCAGATTCTCGAAACGCCCAAGACCGCGTGGCGCTATTTTGACCTGCTGGGCAATCTGCAGGGACCCCTCGGCATTCCGTGCGGATACGACACCGATGTGAACGTCGCGTGCCTGGGCGAGGTCACCTTCGGCTGCGCGCAGGGGCTTACCGATGTGGTGTACCTCACCATCGGTACGGGCGTGGGCGCCGGCGTTCTCTCGGGCGGGAAGCTCCTCCATGGCATGATGCACCCTGAGGCAGGCCATATCCCGCTGGTTCCTAATCCGGATGACCCCATCGCGGGCGATGGTGCGTGCCCGTACCACAAGAACTGCCTTGAAGGCCTCATCGCCGGTCCGGCAATCGCCAAGCGCTGGAATGGCAAGAAGGGCAGCCAGATGGCGGACGATCCGGAAGCCATGGACCTTCTCGCCGGGTACCTGGGGCAGGCGCTCGCCACGTACATCCTCTGCTACTCGCCGCAGCGCATCATCATTGGCGGCGGCGTGGGCGACCACACCCCCATCGTGCAGCTCGCGCGCGCCAAGACGGCCGAGGTGCTCAACAACTACATCGTCACGCCCGAGGTGGCAGACCTCGACACCTACATTGTGAACAACAGTCTTGAGGGTAAGCAGGGCGTTATGGGCTGCCTCGAGCTGGCCCGCCAGGCGCTAGAGGGATAACGCCGCCGGGGCGGTATCGCGCCGCAACGTGACGCCGCCTTCCCGCTCTCTCCCTATTCATTCTTGGGCAAGATTGTGCCGTTACAGCCACTTATTTCGGCCAAGTTCGACACATTCTTGCCCGAGAATGAAAGACAATCAAACAGCGTACGGCCGCGTGTCCGTACCTGTGCACCCACGCGGGCCCTACAATCAAATTCCACGAGACGCGACGCGCGGTACACCGTACGCATCCAAGAGCCGCGCTAGCGCTCCGGGCGTCATCACGGTACGGTAATCAAAACGAATCACGGCATCACAGACCGCCGTCAGACGAGATTCGCGCTGGCGCTCATGCATCATGCGCGCCACAGTGTCGCCGTGCTCTCCTGCGAACCGCGTATATTTGTCTTTGCCGTCAAACTCCCATACCAGCTTTGTCCCGTCTTCCAAAATCCACGCACCGTCAACGTAGAACGTTCTCCACGGCTCCAGAACATCCGGGAACGCCACCTGAAGCTCGGGGACGACGAAGCCCTCTTGGATCATAACGCCGCGCGCGATGGACTCTCCCCCGCTTTGGCTGCGCGCGTCCGCATACGATGCCACGCGCAACGCGCTCCTGACACCTCGCTTGCGGCCGCCATATCGCCTCACAAGCTGCACAAGCTCTTCGCTCGATATGTCGAGAAGGCGCAACGCAGCGTCCGCAATGGCCAGTGCCTGGGGAAACGGCGCTGCACATAGGCAGTCGACAACCGTTTGCTCAGGTGAGGTCACGTGGATCCCGCTTACGACGCCACGCGCAAACGTTGGTATTCCTGGTGTAGCGCGCACACCGCAGCGCACAAATCGGCCCGTCTTCCCAGTATGGGACCCGGGCGACACCGCGAGGTACACATCTTCCAGCAGCTCAAGCGACACAGGAAGGCCAAACACGCACGCCGCGGAAAACGAGGAGAAAATCAATTGTTCATCGTAGCGCGCAAGGGATTGGATGATGACATACGGCTTGCGCCACAATTCCAGCCCTGCCCAAAATGTACAGTGCCCAAACAGCTGAGGAAATGGCTCGACCAGCTCGCCCGTATCCACACGCCGGCGAAACGCACGGATTTCTTTTCGCGGCGGACGAAATAGAATCCCGTCCTGCTCCGCCTGTGCGACGTGACGGGCGATTCGCTCCGAAACGCTTGAGCGCACGGCCCTTGCCCCCTAGGTAAGCGTAGCCCGCACGCACAGGCGTGCGGACGACACGGTTCGTTGCTAAAACGTAGACCCTCTCTGAAGCGTAGCCCCTCTCTCATTCTTGGGCAAGATTGTACCGTTACGGGCCTCTGTAGAAGCCGTTAACGACACATTTTTGCCCAAGAATGAACGGGCGCGGTCAGGCCGTCCGGCGTACGGCCGATGATCGCCTACTCGCTTGCGCGGGCCCCCTTCATGGCGCGAAGCACAGCAGCACGCAGCTCGGGGATGCGGCCCTTGTCCATTTGCGGAACGCCCTCGAGCTTGTAGGGGATGCCGAGCTGCTCGTACTTCACCACCCCCATGGTGTGGTATGGCAGCATCTCGAGGCCGACGACGTTATGCCAGGGAGCGATCAGCCGACCGAGCTTTTCGCACTCCTCAACCGAATCGGTATAGCCCGGCACCACAACATGCCGGATCACCGTCTTAATGTTTCGGCGAGCAAGCTCGTCGCCAAAGGCGAGGATTCGGTCCATGCTACGTTCCGTAAGCGCACGATGGCCCTCGGAATCCGCGTGCTTGATGTCGAGCAGCACGAGGTCGGCTGCGCGAAGCAACGCGTCAAAACGCTCAGGGGAATCGGGCGTGTACGCGTAGCCGCAGGTATCGAGACAGGTGTGTACCCTCCCGGCCGGACGGGCGTGGGCCTGGCCAAAGAGGGCGGCCACGAACTCGGGCTGGAGCAGCGGCTCTCCGCCAGAAACCGTGATGCCGCCGTTGCGATAAAACTGCCAATTGCTCTCGAACGTGCCCATGATGTGCTCGACGGAGACGGGCGTGCCCGCCTGAAGCGCCCAGGTATCGGGGTTGTGGCAGTAGGCGCAACGCATGGGGCAGCCCTGGACGAACACCACGAGCCGCGTGCCCGGCCCATCGACCGTGCCCATGGTCTCGATGGAATGAACGCGCCCCAACGGGAACTGCGATTGGTCTTCTACCTGCGCCTCGAGCTCAACCTTTGCCACCGCGCCCACGCTCCTTGCCTCACGTTGCTTGTCCGCCATCGCTATTGTACGTCCTCCATCTGCGTCCGGCGCGCACAGAACAATGGGGGAAGTCGATACAGAAGAGAAATGACTTCCCAAGGAAGGGGCGGCGCCGCACAAACAAAAAGCGCCCGCGCGCTGCAATCGATGCGGGCACGCGGGCTCGATGAGTCAAAACGACCCCGTCCCAAAATGGCCCAAAATGGCCAATCTGGCAGCCGTGATGTAACGAAATGAGTAAACGCATGAACCCCACAGCGGCAGGGCTATACTGGCAGGCGCGACCACGGAACCAAACGAGCATAGGGAGCAGGCATGGCAATCGAACGCATGGCAATAGTAGGCAAGGGCGCGGTAGGGCTGCTCTACGGCAGCATTGCCGCAGCACATCTCGATGCCGGAGCGGTTACCTATGTAATGGATGATGCACGGTTCGAACGGCATCGACACGACCGGACGCTCATCAATGGCGTGCAATGCGATATCGAAACTTTGCCCGTAAGCGACTTGGCAAGCGAGCGTCCGTTCGACTTGGTCGTGCTCGCCACTAAGGCAACGGGTCTCGACCAAGCGCTCAGCACCATGGAAGCCCTGGTAGGCCCGAACACATGCATCATTTCGCTTCTTAACGGCATTCGAAGTGAGCGCATCATAGCCGAGCGATTTGGCTGGCAACATACGGTGCTCAGCGTTGCGCAGGGCATGGACGCCGTGTTTCTAAATGGCGAGCTCACCTATACGCATCCGGGCGAGATCCGGTTCGGCGCGGCAGAGGAAACCAATCCAGACGTCGTCGACAGCATTGCCGCCTTCTTCCGTCGAGCAGGCATCCCCCATACGGTCGAGGCGAACGTCGAACATCGTCTATGGACGAAATTCATGCTCAACGTAGGGATAAACCAAACCTGCATGGCATATGGAGGCACCTATGGTACTGCGACCGCGCCTGGCGAACAGAATCGCTGCTTCATCGCCGCTATGCGCGAGGCCATGGCCGTCGCACAGGCGGAAGGAATCGAGCTCACCGAGCAGGATCTGGGCGACATGGTAGACCTCATCGCCTCGATTGACCCGGCAGGCATGCCCTCGATGGAGCAGGACCGTGTCGCGCACCGCCGAACCGAGGTCGAGGAATTCGCTGGGACCGTCATTCGCCTTGCCGAGCAGCACGGTATCCTCGTCCCGCAGAATCGATGGCTCTACGACCGCATTCGCGAGATCGAGACAAGCTGGTAGCCAGCGCAGCAGGGAAAATTTAACTGCAGACACAAACCTATCAATCGCGCATCGGGGAGCGAGTCGAGAACCACCCCCCCCGCCGCGGAAACCACCGTGCCACAAAGGGCGTTTCTCAACGTATTTCGCGAAAAATGGCTAACTTTGTCGATTTTCTGCACTCGGATGGCGGTCAACGTTCTTACAGAGGCCAAAACAGCTCCTGTGTGGCTCGCTTTTCTTTATAACAAGGCGTTTCGCGCGGAAATGAGCCGGCCTGCGCGTCATCGGAGAGCAGAAAATCGACAAAGTTATCCATTTTTGCTGTTCACATTCAAATTTCTGCGCCCCGCACGCAAAGGGCCGGCTGCGAGGCGCATCTCGCAGCCGGCCCTTAAGCTCAGCTCTGTTGGAATCTCAGGAGCGTTGCCGCATTCTAGCAGGCAGAACGCGTGAGTTACATCCCCTGGTGGAAGGTACGGGAGATGACCTCGTCCTGCTGCTCCTTGGTGAGGTTGTGAAAGTTCACCGCATAGCCAGACACGCGGATGGTGAGCTGCGGGTACTTCTCGGGATGCTGCTGCGCATCGAGCAGCGTGTCACGGTTGAACACGTTAACGTTCAGGTGGTGGCCACCCTTCTCGGCATACGCATCGATCATGTTAACGAGGTTGTCGGCCTGCGCCTGGGGGACGTCGGTGACGTTCATGTGCTTCTCCTTTTCGAAGGGGCGCGGCAACCCGTCGCGCCGCCACATTAGGAATCGTTACTAGTATAACGCCAAATTGCTTCTAGTACACTAGCAGTTGGCAATGGGACTGGAAATTTCCCGCCCCATTGCCAACGTTGCCGGCGTTGTTAGCACTCGGCGCAGTCCGGGTTCTCCACAGAGATCTCGGCCGTGGAAAAGTCGAGGCTGTCCAGATCGATATCGCCGAAGAACACCTGGTCCTCCTTGCCGAGCGCGCCCGGGATGATGGAGAAGGTGTTGGAGATGCCGTCCTGGGCATCGCGGAACGGAAGCTTGGACACGGAGCTCAGGCTCGCGATGGCACCGTGCGTATCGCGACGGTGCATGGGGTTCGCGCCCGGGGCGAACGGCACGCCCTTCTTGCGGCCGTCCGGCGTGGCGCCGGTGTTCTTGCCGTACACCACGTTGGAGGTGATGGTGAGCACCGAGGTGGTGGGCACGGAGTTGCGATAGGTGTCGTTCATGCGGATGTACTCCATGAACTGGTGCACCACGTCGTGGGCGATCTTGTCCACGCGGTCGTCGTCGTTGCCGTACTTGGGGAACTCGCCCTCGACCTCGAAGTCCACGATCACGCCCTGCTCGTCGCGAACGGGGTGAACCTTGGCGTACTTGATCGCGGAAAGCGAGTCGGCCACGACGGAAAGACCGGCGATGCCCGTGGCGAACCAGCGGTGCACGTGCTTGTCGTGCAGCGCCATCTGGATGCGCTCGTAGCAATACTTGTCATGCATGTAGTGGATGATGTTCAGCGCGTTCACGTACACGCCGGCAAGCCACTGCATCATGTCGTTGAACTTGCTCACGACGTCGTCGTAGTCGAGCGTGTCGCCCTCGACGGCGCGATACTTCGGGCCGATCTGCTTCTTGGAGATCTCGTCCACGCCGCCGTTGAGCGCGTAGAGCAGGCACTTGGCCAAGTTCGCGCGGGCACCGAAGAACTGCATCTCCTTGCCGATGCGCATGGAGCTCACGCAGCAGGCGATGGCGTAGTCGTCGCCATGGTACACGCGCATGAGGTCGTCGTTCTCGTACTGGATGGAGCTCGAGGCGATGGAGGTCTTGGCGCAGAACTCCTTGAAGGCCTGCGGCAGGTTCTTCGACCACAGCACCGTCAGGTTGGGCTCCGGCGAGGTGCCCATGTTCTCGAGCGTGTGGAGGTAGCGGAACGCCGTCTTGGTGACGAGGGTGCGGCCGTCCACGCCCATGCCGCCGATGGACTCGGTGACCCACTGCGGATCGCCGGAGAAGAGGTTCTGGTACTCGGGGGTACGAGCAAACTTGACCATGCGGAGCTTCATGATGAAGTGATCCACGAACTCCTGGATCTGCTCCTCGGTGAAGGTGCCGCGGGCGAGGTCGCGCTCAGCGTAGATGTCGATGAAGGTCGAGGTGCGGCCCATGGACATGGCGGCGCCGTTCTGCTCCTTCACCGCAGCGAGGTACGCGAAGTACATCCACTGGATGGCCTCCTGCGTGTTCTTGGCCGGGCCGGAGATGTCGTAGCCGTAGAAATCGGCCATCATCTTGAGCTCGCCGAGGGCGCGGATCTGCTCCTGCAGCTCCTCGCGGTCGCGGATGTTCTCCTCGGTCATGACCTTGGGCGTGGAGGCCTTCTGGGCCTCCTTGTCCTTGATGAGGTAGTCCACGCCGTAGAGGGCCACGCGACGGTAGTCGCCGATGATGCGGCCGCGGCCGTAGCCGTCGGGCAGACCCGTGATGATGTGCGACGAACGGCAGGCGCGCATCTCGGGAGTGTAGACGTCAAAGACGCCCTGGTTGTGGGTCTTGCGACGGAAGGTGTAGTTCTCCACCACGTCGTCGTCGATCTTGTAGCCGTGCTGCTGGGCCGCCTGCATAGAGATGCGGATACCGCCGTTGACGTGCAGAGCGCGCTTGAGCGGCTTATCGGTCTGCAGACCGACGATGGTCTCGCGCTCGGGGTGCTCGTTGTCGATGTAGCCGGCCGGGTGGCTCACGATGCCCGTGACCACCTTGGTGTCCATGTCGAGGCAGCCGCCCTTCTCGCGCTCCTTGGTAAGAAGACCCATGACGTAGTCCCAGAGGTCCTTGGTGCGCTGGGTGGGACCAGCGAGGAACGACTCATCGCCTTCATAGGGGGTGTAGTTGCGCTGGATAAAGTCGCGGACGTCAACCTCGTCGGTCCAGGTGCCGCCCTCGAAGCCTTCCCATGCTTCCTGCATCGTGTAACCACGCTCCTTGTTCGCGCCGGCAGACGCCGGCTTGCTTACTCGGGACCCGGCGCACACGACGAAGCAACCGTGCACACCGACTGTGGTACGGGCCGGTGCAATTTGACGCTCGCGCCGCATTTTTGACCGTTTACCGAGAACTTATCTGATGTGAAGAATACCATAGGCACCTGCTGTTAAGGGCAGCGATTTGGGATGAGATAGACCCGTTCGCAAGGTTTTTTGCGAACGGGTGATGCACGGCCGCGCGTCGGGTCCCGCGTGCTACAAATCACCAAAGAGCGCGTTGAGGTCGAAGGTGCTTTCTTCCTCGACACGGCGCCATGCCTCAGCCGGCCAGAGCTCGAGGGCCTCCCCATTGCCGACCACCGCAAACGCCTGCTCGCCTGCCCTCAACAACGATCCTCAATAACACACTTACATGCCGTTTTGCGCAATAAGAAGGTGAATTAAGCCCCTTATTGCGTAATTCGGCATGTAAGTTGCCCGCACTGGCCGCAGACCGGCATGCAAGTTGCCCCCATGAGACCTCAGCCGGCAACTCGCCAACCACCGCAGTTCTCCGCCGCACACCGCCGCTCGCCAATCGGTGAACGGTAGTTGACTTGGTTTCAATGTGATATCACAATGGCATCACCACGGAGGTCGACAGGAAGCACGGAATGCCTGTCGGCGAAGCGGCACGAGGCTGTGAGCTGCGAAGTGTCTGCCAGCTGCGCAACGCAGGCGCAAAGCGGCGAGGCGGCAATCACCCGCAGCCGAGCGGCGCGAGCGCAAAGCGGCGGGACGCGAAACGCCCACCGGCACAGCGAACGCGCTGGCAGAGCAACGCGAGCACGCAGCACTCGACCGCTCGGCGCCCTTCGGCGCCCGTGGCCGGGGAGTCGCCCCCCCCGAGGAATATCAGGGGCAACGCTTCGCCGTCACGCCGGCGGGGCGCTTCGCGAAAGGAACACCCATGAGCGTGGAAAAGAAGATCAAGGCCGCATCTGGCTGGGGCATGCTTGGCGTCGTTCTCATCGCCTTCATCGCCATCGTCGCCGTGTTCGTCCTGAGCATCATCGGGCTCGTGAACGCCGACGAGGCCGGTGTGGCGGCAAGCCCTCTCTCGGGCTGGGGCCTGGGGCTCAGCATCACCGCCTTCTGCCTGATCTGGATTCCCGTATCCGGCTTCTTCACCCTGCAGCCCGGGCAGGCGCGCGTGTGCATCCTCTTCGGTGACTACAAGGGCACCGTGCGTGACGAGGGCTTCCGCTGGGCAAACCCGTTCTACAGCCGCAGCATGGGCTCCAACTCTGCCACCGAAGATGCCGTAGCGAGCGCCGTGGGTAAAAGCGGGCTCTCGCTGAGCAAGAGCATCGAGACGGCGGCCAAAGCAGCGAGCGGCCTTTCCACCAAGGTTTCGGTGCGCGCACGCACGCTCAACGGCGACATCCTGAAGGTCAACGACAAGATGGGCAACCCCATCGAAATCGCCAACGTGGTCGTTTGGCACGTGGCCGATACCGCCAAGGCCCTCTTCGACGTGGACAACTACGAGCAGTTCGTGGCAACGCAGGCCGAAACGGCGCTCCGTCACGTAGCGAGCATCTATGCCTACGACCACGCCGAGGACAGCTCGGACTCCATGGATTCCATCACGCTGCGCAGCAATATCGAGGAGGTCTCGACCGCCCTCAAGCACGAGCTCACGCAGCGCCTGGCGCCGGCTGGTGTCGCCATCGACGACGCGCGCCTCACGCACCTCGCCTATGCGCCCGAGATCGCTCAGGCGATGCTCCGCCGCCAGCAGGCCGAAGCCGTCATCGCCGCACGTAAGAAAATCGTTGAAGGCGCTGTCACCATGGTCGAAATGGCTGTGGACGAGCTCGGCCAGCACGGCAAGATCGAGCTCGACGAGGAGCGCAAAGCGCAGATGGCATCGAATCTCATGGTGGTGCTCTGCGGCGAATCCGAAGCGCACCCCATCGTGAACGCAGGATCTCTTTACTAGCCTTCAAGGTCGAATAACGATGGGCCGGGGGAAGCAGTCTCGGTACAGCAGCCTCCGGCCCAGCCTTCCAAGGCAGACAGCATCCGGCCCGCTCTTCCAAGATTGACCGCCACTCGACTCCATTGTTAACTCTCAGCAGCAGGTGACCGCCATGGCGCGCAAACAATATCCCCTTCGCATTGACCCCGCCATATGGGAGGCGGTCCAGCGCTGGGCCGACGATGAGATGCGCAGCGCCAACGGGCAGGTCGAGTGGATCTTGCGCGACGCACTCAAGCGCGTCGGCCGCCTGCCTAAAAAGGGTGCCGCCGATACCCCGAAGCCACCGAAAGCACAATGAGACAGTTGTGCCGGGTTAAACTGTCTCATACATAGCAACAGAGAGACAGTTGTACCCGGCACAACTGTCTCACCCCCATCAAGGAGATATCATGAACGCGCAAAGCGCCCCCGAGGTGCCCATTCTCGCTATCGATCACTACCAGAAGCGCTACGGAGACGCCGTAGCCGTGCGCGATCTTTCACTCGAAGTAGAGCCGGGTGACATCTACGGCTTCATCGGCCATAACGGCGCAGGCAAGACCACCCTTATCCGCTCGATCGTGGGCGTGCAGAGCATCGACGGGGGCAACATCCGCGTGTGCGGCATCGACGTTGCGCGCGACCCCGTGGCCGCAAAGCGCCTCATTGCCTATGTTCCCGACAACCCCGACGTCTACGAATTCATGACGGGAATCCAGTACCTCACCTACCTTGCCGACATCTTCCAGGTCCCGGCCGGTGTACGCACCGAGCGCATCACCGAGCTTGCCGAGCGCCTTGAGCTTATGGGCGCCCTTGGCGATGCGGTGGGAAGCTATTCTCACGGCATGCGTCAAAAACTCGTGCTCATCGGCGCGCTCCTGCACGAACCCCGGCTCCTCGTGCTCGATGAGCCCTTCGTAGGCCTCGATCCTGTTGCCTCTCACGAGCTCAAGCTCATGCTCGGCGAGCTCGCTTCCCGCGGCAGCGCGGTCTTTTTCTCGTCGCACGTACTCGAGGTAGTTGAGAAGCTTTGCAACAAGGTGGCCATCATCCGTGGCGGCGAGCTGCTTGCTGCCGGGCCCACCGAGCAAGTGCGCGGCGACGAATCGCTCGAGGCGGTATTCCTCGACCTTGTAGAGGACCCTGAGCATCCGAGCAACACCGGACAGGCTGCCCAGCCAACAACCGGCAACGCTCGCCCCAATGGGCGCAGCCACCTCAAGGGGATGAAGTAGATGAATGGTTTCGCGCTGCTCTGCCGCGTGCAAGTCCTCGCACTCGTCAATTCCCTCGCACCCGAGCGCCAAGGATCGAAGAGGCGGTCGCGCACCACACGCCTCGCCCTGGCCGGCGTGGTGGCAATCGCGCTCGGTGCCTTGATGGCGGCATATGTCGCGCTCATGGGCATGGGGCTCGTCGCCATGGGCCTCACCGAGGTCATCCCGGCATTCGCCCTTGTTGTCGGTTCGCTCGCAGGCATTGTGTTCGCCTTCATGAAGGCGCGCGGCACGCTCTTTGGACTCGCCGACTGGGACCATGTGATGTCGCTGCCCATCTCGAGGCGCGCAGTCGTTGCCTCGCGCCTGGGAACGGTCTTTCTTGCCGCCATCGTGCTGAGTGCCGTGCTCATGACGCCGCTTTTCGTCGTCTACTTCCTCAATACTCCCGCAGACCCCGCCTCGATCGCCCTCGCCGTGCTAAGCATCCCGCTTGCCCCGCTCGCGCCGGTAAGCGTCTCCGTGTTCGCCGCGTTCGGTGTTACGGTCCTCACGGTCCGGTTCCGCCATGCGAATATCGCCTACATCGTGCTCGCGCTCGCGTTCTTCACCCTAATCTTCGTTGGCGCCTATGCGCTCTCTTTTAGCGCGGGCACCGCCAGCGACCCCGCTGCTAAGCTGGCTGCTTTCGGCAGCGTTGCGTCTGCCATGGGCGCGGGCCTCACCGCCCTGTACCCGCCGGCCGCCTGGGCATGCGAGGGCATCATTTCGGGCAGTGCGCTGCCGTTCGTTGTCTTTGCGGCGTTCTCGCTTGGCGTTGCACTTGCATGCCTGGAAATCATGCAGCGCCTCTACCTTCCTATCAACGGCCTGTTGGCGAGCAAGGGAGGCGCTCGGGATCGCTATACCGCGGAGCGTCTGCGCGAGCGCCGCAGCGGGGCATCGCCGTTCCGCGCCATGATGAACAAAGAGTTCCTAACGCTCATCGGCATCCCCTCCTATGCGTTCAACTGCCTGTTCGGCTACATCCTCATGGTCATCGTCGCTGTTGCGCTTTCGGCCATGGGCATGCGCGAGCTCCTGACCTCAGGGGTAGTGGACGGCGTCGAAATCACCGATGAAGCCGTGCGCGCATACGCCAGCCGCCTTGTGGTGCTCATCCCCTGGGTCTACGTGTTTTGCTCCGGCATGTGCCCGAGTGCCGCATGCTCAGTGTCGCTCGAGGGACGCGCGGCCTGGATTATGTCGACCGCGCCCGTGCCGCCGCGCACGATCCTGGGCGCGAAGCTCGCCACCAACGCCCTGCCCGTCGCCGTCGCCCTTGCAATCAGCGCAGCCGTGCTGCTCATCTCGGGCGAGGCAGGCGTATTGCAGGCCCTCGAGATTATCGTGCTGGGCTTCGGCGTCTTTTACCTGCTTGTCAACATCGCCCTGGCCATCGACGCCACCTCGCCGAACTTCGTATGGAATACCCCGAACGAAGTCGTGAAGCGCAGTATGCCCATCATGGTTACTGTGTTTGGCGGCATGGCCGCCGCTTTCGGCGGGGGCTTTGCATGCTGGATGCTCATGGATACCCTTGGAGCTGCGGCGGCGGGCGACGCTCTCAACCTCGGGCTGGGCGTCGCCTGCGCCGCAGCGGGGCATCTCGTCTTTAGGAGGCTCTGCCACCGGACGGTTCTCTTTACGCGGTAGGCCAAGCGTACCTGTAGGAAAACCGTACCTGGGAGCTAACCGTCCCTGTAGAAATAGCGCAGGGCGCGGGATTAAGCAAAGATTAGGTTTATTGTCCGCGCCGGGTGGTACAAACCAAATGGCATTCGATACACGACCGTCGGGCGTCCAACATGCCAAAGCAAAACAGACGGCCCGGCAACGCTGAACAGGAGCATATCGCATGCATCGCAAGCATTCATCCTCCCGCACGGGGACCAAGCGCCAAGCAGGCCCCCTTCCCGCCGCCAAGGCCGCCGCGCCGGACACCACCGGGGCAACCAGGCAAGCAGGGCGCGCGAGCGGAAGCGTCATCCGCATGCGCACACCGCGCAGCCGCTCCGAGGACCAGCGCGCAAACCTGCGCCGTTCTTACGAAGCGCTCCTGCGCAAGCTGCGGGCGGGCGATGGCGCGAGCAACACTCACCAGTCTTGGCCCGTGCGCCCCTATGCGGCGTCGGTGTAAGCTGAAATTGCTCCTGCGGCACATGGGTCTGCAGGGTTCCCCCTGATTTCAAACCCTTTCATGCAAAGTGGGCGGGGCTGCAGTTGCAGCCCCGCCCGCCTTGTTGCCCTTATCCTCCAAACAGAGGTTCAATCTATGCGCAGCACGCGCGGGAAACGCCCGAAATCCGAGGTTCGGAAGACCACTCGGAGCCCCGCCTGAAAGCTTTTTCAACTTTTGGGCAGTCTATCCAACGAATACGAAGTAGAGACTGCCTCAGCGCGAACAAATTGCCTGGTCAGCGACGAGCGCCGTAATCGTATACTTCGCACATCGTCATTGAAGTGCCCAAAAGTTGAAACCGGACCACCGGGCGAGCCAAAAACGGGCCCCAGGCGGGCCGAAACGAAGCGGAGGGCACGCACAACGAAGCACGCGCCCCCGCTCCAACATCAAAGCCTGCAGAATCCTCGGCTGGAGCGCAGACCCTAGTCGTCGCGCCTTTGCGAGCGGCCGGAAACCAGCCACATGGCAACCCCAGCTACCACCCATCCTGCAATAGGCAGCCAGACGCTCGTTACGCTTTGCATAACAGCATCGATAATCATCATCCGGCCCTCCTCTCAACTATAGATACGGGGGCCAAGCTAATACCCGCCTGGCCCGTCGAAAGCCCTCACATAGCCCGGGCGCGGGAAGCCATCCGGACGACGCGCTACAAACTATGCCGCGCCCTGATCGCATCCCTCACGATGCCCTTGCTCATGAGGTAGGTCACGTAGAAGTACCCACCATATGCCACCAAGAAGATGAACGCCGTGAGGCCGACCGCGCCGCCGATGGTGAAGCCGCCGAACAGCTGCACGAGCTTGACGATCACGCTCAGCGCCACGCACGAGTGCGCAACCCCGATGAAGAGCGGGAACACGAAGAAAATCGCCTGCTGCACGAGCGTCGAATGCATGATCTGGCGCGTCGGCGTACCCAGCTCGGCAAGTATCCGATAGTTGGGGCTCGCATCGGCCACGCCCGAGAGCTGCTGGATGGTCAGAATCGCAGCGCACGCCAGCACCAGCACGAAGCCGATGTAGATAGCCAGGTAGGAGATCAGGCCGTTCATAGAGTCCACGCTCTCGTAGCTCTGGGTGCGAGTAGCCTCGGACCCCCATCCCGCCACGATCTCGCCCGCATCGTTGGTGATGGGGTGATAGGTGCGCAGCTCGTTGATGAAAGCGTCTCCTTCCTCGGTCGAAATGCCATCGGCGTAATCGACCATCAGGTAGCCGTAATAGAGCGGCAGGTTGGCTTCCTCGACATAGGAATCGGGCACTACGATTGTTCCCGTGTTCATGCCGAACATCGCGTTTTGGAAGGCGCTCGCCTCTTCGTTCACGCGGTCGCTTACCGGACGCAGCGCGTGTCCGTTGAAATCGATCTCCACACCCTGCGCGAGCGCCGCGTTATAGATATCGTTGAGCGTAGCTCCCATGTCAGAGATGATCGTGTAGCCGTTCGCGCCCAGATCGATCTCGTCCATGCCTCGATAGCGCAGGTACGCGTTGTATACGCTCTCCTTCACCACGCCAAGGCCGAGCTCCGCCGTGCCCGTCGAATCCACGCCCGAAGGCATCTCCATGTCCGTCGCATCGCACAGCTGGTTGAGCGTCACGAGCGGCGCGTCGGCACCGAGCGGCGTCGAATCGTATACATCCACCTGCACGTGTCCGCCGGCAATCTGCGACACGTCAAACGGGTGCGCGTCGGCCGTTCCCTCGCCCACCGTATCGGCCTTGCTTGCCTCGACGAGGTCGATGGGCTCGGTCGCCACCGCGTAGCGGGTCGAGTCGCCGTTGGCCTCGGCGTAGGCGTTCTCCTCGGCAACCGCTTGCGGACCGAAATAGACGAGCACGCGCGTGTAGTCGAACGGCGTGCCGCGCTCGACGCTCTCGTTCATCACGCTTGCAAGCGACATGCCAGCGGTCACCGAGGTAATGGCTAGGAAGAGAATCATGGCGATCATGGCCATCGAGAAGCTCACGGTATTCACCTTGGCCGCGAGCTGGCGCATCGTGACCATATTGAGCCCGCGCCAGTAGAGCCCGCGTGCCGCCTGGAGCGCCTTGAGCAAAAAGCCCGAAAGCCCCAGGAAGAAGAGGATCGTGCCCACCACAACCATGATGGTCGTCACGAGAAACGCCGTCATGGCCTCCGGCTGGCCGTCATAGGGCAGGCCGTCCTGCAGCAAGCGCGCGTACGAGACCCCGATGAGCGCCACGCCCACCACGAAGACCGCGGCCGAGAGCCAGGGGTTGCGAACCTTGATGTTCTCGTTTTGACGGCTCGCGCTCATGAGGTCGATGATCTTTGCCCGCGCGACCACGCGCAGGTTGAAGACGAGCGTCACGAGGAAGATCGCCAGGAGGCATCCCACCGTGATCATGAACGCGCCGAACGAGAAGAAGAAATGGAAGTTCGCGATCTGCGTCTTGAAGAGCGAAGCTGTGAAGAACACCATGAGCTGCGAGAGCCCTACACCGAGCACGAGCCCCAGCACGAGCGAGACGAGCGAGACGAAGAACGTCTCGAGCGCCATGATGCGCGCGACCTGCCCGCGACTCATGCCGAGCACCTGGTAGAGGCCGAATTCCTTTTTGCGGCGCTTCATGATGAAGTTGTTTGCGTAGACCATGAGAAAGCCCATCACAAACGCCAGGAACAGCGTGAGGCCGTTGATGATTCCGCCGAGCAAATCGCCCATGCCGGAGTTCTGCTCGGTCACGCCGGCAATGTCCACCTGGAGGGATATGGTGTTGAACGCATAGAACACCGTTACGGCAAGCGTAAGCGTGAGCAGGTAGACCAGGTAGTCCTTGCCCACGCGGCGCACGTTGCCCAAGGCTATTTTACAGAGCATCGGATCCCTCCCCGCCCATCATGGCCACAACCTCCATGATGCGGTCGAAGAACTCCTGGCGCGTGGACCCGCCGCGCCGAAGCTCGGTGAAGATGCGCCCGTCGCGAATGAAGAGCACGCGCTGCGTGTAACTCGCGGCGAAGCTGTCGTGCGTGACCATGAGCACCGTCGCCCGGTACGTGCGGTTCATGGTCTCGAAGCTCTCGAGCAGAAGCCGCGCATTCTTGGAATCAAGCGCGCCCGTGGGCTCGTCGGCCATGATGATGGCCGGGTTGGTAACCAGGGCGCGTGCCGCGGCAACGCGCTGCTGCTGGCCGCCCGAAAGCTGATAGGGGTACTTGTCCAGCGTCTCACGGATGCCAAGGCGCCCGGCGACCTCGGTCACGCGAGCGAGCGTCTCTTTGGCAGGCACGCGGCTGATAGTGAGCGGCAGGGCAATGTTCTCTCGCGCGGTAAGCGTATCGAGAAGATTGGAATCCTGGAAAATGAACCCCAGCTGCTCGCGGCGGAACTTGGTGAGCTGCTGGCTCTTGAGCCTCGTGACGTCTTCGCCGTTCACGATCACGCTGCCGCTCGTAACCTTATCGATGGTAGAGACGCAATTGAGCAACGTCGACTTGCCCGAGCCGGATGCACCCATGATGCCCACGAAGTCGCCCTGGTTGACGGTAAAGGAGACATCGCGCAGCGCATGCGTCACGTTGCTGCGGCTACCATAGATCTTTTCAATATGCTGAACGTCGAGCACGGGGGCGCCGGCGACTCCGGCGGCGCCCGCCGCATGGCGTGCTTGCTGGGTAAGTACAGGCATCTTCGTTCCTTTCAGTCATTCTTCCATTATGGGGCATTAGCAGCGGACCTTGCTCCCATGCTGGCGACGGTGCGCCGAGTCGTTTCAGCACCGTCACCAGCCAGGGGGGGGGAGATGCTCCACAGGACTCAACCGAGCTCCTCCGGCCGCCTCCGCGTGAAACGCTGGCACCTGGTGTCTGCGAACCACATGTGAAACGCCAACACCCGGTGCGCGCGAACCACTGCTAGCGGGAGACGCTCCACAAGAGCACGATCATGCCAATGGAGAGCGCCGCCATGACCACAAGCCATGCCACCATCTCAACCACCGACATGCCCGCCCTGACCACGGGGTTATGCACCTCATGCGCAGGCTCGACATCATAGGGGCTCGCGTAGGCAAGCTTGCGATCAGTTGCGTTTACGTTCGTGGTTTTCATCGGGACCACCTCCTGATGCTATCCTCGCAAGATGGCCTTCGAGGTGCCATCGATTTGCCTTACAGGCGGATTGCAGTTTTGTAAGGTAGGGTGAAGGAAGGCTTAAGGCTGAGGTTGTACCTGGTTTCGAGGCGCGCGGGCCCCCGCTCCGCCGGCTTTTCTTAAACGCCTCGGCACCCCCGCCGGCTTTCCGCACTCGCAGTCGCGGCGACTCGCCCCCGCCGGCTTTCCGCGCCCACAACCGTCATGGTAAATCGGCGAGGGCCGCCCAAGATGCGTACAATACGGTGAGAACCAAAGTCAAGCTGGGAGTACGTTGCATGAAAACAGTCCGTGTGGCAGCGGGAATCATCCATGAAAACGGCGACAGCAACCGCGTGCTCGCCGTTCGACGCGGCTACGGAGAGATGTCGGGCCTCTGGGAATTCCCTGGCGGCAAGGTGGAACGCGGAGAGACGGCCGAAGACGCATGCCGGCGCGAACTTGCCGAGGAGCTCAACATCCGCGTGACCGGCCTCCGCGACATCTACACCGTCGAATACGACTACCCGGATTTTCACCTCTCGATGGAATGCTATTCGTGCCGCATCGAAGAGGGCGAACCCCAGAAGAGCGATCGCCAACTCGAAATACGCTGGATCGAGCGCCGCTCTCTCGCCACCCTCTCGTGGATGCCCGCAGATGTAGAGCTCGTCAATACGCTCTCGCGGACATCAAGCGACGAAGACCTTGCTGCCCTCGCCAAGCGCCGCCACGACAGCCGCCATTCCATGCAAGGAAACAAGCGGCAAAACACCAAACCCGAACTGCTCGTGCGCCAGCGCCTGCGAGCCGCTGGCCTTACCGGCTATCGCCTTCAGTGGAAGAAGGCTCCAGGCAGGCCGGACATCGCGTTTCCCGGACGCAAAATCGCCATCTTTGTGAACGGATGCTTCTGGCACCGATGCCCGCACTGCAATCCTTCGACTCCAAAGCGCAATACCGAGTTCTGGGAGGCAAAGTTTCGCCGCAACGTCGAGCGCGATGCCCGTGCGATCACCGAGCTGAAAGAACTCGGCTGGACGCCCATCACTATTTGGGAATGCGAACTCAAACGCGACAAAATTGACGAAACCATGGCCCGCGTCATCGCGACTATAAACGAGCATGCACCAAAAACGCGCAGGTGATTCGTCTGTTTCTGCCGTGCATTGGGCCTCCACGCTTATGTAAGCGATTCTTAGGCATGTCATAAGTAACTGTCTTGCGCCTTGCGGACATAATGGGGCTGTGCATCCAAGAGCAGCACACGGATGCACCCGTACCGGTGGATGAACGAGGAGGCCGTGCATGCATTCTTCCAAAGACGCAGCACGCATGGAACTCAGGGCCTCAACCCGACATGCGAACCCCTATTCCTTCCCCCCGACACCAGGATCCGGCCTCCTCGGCTCCACCACCCGCATGAATGCTCCTAAGCCTTCTTTCATGCCAGCCATTCGGTCAGATGCTCGGCGCTCTCCCAACCAATGCGATAATTTGCGCCATAGCTGGCAAGCAGCACTTCAAAACCTAAGCACCGAACCACTTGGGCACGCAGCGACCCTTCGCGCGTAGCGCATGGCCTTCGACACACCGAGCGGCTGCAAAAGATATTCCCAAAAGCGGAGCGAGCGCACGGCCTAGCTATGCGCTCGCTCCGCTTTTGGGAATATCTAATGGGCTAGCACCGCAAGACAGCGAGTAACCGCCCCCTTCCCCGATGCCGCTTCACAAAAGAAGGCCCCCGCAGGGGCCTTCTTCAAAACTGAATGTGCCAAGGAGGTGACCACGGTAACAAGCTTCCGCAGCCCAAGCCTCAGCAACCTTCGAGCAATCGCAAGCCGAGCAGTCGCGGCCTACATCAGCTCGCATACGCGCTGCGAGAACGCCACCGGATCCTCAGGCAGAATGCCCTCTACAAGCAACGCCTGGTCGTAGAGCAGGCCGGCATACAGCGCGATCTTCTCAGAATCGCCCGCATCTTGCGCGGCTGCAAGCTTGGTAAACACCGGATGCTTTGCATTGAGCTCCAGTACACGCTGGGTCTTGGGCAGGCCCTCGGCCTCGCCCTCGGGACCGCGCTTGAGGACCTTCTCCATCTCGAGCGAAAGCGGGCCTTCGGTCGTGATGCACGCGGGAGCTTCGCCCTCTCCCACCAAACGTGACGAGACCGCAACCTTCTCCACCTTGTCGCCAAGCGCCTCCTTCATCGCATCGAAGAGGTCGCTGTGCTCCTTGGTAGCCTCCTCGGCCTCCTTCTTCTCGTCCTCGCTCGCCAAATCGAGGTCGCCCGTCGCCACGTTCTTGAGCTCCAGGTGGCGATCCTCGGTCTCGGGCTCCGCGCCGTCGGCCTGAGCCTTCTCGGCCGCCTCACGCGCAGCGTCGTCCTCATAGATCTTGGGCATGTCGCGCGCCACGTACTCGCGCATAGCCTGGAAGGTAAACTCGTCAACGCCCTGCGTGCACAGCAGCACGTCGTAGCCGCGCGCGAGCACGCCCGTCACCACGGGCATCTTGCTCAGGCGCTCGCGGTCGTCGCCGGCAGCATAATAGACGGCCTTCTGCCCCTCGGGCATGGCCTCGGCGTACTCGCGGAGCGTGACCATCTTCTGCTCTTTAGCGCTCCAGAAGAGCAGCAGATCACCAAGCTCGTCCGCCTTGCCGCCGTACGTGTTGTAAATGCCAAACTTGAGGCCACGGCCAAAATTCTCAAAGAACTTCTCATACGCCTCGCGATCGTTGTCTCGCATGTCGCAGAGGTCATCCGTAATCTTTTTCTCGATGCGCCGCGCGATGGCGTGAAGCTGGCGGTCATGCTGCAGGGTCTCGCGGCTGATGTTGAGCGAGACGTCTTCGGAATCCACAACGCCACGAACGAAGTTGTAGTAGTCCGGCAGCAGGTCGGCGCACTTCTCCATGATCATGACGTTGGAGCTATAAAGCGCCAGGCCCTTCTCGTAATCCTTGCTGTACAGGTCGAACGGCGCGCGGCCGGGAACAAACAGCAATGCGTCGTACTCGAGCGCGCCCTCGGCATGGAAGCTGATGGTGCGCGCCGGGTCCTCGAAGTCGTGGAACGTGCTCTTGTAGAACTCGTTGTAATCCCTCTGCTCCACATCCGAGGCGCGCTTTTTCCAGATCGGCGTCATGGAGTTGATAGTCTCGAGCTCCTGATAGTCCTCGTACTCGGGCTGGTAATCGTCGCCTGCATCTTCCGGCTTGGGCTTCTGGCGGCTCTTGGTTACCATCATCTGAATCGGATAGCGCACGTAGTTGCTATAGCGCGTGATAAGGTCCTTGAGGGCCCATTCGCTCAGGTAGCGGTCATAGTTCTCGCCGGGTTCGCCGTCCTTGCCGGGTTCATTGTCGCGGAGCGTAAGAATCACATCGGTGCCGTGGCCCGCGCGCTCGCCGGGCTCGATGGTATAGCCCTCGAGGCCATCGGACTCCCATACGTTCGCCGCATCCTCGCCATACGCGCGGCTCACAACCTGAACGCGCTTGGCCACCATGAACGCAGAGTAAAAACCGACACCAAACTGACCGATGATATCGACCGCGTCGCCCTGGCTCTCGGCGTTCTCGGTCTTGAACTCCTGGCTGCCAGAATGGGCGATGGTACCCAGGTTCTTCTCAAGCTCATCGGCCGTCATACCGATACCATTATCCGAAACGGTAATGGTACGCGCATCGCGGTCAAAACTCACACGGATCGAAAGATCGTCCTGGTCGACCTTCATGCTATCGTCTGTAAGGCTCTTGAAATTGAGCTTGTCGACCGCATCCGACGCGTTAGAGATGAGCTCGCGCAGGAAGATCTCCTTGTTGGTGTAAATCGAGTTGATCATGAGATCAAGGAGCTTCTTGCTCTCTGTTTTGAACTTGCGCATGCGCTGCGTTCCCTTCCTCCCTGTGGATGCTTGTTGAGCGCGCGGCACGTACTAAGTAGCAGGTCGTACAGCACTCAACAAACCTAACATGTTGAGACTTAGATTTTATATCCCTATTGTGCTCATATATGCACTGCTCACGTTATTTCCTCGTGATAATTCCAACCCGGATGGAACTATCTAGTAATCGAGCTAACAATCATTTCAAAATTTGAAACGGGGGTTATGTAGTTAAACCCCCGAGCTATTCGGCACCGCGACGATCAATTCCCCGTACATTCCGGCCGCAAGCACCTCCTGGATATAATACTTGGCCAACTTTTGCCATCTTTTAACTGCTTTGGCCAATTAGATACGATTGGTGGAATTCGCTACCTCCTGCAAGGTTCTGTAGAAGCGTCGAGCTTCCTTATATTGAGCATATTTCGCCGCTTACCCCCGGAAAAATCAGCTGGCTGCGCGCAACGGCAACTCCACCAAACCAACCGCGCCTTAAACTTTATCTGGAATTACCACCATTCGTATCTATTTGGCCAAACCCGCCATAATCTATAGTCCATCTCACCAGCAAGGCGCTGTTTTCACTTGTCAGGACCCCGACCCTCATTTAGCATCCCCTGTCCGGCCGATCCATTCTGATGGCCCGAAAAGATCCCGCAATGGTAGTTACCAGCGGACCACATGACTTTCTTCACCTCACTTCCTCATGTGTGAAGGGCATGCTCACAAAAACGCATCGAACGACATACCCGTTTAGTGCTTTGTCAGCTTTACCAGGATTTCGACTGGTTCGTATTTACCAGCTCACGTAAAACGACTGACAGCACGTCTATGCTTAGCCTATGAGGAAGTGCTTTTGCAACATATCGGCCCTTGAGCTATACCGCGCAAGTGGGCGTCTCGCGCCGGACATCCTGCATAAGCCACGAACCGCCAAGCTTAATGATTGCTCGGTGCCTCCGCGCCCCATGCTTGAGGACGACCTGAAACGATACGGCATCAAGACTCATCCTTGCCATGTATTGTGTGAAACCAAAACCGGACATGCCCCTCGCTTTGTTGCTCGGCATACGCACCGCCATCCTCTTCCAGCACGATCGCTCATCGTTCTCAACAAAGATACGCTGGTAGTCACCCCGGAGCTGCTCTTCCTTGAGCTTGCGGCTTCCCGCGATATCGACGACATCGAGCTGTTGCGAATCGGATTTGAGCTCTGCGGTACCTACGTTCTCGATGTATCGGAAGATTCCTGGGACAGCTACACCAGTACAGATGCCCCTATAACGAGCGCGAAAAAGATATCCGCCTTTCTTGAACGCTGCTCTGGTATGAACGGTTCAAAGCGCGCTCGACGGCTCGCCCGCCTTATCGCTGACGGTTCACACTCCCCCATGGAAACCGTTGCTGCCCTACTGGTAAGCCTTCCGCACTGCATGGGTGGATGGAACCTCGGTAGGGTGAAAATGAACCAGCGAATTATGACCGCCGATGGACCAAAGTGGGTGGACATTTTCTTTTACAAGGAGAGAGTGGGCCTGGAGTACAAGGGGCGGCGCGCACATTCGATAGAACGAACGGCGCGCGACGATCGCCGGCAGAATCGCCTCACCGGCACGGGCATCACGCTGCTCAATATCTGGTACGAGGATCTTGCGCAGGAGCATCTTTGCGAGAAGCTCATGCTCAACATCGCACACTCCCTTGGAAAACGCATAAGGTTACGCAGCGCTACCTACGAGGCTCGACGTCGAGTGCTCTACGCAACGCTCATGCCATCGATACAACGCTATGAGCAGTTGGGCGGTTAGGGGAAGGCCAACTCGGAGAACCTAGCCTAGAGCCCCATAATGGCGCAAAGGCGGCGCAGACCAGCTCTACAGCCGCTTGGCCATCCAGAGGTGGGGCTGGCCTTCGTCTTCGTAGTCCACCTCGCTGATCTGTTCGTAGCCCTCGGCTGCGTAGAGGTCGCGAATGTACTCCTGCGCATGGAGCTTGATGAGGCGGGCGCCGGCCTCGCGCGCGGCGCGCTCGCTTGCACGCACCAGCTCTCGGGCAAGCCCGCGGCGACGCATGGCGGGCATCACGGCAACGCGCCCAATGATGTAGGTCTCGCCTTGCTTCACGCCCGCATCAAGCGAGCATGCAGGCGACTGGGGCATGCCGGGATTCAGCGTGCGCTCAAGCTCCTCGGGAAACACGCGTGCGCACCCGGCAAGCTCCTTACCAGCATAAAGAACCACATGGATGCAAGAGGGGTCCTCATCAATGGGCTCGAACTCATTCTCGTAACCCTGCTCTTCCATGAAGACCGCACGACGAACCGCAAACGCGTCATCGTGCACCTGCGGCGAACACGCCCCGCAGCTCATTTTGACGGTGGTTTCCACGGCACACCTTTCGCCTGTGATGGGTGCCGCCATCATACGACAATTGAGCAACGCGCGCAGGGCTCGTCTGCGAGGCCTGGTTGCGAGGCCCGTTGCCCAACGCCCGATGACGGGGCCTGGCGCAGGGTCTGCTTGCGGGGCACGATAGCTCAACGCGCGATGACGGAGCCTGATAGCAGGGTCTGCTAGCGGGGCCCGCAGCCCAACGCCCGATGGCGCAGGCCCAATGCCGTACCTATAGCTCAGGCAGCTCCTGCACGGGGAAGGTCACGGTGATGCATGTGCCCATGCCAAGCTCACTTGCCAAATCGATGCTCGCGCCGTGGTAGACCGCGGCATGCTTCACGATGGCAAGGCCCAGGCCCGTTCCGCCGCGCGCCTTCGAACGGCTCTTGTCCACGCGATAGAAGCGCTCGAAGACCTTGTCCTGCTCCTCGGGCGCGATGCCAATGCCCGTATCGATGACTTGAATGTAGGGATGTCCCCCCTCGTCGATTCCGCACGAAAGCGTGACCGAACCGCCCGGTAGGTTGTAGCGTATGGCGTTGCTCGCCAGGTTATACGCAAGCTCGTCGAGCAGACGGGGCACACCCACCACCATCGCCGGCTTGGTTTCAAGCAGTATCGTCACATCGGCTTTCTTGGCAACCTGCTCCAAGCGCTGCGAGATAGATTCGAGCATACGAGGCACGTCAACCGGCTCGGTGGAGCCGAGCACGTCGGCCGAGTTCTCTGAATCCGTGCGCTCGGCCTCGTCGAGATTCGAGAGCGTGAGAATGTCGTTCACGAGCGACGTGAGGCGACCGGCCTCACGATGGATGCGGCTGCCAAAGTCACGCAAATCGGCCTCGTCGGCCACCATGCCACCGGCGATGAGCTCGGCGTATCCGGAAATCGTCGTGAGTGGCGTCTTGAGCTCATGCGTGATGTTTGCCGTGAACTCGCGGCGCATGCGATCGTTGTCGGCAAGCACGCGCATCTGGCGCTTGAGCTCTTGACGCTGGCTCTCGATACGATTGAGCATAGGTTCCATCTCGGAATACACATCCTCGCTGTTGCGCTTGGGATGATCCAGATCGACCTCGAGCAGCGGAGCGATGATCGAGCTCGCCGACCGGCGCGCCGCCACGAACGAAACGAGCAGCAACACGACAGCCAGCAGCACAATAGGAAGCGCCATCGAGGCGAGAATCGCCAAGATGCCGTCCTGCTCCTGCGCAAGGCGAACCACGGTGCCGTTATCGAGGCGAACTGCCTCGTAGAGCATAATCTCGCCCAGCGTAGAACTCGAGCGTTCCGACGATCCGCTCCCGGCCTCGATCGCATCGGCAACCTCGGGGCGGTTCGCGTGGTTCTCCATTTCCTCCGCAGGCTCTTCGCTGTCGTACAGGACCGAGCCGTCGGGGTTGATAAGCGTGACGCGCTTGCCATCGAGGGACAGGCGCTCGAGCACCGTGATATCGTCGACCGTTTCGTTGAGAGAAGCAGCGACGATTCGCGTCTCGTCGCGCAACTCGCTACGCGTAACGCGGGCCACGTTGCCCTGGAGGTAACCGGCCCCCGCCAAGGTGAAAATCGCGACCACCAAGAGCGCGATGCAAAAGATGGTTGCAAACACACGCCTGAACAGTGATTTTTTACTCCCGATCGGGCTCATGGGCTAACTCCTCTGCGCCGGCCCCACACACCGAGCGCCTACGCCACGTGGTCGGTAAAGCGATACCCCACGCCGCGAACGGTCTCGATGCAGCTCGATCGATCGCCGAGCTTTTGGCGGAGCGTCTGCACGTGCACATCGACCGTGCGCGAACCACCGTCAAAGTCCCAGCCCCACACGCTCTGCAGCAGCGCCTCGCGGCTAAACACCACGCCTGGCTTGCGCATGAGATACTCGAGCAGGTCGAACTCGCGCAGCGTGAGCTTGACGGGCTTGCCGTCGACCGTAACCTCGCGATGGCTTGGGGAAAGCACGATACCAGAACTCGAAAGAACGTCGCTCGTCTTCTTGATCATGCCGCCGCGGCGCAGGAGCGCCCGGCAACGGCTCGTGAGCTCCATGAGGCTAAAGGGCTTGGTGAGGTAATCGTCTGCGCCGCCATCGAGAGCAACAACCTTATCGAGCTCGGTGTCCTTGGCGGTGAGCATCATGATGGGCACCGTGGCGGTCTCTTGGTCTGCGCGCAGGCGGTGGAGAATCTCGAGGCCATCGGTGTCGGGCAGCATGATATCGAGAAGCACCGCATCGGGCACGCGGCGCGCCACGGCGGCCTTGAACTCGCTGTCGCAAGAAAAGCCCTCGGCCTCTATGCCCTGCTGATGCAGCGCATAGAGCGTGAGACCCCGGATGTTGTCGTCGTCCTCGACGTAGTAAATCATAGCTGCCGTCACTCCAAACAAGATGCGCGCCCGTTTGCCAGAGCCCATCGCCAGCAGAAGCGTCGCGTTCTCGCGGTATGTTCTCGCTCCATCATACACCGGCTTTACATTACGCCGGCTGAAGGTAGTCCCTATGGTTACCAGATGGTACGCGCTGCGGTTTATCCTGCTGAAAGGGCATTGTCAAGGGAATGTAAAGAGCCCTGCGGGGCGCTGCGCGCGGGCCGCCTACCCTCGCGGGGGGCGTTGCGCGCGGGCCGCCTATCCCCACAGGGGCCGTCCTCAATCCCGCCACGCCGGTCGGTCTTCGGGGGCGTTGCGCGCGGCACGCCCGCCCCCGCTCATGCCAAATGAGGAGCAACCCCCGTTTGCGCAGCCCCTCGTTGGACATAAAGACGGACCTACGCAGGGAGCACGATCGTGAACACCGTATGCTCCGGTGTGGACTCACACGAGATGGCGCCGCCGTGCGCGGTCACGATCTCCTTGGCGATGGCGAGGCCGAGGCCAGCGCCGCCACGATTGGTCGCACGCGCTGCATCGAGACGATAGAACTTCTCGAAGATCACCTTGAGCTTCGGCTCCGGAATGGGGTCTCCCTGGTTCTCGAATCGGATGATGACCTCTCCGGCATCCTTGGCACGCGCGGACTCTCCTACGGCCACCTTTGCTACAGCCGCGCGCTTCGCCGCCACGGCCCCGCTCGGTGCGTCCGTGTGCCCTGCGGCCGCGACCACCTTCGCCTCAACCCCGCTCGCAGCAGCAGGGGCGGCGGCAGCGCTCGCATCCACGTCATCTTCCATGCCTGCCCGCTCGGCCGTGATGCGAATCGCCGAGCCCTCGTAGCTATAGGCGATGGCATTTTTCATAACGTTGTTGAACACGCGCGCCATCTTATCGCCGTCGATGAGTGCCGTGAGCCCCAGGGGCACCTCAAGATCAACGGTCTTTCCCTGCTCGGTGAGGGTTGGGTAAAACTCGTCAACCACCTGGCCCAACATGAGATTGAGGTCCACATACCCTCGCGTGAGTACGATGTCATGGAAATCGAACCGCGTGATATCGAAGAACTCCTCGATAAGCGCATCTAGGCGATGCGCCTTCTCGAGCGCGATGCCCGTGAAGTGCACGCGCTGTTCAGCAGGCAAATCGGGAGCCTCTTCAAGAAGCGAAAGGTATCCGACCACGCTCGCAAGCGGCGTTTTGAGATCGTGAGCAAGATAGGTTACAAGGTCGTCCTTGCGGCGGGCCTCATCGCGCCCCGCGCTCTCTACCGCGCGCTGCCGCTCGCGCACACGGTTGATAGCGCTCTCGCATTCAAGATAGTCACCGTCGAGGCCGCTCCAATCATCGGGATGGTCGATAAGACGCCCCACGATATGCATCGCGATGGAGCGATCTGCCTCCTCCTGGCCACGCGCCACGCCATGCTCGTACATTGCACGCCCGATAAAAAACGCCATGCACACCGCGAGCGCAAAGAGGAAGCCGCAAAACATAAACAGATAATCGATGCTGAAGAAAATGGGCACCAACGTGCTGCCGATAACGAGGTTGCCCAGCAAGATAACCACAAGCCACGCCACACCGCCCAAGACGATGCACTGGCGCACGTTGACAAACCGGTCGAGCAGCAGATATCCAACGAAGAACATGACGAGGAAGAGCATGAGCTCATCGAGCCCTACGATGGCGAATAACAGGGCGAAGAGGATAGCGGTTGCAACCACGCGGCTTCCCGCGGCTGCCTGCAAGCGCTCAAACAGGGCGTCGTTATCGGTGGCGGCGGAAACGGGAGGCTGCGCCACCGAAGCCGAAGCGGATGCCCATACCGGAGCATCCCCCGGAGCGGAGCCCCATGCCGAAACGGGTGGCACCGAAGCAGGCTCCTGTTCGGACGAGAAGCTCCGTTCCCCATCCGTACCCATATAAGCGGGGTCGCGCTCCTTATTGTGAAGGTTGGGTGCTGCCGCGGGTGGAACGGTCGCCTTGGGAGAATCGGAAGCAGCGGCCCCTGCGGAGCCCGGCGCTGCTGTACCGGAAACGGCCTCAGGCGCATTCGGCAACCCCGTGAGCGGATTAATAGGGGGATGAGCAGGCCTTCTTTGGGCAATATCGTTTAGCTTCATTGCGTGCTCCTCGAATTACACCAGCGCGCACACCTTGCATCGAGCATTGCAGGCGCATCGCTGAGACCTTGCATCGGGTTGTTTGTTCCAGTATAAAAAGCCCGCTTTCGCTGGATACTGAAGACTTAGTTAATTTGGCTCTCCAACTCGATGCGCCTGGGCGCCGCATGCGCCCGCAAGTGAGCGATGCAGATGAGGCCGGTTCGCTTGGGCGCTACGAGCGCACGACACGATTGAGAACGGTGCGCTTGGAAACGCTGGCGAGCGGGGTCGTGCTGCGACGAGAGACCACGATCGAACACGTGGCCCGATTGTCGCCCGTCTCATTAATGCTCGCTGAAATGCATCTTCCATGCCGATTTACGCAATAAGAGGCACGAAATTCGCTCTTACTGCGTAAAACGGCATGGAAGATGAGTTGAGCGGGCGCGCCTTCGACGCACTCCGGCGCCGTGCGAGCCCGCCGACCGCCGCTGAGGCACGCCCGACACCAAGCGGGGCCGCCGACAGCCGCCGGCGCATCGCTGGCATCGAACGGAGCAGCCTACCGCCGCAGGCGCATCGCTGGCATCGAACGGGGCAGTCAGCCGCCGGCGCGTAGTCAACGCAAAATGAGGGTGCCGACCGGCCAGCGCACAGTCAACGAAAAACGAGGCCGTCAGCCGCCGCTGCGGCTGCTACCTCGAACGTCCTATTCAATCGTGTAGCCCACGCCCCAGATATTCTTAATGAAGCGCGGGTTCTGCGCGTCGTCACCGATCTTCTCGCGCAGATGGCGGATGTGCACCATCACCGTATTGTTGGAGCTCGCCATGAACTCTTCGTTCCACACGGCGCGGAACAGGTCCTCAACCGGCACGACGCGGCCACGATTCTCCGCCAGATACAGCAGAATCGAATACTCGATCGGCGTGCATCGCACGGGCTTCTCGTCCACCGTAACAGACCGCGCATCTGGGTTGATCACCAGCCCGTTGATAGAGATGAGCTGCTGCTCCTCCGCTTGGTCGCGGCTTCCATAGCTCGTACATCGGCGAAGCTGCGCCTTTACGCGCGCCACGAGCTCAAGCGGGCGGAACGGTTTAACCACGTAATCGTCTGCGCCGAGCGACAGACCCTCGATTTTGTCGGTCTGCGAATCGCGCGCGGTAAGCATGATAACCGGATAGGTATAGTCTGTACGAATGGTTCGCAGCAGCTCAAACCCATCGATATCGGGCAGCATGATATCGAGAATCGCAAGGTCGAATTCCTGTGTGAGAATGGCCTGGGCGGCGTCGGCGCCGTTATAGGCAAGCTGGACCTCGTAGCCCTCGTTGCGCAGATAGATGCCCACGAGGTCGGTAATAGTCTTCTCGTCGTCCACGACGAGGATACGCGTTTTCACCAAATGGCTCCTTTCCCCCCTTCCATTATGCCCGCGGGGAAGTCGGGTCAAAGATAGCCCTCGAAGCTTAAGTTAACCTTAACGGCTTTCCGACCATTCTCCCATACCGTTGGCGGAATGATACGGGGCTTAAGGTGGAACGGAGGTGCGCGAGGCGGTGCAGGACAGCCCGCGTGCCGTACTTACGCGAAACCGCCCATAACAGGGAACGCGCGATGCCGTCCGTCTGCAAAGCGCATGTGGGACTGCCTCAGCTCCGACCACGCGCGGACCGCCCGATACGGAGCCTTGCCTCAACGAGTCGTGCCACGCGCGATGCGCTCGCCGCAGAACCGTATAATGGAGCGCAGCCACCAACTCGATGCGCCCGCCTCGCGCCACAAGGAGGAACCGTGCTCGAATCATTCCAGCTCCCCGCGCGCCGTGCCCATAGCGCCCGCGTCCTCATGCCGCGGCTTCTCGCGGTCCTGAGTCTCGCATGCTGCGTGCTGCTTGGCACGCCCGCCCTCGCCGGAGCGGAAACGCGCATGACGGACATCGTCTGCGGAGTCACGGCGGAAGAGCGCGGGCTCGCCGACGCCGATCTTCCCGATATCGAAGCGGCACAGGCAATCGTCATGGACCCGAACGGAACCGTTTATTTTGAACGCGATGCCGACACGCAGACCAAGATCGCCTCGATCACCAAGGTCATGACCGCCATCGTTGCGCTCGAAAACGCCGACCTCTCCACCACGATAACCGTCGATCACGCAGCGGCCACGGTAGGCGAGTCGACCGCCCACCTGCAAGAAGGCGACACGCTCACCCTTGAGACGGCGCTCAGGGCGCTCCTCATCCCCTCGGGCAACGACGCCGCCATGGCCATCGCCACGACCGTGGGAGCAATCATCGACCCGGCAAGCACCGACCCGTACGCAACCTTCATCCAGGCGATGAACGACAAGGCGGCCGGGCTGGGCATGGACGCCACGTTCACCAACCCCCATGGGCTTGACTTCGGAGACTGGGTTGGCGATATGCACGCCTCCGCGCGCGACGTGGTGACGATGTTCAGCTACGCGATGAAAAACGACACGTTCCGCGAGATCGATGGCAGCGGCGACAACACTATCACGGTAACCGGTGCTGACGGCGCCGAGCGCGAGGTCACCTTCAAGGTGCGCAACGACATCCTCGGACAAGAGGGCAACGTGGGCGGCAAGACAGGAACCACCTACGATGCGGGAACCTGCTTTGTGGGAACGTTCCAGCGCGACGAAAAAGAGGTCTACGTCGTTGTCTTGGGTTGCAGCGACAACGATTCCCGCTTCAGCAACACCCTAACACTCGCCAACTGGTACTACGAGCACCTCAAGACCGTTCCGCTCTTTGAGAGCAGCAAGCTCACGCCCGACGGCGACCCGCTCATCGCACGCGCGTCCGATACGGATTGGACCGACAAGACCGTTGATGTCACCGTTGCCGACGCCAACGCTACCGCTAGCTACTTCGACCTCGAGGGCGATATTTCGCTCAAGGTCGATACCGTCGATTTTTCTGGCGATGTGCAGCGCGGCGACCATGCAGGGACCCTCGCGCTTTGTCAGGGAGAAACGGAGCTCGCCTCCGTTGAGCTCGTTGCCGCAGAGGAAGTCCGGGCCCCTTCGCCGCTTGAATGGCTCCTTGTGCAGCTCGACCGCTTCACGCGTTTCTTCACGGGAGAGCCGGGCGCAGCAGAAACCGAGGTCATCGCCACGACGCCCAAGGCGTAGCGGAGATTGAGATTATCGCCCGGCGCCCAAGGCGTAGCAGAAACCGGGGCAATCGCTCCGCGCCCAAGGCGCAACATGCGCGTGGATGCGGGCTACGAAAGCGCGGCCTCGCTGGCAAACAGCCCCTCGACCTTGCTTCCCGCCTCTTCAGGGCACACAAAACTCGTTCCCAGCGCGGGGGAGCTACCGTACTTGCCATGGTAGTCGCTGCCGCCCGTCACGAAGAGACCAAGACGCTCGGCGAGCTCGAATGCCAGCCCCTCTTCAACGGGCCCGTGGTCCGGATGGAACGCCTCGATGCCCATGAGCCCTGCGCCAACGAGCTCCGGCACGATGGCCCACGACTTCGTCTGCCCCGGATGCGCGAGAACCGGCACGCCCCCTTGCTCGCGGATGGCGCGCACCGCCTCGACCGCCGTCGGATATTCGACGGTGCGATTCGCCGGGCTATCTCCCTTGAACCAGCATTGATAGCAGAACTGGTAATCGGGGTCGGTATGCGGGCGCCGCGTGAGCGCCTCCATGATGTGCTGCTTGTAGATGCCCGTGCTTGCCCTCGCGACATCGTACACCTCGTCGAACGAGAGCCTGTGACCAGAGAACTCAACGTCTTCGCGCTTGAGTACCCATGCCTGCCATAGGCTGGTCGCCGTGCGCGCGAACAGCGTGGGCGCGACGAGCCGCTCAACCGGCCCCGAACCGTCTGCGGTCGCCTCCAGCCCAAAGCCCAGGACGTGCACCTTGCGCCCCGTCGCCGGATCGTGCGCCGACACCTCGACGCCCGCAAGCACCGGAAAACTTAGCTCGCGCGACCTCGCGCGAATAAAGGAGAGCTGGGAGAGACAATCGTGATCGGTAATGGCAATACGCGTGAGGCCTGCCGCCCGCGCCCCGGCAATGAGCTCGTCGACCGTACAAGAGCCGTCCGAGAAGACCGAGTGATTGTGCAGGTCCCACGACCCCAGCGCCGTGCGCCCCGCGACAGGACGTGGGGCAGAGTAGCGCGGCGAGAGGTGGCGCGCCGCCTCTTGCGCCGCGCGCGCGGCGGTCTGGGCGGCAGTATTCGCCGCATCAACAGCCGCCTGAGCGGCAATGCTCTTGATGGCTCGATCGGTTTCCCTGCGAATGGCCTTGCTGGCCTCGGCATGCTCGCGCGCCTCTTCTCGTATGATGGCACGCGCGTCCTTCTTCGCCTTTCCGTGCTTCTTCAGCTCGCGCTTCAATGCCTTGCGCCGGGCTTCCTCGCTTACGCGGGCATCGGCATCGAGCGACGCATCCGCCCGCTCCCTCATCTTCCTGCTGGCTTTCGCGCGCTTGCGAGCACTCTTCTCTGCCTCTTTCGCCGCCGATTTTGCACCCTTTGTCTTCGCCATGGAAAGCCCCCGCTTCTCAGCATCGTTTCGTGCAGTTGTTATACCCGCTCTGGAGGCATCGATTTAGTAGAACAGACGGCGTGCGTTCTCCCATGCGGCACGCACGGCCAGGCCAGGGTCTTCGCCCGTGCGCTCGGCACGGTCGTAGGCGACCGCATTGAAACGCCAACACCCGGTGTCTGCGATTGAAACGCCAACACCCGGTGTCTGCGATTCACGATGCGTTTCAGGCGAAGAGCGCGCGGGCGTTATCGTATGCTGCCTGCGCGATGGCTGCGGGGGCCTCGCCCGTGCGCTCGGCACGGTCGTGGGCGAGCGCATCGGCGGTGAATCCGATCATCGCGGGCTCGCACTCCACCCCTCGAATGGGCTCAGGGGCCATATAAGGACAATCGGTTTCGAACAAGATGCGATCGAGCGGACAGGCGGCGAAGGCCTCGCGAATGCCCTCGTTGCGCTTGAACGTCGCAGCCCCGCCGAACGCTATATAACAGCCGAGACCATAAAAGCGCTCCGCAGTGGGCAGATCTTCAGTAAAGCAGTGGAGCACGCAGCCAGCCTGCGGAACACCGTGCTCTTGCAGCACGCGGTAGGCATCTTCGTGCGCCCCGCGCGCCTCGTCGCCCGCATCGTTTCTCAGATGCAGCTCGACGGGAACCCCGTTCTCGCTGGCAAGCGCGAGCTGCGATTCCATGCAAGCAATCTGAACGTCATGCGGAGCCGCTTCGATGTTGTCATCCGCGTCGAAGTGGTAGTCGAGACCAATCTCGCCTATCCCCGCACACAGCGGATCTAAAAGCGCCTCGCGGAGCTGGCTGAGCACCTGGGATTCCCGGCTCATGAAATCGAGCGCTCCATAGGGGTGCACACCCGCAAGGAATCGGACGTTGTCAAAAAGGTCGAGGGGCGAGCCATCTCGCTCCGCCTGTTCACGCGCCACGGCGAGCTGTTCGGCAAGCCATGCGCGAAATGCAGGAAAGGAATCGAAGTCGTCTGCGATGGGATCCCAGAGCGTAACGAGCGAACGCACTCCCGCGCGAGCGGCGCGCGCAAGCGCCTCGGCGGGCGTTTTGTTCCAGAAACAGGTGAGGTGCGCGTGGGTATCGGCAAGCGGGGCCGCAGGTGCGGGGAGCTCAAAGGAACGCTGCTTTTTCTTGACCGTTTTGGCGAACGAAAGCGGTGCGAGAGTCATCGGTTTCCCCTGCCCCGCGCTCCCGGCTCGGGCAGCCCGCCCAGGCGAGCAAGTTCCTGGGCAAGCGCAACGAATCGCTCGGTTGAGAGCGTCTCGGCACGAACGGTCGGCGCGATACCCGTGGCCTCGAATGCGGCGTCGAGCGCATCTTTGGCAAACCCGCTTGATCCCATGGAATTCCTGATGGTCTTGCGTCGCTGCGCGAACGCCGCATCGACCACCCGGCACACCTTGGAAACGAAGTCCTCTGCATCTGAGCCATGTTGTGCCTGCACGGAGCCAGCGCCGGCGCTCGCAACAAGGCCCTCCGCTTCGTACCCAAGGCGATCGAGCCGCACCACGGCGGAATCGACGTGCGGGGCTGGCATGAAGCAGCGCGGGAGCACCTCAAACCGGCCAGTTACCTGTGCGAAGAGCGAAAGCTTGACAGTGTAGGCCCCGTAGTCTTTGCTACCGGGCTGTGCGGAGATGCGGTCGGCGACCTCCTTTTGCACCATCACGACGGCGCGCTCGAGGTTGGGCATCTTCTCAAAGAAGTCCAAGATGATTGTCGCTGCCACGTTGTAGGGTAGATTCGCCACGAAATGCGTCGGCGGGGCGCCCGCTGCCTCCACGATGCGCTCTGGCGACACGCGAAGAGCGTCGCCCATGAGGTAGCGGAAGTTGGGATAGTCTGCCGCGTGCGCATCGAGCACCGGCTCGAGCGCGCTGTCCATCTCGATGGATACGACACGCGCCGCTTCTTGCACGAGCGCTAGCGTAAGCGTTCCGATGCCCGGCCCCACCTCGAGCACGTGCTCCGTGCCGGTAAGCTCCGCCAACTCGCAGATGCGCTCGATCACATGGTTGTCGATGAGGAAATTCTGCCCGAAGCGATGCTTGGTGGCGAGGCCAAACTCATCAAGCAGCTCGCGCGTGGCAGCACGATTGGCAAGCGGAGATATGGTCATGGGAGCTCCTTTCATCGCGGCGCGTCGCGCAAATGCATCAGCCTCAGCCGATTCTGGCTAAAAATGTCGATTTATGGCGCTGGGAATGGCAGCGTAGCCCACACTATGCAGTCCGATCGCCCCTTGAACCAGCAAAAAGCCGCAAAAGCATCAATAAAGCTCAGGAGATTGGCTCCAAACCGCAGCATCCATCGCTATCCCCGCGACACCGAGCGCCATAAATCGACATTTTTAGCCAAGATCGGCTTTACCAATCTAAAAACACCGATACCATGCAAGCGCCCTCCTGCAACTCGGCGCAGAAGGGCGCAGCAAACCAGAACCAAAGAACGCAATGCTGCCGACCGGAGCAAAGCGGCAGGCGCTCCATTGCGGCTAGTCGACCAAGCGCGGGAAAAGGGGCTCGCCCTTCTCGACGGGCTGGCCACCCACCAGGCCGCCCCACTCGCAGGCATTGCGTAGGTCGCGCGACGGCTCCGGATCGAGCGCCAGGCGGCGACGAACCTCGGCCGAGATCTTCGGCATAAACGGATCGTAGAGCTCGCTTGCGATGCGGATGACCTCGAGCAGATTCCAAATCACGCTCGCCAGCTCACCGGCCTTCTCGGGATCCTTGGCAAGCGCCCATGGCGCCGTGTCCTCGATGTAGTGGTTAGCGGCCGAGACAATCGCAAGCACCTCGGATGCGGCGGTGCCGTAGTCCATAGCCTCCATCGCCTGCGCATAACGGTCGAACACGCCCTCGCAGGCATCGCGCACGGGCGATGCGCCGCCCAGGTCCGCCGGGCGCACCGGCGAGCACCCATCGAAGTACTTCATACTCATGTTGAGCGTACGGCTTACGAGGTTTCCCCAGCTATTGGCCAAATCGGCGTTGTAAACCTGGCGCATGCGGCCCCAGCTGATCGGTGCATCCGTGCCGTGCGCGACATCGCTCATGAAGTAATAGCGGTACGCATCCACACCCAGAAGATCGATAACCTCCTCCGGTGCGATAGCGTTGCCGCGGCTCTTCGACATCTTCTCGGCCTTGCCCGTCTCCTCGTTGCGCACGGTCAAAAAGCCGTGAACGAACACGCGCTCAGGCAACGGCAGGCCCGCCGCCATGAGAAGCGCCGGCCAAATGACGCAATGGAAGCGGATGATGTCCTTGCCAACCACATGGACCTGCGCGGGCCAGCGGAACGCGAGGCTGTCGGCAGCTTCATCGCCCTCGGCGCCGTACCCAACGGCAGAAAGGTAGTTGATGAGCGCGTCGACCCACACATAGGCAACGTGCTTGTCGTCAAAGGGGAACGGCACGCCCCAATCGAACGTGGAGCGGCTGATGGAAAGGTCCTTGAGGCCGCCCTTTACGAACGAGATGACCTCGTTCTTGCGCGTTTCCGGCTGAATGAAATCGGGATGGGCCTCGTAGAAGTCGAGGAGCGGCTGCTGGAACTCGGAAAGCTTGAAGAACCAGCTCTCCTCCTCGATGCGCTCGAGCGGGCGATCGCAATCCGGGCAGAGCGGGTGCGCCGGATCGGCCGGGGACTCTCCAGCCGCTACGCGGTCTTCCTCATGGTGGCGCACCTGCGTCTCGGTGAAGTAGGTTTCCTCCGGACGGCAGTACCAGCCATCATACGAGCCCTTGTAGATATAACCCCGATCCAGCAATGCCTGCAGGAACTTCTGCACGCTCGCAATATGGCGAGGCTGCGTGGTGCGAATGAAGTCGTCGTTAGAAATCTCGAGCGTCTCCCACAGATCGCGGAAGGCGGGCTCCATGGAGTCGCACCATGCCTGCGGAGAATCGAACCCGTTCTTCTCGGCCGCCTCGGCAACCTTCTCGCCATGTTCATCCATGCCGGTAAGGAATTTGACGTCCTTACCGCATGCGCGCTGGAAACGAGCCTGCACGTCGGCAAGGACGGTGCAGTACGCCGTGCCCAGGTGCGGCTTGGCGTTGACATAGTAAATGGGTGTCGTGATGTAATACGAAGGCTTCGAATGCTCCATAACGGTGCGGTCCTCTCCCTCATGACGGGCTGACGTGCAGGGGATAATGATACCGCAGGCGAACGTTGGGCGCAGAATGATAAAACGAACTCGGTTTGTTTTATCATTCTGCCTCGATCTGAGAGAGTGATAAAACGAACCGGGTTCGATTTATCACATCGCACAACCTAGCCTACCGGACTTTATCAGTTCCCTTCTGATGCGAGGATGAGGGCGTAGACCTCCCGCTTGCGGCGAGAGTACTTCTGGGCGAGGCGCTTGGCCAGGGCATTGGCCGGCTCCCCCGAAGTGAGCCCCTCGGCGATATCGGCGCGCAAAGCCTCCTCGGGATCCGGCGCAGCACCATCCACGGAAAGCGTGCTCATGCCCGCCGCCGTGCGGGCGGCCATCTCGGCCTGTTCCTCCGCACTCGGCGGAGCCACCACGACCACGCACTCCCCGCGCACCGGCTCACCCGCCTCGATACGAGCCGCTACCTGCGAAGCGAGCTCTGGCGCGGGAGCGCGGAGCACTTCCTCATGCAGCTTTGTCAGCTCGCGGCAAAGCGCCGCAACGCGCGTCGGGAACACGCTGGCCACGGATTCGAGCGTTGCAGCGACGCGATGGGGAGACTCATAGAACAAAAGCGCTCCCGGCACCGTCATGAGCTGCTGCAAGCGCCGCACGCGCTCGCCCGCCTTACGCGGCAGGAATCCCTCGAAAAAGAAGTGGTCACAAGGTATCCCCGATGCAACGAGCGCTGTCACACATGCCACCGGACCGGGAACGACCTCCACCGACACGCCCGCCTCTCGCGCCGCGTCCACGAGCACCTGCCCGGGGTCCGACACCCCCGGCATGCCCGCATCGGATGCAAAGGCGAGCGTCTCGCCCGCCAGCATGCGATCGACCAAGGAAGGGGCGCGCCCAGTAATCACGTTCTCGTCACAGCGAATGAGCTGCCGCGACACGCCCGCCGCCGAGAGCAGCTTCCCCGTCACACGCGTATCTTCGCAGCACACGGCGTCGGCCACGCGAAACGCCTCGACCGCGCGGGGCGAGAGGTCGCCCAAATTGCCGATCGGCGTTCCTACAATGAAGAGTTTTCCCTGGTTAGCCATGACGTCTATGAAGTTTCGCTAGTCGAGCATCGCGCGCTCGAGCGTACCGAGCGCAGCACGGGCGTCCCATGCCGCTATGCGCTTCTCGGTCTTCCAAGTCTGGAAGAACCAGCCATAGGCATCCGCAAACGAAGCCATCTGGTTCGAGATGAACACGCGCTCGTATGCTGCGCGGCCCTCGGGCGTGACCGACACGTTCGAGAACACAGCGGCTCCGGACCACTCGCCGACGATGACTGGGAAGCCGGCCGCACGAGCCTCTTTAATCAGCCGCCTGTTGCGCGCGATCGCAGACGAGAGGCCCTTGGGCGTCGTGATGTCAATCGCCATCTCATCGCGGTAATGGTACAGGTGAACGTCCATGCACACGTTCTTATACTGGTCGCCCCGCATGAAATGCTTCCATGCAGACGGATAGCCAGAGGCCGAGAAAACTACCATCTTCTCTTCGGGCATGTGCATGCGCACGATTCCGTAGGCGTCGCGGTAAAAGTTTCGCAAGTAGTGACTCGGTATGCCATCGGTCGTGGTGAAGAGGTTCTTGCGCACGCTCATGATGGGCGAGTCGAGCAGCTCGATGCCCATGATCTCCGCACGCATACCATATCGCGTAGCCAGGCGGTCGAGCACACCGAGAGCGATGTGCCGCCCGTTGGCCGAGGAATGCCAATCGACCGTGGATTCCGGCGTGCTCCGAGAATTATTCGAATCTCCTTGACCGCCCGGAACCGTTGCCAAATCGAGCAGCACCTGCATACCGAACTTCTTCGCCCATTCGAAGGCGCGGTCGATGTAATCGACAAGCGGGATATAGACCTCGCCATCGCCCTGAGAGCCAAAGGCGTACCACGGCACCGGCAGGCGCACTGCATTGAGGCCAATAGCCGACATGCAGCGGAAATCATCCTCGGTGATGAACGTCTCATAATGCTGGCGCATGCGCTCGTTGTAGGCAACCGAGCCGAGCGCGACCTGCAGCTCCACTTCGTTCGAAGCACCTGTGGCGGCGAACAGCGAGGGGGTGACCCACGGCTCGGGTATGAACCATCCCGAAAGGTTGACTCCACGGATTCGCTCCATCGCTTCCCTCTCCTCATCAACGGTGCGCTCGATCTATTCAATCCGAAAACCATCTTGCTTGCCGCGTTTTACTCGCCTAACGCACCTAGGTGAACTATGAGTATAGCGCCATGGAACGAACTTTGTTCGATATCGCATATTTTGACTTGACGCTTACCGTCGATTTGGTATAGTTATCGAGCTGTCCTGCTTACAGCACCCGGTCAGATAGCTCAGTTGGTAGAGCAGAGGACTGAAAATCCTCGTGTCGGGGGTTCGAATCCCTCTCTGACCACCTTCGAAGTTTGCGGCCCCGGAAACGGGGCCGTTCTTGTTTTCCACCCAATCCGCGACCCGGCATGCTGCGAGGGGGCTTTCCGCTCAACGGCTTCTCGCATCATCTTTCCGGGTACCGCCATCGATCTGCTAAACCGTTGTTGCCGCCGGGCGCCGCTATCAACCCGCAGAGAACCGCTCAATTGCATACCGAGCCCCTTGGCACGACCGAATGCGCCACGGCGGAACGCCATCGAACCGAGCCAGCACTTCGCCTTCAGGGCCAGCGAAAACGATATCAATCGCCCTTCGCATAAACCATGTATGCACCGACGCGCAGCTCGGAAACACCATGACGATCGAAGCATCATCCAGCCCATCTATCTTTGATGGAACGCACGCCGCCAAACCAAGCAACCGGCGTAGCGGGCTTGCCGCGATGACGACCATGCGATCGTCCCAGCCCAAGCGCCGCACAACGCGACGGATTGCTTGCCCATCGAGACGATTGGCCCTCGCAAGCCTCTTTATGTGCGAGCGACCCTCTCTCTTCATCACATCACCACCCCCGGTCTCCAGGGATCGACCGTCACATCGCGATGATGCGCCAGCGCGACCGGCGCACCGAGGTCGACACCCGCAATGGAAAGAGAACTCGGCCAAGGCCTCATGCGCATCGAACATCGATAGGTTCGCAAGCCCCCAATCAGGTGAGGAGGTCATCCCCCGAGCTAGCTCCCCCTTCGGTGCACGTCACCTCAATCTCCACGTCGTAGCCGGCCATGGCACCCTCTATCCGAGATTCGATCACACCCACGCTGTCATCAGCTGGGCCGTCGCCTTCGCCCGAGGGCGAGACGGCATGCGCGGCCACGATATCGGGGGCGATTCGATCGAACCGAGCTGTCGCAACTACAAACAGCATGATGTTGTATACGATGAGCGCGAGAACGAGGAGTACGGGAACGACGACTGCCATCTCAACAGTCGCCTGCGCCCGTTCTTCTCCTGCCAAACCGCACCGCTGATTGGCTCGATCTGTGAGAGCCAGCCATATGCCACCCTTACGTCGCAGCCACGAGGGCGTAGCGCACGTCCCGCGCACTATCGCAAGCAAACGCGAATGTAATCGCATGCGCATCATGGTTTGCCCTCCGCCGACCCGACCACATCCGAAAGACGTATGGTAAGGGGGATTGACCCTCCTCCCGGCAGGGGAATCTCCGCAATCGTGAAGGAGGCGGACAAAACCTCTTCGCTGACCTCGTACTGGAGCGCCCGCAACAGCGCCGAGGGGTCGGTCGTTCCCAAGGGAATGGAGCGCAAAAGTTCCTGAGCATTAGTTAGGGCAGGAACATCTGCATGGGAGAGAACGTTACCGCTATCGGTAAGAACCGGCTTAAGCGAACTCAGGTCAACCGGCTCGAAGCCAAGGCCGCGCACCGCGCTGTCAATCCGGTCACTCAGCCATGACGCTATGGGGCCCATCCCAACAGCGGATAGCCCGCCGATAAGATCATCCATGAGCGCCGATAGCCCGGCACTCACATCCCCGTACGAAACGAGCAGCGAGCCCCATAACCCCATAACGTCATCAATCAACCCAACCGCGCCGCCTCCGCCGGTTCTATGCTCAAGAGAGCTGAAGAACGATGACAAGACGTTGTTCGTATTGGTCGCGGCATCGGGCGCGAGCACGGCAGCGGACAGCGCACCCCGTCGCGACAGGTTCGGGCTTTCGGCGAATGCCGAGTCAAGGCTATCCGGGGAAGACAGCTCGCCCGACACCACAAGGGAAACCACGCCGTATCTTCCGGGAGGAGCGATGCGCGGCCGCTTTGTCGAAAGAACCGAAAGCGCCTCATCGAAGGCGTCGCCGGCCGTTTCCGCCGCGCCCTGCGCCGCCCGCTCAAGCTCGAGCTCCTGATTTCGACATGATACGTATGCATCAAGAGCCTCGGTAAAGGCGCGCAAATGGTATTCATAGCCGTTGTCAATCGAAGTCGATGCAGCAGGAACCCTTCCAACATCGCCGATCCCGAAATGGCACACAGGGCATTCGCGAACCGCTCCCGTCTCGACATCGGCGAGAGATCGCAACGGTCCAGCAGCGCCCTCAGCTCCGGGGCAAGCCTCCCCATAATGAAGAACAAACCCGCTTCCTTCGCGAGTCGTTGGCCACACGCTCTCGGTATAGAGCGTTGTCTCGCGGACTTCATCGGTATTGCGCGGCAAGAGCTCCACCGTCGATGTCACCCTGCCGCCAGACTCAACGACATGGGCGCTTCGAAAATGATCGACCGCATATCGATAGAACGCCTTGCGGGCAGCAGAATCTGCAGCCGCCTCGACGCTTGCGTTCTCCGGTTCGTCGTGCTTGAGACGCCATGCGTAATATGACCGCGTTCGATTGAGCGCGACCTCGGGCTCCCAGGTGATGCTCGAGGCGTAGTCGGGGTTTTCCGTTCCGGAAAGCGCCGAGAGCTTCCCGGCACGCTCTTGCATGTTCCGCCCTTCGCTGCCGCAATCGGCAAGCCAGGCCTCCTCTTTTGCCTTCGCCGTCTCCTCTGCAGCTGCGGCGAGCTCTTGGGCGGCCTCGTCGAGCTCTCCCGCAGCGTTCTCGATGCCTTCCGTGGAAACCTGCTCCCCCTCAAGCGCGGGGAAATCGGAGCCAGACGAAAGCGGCACGGCAAGCGCGGTCCCCGTGAACACCACCTCATCGCTTCCCTGAGCCGCGCACGCGCGTGTGCCGTTTGCAGCAATGACGAGCGGCAACGACGACTCGAGCGCCTTTAGCCCCTTCGACGCCGAGGCTGCCAACTTGTTGCGAGCCTCGAGCATGCGCAATCCCGCATTAATCGTCTGAGGCGCAACCGCGTTCACGCCTGGGATCAAGAGCCCAACCAGCCCGGCCCCTGTTACGCAGAGCCCTGCAAGCCCCATGCTCAGCACCGAGGCGTCCAGCACCGTAGCCGCCGTGTGATACGACGACACGACGTTCGCCCCGGCAAGCGCGGTCACATCGGCTGCCACCTGGGCATCTCCGGCGCGCGACATGCTCCAAATCCCACTCGCGATGGCAAACAGCAAAGAGAGAATCACAAGAATCGACACCGCAGAGGTGAGCGTCGTATACGCGCCGTCTTCAAGAAACAGATCAATCCCAGCGCTGCGTCCACGTTCCATAATCGCCCTCCAGCCAACTCGGCCTGCCGTCATAGCCCGCCCGGACCGACATCTCCACATCTCCCTGGCCGTTCACCGCACCGAATGCGTGCGCGAAGGCTCCGATTACCGGCAGCGGCGTTATCGCGCCCGTAATGCAGACCATCACCTCGCCGTCCCCGCTCGATGCCGCCTGCATCTCGATACCCCATGCAAGCGGACCTCCTGCATGGAATATCGAGATATCGGGTACAGCTGCCAGGCGCCTCAGAGCGAATGCCCGAATGCTCTCGTCCGTTTCCCCTTCAGCCGTAACCATCAGTCGCGCTGTTTCCGCCGCCGCAGACTCCATCACGGCGCGCGTGTACAGCACGCAAACGGGCTGCACGGCGAGAAGCAGCAGGGTGAGGAAGACCGGTAGGAGCACCGCGGCCTCCACCGTTGCCTGAGCGCGCTCTTCGCGCGCTGCGCTCAAGGCGGCTGACGCCCCGGGCCGCCGCAACCCCTGCCTAATACAGCGAGATATCCAGCAACCCCAACCCATCCAGCGCATGCGATGCTGCCTCTTCGACTGCGCGTGCGAGCGCTCCGTCCGCGCCCGCATGCCAAAGCAACGCCAAGCCCGAGACCATCGCCATGAAAGCGATAACGGTGAGAGCATACTCAAGCGTTGCTTGGGCACATGATTCCTCGGCAATCTCGCGCAGGACGATTGCGCGGCGCTTTCTATCGTCCATATCTCCCTCCCCAAGATGCCCCCTCACCAGACCGAACCCAGCAAGCGCCCGCACCGGCGACACGCTTGGAATGGCCCCCTCTCGCCCGAACCTAATCCTCTGCATCGTCTGTAGCGAACATCCGAACCGCGCGCACCGTCGAAGCCGAATCTTCTTCCAAGGCAGCCACCGTAACCACATCAATGCAGCCAGAACGAGCCTGAACGATGGCGCCCCAAGCATTTCCCTTTAGGTCGAGGTAGCCACTGGAATACAAGCGGGCGCCTTCGACACCCTGATACACCTGGAGCACAGAGCGGGCTGCAGGAACAAGTCCCTCGTCCATGCGAAGCTCAACCGCCACCTGGCCTTCTCCCGCCTCACGATCCGCCGAAAGCCGATCCAACTCGGCGAGAAGCGAAGCGGCTGTCGAAGCATGGGAATCGCCGGCGCCCGCTTCCTCTTCCCCCGCACCCGAACGCCCCAACAAAGAATCCTGGTCATATGCGGCGTCACCTTCTCCTACGTCATCGGCTCGAGAGGATGTGTCGGCAGAGCCTTCGCCGCTAGAAGCACGTTCCCCTTGGACACCCTCTTCAACAGCAGACGACACCTCCCCATGCGCCGCCGTACCCTCTAACCGCCCACGCGCAATCGCCCCAAACCCCAACAGAGAGGCAGCAATCACCGCAAGGCAGAGCAAGGGGGCGGCGCACCAAGCAAGCCACGTTCTGAGAGAACCGCCGGCGCGCAGCCCATCCCCAACCGTTGCCCGCAATCTTCCCTGCGAGCGCACGAAGTCTTTGCCACGCCCACGCATTCGACGCGCTACAAACTGTTAATGCCATCTGATATGGCATTCCAGAGCTCGCTAACCCGATCCCGGAATGCGATGATCGCAATTATTGCGATTACAACTAATACGCCAACCAAAATGGCGTACTCCGTCGTTCCCTGCGCCTTTTCTTCTGCAACCAGCCTGCTTGCTTCGCCCAGCCGCCTGTTTATGGCATGCATCACGCGCACGCGAATGATGTCCCTTTTCATGGAAAACCACGCCCCTCCGCTTTCAATGGCCCTTCGGCAACTCTGTTGAATCCTCAGCCAACCCTTCATGAACACCCTCCTTACAACATGCCACTCGCAGCGAGCAGCGGACCCACGATTGACAGCAAAAGCGCTGGTAGAATCAACGTTCCGGTGGGTATGAGCAACTTGACCGGAATACGCTCGATCTCTCGCTCAACATCGGCCCGATGCGCTAACCTGATTTCCCTACTTTGCCCGGCAAGCGTTTCGCTCAGCGGGGCACCCAGCCCAAGCGCCTGTGAGACCGTTGCGGCAAACGACTCCAAGGCCCTTTCACCCAGCACGCAGGCGACCCTCGAAAGCTCCTCCTCGCGTGTTCCAAGACCCATCTGCCACGACATGCGTGCTTCACTCAAAAGGTCCGCGAGTCGCCCGGTCCGATTGGCGCAATACAACTCGAGCGCAGCATCAAACGAAAGCCCTGCAGACAGCCCGAGCCGTACAACATCAATCATTTCGGAGATCTCTCCAAGGGACGCTCGGCCGCGAGCAGCATCGGGTGCAAGCGGAACCAGCTCTACGAGCCGGCTTCCCACGGAGCACGCCCTTCCCGCAATCGCCTCGCCAACTGCAACCATCCTGACCAGAGCCTTCTGTCGCTCACTCGGCTCGACCCCCTGAAAAAGCCACAGGAACGTTGCCCATGCACCGCCGACCGCGCAAGGCCCCAACCACGACGCGGACATCACACATCAACCTCCATCATGTGCCGGATGATCCACCACGCGAGCAGGTTTAAGGCAAGGGCAACGGCCACGCTGCCAGCCCCAACGGGCGTTGCAAGGCCCGCCCTGAAGTCGCCTGAGAGCAGTGTGAGCAGACCGACCATCGCCACCGGCATGAGGGCCACCAAGCGCGCCGACATACGTGCTTGAGACGTTTTCACATCGAGCCGGCGCGCGAGCTCCATGCGTTCGCCCACCATCTCCGCGGCATCTGCGAGTAGGTCGCGCAGCGGAGCGCCCGTGCGCTGGGATATCTTCAAAGCGAGCGATACGAACCCCAACCCAGGGGCAGGCAGGCGCTCGAGCAAATCGTCAAGCGCCGACGCTGCGGGGACCCCGCAATCTATCGCGTGCGAAACCCTCGTGAACTCCGATTTGACAGGCTCTTGAGCATGACTTCCCACGAAGCGCATACCTTGGGCAAGCGAGTGCCCCGAACCGAGCGCGATGGCAAGCGCTGCGAACGCCTCCGGCATCTCCGCCTCTATGCGCCGCTCTTCCGAGCGCTTCCTCCGAGATGACCGTAAGCCCAGAATGCCCCAAAACGCCACAAGGCCTGCGGCGAACCCCCACAAAGAGAACGAGACGATAGCTCCCGCAAGGCCGCAGGAGGCATCGGCGCACAACAGCATGCCAAGCTTGGTAACGTAGTCCCCACCATCGAAAGGAATCTCCATCACGTAACGCCGTACCACGGAATTTCCCGAGATCTGCTGCGGAACCATCTCGCCCAGCCTTCTCGAGAAAGCGAGCAGCCCCTCTTTCATCCCTGCTACCGAGACTTGCCGTGCATCCGCAGAGGTGGGCACAGAGCGCCCTGGCACGCCCCCTACCGAAAAGCAGCCAAACAGGCAGGCCGTACACACAGCCACAAGTGCCCCGATCACGAAGGGCATATATCGCGCCATGCCGATACCTCCTCTTCTGTAAGAACATGAGCCTCGAGCGCTTGGGCGATAAACGGCGGCTCCCGCACAAGCTTCCACGCTCCGGCAGCACGGTCGAAGGTCACATACTGCTCGAGCTCTACGCCTCCCCCCGCCCCTCTCGCCACCCCTGAATACGACGACACGAATCTCCTGCCATCGGCCCGGCGTTCAGACATGACGATTCCATCGAGTGCCATCGCGATCTGCTCCTCGATAAGCTCGGAGGGAAGATTGATGCCGTAACGTGCAAGCAGCGTGAGGCGCACGACGGCTTCCTCCTCGGTTCCTGCGTGCAAGGTCGTGAGCGATCCGTCATGCCCGGTGTTCATGGCCTGCAGCATATCGATGCATTCCGCCCCTCGCACCTCTCCTACCACGATGCGGTCGGGCCTCATGCGCAGGGCGTTTGTCACCAAGTCTCGTATCGTCACCTCACCCTCCCCCTCTATCGATGCCGCACGGGCCTCGAGCCTCACCACATGCGGGTGCCGCGAGAACTTGAGCTCCGCGGAATCCTCAATCGTCACGATGCGCTCACCTACGGGAATCTCGCATGACAGAGCATTGAGCAGCGTGGTCTTGCCCGACCCCGTGCCGCCTGCAACCGCAAGGTCCTGGCGGAGCGATACCGCGCATGAGAGAAGCTGCGCATACCATTCGGGCAGAGAGCCCAGGTCAACGAGCTCTTTGAGCGAACTGATGCGATCGGAAAACTTACGGATGGTGAGGATGGGCCCATCGATCGCGATAGGTGGAATCACCGCGTTAACGCGGTAGCCCTGGCTCAGGCGCGCATTGACGATGGGGCTCCGTTCGTCGATACGCCTACCCAAGGGAGAGATAATGCGATCGATGAGAATACGAATCTGCTCGTCATCATCAAAGAGCCTCCCCATGGCATGCAGCGTTCCTGCCTGCTCAAAATATGTCGACATGCAGCCGTTGACCATTATTTCTGTGACCGAATCGTCTTCGATGAGGGGCTGGAGCGGCCCAAGCCCTACTACATCGTCCAAGACCTCGACAACGACCTCTTCACGGTCCTCTTGGCTGAGCTCTCCCGTATCTCGTGCGTTAATCACCGCTTCCACCGCGGGACGCAGCTCTTCGCGAGAATGCCTTGTGTCGGAATCTCGAGCTAAACGCGCCACCTCGGCAAACCCCACGCGGTCGAGCATATCGCGCTTCGCATCTCGCACAATGGCGCGAAGAGAGCGCGACGCCCTTCCCCGCGGCGCGTGGCCTCGCCCGCCCGAATCGAGCTGGCCCTTACTCCTTCTTACGCGCTCAAATCGTTCAAAGACGCTCACGAGGCCTCACCGAGCCTCTTCCAAGGCAACCGCAGGCGAGGCCGCGCAGAAACCTCCTGGACGCCGTCTGGCACATCGGCACCTATCGAGCAACCAAGCTCACGCAGCAAGCTGCGGGTAAACGCATGGATGCTTCTGCCGAACGCATCCTGAGCGCGCACGGCATCCTCTATGCGTCCAAACGAGAGCAGTGATGCGAGCGCACTTCCCCCGTCGGGGATGCGCGTCTTCGCGCTCAGCGCCGCCGCCATCTCCAGGCGCATCGCCTCCTCTTCGGTGCAGGCGCGCTGCCCGAAGCGATTTACGACGCAGACCATGCGCGTCCGCGGAACGCCTAGCCGGCTGACCATGCTCACCGCTCGCTCGAGCGCCGTCACCGCACCCACCGCATGGCCGCATACCATAAGGCAACGATCGCAGCCTGCGACCGCCCCCGCCACGGCATCAGTCCACGTGCGGGACGTGTCAACGAATACGACATCCGATTCCCGGCGAAGAACGCCGATGAGCATCTCGACCGCGCGCCCAAGCAGCTCCGCGCGCTCGGGTGTGGCGATGGGGCCCCACAGCGTTAGCCCGGGCCCCACGCGCATCGAAGACCTCACGATCGCAGCCTCATCCAACGGGGCACTTCCCATTTGGTTCGCAAGCAAACCAAGGTCATGCAGCGTTTCTACGCCAAAGAGCTCGTAAAGATTGCCGAACATGAGATCCAAGTCGAGCACGGCGGTCCGAAGGCCGGCATGCGCAGAGCAAGCCGCCATCGCAGCGATGAGCGTTGTGGCTCCGCTCCCTCCCGCACCGGAAACCGCACAGACTACCGGCGCTCGACGTTCGCTAGCGCCCTCCGCATGAGATGTGTCCACGTGCGGCGAAATCTCCTCGCCACTCGGTTCAGGCGCCGCATGATCCAGGCTCGCAGCTTGAGATCCTCCCATGCACCACAGGTCCTCCGCGCGGCATGGCGCAAAAGGCACCTCATCCGGCTCATCGAGGTCGGCCAGGTCATCTTGCGTATAGGACGGCGAACATCCATCCTGGACCCGAGGCACCGGTTCGTGAACGGCTTCCGTTGCGTTACAGGCAAGCCTCGTGGGTGCACAAGGCACCTCGAGCCCAGGCGTGGTATCGAGAGGCGGCGTCTGAGCCTCGCGGTTGCAATCCCTTCCCATGCATGCCCCATCAGCGCATCCGCGCCGCATCTCTTCCCTCGAAACAGGCACAACCTCCGCTGCGCCCGCGCGAAATAGCTGGGCGATCCACGCTGGATCGAGCTCGGAAACCATAACGACGGCACGGCACGGCACCTGAGATGACGCAACCTTGGCCAGCAAGGCAAGCAGCTCATCGCGCATGCCTTCGTCGTCCAGCGCTACCACGCCATCAACCGGCTCGGATAATGCCGAGAGCACCTCCCCAAGAGCCTGAACCCCATCAAGCCAGAGCAGCCGCGCACCCACCTCTCGCGACTCTATCTCACGCTGAACGATCCTGCGTTCGCTACGCGGGCAGCACGCAAGCCATACCGCATCCTTCATCGCGCGTCGCCCCCTTCATCCAGCTCATCCGTCGGGGTACCAGCGCTCGCCGCGCTGGACCCTTCACCGACAGCATCGCTCGAAGCCTCGGTATCTACTGAATCATCTGAAGCGCCCGCATTGGCTCCCTCACCAGGAGCCGCAAGAGTGATCGTCCCCTTTGCCGTTGCAGCCAGCACTTCCGTTACGCGGGCGGGCTCAATGGCCAGCGTTACCCAGCTCAAATCTCCGCTCGCCGCTCCCTGCCCCTGTGCGCTGGTATCGATTACATGCGCCCCGCATAACCGATCGGCCACGCCGTTTGCGGAAACATAGACGTCGACGCTCGTGCCCGGCTCGATAGAACCTCCCACGGCATGGGCGGCATCGACGCCCACCGAGACCGCAACCCGGCCTTCGGGTATATCCAAAGACCCGCTTCTCGTCTCGAAGTACAAGGGGCAGAGCACCGCCTGCTCCGGAATCGCCGAAGTCGCCTGCCTCCCAATCACATCATCGGCCGAGGTGAGCGCACCGGAAGGGAGCATGCCTGCAACCCATTCCTCAACGCGCACGCATCCTTCATCGATCGTTTCGCCCGCATCGATGTCGCGCGACGCCACACAGACGCTCACAAGATCCCCTCCATAAGCTGCGAGCATCTCCTGTCGTTCCTGCTCTGCCCCCGCCTGCAGGGACGCTCCGTACCACAGGCTCAGCGCAGCGGCAAGAAGACCCGACGCAACGCTTGCGATCAACCGCTTTCCCTGCTTCATCTGCCACCCCTCGCTTGAACCATCGTGAGGAACTTCGTCCTTGATGCCATTTTCGCGAGGGACCAATCCAGGGCAGACATCAACCCGATAAAGTGAGAGACCCGCTGACAAAACGCAGGTGGAAAACTAAACGCCCAGCTCCTATTCAGTTGTTTCTTTATGCATTACTCGAGTGCAAAAGAAGCGAGGCGGCCACTCAGCCAGCCCCGCACGTACAGGAAACGAAAAAGGTATTCATCTTTTGGAAGAGCCGATGCATCACCGATCAAGCGCGTCGGCGCCTCCCGGCATCCCAGACACCGCAACAAGACCAATCTACAGGTGGATATCAGGGTCCAGACTCTGCGCACTTACGCGCATTTCAGACGCCAGCCCCTTGAACACCTCGAGGCGCAACTCGTCAATCTCTCCCGCCTCTACCGCAGCCCGTACCGAGCATCCAGGCTCATGCGTATGCGTGCAGTCGTTGAACCGGCACCCTCTTGACGCCTCGACAATCTCGGGGAACGCCCTGGCAAGCCCGCGCTCATGACCCACCAGGGGCAGGCTGCGCAGCCCGGGAGCATCCGTCACCACACCGCAAGAACCCGGCAGCTTGACCATCACGCGCGCGACCGTCGTGTGCCTGCCCGCATCGTCACGGGCACGTACCGCACCGGTTTCGAGCGCATCGTGTCCCAGCAGCGTATTGAGCAGCGTCGATTTGCCCGCGCCCGATTCTCCCAGAATCATGGAGCAGGTACCCGCGGGCACGCAGGCACGCACGCCGTCGAGCCCCTCTCCCGTCGCGGACGACGTCACCACGACGCGGACCCCGCCGCCCACAAGGCGCCGCACGCGAGCCACCTCGCCCTCGCGTTCCTCCTCAGAACAACGGTCTGCCTTGGTGAGCACCACGATCGGCTCGGCGCCACAGTCTGCCGCGAGCACGAGCGAGCGCGCGATACGCCCAAGCAGCACCTCGCCGGCGCCAAGTGGCTGAACGACAAGAATCGCATCAACGTTCGCGCACAGAACCTGCCGCTCGCCGCGATTTTTACCGCGCCACCGCTCGAACACCGTGCGGCGGGGCAAAACGCGCTCGATGACGCCCATATCGTGCCCGGGAGCAAGCCTCAGCGCAACCCAATCTCCCACGGCGGGGAGCAGGCCATCGCCCTTCTCCTTATCCTGTTTGGCGAATCCAACGGCATGTTCCGCGCGCAGCATGCGCTCCGCAGTCACCACCAACGGAAATCCGCGGTCAAGGCGAACTACACATCCTAAATGCATTTCACCAGGCGTTTCAGCCGCCGCGCAGAAGGCCTCGAACGCCGCGCGCTGCTCGTCGCTCGGCCGCACATCCGTGAACGCCGGCACGTCCTCCAGCGCATCGATCTTAGGCAGCGCGGCGCCTACACGCGCAGCATCGGCCTGCCCCATCGTGGCCTTTCCACGCTTGCCGCGGCCAGCACCTTTGCTCCGCGCCCGTTTTGCCATGCAACCGCCCTTCAACACGTCGACATACGCTGCTCATCTTACCGCACAGCCCCTCACTCAAAAACGCTCGAGACTCGAACTCATTTCAGAGCCCGCCGGTAAGTAAACAGGAACAGAACGCGCTGCAGAAGCGCACACTATCCCACACAGGTCCAGAGAATGGTGGCGCGTCAACGAAGAAGGCCCCGGCGAGTTCCGAAGGGCGTTACCCGCAGCTGCTTGGCATCGCCAAGCAGCGAGGACCACGCTCGAAGGAATCGCCGGGGCCTTCGGTCAGGTTGACGTTCGGGAGCCTACTCCTTCTCGACCGCCCTCATGATGGCCTTGTAAATCTCAACCAACGGGATGATCAGGAAGCCGAGCGCGAGCGCGGTGATCATGCCCTTGGGCTCAAGATGCTCCACACCAAAGAAAATCATGGACAGGGCATCGACCTCGACCACAACGAGCGTGAGAACGAGCGCCAGGAACGCCGCGCCCCACAGCCACTTGTTCTGCTTCTTCATATGGAAGATGCTGGCACGACGGCTGCGCATGTTGAAGCAGTGGAAGATCTCGACCATGTTCAAGGTAATGAACGCCATCATGACGCCCTCTTCGTCGGCCATGGAAGTGGCCAGCTTGGAAAGATCGATGACGCCCAGGTCGAAGTACACGCCGCAGAAGAAGCTGGCGAGCACGAGCACGGTGATGATGAGGCCCTGGACCACGGTATCGAGACCCATGTTGCCCGCGAACACGCCGTCAGTGGCATTGCGCGGCTTGCGCTTCATCACGTCGCCCTCGGCCTCTTCCATGCCGAGCGCGAGCGCGGGGAAGCAGTCGGTCACGAGGTTCACCCACAAAAGCTGGATGGGCTGGAACAGCGTGAAGCCCATGAGCGTCGCCGCGAACACGCTGAATACCTCGGCCAGGTTCGCGGACAGCAGGAACTGGATGACCTTACGGATGTTGTCGTAGATGCGACGACCCTCTTCGCACGCATTGATGATCGTGGCGAAGTTGTCGTCGGCAAGCACCATGTCGGCAACGTTCTTGGTGACGTCGGTGCCGGTGATGCCCATGCCGATGCCGATGTTCGCGTGCTTGATGGAGGGAGCATCGTTCACACCGTCGCCCGTCATGGCAACGATCTTGTTCTTTGACTTCCACGCCTCGACGATGCGGGTCTTGTGCTCGGGCTGAACGCGAGCGTACACGCCGTACTTCTCGATGTTCTGATCGAGCTCTTCCTCAGACATCTTGTCGATCTCGGCACCGGTGATGGCCTGGCTGCGATCCTCGACGATACCGAGGTTCTTTGCGATGGCCACGGCGGTGTCGATGTGGTCGCCCGTGATCATGACGGTGCGGATGCCGGCGCCGTGGGCCTCCTCGATAGCGGGAGCAACCTCGGGACGCTCGGGGTCAATCATGCCGGAGAGACCGCAGAACACGAGGTTGTTCTCGAGCGCTTCGGCAGCGAAGTCCGCAGGCTTCTCGGTGTAGGTGCGGCTGGCGAGCGCAAGCACGCGCAGCGCCTGGTCGGCCATGGCCTTGTTGGCAGCCAGAATCTGCTCGCGACGCTCGTCGGTCATGGGAACAATCTTGTCGCCGTCATACACCTGCGTGCAAAGCCCCACGACCACATCGGGCGCACCCTTGGTGTACTGCTCGAAGTTGCCATCGGCTTCCTCGACCACGACGGACATCATCTTGCGGCCGGAGTCGAACGGAGCCTCTCCCACGCGCGGGTGCTCCTCGTCCAGTCCCTTCATGCCCATCTTGGCGGCGTCGTTCACGAGCGCGCACTCGGTGGGCTCGCCCACGGCCTCGCCGGCCTCTTCGTCCCACTTGGCATCGGAGCACAGCGCCATGCCCGCGAGCAGCTTCTCCTCGGGAGCGGCAAGCTCGTGGTTCACGACCGTCATCTTATTCTGGGTGAGGGTACCCGTCTTATCCGAGCAAATGACCTGCGTGCAGCCAAGAGTCTCGACCGCGCTGAGGTTGCGGATAATCGCCTGGCGCTTGGCCATCTTGGTCACGCCGATGGAAAGCACGATGGTCACCACGGCGACGAGGCCCTCGGGGATGGCCGCAACGGCGAGCGACACGGCAACCATGAAGGTGTCGAGCAGCATGTGCGGCTCGGCGGTGACGGTGCCGATGCCGGCACGCAGCACGTCGACGGCGAAAACGACCACGCAGATGACAATCACCAGGACGGTGAGGATCTTGGAAAGCTCGGCGAGCTTCACCTGAAGCGGCGTGAGCTCTTCCTTGGCGTCGTTGAGCGCACCAGCGATCTTACCCATCTCGGTATTCATGCCGGTCCCGCACACCACGGCGCGGCCGCGGCCGTACACCACGGTGGAACCCATATAGCACATGTTCTTACGGTCGCCGAGCGGAACGTCGTCGGCACCGTCGAGCGCGATCGGGTCGGTGTGCTTCTCTACCGGGACGGACTCGCCGGTAAGGGCGGCCTCCTCGATCTTCATGGAAGCGCTCTCGAGCACGCGGCAGTCGGCGGGAACCGCGTCGCCCGCCTCGAGCAGCACGATGTCGCCGGGCACGAGCTCGCTGGAGTGCAGCGAGATCTGCTTGCCGTCGCGGATGACCTTGGACTGGGCGGCGCTCATCTCCTGAAGAGCAGCGAGCGCCTCTTCGCTCTTGGCCTCCTGGATCACGCCGAGGGCGGAGTTGATGATCACCACCGCCATGATGATGACGACGTCGGCCCACTCGGACTCGCCCTGGATCATGCCGGTCACGGCGGAGATGACGGCCGCGACGATGAGCATGATGACCATGGGGTCGGCCATCTGCTGGAAGAAGCGGATCCACAGCGGGGTCTTCTCTTCCTCCTTGAGCTTGTTCGGGCCGAACTTCGCCTGGCGCGTTTGCGCCTCGGCAGTGCTCAGGCCCGCATCCGCGCTCGTGGATTGCTCTTTGAGCACGTCCTCAGCCGAAGCTAGGTACTCTTTCAAACTGTATCCCTCCTGGTACGTCTGAACTCTGGGTGCCCGGGGCACCCCCTATACCTACACAACGCCCAATCGTAATTCCCGGAGGCAAGGGCTCGTCATGCAAGCTTCTATTTTACCCAAGCGCGCGGGCCACAAGGCCCAGAAGCTCGGGTTTCTGCCGCTTACCTCAGTGGCGGCGTTTTTCGAGCAGCGCTCTGCTGGATGCGGCGTTGCCGGGCGACATTCTGCCGCGCGCGCCGCTGCCGGGCGACTCGGGGACGATCGCGCCGCTGCCGGGCGACTCGCGGACGACCGCGCCGTTGCCGGGCGATGTCCCGCCAAACGCCACGTTGCCGGGCGACATTCTTCCACCAGCAGCGTTATCGGGCGGCTTTCGGACGCTCGCGGCGTTATCGGGCGGCTTTTGGACATTCCTGGGCCCCAAAACGTCCATTTATCGCCCGACAACGAATCGCATGTCCAAATATCGCCCAAAATCGGCGGGAGCATCCGGGTTTCGCCCGGCCCCGCCGGAGCGCCCAGCTCGGCTCCGCACGGCAACGCCGGGGCGCCCAACCCGCCATCGTCCGACACTCCGTCCGGCATTCCGCGCAGCTCACCTTCGCCGGCATCCGACCTCTTCAGCAAAAAGCGCGAAATATAATCCCCGTATTTGTGTTATGTAATGCAGATTCGGTAATCGGCTGTTTTTCTTCGATGAGCGGCTATCTTTCCGGCCAGTTCACCTATAATGCACCGCTGAATGAGAAGACCCGTAAACGCAGTGTGTAATTGGAGGACTGCATGTATAAACGCACGAAAATTGTCTGCACGATGGGCCCTGCCTGCGACAACGACGAGACGTTGCGCGAGATGATGAAGGCGGGCATGAACGTCGCCCGCTTCAACTTCTCCCATGGCTCGTATGAGGAGCATCACGGCCGCATCGAGCGCGTCCGTCGCATCGCCGCCGAGCTCGACATGACGATCGGCATCCTGCTTGACACCAAGGGACCCGAGGTCCGCACCGGCCTGCTCAAGGACCATCAGAAGGTCACCGTCAAGACCGGCGAGAAGATCGTCGTCACCGCCGCCCCCACCTCTGAGGACTTCCTCGGTGACGCCAGCCACATCTCGCTCGACTACCTCAACCTCCCCAACGAGGTCGAGCCCGGCTCCCGCATCCTCATCGACGACGGCATCGTCGAGCTCGTCGTCGAGAGCGTCGACGGCCAGGACATGCACTGCGTCGTCAAGAACGACGGCGAGATCGGCGAGCGCAAGGGCGTGAACCTGCCCAACGTCGAGATCGGCCTGCCCGCCATCACCGAGCGCGACCGCCAGGACATCCTCTTCGGCCTGAAGGAGGGCATCGATTACATCGCCGCCTCCTTCATCCGCAACGGCGCCGCCGTGCGCGAGATCCGCGAGCTCTGCCGTGAGAACGGCGGCGAGCACGTGGGCATCTTCCCAAAGATCGAGTGCGCCCTGGGCGTCCAGAACTTCGACGAGATCCTCAAGGCTTCCGACGGCATCATGATCGCCCGCGGTGACCTGGGTATCGAGATCGAGCCCGAGCTCGTCCCGCACCTGCAGAAGAAGATGATCAAGAAGTGCAACGCCGCGTACAAGCCGGTCATCACCGCCACGCAGATGCTCGACTCCATGATCCGCAACCCGCGTCCGACCCGCGCCGAGGTCGCCGACGTCGCCAACGCCATCTATGACGGCACCGACGCCGTGATGCTCTCCGGCGAGTCCGCCGCCGGCAAGTACCCGGTCGAGGCCGTTCGCATGCAGGCGAGCATCGCGCATGAGACCGAGCAGTACCTGGGGGCGCACGCCGAGCTCAAGGTGCCCGAGGGCAGCCAGAGCACGCGCGTGATCAACAACGTCGTGGGCCTCTCCGCCGTGAACATGGCCACGACCGTGGGCGCCAAGTGCATCGTTGTTCCCACCACCACCGGCCGCACCGCGCGCCTCATCTCGCACTTCCGCCCGAGCACGCCCGTTGTCGCTTTCTCGCGCCACCAGTGGGCCGTGCAGAAGATGCTCATGTACTGGGGTATCGAGCCGCACCTTGCCGCCATTACGCAGGGCAGCGTGGACGACACCGTGGCGAAGGCCATCGACTGCGCTAAGGAGCGCGGCTACGTGGACGCCGGCGATGTTGCCGTCGTGACCGTCGGCGACCCCAAGACCGCCGTCGACTCCACCATCGGCGATGGGAAGCGCAGCTCCACGAACGTGGTCTACGTCGCTCAGGTGCGCTAAGCAGCTAGAACATTGCACCAGCAAGCATCACGCTTCTCAAAGGGCCGCAGGCATGCCTGCGGCCCTTTTCGTATGCCTCATGCACGTTGCGTTTTCCCACATTAACGCGCTGTCTCCGCGCCGTTCGCCGACGCCGACCTCCCGCGTCACGCTTCTACGGCTCTCTCACGCTCCACGCCCCCGCAGCTCTCTCCCATGCCCACCACGCCACGCCCCCCGCGGCAGCCCTGCCGAGGCCTATAAGCCCGTGTTTGGTACCCGGAATGCAGTTCGAGGCTCGAGTCGGAAGTTTTTTGCCAACCTTCCAAGTAGACAACTGTTTTCGGGAGTTGTTTCCTGCGGTTTTGTTACCTCCCAAGACCGGTCTACTCACCGATCCCGAAAAACCTTCCGACTCGAGCCTTGAACTTTTCCGCCCCGTCTCTCCCGGCAAGCGTGAGCCCCCATAATCAGGCAGAACCAAGCCGCCACCAATCCGTGAGCACGTCGGCGCGCAGTTCTCGCTCCTTCTGCTCGAGACGCTCCGTTTTTGGTGCCCACACTCGCCCGTGTTTTCCCAGCAGAAAGCTTGCAACCTGCTGAAGCCGCCAGGGATCGGCAATCTGCTCGTATCGTAAGCGCACCACCGTTAAACCCATACTTTGCAACGCCAGCGCTCGGTTATCGTCCATTGCATTCCGCTCTGACCCACCGTGATAACCTGCTCCTTGACATTCAATGGCTATGGGCGGGAGACCCTCTGGCCCCTCTGCATACAAATCGATGCAACACGTCTGTTGGCGCGCTATAGCGCGCGCCGCATCCGAAAGCCGTATAGCTTTATTCAGTTCAAAGCTGCCAAATCCGTAGCCACCCCTCCGCCTCGGAAGACCAAGCAGCATTGCCGCCTGCACCTCGAACGGCGAGCGCGCCACACCCCATACGTCATCAAGAGCTTGGCGAAGCCGGCCAATGCCGCGCATGCCTCGAAACTGATCGCAAAAGCGCTGGACTTCATCGATGGTAATGAGGGGAGGTCGGTCCCATAAATCGGTAATGTTCCCGTTATTGTCCAGCATCGGCTTCCACCCATCGATGATAGGAAATGAGCCTGTATCGACGAGCTTCTGCAGGTACTCCCGCTCGCCATGGCGCGCACGGTACACCGCGAACAATCCCATCAGCTCATAGAGCATCATGGTTACCTGTGCAACAGGCGACATTGCGGCAAGACACAGCATCGTGAGCACAGGCGATGTGACCGCAAAGCCTAGATCGGTAGCGCGAATCATTCCAGGGGCAATCTCACCGGACCAAATATGCGGTATGCAAGTTTTTGTCGCCTTCACATGAGTCTTGCTGCGAACGAGCACGTGAATCGGTATGTCAAGGGGGCCGAATGAACCCGAACCTCTGAGCGCACGGCGACGCTCCCGCGACACATCGATACCGTAGCAATCGCCGTACAGCGCCAACACCACGGGCGGTGTGCGGTAGTAGCGGAATGCGGAGCTATGTGACAACACGATATTCATGTTCAAACCATAACCGCAACGCCAACCTGCTTGGGTCTGTGCCCAACATATTGCCGCTCCAGCTGACAAACTGCTGGCCAAAACTTGAACACGCAGAACATGGCCACTGCGCTATCTATGCACTAAATGGCAAACAATCATGGGTAGACAGTCCCATATATTCAATTTACATCATAAATAATGCGCCACAAACAACCTAGACAGCACCTCAGGCAGCAGCGCCCGCCTCGCACACGCCGTGACAACACTCCGATAGAACACCAACTCACACAACATCAAAAAAGTTCGCGGCTCGAGTCGGAAGGTTTTTCGGGAAACGCCGAGTAGACCCGCCCTCCCGGGCAACAAAACCGCAGGAAACAGCTCCCGAAAACGGGTGGCTACTCGGAAAATCCGCAAAAACCTTCCGACTCGAGCCTCGAACTTGTGGAACGTGACGTGAGGATCGATTTTTGACACCGGAAGCGCTTCATGCGAACGCGTTTTACACCGCTGACTGCTCCAAGCCTATGGTTGCAACCGCTCGGCGAGGAGTCGGTCGGTGGTCTCGACAACCTCAGCGGACACGGTCGAAAAGAACTCGCTGGTGAGCAGGCGATAGGGCGGGTGGTCGAGCGCGCCTTGGTTCTCCCGGACAATCTCATGTGCGACGCCGATGGTCATAAGCACCGTGCGCTCGTCGAGCTCGTACTGCGGAAACGCTGCGGCAGCCGCAATGAGCCTCGGCGTATCGCGAGGAAACGAGGTAATGGGCAGCGTCTTGCCGAACCAGTCGAAATCTCCCTGCTTTTTAATGCGAAACTGTTCGCTGGGCTTATCGCCAAGCGCATCGAGAAACTCGTTGACGCGCGTATTCCAAATGTTATCGGCCAGAAGGTGTGTCCATACGCCAAGCAAGAGATCAAAGCCCGAGCGCTCAAGTGAGGCAGGCGAGCAATCATCGTCGGCAGGGCTCCCCTGCTTGGGGGGATTGATGGTCACGCCCTCGTAGCGCTGGGGATAGTGGATGCGATTGACCGTTTCGCGCTCGATAGCAATCGAAGCGGGAGCGATGGCATCGGCAATGGGAACGCGGCCCTCAACGATACCAAGGCGCTCTGCAGCGGGGGCGACGTAATCCGCCCAGAACTCGTGCTCGCGCGGCTTGGGGATGGGCTCGGGCGTTGCGAAGTGCGTGATGCGATACGCGATGGGCTCGCGCACGTCGGGGACCATGTAGCCCACCGGGATGTCCGGCACGAGCGCACCAAACAGGAAGGCATTGCGGTCCCGCACGGTGCAAGCGACCGCGCCATTGCGGGAAAAGAGCTGCTCGCTCTGGGCAATATGGATGTTCCAACTTGGCACAAGAGCTCCAATCGCTGTTTGCTCTCGGAGGGCGCCGGGCAGTTCTTTCGCTCGTGGTCCTCGCAGGTCGGCGATGCCGACCTGCTGCGGGAAACTCGCTACAGAAAGCCCGGCGCCCGGCGCGCACATCGTTCTCGCTAGAAGTATAGGGCCGAACGGGCTCATACGGCTGCACTTGCATCGAAACCGCAGGGGTTGGAACAAGGCCTGCGGCGGGTTTCCCAGGTGCCGCAGGTTCGCCTGAAAGAGGAGGGAGGACGCCTAAGGGCGCCGACCGACGATTGGAGGCGAAGATGCGGCACCTGGGAAAGACGCGCTAAGCGCGGACTTCGCCGCCGGTAGCCTTGCACACCTTGGTCACGAGCTTCTGGTGCACCTTCTCGACCTCTTCGGAGGTAAGCGTGTGGTCGTCGGCGCGATACGTAAGCGCGAACGCCATCGACTTCTTGCCCTCGCCCACGCGCTTGTCGTCGCGGTACACATCGAAGAGGCGCACACCGCGCAGGAGCTTGCCTCCGGCAGACTGGAGGCGGCGCTCCAAATCCTCGCAGGTAACGCCCTCGTCCACCACGATGGCGAGGTCCATCTCGACCGCCGGGTACGACGAGAAGTCGCGATACGCCTGCTGGTCGCGCGAGCACGTGATGAGCGCGTCGAGGTTCAGCTCAAACGCCACGACCGGAAGATCGATGCCGTACGCATTGCGGACCTCAGGGTGAATCTCGCCCACCCATCCGAGCACGGTACCACCCGCCAGCACTTCGGCGCCGCGGCCCGGCTGCAGGAAGGCATAACCGTCGCCCTCGGCCGGGCGGAACCGAACCTTCTCGACTCGGAGCTGAGCGAGCAGCTCTTCCACCACACCCTTACCATCAAAGAAACGCAGCGGCGCGAATTTCTGCTTCCACGTCACATCGCCCCACGCGCCGGACAGCACGCCGGCGAGCGAACGGCGTTCCTTGGGCAGGCTCGCGTTCTCGCGACCGCAGAAGAGCGTACCCATCTCGTACAGATGCACGTTGGCCGTGCCGCGCGCGTTGTTGTAGGCAACCGACTGCAACAGACCCGGAAGCAGCGAACGACGCATCTCGGTCTGCTCGGCCACGAGCGGGTTCATGATGACGACCGGCAGGCCGCGGCCCTCGGTGCTCATGCGAGTCTTCTCCAGGTCGCCGGGCGCGGCGAACGAGTACGTCGTGGTCTCGTTGAGCCCGCAGGAGCGCAAGATGGCGCCCACGCGGCGAAGCAGACGCTGCTCGTGCGTGAGGCCGCCGATGTGATTCTTCGCTGCAGGAATGGTCGCCTCCACGCAGTCCATGCCCCAAAGGCGCAGGACCTCCTCAATGAGGTCGATCTCGCGCTCGAGGTCCGGACGGAAGCTCGGCGGCACCACGTGGAACGCGCCCGCAGTGCCGGCGCCACCAGCGGCCGCCGCGCTCGCGCCCGCAGCGTCCACGCGCACCGTGCAGCCGAGCCGCGTGAGCGCGCGCTCGATGAACTCCGGCGAGATCTGGGCACCGCAGATGAGGTCGACGCGCTCCTGGCGCAGCACGAGCTCCGGCTGCACCTTGGGTGCAGGATAGAGGTCCACGTAACCCGGCGCGACCTCGCCGCCCGCGAGTTCCTCGATGAGTGCGGCCGTGATGTTCGCCACATCCACGCAGCCCGCCTCGTCTACCTGGCGCTCGAAGCGAATCGAAGCCTCGGAAATGAGCTGCAGGTCGCGGCTCGTATGCGACGTGCGCCCCGCATCGAAGCACGCGCTCTCGATGAGCACGTCACGCGTATCGTCTTCAATCTCGGAATCCATGCCGCCCATCACGCCGGCCAGCGCCACGGGGCGCTCGCCATCGGTGATGAGGCCCATGCCTTCGTCGAGCGTGCGCTCAACGCCGTCAAGCGTCTGGAAGACCTCGCCCTCGTGCGCCCCGCGCACCACCACGCGGCGGTGCCCGTCGCGCTCGGCAAAGGTGTCGAGGTCGAAGGCGTGCAGGGGCTGGCCGGTAAGCATCATCACGTAGTTGGTGATGTCCACGATGTTGTTGATGGAGCGCACGCCGGCTGCCGCCAAGCGCTCGACCATCCACTCCGGCGAGGGCCCCACCTTCACGTTGCGCACAATGCGCGCCACGTAGCGGCTGCACAGCCCCTCGTCAGCGATGGCGAGCGAGACCTCGTCGGCCGTCGGACGCCCAACCTCCTGCTTGATGGTTGGCAGCTCGACATGCGTGTCGCGATCGAAGATGGCTCCCACCTCGCGGGCCATGCCCGCCATGGAGAGGCAGTCCGGGCGATTCGGGGTAATCTCGCAGTCCAGCACGGTGTCCGACGTGCCGCGATACTCGGCAAACGGCACGCCCACCGGCGCGTCCGCGGGCAGAATCATGATGCCGGAATGATCACCCGAAAGACCAAGCTCGCGCGCCGAGCAGTTCATGCCGTAACTCACCACACCGCGCAGCTTGCTCTTCTTGATCTTGATGCCACCGGGGAGCTCCGCCCCCACCAGCGCGGTCACGATGTGATCGCCCTGCTCGAAGTTCTGAGCGCCGCACACAATCTGCAACGGCTCGGGCGAGCCGTCTTCCCCCAGGTTATAGTTCCCCACATCGACCATCGTGACCCACATGTGGTCGGAATCCGGATGGGGCTCTTTAGACACGACCTTCGCCGTCACGACATGATCGAACGATTCGCCCACGATGTCGATGGCCTCAACCTCAGTGCCCGTACGGATGAATTCGCGGCCGAGCTCTTCCGGCGACTCCGGAACGTCGATGAGCTCCTGCAGCCAGTTATATGAAACGCGCATTGCATTCTCCTTCTGCGTAACAATGGTGACAACGGGGCGACAGGACTTGCCAGCCCCTCACCTGCGGTACTGCTCGGTTTAGAACTGCTCCAAGAAGCGCATGTCTCCGGTCATGAGCGTGCGCAGGTCGGGCAGATCGTACCGGAGCGCCGCAACGCGCTCCACGCCGATGCCAAACGCGAAGCCGGTATAACGGTCGGGATCGACGCCGCAGTTGATAAGCACGTTCGGGTCGATCATGCCGCAACCGAGAATCTCGATCCAACCGCTGTGCTTGCAGAAGCTGCAACCCTTGCCCCCGCAGACGTGGCAAGAAACGTCGAGCTCGCAGCTCGGCTCGGTGAAGGGGAAGAAATGCGGGCGATAGCGCGTCTGGCGGTCCTCACCGAACATCGCGCGCGCGAAGTAGTCCAGCGTGCCCTTGAGGTCGCCGAACGTAATGCCCTCGTCCACCACGATGCCCTCGACCTGGTTGAACTGGGGAAGATGGCAGGCGTCGGCGGTATCCGGGCGGTACACGGTGCCGGGAACGATGGCATAGATGGGCGGCTTCTGATGCTCCATGATATGAATCTGCGCGCCGGACGTCTGGGTGCGCAGGAGCACGTCGGACTCGCCGTGCGCGTGCTGCTCGGGGTGCGCCACGGATCCGGGCGCGTTGTCCACCACGTAGAACGTATCGCGCGCGGAACGGCTCGGATGGTCCATCGGGGCGTTCAGCGCAGTGAAGTTATAGTACGAGGTCTCCACCTGGGGGCCCGATTCGACGGTATAGCCGATACCGCAGAACACGTCCTCGATCTCCTCTTTGATCTGGTTGATGAGGTGGGCATGACCGATGGTCGGGCGCGCCCCCGGAAGCGTCACGTCCACGGATTCGGTGGCCATGAGCTCGCGCATAGCCTGGCGCTTGAGGTCGCCGGCAGCGTGCTCGATGAGGCTCTCGGCCATGCGACGCAGCTCGTTCGCGCGCTTGCCGAGCACCGGGCGCTCTTCAGGCGCAACCTTGCCCATCATGTGCATAATCTGCGTGATCTCGCCCTTTCGGCCGAGGAGCGCCACGCGTGCCTCTTCAAGCTTTTTCGCATCTGTCGCGGCGGCAATCATCTCCTGCGCGCGCGCCTGCAACGCATCGAGATCGTCAATCAGACCCATGTACTTCCCCTTTCGAAATCTCCCGGTGCTCGAGGTCTCTGGAACATCGCCCGAGACGAAAAGAAAAATCCGCCCTCGAGCTCACTCTGCTCAAGGACGGATGCAATTCCGCGGTACCACCTTGGTTGGCTGCGGGATGTCGTGCCCCGCATACCCTCTTTAGCCTGATGTCGCCCAGGCGGCGGCTTCCCTACTCAGCGCAATGAGACAGTTGTGCCGGGTACATCTGTCTCGCACATCTGCCACGCGGCCGTTCAGGTCGCTACTCGGGAGTGAACGCTGCATCCTTGCCTCCGCAGGCGGGCTTTCAGCCGGTGACCCACCCTCTCTGAACGGCGACGCGGCGGGTGCAACCCTCTCCGTCAACGCGTTGGTCGAAATGATAGCACAACGGGTGCGCCTCCCACGTGCAATTATGCGGAATGCGGTGTGCTCAGCTCGCAACGCCGGCGGGGCGAATGCCCCCGGTCGGGGCGAATGCCCCTACTCGCGCAGGCTCACCTCGTAGACATTCTCGTAATCTCGTCCAATGGCAATGGTCGCGCTCTGCTTGTCGAGGTTATACACCACCGACCATTGCGTCTGGCTCTCCTCCCCACGGCTATTGATATGCGGCTCCTGCGAGCACGCGGCGAGAAGGCTCATGGCCTCATCCTCGGAAAGAACGCCGTCCGTCGCCCCAAGCCCCTCAGTCACAATCTGGTAACGGTCCTGGCCCGTTCCGAAATCATACTCACCGGGCGTGAGCAGGAAGTTCGTAGCCGCCATGTACGTGGTGCCCGCAGCGGGCTGGCCCGCAGTAGTCACGTCGTCGGGGTCGAGAACCGACATCTCGTTATCAACATACTCGACCACCACGGTATCGCCCGAGGCATCGGCAATCTGGAAGTGGTAGCAGCTGTTGGCACTCGAATGCATGTCGTACTGCTCAAGCAGGTCAAGCGCTTCGTCTACCGTCGCGCACTTATCGAGCATAAGGCGGATGGCCGTCGTAGTTGTGATGTCCACCCTGTCGGTTTGCTGATTAGTGGGATCGGTGTCGATGAGCAGCACCCCCACGGCCAGGCCAGCTTCGTTCACGCCATCAAGCGGCGCGTAAGGGGCTGCAAGCGCCGTGATGCTCGAAGTGGGAGAATCCGGCAACTTGTCTTCACCGTAGCCAAGGAATCCTAGGTTAACCATGGAAATCGATGCGTAGCCATCCGCCGGATCGGTGCGCACCAGCATGCTCGGCGAATAGCTCAGGTCGAAGTTACGGCCAAAGATTGCGTCGCCTTCTGACGTGGTAGCGTTGAACGTCGAGCACGCGAGGTCGGGCAGCTCGATCGTTATGGGAAGCCCTTTCATGAGATGCTGCACGACGAACCCGATGAGCTCGGCATCGCTGGAAGCGCCTCCCTGGGCTATGAACTCGTCAATGCCGTAATCGCCCTCGTAGGTCATGGTGTAGAAGGGGTAATCGTTCACCTTCTTGATGGATGCCACGGTCGCGATTTCATTGCGGAACATGAATGCAATGCCCGCCACCGCAAGGACGACGAGTGCAACGAGCGCGATGAGCACGCGGACAACGATCTTTCTCGCGCGACCCGATTTACTCGGCTTCGCCTGTTCTTCCATGTCATCCCCCCTTTCTTCCATGTCATCTCCCCTGATAGACAACACAGAGGCGCATCATGCTAGCACAGGATGCCCATGCTAGTGACAATTCTCACGTTTTCGTCAATTTATATGCGGGAAAAGCCGGCACTTGAAGGCATCGCAGGCCACAGCGCGCAGGTTACTCACCTCGCTCAGCGCGGAAAACCTGTTGCGAAAAACTTCGGCCCGGCCAGCAGCCTATCAGTTGACTGACCAAGGGCTCAAGACACTCGGGCTTGCATAGTGGCTTGGCTCGGCAGTCGCGTCGAAGTACACTGCTGCAAAGCTCGGCACATCTTCCTGAAAGGATTGTCATGGCAAACAATTCAAGCGTCCAGCAGCTCAAACGCCTCGAGCGCGATCTGTGGCTGCGCACCTACCTTATGGGCATCCTGGAATTCGACGGGGAAACCAAGGCGCCGCCGAAGGGCGCACCCGCGCGCGCGGAGGCCATGGGTGCACTTGCCGGCGAATACCATGAAGCGCTTACCAGTGCTTCGGCGCAAGAACTAATTGCCCAGCTCAAAGAGGCGGCAGCCGCCGGAGAACTCGACGAGCAAACGGCAACCGAGCTTCGCGTCCTCGCCCGCGAGCAGCGCGAGGCAGTTGCCATCCCCACCGAAGAGGCTGCAGCGTGGTCGAAGCTCACCAGCGAAGCGAACGCTGTCTGGCACAAAGCGAAGCTCGCGAACGACTGGGAATCGTTCGCCCCGTACATCGATCGCATCCTCGCCGCGCTTAAGCGCCAGGCCGCCTGCATCGATTCGACGCGCGACCCTTACGATGTATGGCTCGATCAATACGAGCGCGGCATGGACTCGGCCGCCTATGATCGGTTCTTCGACCAGGTCAAGGCTACCGTCGTGCCACTTGTGCACGAGGTAGGAAAGCGTCCCCAGCCCGAGGCGCCGTTCCTCACCGCCCGCGTGCCGGAATCCGTGCAGCTTGCCATCGCTCGCGAGCTCACGGACATCGTGGGCCTTGATCCCGAAGCCTCCGTTCTCGATTGCGTCGAGCACCCCTTCACCAACGGCATGGCGCCCGGCGACGTGCGCATCACGACGCACATCTACGAAAACAACCTGCTCAGCAACGTGTTCTCGGTCATCCACGAGGCTGGCCACGCCATTTACGAGCAGAACATCGATCCCGCGTACGCCTACACCTGCTTGGGCACCGGCTCCACCATGGGCATCCACGAAAGCCAGTCGAGATTCTTTGAGAACATCGTCGGACGCTCGCGCGCATTTATGGGCCCGCTTCTCGCCGTGCTGCGCAAGCACGTTCCCGAGGCGTATGGAAGCGTCTCGGAGGACCAGCTTTACCGCGCGGCAAACATCGCGCTGCCGCAGCTCATTCGCACCGAAGCCGATGAGCTCACCTACCCGCTGCATATCATGGTGCGCTATGACATCGAGCGGATGCTCTTCACAGGCGAGGCAACCGCACGCGACATCCCTGAGCTCTGGGCGCAGTTTACCCGTACGTACCTGGGGCTTGACGTGCCGAATGACACGGATGGCTGCCTGCAGGACACGCACTGGTCGGGCGGAAGCTTCGGGTACTTCCCGAGTTACGCGCTTGGAAGCGCCTATGGAGCGCAGATGGTACCCGCCATGGCGGCGGACGGTGTGGATGTTGATGCCGCCTGCGCCGCAGGCGACCTTGCGCCCGTGCGCACCTGGCTGCGCGATAAAATCTGGCGCTGGGGCGCGGGGAAGGACGCGCCCGAGCTCATCCTGAACGCATGCGGCGCTCCGTTTGACGCCACGTTCTATTGCGATTATCTGCAAAAGAAATTCAGCGAGCTATACGGGCTGTAGAGGATCCGGCCGCGCCAGCAACAACTCGCTGGCGCGGCCTTTTGCTTCGTGCCCTGTTTAGTCCCTGCCGGCCTTCGTCGCATGTTTCTCGCTCGGCGGGCCCAGATTGGCGGGCGCGGCTCGACAGACCCAGCTCGGCGGGCCCAGATTGGCGGGCACGGCTCGACAGACCCAGCTCGGTGTGCCCAGCTTTGCGCTCTGAGTAAACTTCCATGCCGAATTACGCAATAAGAAGGCGAAAATTGGCTCTTATTGCGTAAAACGGCATGTAAGAGCCATCCTCCGATTCAAGGACATGCAAGCGATGCCCTATACCTTGCCAGCAGAGCCGCAGATGTCAATTGCGTGAGCTGCAGCCGCCTCGATGCCATGGAAAACCACGTTATAGAGGTCATAGGCTCCGTTACCCGTAAAATCTGCATCCTCAAGGGCACGGAGGGTCCCGCAATATAAGTCATGGGCGATGTTGAGTTTCGCCACACCCATACGACAAGCGTTCCGTAGGTTTTCCTCGCCCGACCCCGAGCCTCCATGCAACACGAGCGGCACCCGCACCTTCTCTCTCAGCTCGGCGAGCAAACCAAATTGCAACTCGGGAGTTCCCTCGTAGGCTCCATGGGCCGTACCGATAGATACCGCGAGCGCATCAACCCCCGTCTCCGAAACGAAGCGCACCGCTTCATCGGGATCGGTATACACGCTATGGTCCGCCGTCTCGCCCGTGCCGAGCCCCATGCCCACATGGCCGAACTCAGCCTCAACGCCCACGCCAACCGCATGGGCAACCCGCACCACTTCGCGCATGCGGATCGCGTTCTCCTCATAAGGTAGCGCTGAGCAATCGAGCATCACATCGGGAAATCCAAGCCTAATGGCATGCATGACCTGCTCGAACGTTTTTCCATGGTCGAGAATAACCGATACCGGAACGCTCGCCTCTTCTGCCACGCGGAGTACGCCCCTGCCAATCGTCTCGAACGAGGGGACCACCTCGTAAATTACCAACAGGATAAGCGGCGAAGAAGCCTGCTCGGCCGCCGCGATACAAGCACGCGCCTGATGCTCGTTCCCGCACCCCAGAGCGGGTACGCAGTATCCCTGCTCACGAGCATCGCGCAGCATCTGAACCATCGAAACAAGCATGGTAGCCAACCTTTCTTGCAATGCACCAACCACGCCGAATAAACCCAAGCAAAAAGCGGGTGTCACCCATAGGCGACACCCGCGCGATTACAGGGGCTTCAACTCGTCCGCCAGCGTTTGGCAGAGCTCCTCGGCTTGGACATAGGTTCCAAGCATATCGAAGAATCCATGATCACAGCCGCAGTAGCGCATGTTGCGAACCTTCACACCCAGGTCCTGCATGCGCTTCACCAGGTGGTCGGTCCCCACGCGAAGGTAGTCGTATTCCGACGAGATGGCGAGCACCTCAGGAAACTGCTCGAGCACCTCGTCGGACGCTGCCGCAACATTCACAAGCGGATTATCCGACGTAGTCTTACCCTGCAGATACAGATTAGAAGAAGAGGTCTCGCTCCCCTCCACGCCGCTGCGAATACGTTCGATGCGGCTCTTCACAAGCTCGAACTGATCCTCGCGAACCGGATACTCATCGTACGACCAGGTATATTCGTCCAGCGTACGCCAATCGCGAAGATCCCACCCAGGATAGATGCCAACGATCTTTTTGATAATGCGCTCCGCCCCTGATGCCATGCGCTCGAGATCCCTCTGCACGCACGCCGCGGTGAGCGAACCGCCTGCCGAATCTCCAGCGACCATGATGCCCTCTGGATCGACGCCCAGCTCGGCAGCATGCTTGTACACCCAGCGCACGGTACCCCACGCATCATCAATCGGTCCAGGGAACGGGCACTCCGGCGCGAGACGATACTCAGGGAAAATTGCGACCGCCCCCGAAAGCTCCGCAACGAGCTTCATTTGGTTGGCGTACAAACGCATGTCACCCGCCGTAAAACCGCCGCCATGCAGATAAATCATCACGGGACAATTCTGCGGCGCTCCCTCGGCGCGATATATGTAGATATCAATGAGATGATCGTCGTCGATGGGAATGAGCCGTTCGTCTACGCCAACGTCCGTCGTCGTGAGGTCGTATGTCACCTTATCGGGACGGTAGCGCTCGTTGGAAAGCCGCCATCCTGCCTGAGCGCGCTCGGAGAACATCTTGCGCTTCTTCTCCATAACAGTTTCCAGGCGCGGGTCGACAACATGCTCCTCGTCCACATCGGGCACCGGCTTAAAGAGCGTTTCGACTCCATAAACCTCCCCCGTATACTCTCGCTCACGAATCCGACCGACAAGCGACGCGTCGTAGAGCCGGCCATCTGCATGCTCAACTTGCTGCATATGGACCTCCTTAGTTGCTGTGCCCTACACCGTAGCAATCATGGGCGCATCACATTGTTGGAAGGCAACGCTCGCATAATCTTTGCCGTTGATGAGCGAGCACACGATAGTAGTATCAACGCCCGCCTTCTCGAACACATCTTTGTCGAAAGACGCGATGCGCTGGCCCGCAGTCACGCGGTCGCCCTTCTGAACAAATGTTTCGAGGCCAGCGCCATCAAGCTTGACCGAGTCGATACCAATGTGAACAAGCACCTCGGCGCCGCCATCGGTCACGATAGTCACCGCATGCTTGGTGCCAGCGACCGCATAAACCGAACCAGCAACCGGAGAAACGACATCACCGTCTGTCGGCTTCACTCCAAAGCAAGGACCAAGAATACCCTGCGCAAACACGTTGTCCGAAATATCCGCCTGAGCGATGTACTCGCCCTGTGCGGGAAGGACGAAGGACTCGTTTGCCGTTGGAACCTTCTTCGCCGGCTCTCCCTCAGACTCAGGCAGGGGGTTACCGTCCTCATCCTCCTCGTCGTAGATGGAGTCATCGAATCCGATAACCCATGTGAGCACGAAGGAAGCGACCGCCATGAACGCCACAAGAATAAGCGCGTTGGTAAAGTTTGCCATATCGCGATCGGGCCCCATGTAAAGCAGGATGTTCGTGAGAGAATATCCACCGAACGCATAGCACTTGAGCTGCATGATGCCCGCGAGCAACGCCGTTGCGATGGCAACGATTGTATGTACGTAATACGGACGAACCATCTTATAGGAAATGCCGTAAGTCGTGGGCTCGGAAATGCCGCCGAACAGCGCCGAAAGCGCGGCCGGGAACGCGATCTGACGCAGGTTATTGCTCTTGGTCTTGAGCGCAACCGCGAGCGCGATAAAGCCAGGCGTGATGGTGCAGCAGAAGAACGCGATGTTCAGCAGGTTGTCATAGCCGATCGTAGCGATATTCGCCGTAGCGATGGGCACGAGCGCCATGTGGAAACCAGGAAGCACGACGCCAACGGTCGTGAAGAAGATGACCATAGCGGCAACAGTAAACCAGGGCGCAACTTCGCTGATCCAATTGATAAATGCCGTGAAGTAGTCGGTGATGAGCGCACCGAGCGGACCAGTCACGGTCAGGGTAATCACGCTCATGATCAAAAGTAGCAGGAACGGCTTGAGGAAGTGGCGAACTACCTCGGGGATCGCGCGCTTGAGGAACATGTCGATCTTAGACATCACCCAGACAGAAAGGATGATCTGCACCACAGCGCCATTGTAGGTAGTAAGCGTAACCGGCAGGCCGAAGTAGCCGACAAACTCCTGGCCCTCCGCCGTCAGGGTGTTCACCATAGTCACCCAGTCGGGGTACAGAAGCGCGCAAGCGAGTAGCATCGCGAGCACAGGCTCGGTATTGAAGCGCTGAGCCGAAGTGTACGCTACAAAAACCGGCATGAAGTAGAACACAGCCTGCGAGAAGTTGTACAGGATGGCGTACGTGGAGTTGCTCGAATCGATCCCGAAGAACACCGACATGATGGTCAGAATCGTGGCAAGGAAGCCTGCGGCAACGAGACCGGGGATGACCGGGCTCATGATGCTCGCGAGCATGGACATGAAGCCCGCAACGTAATCGAGAGGCTTCTTAGGTTTGTCTGGTGAGGCTACCCTCCCCCCTGCCTTTCCTGCAAGGCTTCCAACCTGCTTCTCAACCGCCAGATACAGGTCTTCAATTACCTGTCCAACAATTACCTGAACCTGGTTGCCAGCCACCTCGAGCCCAAGCACGCCATTAACTTTCTTTACAGCCGCTTGGTTGATTTTTGCCGGGTCTTTCACCACAACACGCAGGCGGGTGGCGCAATGCGTGACGTTGGTCAGGTTTCCTGTGCCACCAAGGCCCTGGATAATGCTCGTGGCCATGGCTTTGTAATCAGATGCCATGTTTCCTCCTTTTCCCTGCCATCGGCTCTCCTAATACGAACATGGCCCGATTGTAAATGACGTGTTTCTTTTATGTATTCGAAATCTGTGAAAGGTATTTTCTTAGCGGTAAACGCGCTAGGAGTCGCTGGTCAACGGCTTGTACTACAATCAAAGCCGTTGCCAAACGGTCGAACGAGAGGATGGGAGGCCCATGGAGGAACCGGCTACCAGCGCGCTAGACATGCTTTGCTCGGATATCGAGTTGTTCGACGCAGAGAAGCGCATCGTGCAGTACATCCTCGATCACCCGAGACAGGCCTCGAACATGACTTCGGCGGCGCTCGCACAGGCAAGCGGAGCATCGGAGGCAACAGTCTCACGCCTAAGCAAGCGCCTCGGCTTTAATGGCTATCGCTCTTTTCAACTCTCGCTCAATCGCGACATCGCCAAAGAGCGTCCCGGCATTGCGCCGAGCGAGATATCCCTTGATAACGTTGGCGGCTCTCTTCAAACGATACTCAGCACGAAGTCTTCTGAGCTCGAGATGACCGCTCAGCGTCTCGACCATAGCGAGCTGCGCGCCACGCTTAGGCTGCTCAGTGAAGCATCAATCATCCAGATCGTGGCAGTAGGCAACACCATTCCCGTCGCGATGGACGCTGCCTTCAAGTTCAACCAACTTGGACTTCGAAGCATAACGAGCGAAATTAACGAGAAAGCCTCCGCCTTCTCGCTCACCCTCACCAAGCAAGACCTGCTTGTACTCATCTCCAACTCAGGAAAATCGAGAAGGCTCATGCAAATTGCTCAGGTAGCCCGCTCGAACGGAGTTCCCATCGTGCTGCTCACGAGCGAAACCGAATCCCCGCTCGTTCACATGTCAGATCATGTGCTCACAGCAGTGAATCGCGAGCGGCTCCTCACCACGCGCGAATTCCAGCTCTCGCGCATCCCTCTTACCTTTGTTGTTGAGGTGCTGTATTACTTCCTGTACTCCATGCTGCCGGACCCGAAGCATCACATCAGCCTCCACGAATCAATGATGGCATCAGATAAGAAGCTCGATGCTTAGGTGAACGCTGCCAGCCCCTCCGCAACACCGCCACGGTGTCGCATGTTGAACAACGCTGGATAAACTTCCATGCCGAATTACGCAATAAGAAGGCGAAAATTGGCTCCTATTGCGTAAATCGGCATGTAAGAGCTTGCGCGGAGCCCGGCAGGGGCGCATAAAACACATTCTTTCATGCCGAGCCTTCAAAAACCGAGCTGGAACATGCAGCCGCGTGCCGGCATGCCATGCGGGCACGACGCACACCGTCGTGCGCAAGTCGCCACGCATGCAGCCTCACGCAGGAACGCCGCGCTCACGGAACCATGGCGCACGATAGCTCACGCCGCACCCACGGAGCCCCGGCGCACGATAGCTCACGCCGCACCCACGGAGCCCGGCGCGCAATAGCTCACGCCGTGAGGAACACCATCACGATGATGCAGGCAAAGCCGGCAATGTCCGGCATGGTAAACACCGTTCCCAGCACAACAGCGCTTGTCACCGCAGCTGAAACAGGCTCCACCGTGCCAATCAGGCTCGCACGCATGGAACCGATATCTTTCACGCCCTGCATATACAGCGAATACGCAAGACACGAGCCCACGGCGGCAAGCACGAAAAACGCGCCCCAGCCCATGCCGTCAAGCTGCGGCATGTTCGCCCACGGATGAAAGAGGCACGTTGTCACGATTCCCGAAAGCAGCATGCCCGACCCCGTGACCACCGAGGCTCCGTATTTAGGAAGGATGCGCGCCGGAATGATCGACATGCATGCAGCGCCCACCGCCGCAACAAGGCCGATTGTCAGGCCCTCGAGGGGAATCGCCAGGTTGGAGGGGTTGCCTCCGGTCGCGAGAAGATAGGTGCCCGCCAGCGCCAAAATAACCCCCGCAAATTCCCTCCGGCGCGGCGCGCGGCGCGACCTCAAGCACGAATACACCATGATCATCACAAGCTGGAGGCATTGCAGCACCGTCGCGGTGCCCGCGTTGGTCAGGCGAACCGCCATGAGATAGCCGTACTGGTTGAGGAGCACGCCGAGCGCCGCGAACACCACGAGCACTGCCACATCGCGCTTCGTGGTGAGCAGGCGCACCAGATTACCCCGATCCGTACGGCGCGAAAGGATAACGATCAAGAAGATCAGGCCCGACACAATCTGGCGGGCGCACATGAGCCAGGTCGTATCAACGGTATAGTTCTCGAACAGAAAGCTTGCGCATGTGCCGGAAAAGCCCCAGAAGATACCTCCGAAGAGCGTCGCAAGCACGCCGGTAACTGCGCGGCGGTCGCGCTCGGCATTTGATCGGCTGCGTCGGATGCGGCGCCATGCGCGCGACGCTGCATCCACGCCGAATCTGTTCACCGATTTTTCTTCAACCGTCTCCGTCGCTTCTGCCGCCACGCTTTGCGCCCCTTTCCAATACCTTTTCCATCCTTCACCTTAACGTAAGATTCAGCAGGTTAAAAGGCATGTTTATGCAAAGTTGAGCAGGTTCGATCACATGCTTTAGCCCACCGGAGCATGCCCTTGGAAAACGCCGGCATGCCGCGGGAGCACCGTTGCCCAAGCCCCGGCGGCATCACATTCTCACCACGATTGGACAGTCCGAGGGTCGTCAGCGCTATGGTCGCAGGCGGGCGGGGCACTCATCTCGCGCTGTAGGCGCGACCGAAGTCGATCCATGCGCAAGTGGGTCGCTCCACGCGCAATCGGGGTATAAGCGTTACCAGGCTATACACCGTAAGGAGAACCATGGAACCCAAAACCGCCCCTTCTGAAAACAATCCGCAGGCCGCGGAAACCGCCAACCCCCGCGCTGCCGCTGCTGCGCTGCTCGCACCTGGAACAACAACCTGCGGCTTCACCGTCACGCATGTTGAAACCATAGAAGAGCTCGATGCCGACGCCTACGTGCTCTTCCACCATGCATCCGGTGCGCGCCTGCTCTACCTCGCCTGCGACGACGAGAACAAGGCCTTCGCCATCGGCTTCAAAACGCCGCCCGCCAACAGCACGGGCGTGTTCCACATCCTTGAGCACTCCGTCCTCGATGGTTCGGAAAAGTTCCCGCTCAAGGAGCCGTTCGTTGAGCTCATCAAAGGCTCCATGCAGACGTTCCTGAACGCCATGACCTACCCGGACAAGACCGTCTACCCTGTTGCCTCCACCAACGAGCAGGACCTGCTCAACCTCATGGACGTCTATATGGACGCGGTGCTCAACCCGGCCATCTACACGAAGCGCGCCATCTTCGAGCAAGAGGGGTGGCACTACGAGCTCGACGTACCGGAAGGCAAGCCGCTCACCGAGGGTACGCTCCGCTACAACGGCGTGGTGTTCAACGAGATGAAGGGCGCGCTCTCCGACCCCATGAGCGTGTTGGACGACGCCGTGGGCGCGGCCCTCTTCCCCGACACGGCGTATGCGTTCGAATCCGGCGGCGACCCGCGGGCGATACCCGAGCTCACCTATGAGGAGTTCCTCGACACGCATGCCCGACACTACAACTTGGCCAATAGCTATCTCACCCTGTATGGAGACTTCGCTGACGTGCGGCGCGAGCTCGCGTTTCTTGACGAGCGCTACCTCTCGCAGGAAAACGCCGCTGGCCGCCGCATCGCTGCCGAGCGTGCCGCAGGAGCCAGCCCCGCAGCGCTCGCGCCCAACCCGCTCGCCATGCAGGAACCGACCGTGTGCGACTACAAGCGCGTCGAGATGCAAACCACTCCCGAAAACGCACTCGTGGGCATGGGCTATGTCATTGGCCAAGCGCTCGATACCTTCCGCACCGTTGCAGCCGATGTGCTCTTCGATGCGATCCTCGGCTCCAACGAGGCCCCGGTCAAGAAAGCGATTATCGCCGCGGGCTTGGGCGGAAATGTGACGAGCTACACCTCGTCCGCCTGCCAGCAGCCCTATGAGCTCATCATCTTGCAAAACGCGCGGCCGCAGGCGGCGCAGGAATTCCGGAACGTGATTGAGGATACCTGCCGTGACCTTGTGGAGCATGGCGTACCGCGCGACCGGCTCGAAGCGGTGATCAGCAGTAACGAGTACGCGCTGCGGCAGCGCGACTACGGCATGTCGGACGGTGTCGTGCTCGCCTGCGAAGCGCTCTCCACCTGGCTCTATGATGACGATGCTGCAACCGATGCCCTCAAATACGCCGACACCTACGCAGCGCTTCGCGAAGCCCTCGATGGCCCGTTCTTCGAGGACCTGCTGAGGGAACTCGTGCTGGAAAGCAATCACTGTGCTCTGGTTGAACTCGTGCCGGTTGGCGCCGGTTCGGGCGAGGGCGCAGCAGACGCGCCCAAAGCGGGAGAGGCAGCGGCCCCGATCGACTCCGCCGACAGCGCCGAGGCAGCAGATGGCGGCACCGGCTCCACCACCGACACCGAAGCGGCAAAGCTCGCCAACATCAAAGCGAGCATGAGCACCGCCGAGCTCCAGGCAATCCTCGACGACGTGGCAGAACTTCGCCGCCAGCAGGAAGCCGAGGACGCGCCCGAGGATCGCGCGAAGCTCCCGCGCCTCCACGTGGAGGACATCGGCGACGCTCGCCCGGATCCCGCCTGCACGCTCGATGACGCCGCGCCCATCCCCTGCCTTCGCCATAGCATCCCCACGCGCCGGCTGGCCTACGCACTCACCTACTTCGACCTTACCCACGTGAGCTATGCCGAGCTCCCCTACGTGAAGGTACTTTGCCGCCTCATGCAGCAGCTTCCCACGGTACAGCACACCGCCGCCGAACTCGACAGCTTCATAGGCTCCAACCTCGGCTTCCTTACCTTTACCACGGAGGTTTTCCAGCAACCTAATTGGAAGCTCGCCCGCCCGGTACTGCTCGTCTCGGCGGGAGCGCTCTCCGAGAAGATCGATGCGCTCGCGAGCATTCCCCGCGAGGTTTGGGCAGAGACCATCTTCGAGGATACCGATCGCATGCGCGACGTTCTCACGCAGCTCAAGATAGGTGTGGAGCAGACATTCATCACCGCGGGGCACCAAGCGGCGCTCGGGCGCGCGCTCTCGTACGTGTCGCCCGCAGCAGTCATCTCCGAGCAGCTTGGCGGCGTGGACTTCTACCGTTTCCTGCGCGATCTCCTCGACCACTTCGATGAGCGCACGGGTGAGCTCTGCGACAAGCTGCGCGAGCTGCAGCAGCGTATCTTCACCTCGACCGGCACCGTCGCGAGCTTCACTGGCTCCGATGAGGACTATGCCCGCTACTGGGCGGCTGCCGGAACGCTGGGGCTTGCCCCGCGCACCGCTCCTGCCAAGGAGCTCTATGTGCCCATGCCCGAGGACAAGCACGAGGCGTTCGTGATTCCCAGCGACGTATGCTACCTGGGACAGTCCACCGACCCGCGCGCGCTCGGCATTGCGACGGACGGCAGCTGGGGCGTTGCAGCAAACGCGCTCTCTTACGGCTATCTCTGGAACGAAATCCGCGTAAAGGGCGGTGCGTATGGCTGCGGGTTCCGCGCCGCCGCAGACCGCCAGCTCGCGTTCTACACGTATCGCGATCCGGCAATCGACCCCTCGATTGACCGCATCGCGGGCGCCGGCGCATGGCTCGGCGAGCTCGATACGGACCGCGATACCTTTGAGGGCTACATCGTCTCGACCGTCTCGAGCAACGACGCGCCCGTGAAGCCGTATGCGCTTACCAAGCGCCTGAACGGGGCGTATTTCTCGAAGCGCACCCCGGGATACCGCGAGCAGCTGCGCTCCGAGATGCTCGCCACCACGCCCAAGCGCCTGCGCGAGCTGGGCTCGGATGTTGCGCAGGTTGCCGAAAAGGCCCCGCGTTGCGTCTTCGGCGGACGCGAGATCATCGAGGCAAGCAACGCTGGGTGGAACGTGGTGGACCTGCTCGGGTAACGGAGGCAGGCGACGGGCGCTCCGTCTCCCCAGCGCCCGGATAAGGCGCCGGGTACTTTACCCCCCCAGCGCCCAGGCAAAGAAACTGACCATCTGCCTCAGAAAAGCGTCGCGTAACTCGCAGGTGAAGGGCAAATTCAAGCTTCACCGTCGAGTTATGCGACGCTTTCGCATCGACGAGGCAGGGCGCGCCCTCTCGAGCGGCTCGCCCCCGGTCCTGTTGTGGAACATGGGCAGGAAACGGAAGGAACGTGTTTTTAATGCCCCCTCTTTTTATCCGTTTCTTGCCCCTTTTAAAATGAAGGAGAGCTCCCCCGCCCTTATACCAGTCCTGCCTTGGCGCGGGCGATGCGGCCGGCCAGGCGGATGTCGTACGGCGTGGTCTGGTACACGTAGTAGTTGAGCCAGTTAGTGTAAAGCAGCTGCGCCTGGCTGCACCAGGTGTTGAGCGGCTCGCGCGCGGGATCGTCGCCGGGGAAATAGTTCACCGGCACCTGCGGATCGATGCCGCGCTTCACATCGCGCTCGTATTCGAGCCGCAAGGTATCGGTATCGTACTCCGGATGACCAAACACGAAGAATTGGCGGCTGTCGACGCTCTTCACGATATAGAGCCCCGCCACCTCGGACGCCGCGACCACCTCAAGCTCGCTGCACGCCTCCACATCCGATGCGCGCACCTCGGTATAGCGCGAATGCACCGCATAGAAGCGGTCGTCGAAACCGCGCACCAGAGGCGACGAGCGCTTGACGAGGTAATGCTCGTACACGCCCGAAAGCTTGGCCGGCAGCTCGTGCTTGTTGATGCCGTAATGATGGTAGAGCCCCGCCTGGGCGCCCCAGCAAATGTGCAGCGTCGAATGCACGTTCTCCACCGACCAGTCCATGATGCGCTGAAGCTCGGGCCAGTAGTCCACATCCTCGAAATCGAGCTGCTCAACGGGCGCGCCCGTGATAATCAGGCCATCGAAGTGCTCATGCTCGACCTCTTCGAACGTGCGATAGAACGTCTCCAGATGGTCTTCGGACACGTGCGTCGCCTCGTGACTCACCGTGCGCAGCAGCTCGACCTCGATCTGCAGCGGGGTGTTGGACAGCTTTCGCATAATCTGCGTCTCGGTGGCGATCTTCGTGGGCATGAGGTTCAAGATGAGCACGCGCAGAGGACGAATGTCCTGGTGCAGCGCGCGGTACTCGGTCATGACGAAGATGTTCTCGCGCTCGAGCGCCTGGGTGGCGGGCAGCGCATCGGGGATGCGGATGGGCATGGGTGCTCCTTACATGCAAATGGGCTCGCACTGCAGCGCGAGCCCAGACGCGCCGCGCGGCAACGTGAAATTCAATCTTTTCACGCGTTCATCGGGCCGTCAAGCAGTCGGTTGAGCAACTTTTTTCGTCAGAAGCCGATTTTGTGGCAGTTATTTCAGATGTGAACGATTCACGCGGCAAAGAGGGAGGCGCTGCACTGCCTTGGACAGACAGCTGGCAACAAAAGCGCAGGATTCGAAAGCCTGCATCCCATTGAAGGGCTGCTTTTGTAGCCTCGTACGCCGGACAATCGTTCATATCTGAAATAACTGCCACAAAAAGACGCAAACGAAGAAAAACAACGGGCCGAGGACGGCAACGCGCCCCCGGCCCTGTCCAGAGCGCGCGTGGAGCTGTCCCAACCATGCGCGCCTATAGCCTGCTCAGAAATTACGCCCCCGCGGCCTCCACACCGGCGGCAGCCGCCAGCTCTGCCTCCTCGGGGTAGTACACGCCCCACTCGTAGCGGAGGCGCGTCATGATCTCCATCACATCGGCAGCGTAGTCCAGCAGCTTAAGCTTATCGGCATCACCCGCCACCGCCGCCTCGAGGTCGGCGATCTCGTACGCCAGCGCGTAGCCCTCCTCGCCAGCGCGAACCTCCTCACGGCGCCCGTTGTTCGTCCACACGATGGTCGCATGGTCGGCACGCGGATAATCGGTGGCCTCGATATAGCAGTTATCGAAGCTAATCATCGCGCGCTTGGGCTGCTTGGAGTGGAGCGAGAGCGAGAACACGCCCAGCTGCCCCTCGGCGTTGCGCGTCACGAAGCCGCTCGTTTGATCCACGCCGGTCGTGCTGCGATTTGCAAGCGAGACAAGCTCCTTCGGCTGGCTTGCCATGAACAGTCGTGCGATGGAAAGGGCGTATACGCCGATATCGAGCATCGCGCCGCCGGCAAGCTTGGGGTTGTAAAAGCGATTGGTCAGGTCGCCGTACTCTTTGAAGCTGCCGAAATTCACCTGCGCCAGGTTCATCCGACCGAACTCGCCCGTGTTCATGCGGCGCACCAGCTCCTGGTACAGCGGCATGTGCAGAATGGTGGTCGCGTCCATAAGCACCACGCCGTGCTCGTGCGCGAGGGCGCGCGCCTCGTCGAGCTCGGCGCTGTTGAGCGTGATGGACTTCTCGCACAACACATGCTTGCCCGCGGCGAGCGCCTGGCGCAGGTACGTGATATGCGTGTTATGGGGCGTAGTGATGTAAACCGCATCGATGCTCGGGTCTGCATAGAGCTCATCGTAGGATTCGTACACGCGCTCAACGCCATAGCGCTCGGCAAACGCCCGCGCCTTCTCGATCGTGCGGTTGGCAACGCCCGCAAGCGGACGCCCGGCGAGCGCCATGACCTGCGCCATCTGGTTTGCAATTACACCGCAGCCGATAACCGCCCAGCGCAGCTGGGGCGCCAAGAAGATATCTTGGGGGAACGGCTGCGAGCTAATACGCGCGAACGCAGCGTCGGATGCAGCGGCGGCGTCGAGCGGGGCGGCAACTTGATCGGACATGTGCTCCTCCTTCTGCACGGAGATGAACGCGATGACCGCAGGGGCAGATGCGGCTACCGTGAAAAACGGCCCCATTGTATCAGCTGAAACCCGCATGAAGCCGGCGTTTGCCGCAAAGCGAGCTCTTGTAACGCACCCACCGTGCGGCCCCCTGCCCCATGTATCCAAATTTGCGCTAAGTCGGTCTTTTTTCCTGCATTTCTTCCGTGCGAATTGTCCACCGCGCTGGTAGAAGCATGTGCCATGGCCCGTCTACCAGGCATGTGAAGAATCGTCACCCATGTTTTCGCAGGATCAAAGACCGACTTAGCGCACATTTGGATACTTTTCTCAAACCTGAGGAGGTATTAAATTGAAAATGCGCGCCACTTAGCCGCGGTGCTCGTCCTCGAACTCCGAAATAGCTTTGAGGAACGCCTCGCCAAACTCATCCGCCTTGCGCTCGCCGATGCCCGAAACCTCCAGCAACTCCTCGCGCGTCGCCGGACGCTGGCGACACAGCCCGCGCAACGTTTTATCGCTGCAAACGATGTACGGAGGCACGTCGCGCCATTCTGCAAGCTCACGACGAAGCGCACGAAGCCGCTCGAAAAGTTCGGCATCGTCGCCGATCCGCGGCTTGCTGTCGAGAGCCGCCTCGTCGCGCAGCAAATCCACCGCGCGGCGCGCCCGCTCGGAACCAGCACGCCCACGTTTGCGGCGCTTGATGCTGAAGGCGAACTCCTCCGGACTGTTCAGCGCCGCTAACCCTAAGTCACCCATGCCGATTACCGGATACTGCCCCATCGAAACGGTCAGGTATCCGCTGCCAATAAGCTGCTCCACCGTGTCCCTGACGCGTGCGATCGGCAGTTCGGCGAGCTTTCCATATTCCGAATCGCTATCAAGGCGAAGCGAACGAATGCGCTCGGTATTCGCCCCGTGCAACACGTCGGCAATAAGCGCTTTTCCAAAGCGGCCCGGATGTCGAGAAACGAAGCGCATGATCGCGCGTGCGGCCTCTGTGACATCATCTGCCTCGAACGGCGTCAGGCAGTTCGAGCAATTGCCGCAGCCGCGCGCCCCCGCCGGAGCCGGGCTAGCCCCTTCCCTATCACGCTCATCTTCGCCGAAATATCGAAGAATGTACGCTCGAAGGCAATCCGTAGTACGGCAATAGCCCTCCATTTGGGAAAGCAGCCTGAAACGGTTGCGCTTGGCCTGCTCACGCTGCCCCTCATCGAGCTCAACGTCTCCAGGATCGCGGTCGATGAGCCGCCGCCGCAGATTGAAATCGGCGCCATTCCACAGGAGCACGCACCCCGCCGGGTCGCCATCGCGCCCCGCGCGACCAGCCTCTTGATAATATGCCTCGATACTTTCCGGCGCATTCAGATGAATGACGTAGCGAACGTTCGGCTTGTCGATGCCCATGCCGAAGGCGTTCTTTGCCACGATTACCGGAATCGCATCCGTGATGAATCCCTCTTGGTTTACCCGGCGCTCCTCGATGGAAAGGCCCGCGTGGTAATGCCCCACGCGAACACCCAGGGGCGCAAGCTCATGCATCAGATCCTGCGCAAGCTCGTCCACCTTCTTGCGCGTTGCGCAGTACACGATGCCGCTCTCCTGCGCATGCGAGCGCACGTAGTCGCGCACCCAAGCAGCCTTCGCCTTATCGCCCAGCTCCTGCACTTCGAAATAAAGGTTGGGACGGTCGAATCCCGTCGTGACCGTCTGCGGCGCACGAAGGCCGAGCATCGTGGAAATATCCGCCCGCACGCGCTCCGTTGCCGTCGCGGTAAAGGCGGCAAGCACCGGACGCTGGGGAAGCGCGGCAACGAACGAAGCTATCTCGAGGTACGACGGGCGGAAGTCTTGCCCCCATTGGGATACGCAATGCGCCTCGTCAACGGCAACGAGCGGTATGCCAATTCCACCCGGCCCCGCCGCCGCCCGTGCGAACGCGAGGAAGCGAGGATCGGCCAAGCGCTCGGGAGCCACGTACATAATCTGGTACCAGCCCTCGGAGGCTCGTTTGAGCACGGTGTTCTGCTGCGCCGGCGTAAGCGTTGAATTGAGATATGAGGGGCGTGCGCCCGCCGCCTTAAGCGCGCTCACCTGGTCGGCCATGAGCGAGACGAGCGGGCTCACGACCAGGTTAAGCCCGGGCAGCATGAGAGCGGGAACCTGATAGCAGATAGATTTTCCGGCGCCCGTGGGCATGACGCCGAGCGCGTCGCAGCCAGAAAGGATGGCGGAAACCATGCGCTCCTGCCCCGGCCTAAACGAGCTGTAGCCAAAGTAGCGCTTGAGCGTATCGAGCGCCGCGGCCGGCGCATACGAAGCCGAGGGCTCCCTCCCATCGCTCTGATGCGAATATGCCAACGCTCGCCCCCTAGAGCACGAACCGGTACCGACTCCCTACATAATACTGTCGGCCGATGCACACCGGCTCGCCATGTTCATCGGCGAAGTGCACGTTTAGGTAGAGCAGCGGGTCGTTGGCAGCAATCGCCAGTCGGGATGCCTGCTCACTCGTCGCGCGCACCGCCTCGATGGTGCGCTGGGGCGTATGCGCGGGAATGCTCCCGTGAATCTCTCCGATCAAATTGAAGATGGAGACGTCCTCGAGGGAGCGGTGCAGAAGCGACTCGTAGCCAACGTAGGGCAGGAAGATGTTCTCCTCGAAGATGGGCTGACCGTCGGCGGTGCGAACGCGCTGCAAGTACAGGAGCAGGGCGTCTTCGTTCAACTTGAGGAACTGCGCCTCTTCGGAACGAACCGGCACAATCAGGCGGTTAACCAGATGCGCCCCCGCCTTCATGCCGTTGTCCTCGCACACCTGCGTGAAGCTCCGCGCAAATTCATATTGCAGAAGGCGCCGGTTGATGCGGGGCATGCTCACGAACGTTCCGCGCCCCTGCTGCTTAACCAGGTAACCTTCGCTGCACAGCTCCTCGATGGCGCGCCGCACCGTAATGCGGCTCACACCGTAGCGCTCAGAGAGCTCTGGCTCGGACGGGATGCGGTCCTTGGGGTCATACTCCCCGCTCTCTATAGCACCTTTTAGCTCTTCGAAGATCTGCTGATACAGCGGCGTCACCTTGGAGCCAGCCATCCCCTATAACCCCTCTTTCAAAACAGCTATAACGTCTTAACTATAACAACGTCTATGATGTTTTAGAAAAAAGGCCTCCTCACACAATCATTTTGCATAACTAGCGCGCCGTTCGAAGCTCTCAGCCGAGCTCGTTAAGGATGTCCCACAGCGAATCGATAACCATATCAGCACCCGATTGGTCGAGATGAACGCCCTCATGCGGCTTCAGCGCCAGCACGCGAGCCCCCGAGCGCTTGCCCGCCTCGATGCCCAGGGGCGAATCCTCAATAATGAGGCATTCACCCGGCTCAACGCCAAGTTGACCCATGGCCCGCAGGTAGATCTCTGGATCGGGCTTGAACGCGGAGCACTCGTGCCCACTCACCGTGTAGTCGAGCACATTCGCCACATCGGCGATTTCCACCAGCTCGTTAATGAGCGAACGATACGATGAGCTCGCAATCGCCTGCAGCACGCCACGGGCATGCAGCTCCTCCATCACCGGTTTAGCATCTTGGTTGAGCAGCTCACCGTAGGGAACCGGATGCGTCTTCTGGTAATCCCGGTATCCCAGCCGCAGCTCCTCGCGGCGCACCGGGTCATCCGGCACGAAGAACTCCCAGATAGCCGTCTCATTCGACCCGGAAAGATCCGGGATCTCGTCGAACACGAACCCATGCTCTTCCAGATAGGCGCAGCGACGACGGTTGTAGAACCACTCGGTATCGACCAGCACGCCGTCCATGTCGAAAAGAACCGCACGAACCATGACCACTCCAAACATCCTTGCACAAGAAGGGGCGCGTCCGAAGACCCGCCCCTCTAGCTATTGGCTATGAAGCCGCTATGACACCCACCTTTTACCTGGTGAGTTTTAGTAGGTGAGCTTCCACATGTAGCGGCGCTTGGTCAGCGGGTGCTGGCGGGCATCGGCGATGTGCTCGGCGAACACGCGCATGACGGCAGTGTGCACGAACGGGTTGAAGTAGGTCGCAACGCTCGAGGGCACATAGCTGGTAAGGCCGAAGTCCTTGGCGTCGATGACCACATAGCGCGAATCGAAGCGCTGCAGGAACGTGAGGGCGCGGGCATCCATGGCACGCGTCTTGCCATCGGCCATGAAGAGCACGAAGTTGTGGTCGGGGTCGGTGAGCTCGAACGGGCCATGGAAGAACTCGCCGCAGTTGAAGTTACCGGAGTTGATCCACTGCATCTCCATCATGAGGAAGAGGGAGGTGGAGTACGCGACCTTCTCGCTCGCGCCGGAGGCCAGGAAGTGGATGCAGTCGTCGTTCTTGTGCTCCTGAGCCCACTCCTCGGCAACCTTGCCCACGGACTGAGCGGCCTTCTCGGCGCACTCGAACACGCCCGCAAGACCGGCCTGCATGTCGTCGTACAGATCGGTGCCCTCGGTCTGCTGGAGAATCTCGAGCGCGAGCGCGAGCGCATAGCCCATCTTCTCAGTCTTGGCAGCATAGTTGGCCTCGAAGCCGTGAACGATCACGTGGTCGACGCCCTTGGTGAGCGCGGAGCCGGCTGCATGGGTGATGGCAACCACCGGAGCGCCCGCCTGCTTGGCGGTCTTGTTGGCCTCCACGGTCTCGGGAGTGCCGCCGCCGAGCGAGCAGGTAATCACGAAGGTATGCTCACCGAGCCACGAAGGGGCATCGTAGTTGAACTCGTTAGCGGTGAAGATCTGAACGTTCAGCTTGCTCGTGTTGTTGGCCAGGAAATACTTGGCCGGGTAGAGCTCAGACATCGACGCGCCGCAGCCGACGAACGCAACGCTGTCGATCTCGTGGTTAGAGAGCACGTCCGCCACAATCTGCTTAGGCAGGTTCACATCGATCTCGTACATGAAAGAAAGTCCTTTCTATTCTCGGGAGACAACCTCCCCGATCTATACGGATCCCGCATCGTTACGGTCTCCGCGCCATACACTGCTCGCGGCCGCGGCACGGCCGTAAACTCGCCGCGCCGCGCCCATGCGCGAGCGGTTACGCAAGGATGCCCAGGACGTTGAGCAGGATGCCGCCCACGATGCAGATGATAAGCAGCCAGCCGGTCTTCACACCCTTCTTGACCAGCCAGTACATAACGCCGGTAAGCGCCAGCGGAATCATGTTGGGCATGATGGAATCGAGAATGTCCTGGATGACGAGCGTACCATCCGAGAAGGTCGCCGGCGTGGTCGAGCCGATAAGCGTCGCAATCATGCCGCCCACCGACATGAGGCCCACGATGCCGCAGACGTACATGACCTTGTCCATCATGTTGCCGCTCTGCAGCTTCTCGAGGTACTGGTGACCGCCCTGATAACCGATCTTCGCCGCAAACCAGGTGATGAGGATCGAGGGGATAGCCGAGATGACCATGGCCAGGATCGGGCCCATGAGGGAGCCCTGCTGCGCAAGCTGGACGCCCAGGCCGAAGGCGATAACGCGGATCGTTCCCTGGAAGAACGAGTCACCGATGCCCGAAAGCGGGCCCATGAGTGCCGTCTTCATGGCGTTGATGGTGTCGGGGTTGAGGCTCTTGGGATCCTCGGCATACTCCTCCTCCATAGAGGCGGAAAGGCCGAGAACGAAGGCGCTCGTCTGCGGGGTGCAGTTGTAGAACGCCATGTGACGACGGTACGCGTCTTTCTTGCGCTCGAGCTGCACGGGGTCGGACTCATCCGGATAGCAGCGGTCGAGCGTCGGCGCCATGCCATAGAGGAAGCCCAGATTCATCTGGCGCTCGTAGTTCCAGGAGTCCTGGATGGCCCAGGAGCGCCAGAAGAACTGCCAGATCTTCTTATTCAGCGAAACATCTTTCGTTGCCATTGTTCCATTCCTCCTTACTCGTCGTCGTCTTCAAGCGGATCGTAATCGGAGGCTGCCCCGCCCTCGACGGCAAGCTCGGAACCGCCGCGGAAGCGCAGGCTCACGAGAATGATGGCGAGGATCACGCCGAAGATCGCGACGGCGGTGACGGAAAGGCCGAGGTACGAAGCGAGCATGAAGCCGAGGATCAGGTAGACCGTCATGCCCTTGTTGAGCATCATCGAGAGCAGCAGCGCAAGACCGTAGGCGGTAAGCAGCTGGCTGGCGGTGTTGAGGCCGTTGGTGACCCAAGCGGGAATCATGTTCACGACCGCCTGCACAACGTCGGTGCCCACATAGACGGCAACGAAGATCGGCAGGAAGTACATGAGCGAGTACAGGATGGTGCCGAAGACGATGTGCATCGAGCGGGCCTTCTTGAACTGCGCCTTCTCGATGGCGTCATCGGCAACGTGACCGAGCACAACGATGATGGAGCGGAACACGATGCCCAAAAGCTGGCCGAGCACCGCGACCGGGATGGCGATGGTCATAGCCGTCTCGGCAGAGGCGCCGGTGAGGCACGCGAAGGCCGCGGCCACGATACCACCGAGCACCATATCGGGCGGAACGGCGGCACCAACCTGAACGAGGCCCATGCTCACCAGCTCGGTGGCGGCGCCAACAGCAAGGCCGGTGGGAACATCGCCCAGCACCACACCCACGAGCGTCGCGCCGATCAGGGGCTGCTCAAAGTTGAGGCGGCCGAGCAGGCGCGAGTCCATCATGCAGAACACGCCGACGAGGCCGACGAGCACCGCACTTACGAGCGTATCCATAACCTTCTCCTTTCAGATGATTGGATGCAGCTAATCCCTTGCGGGAGTTGTTGCCAAGTACGCGGGGCCCTAGAGCTCTGTGATATCCGTGCGCGGCTGCGTGGGAGTCTGCTGCTCGTAGATCTTGACGCCGAGCTCTAGGAGCTTCTTGGCATCGGCGATCTCGGCATCGTCGAGGAAGACCGACGTGTCCTTGCCGCCCACGGGCTTCGCGCCGTCGTGGTTGGCCGCAGCGCCGAAGTTGACTTCATCCAGCTTGTAGGACTGGCAGAACTCCAGCATCTCGTGCACATTGCCGAAGATGAACATGACGCTCTCTCCGAGCGTGTTGAGCTTGGGCATCTTCTTGAGTGCGCGCTCGACCGTGAAGATGTTGAGATACACGCCCGAAGGCTTGGCAAGGCGCAGCGCGCCCTTCTTCACGTCGTCAGTGGCGGCGTCGTTGTCCACCACGATGATGCGCTGCGCGCCGACCGTGTTAATCCAAGAGAACACAACCTGGCCATGGAGCAGGCGGTAGTCGAGACGCGCGAGCTTAATGTTGGCCGGCCCGGCATTCACATGGGCGCGCTTGGCGGCAGCGGCACCAGCCGGCTCCTCTTCGGCCTCGGCGCAGTTGCGCAGGCCGCGGCGCAGTTGCGCAGGCCGCGGCGCGCGTCGCGGATAAGCTTGGCGAGCTCAGCGCCCTGCACCGGCTCGGTCGCCGTGACGAGCGAGAGCACGAGGGGCATGTTCATGCCGCTGATGACCGTGATGTCGCTGCGCTTGCCCATGAGCTCGACCATGGAGTTGTTAACGCTGCTGCCCAGCATGTCGGTGCAGACGTACACCGTATCCGCCGGGTCGAACGAGTCGATGAGCGCTTCCACCTCCTTGGTGATGGGATCCTTGTCATCACGCTTGAGCGAGACGACGTGGACGTTCTGCACGTCGCCGAGGACCATCGACAACGTGTCGCGGGCGCCTTCGGCGAGCCCGCCGTGCGATGCCAGAATTAACTGATTCATCACGCCTCCTCTTAGTCGTTATGGTCATTATAGATGTCTTAGTAGTCATGACTTATCTAAACATCATATTCGTCTGTTTTTAGCTTGAGAAGACCGTTTGCGGGTGGATTCTAACCGTTTACCGCTTCGAAACGAACGGGCCGCCCACCGGACGGCCCGCCTGTTGAGCAAATGCAAAAATCCCTCTGTCCTGATTTCTCATTAGTAGGGGACCTTCCACATGTAACGACGCGTAAGGTAGTCTTTGCGCGTCACAGCCGAAAGCGCCCGCATGTACACGTTGTTCAGGATTGGCGAGAAGATTAGGTGGTTGAAATACTCGGACACGCTATCCGGAATATCGTTGAGCCCGAGCTCTTTGCCATCGAGAATGTAGACATTCTCTCCGCCATATTGCTTGAGGAACGCGACCGCGCGCTCGTCCACCGGGCGGCAACGCCCCACCGACACCAGCTGGAAGAGCGACGTGCGCTTATCGAGAATCTCGAACGGACCATGGAAGAACTCGCAGCTGTTGATGGTGCACGAATCGATCTGGAGCATCTCCTGGATGTTGCAGATTGAGAACACGTAGGCCGCCGCGAATGCCGGGCCGCTGCCCATCACGTTGATGGTGGGACGGCTCGCATTGCGCTCTGCCCATGATGCAGCGAGCGGCGTTGCGTACTCGACCGCCTTGCGATAGATCGGATCGACCACATCGAAGGCCGCCATCGCCGTCTTATACTGCTCATACCCTTCCGTCTGCTGGACGAGCTCCATGGCCATCATGAGCACTACGGCCGAATTAGTGCGCGCCATGTCGCTTTCGTCGAGGGCAAGGCTATCGTAGCGAACCCTATAGTCGCATACCTCGGTGAGCCCGGATTCGTCAACGTACACGGCAACGGTCGCGGCTCCGCGCTTCTTGGCCACGCGCGCCGCCTCGATGGTCTCGGCCGTTCCGCGCATCGAGACCGCCACAACGAGCGTCGAAGCATCCACGTACCCGGGCGTCGCGTAGACGAACTCGCTACTCGTGTACATCGCCGAAACGATATCCCGCGCCTCATGCTCCATGAAATACTGCGCCGGATAGTTGCCGCCGTTCGATCCGCCGGCACCAATCCACACCACGCGCCTAATTCCGCCCGAAGCGCTCCTGTCCGCAAGCACGTTTTTGATGATGTCAGAAACTTGTTCCCTAGTTGTCATACTTATACTCCTCTTCCTTTCTTGATTTCATCAATATAAATACAAGTCGAATACAAGTGTGACCACTATAGCAAGCCGGATGGATGAGAGCAAGAATGCGCTGCAGAGCAAAACACTTAAGCTCATGTATCTTGTTTAGACGCTGGAAACCACCGTTCCCATCATCTACAATCATGCATACAAGTACGTAATAAGTTGGATGGAGCATGCATGCAGATTCGGGAGAAGGCCAGCACTCCACTTTATCGCCAGCTCGCCGACACGCTTCGAACCCGCATCCTCACAGGATCCTATGCCGCCAACGCGAAGATCCCCTCCGAAGCAGAGCTGCAAGAAGACACTGGACTCAGCCGCAGCACCGTTCGCAAGGCGCTCGATATGCTCGTGGATGAGGGCCTTATCCAAAAAGAGCGCGGCAAGGGGGCCTTTGTTGCCAGCGATGTGCATTCCCATGCCAACGACCTGCTCTTCTCGAGCTTTACGGCCATGATGGAGCGCCAAGGCAGCACGGTAACCACCAAGGTAGTCGACGCCGCGCTCTCTGCGACGCCTGGAGGCGTGGCCTCGTTCCTGCACATCGCGGCTGGCGAAGACGCGGTGAAGCTCACGCGGTTGAGGTACGTGGACAACGAGCCGTTCTGCGTTGAGACCACGTATCTGCCGTCACGCTTCGCCGAACTCATCGACGAAACCACCGAAGGCTCGCTCTATCAAGCGCTTCGCGAGCGCTTCCATGAACTGCCCGGACGCGGCCATAAGACCTTTGAAGTCTGCTATGCCACGCCTGCCGAAGCGTTTCTCCTCGACGTGAAGCGTGGCGACGCCCTGATGCTCGTCATCGACTTTGTGCAGGATTCCGACGGTGCTCCCCTCCACGTGTCCAAGCGCGTGATGCGCACCGATCGCGCGAAATATGTTGAGCCTATCTAGTTTCAAAATGGCGGCCGCCGCGCCGTGCGGGATGCCACAATAGGCCCGTGAACGCTCGGGGCCACGAATGAGTTGAGGAACAAGATATGGACATGCCCACATCGGAACATGAGCCGGCGGCGGAGGCATCGGAGGCGGCTGCCGCCGAACCTCCTTCCCTTCCCGATGGATCGCGCGCATGGGACAGCCAGCGTTCCGCGCGCATAAAACGGCTGGGGCGCTATGTTGCCATCCGCCGCTTCGTTACCCTCTGCTGCGTCTTTTGCTCCGCGCTGCTGCAAGCATTCGTTATTCAGGCGTTCGTTAATCCGGCCAACCTGCTTTCCGGCGGATTCACCGGGCTCGCCATCCTCATCGACCGCGTGACGCAGCTCTTTGGAGTTAGCTTTCCCACCTCGCTCGGCATGATCGTGCTCAACGTTCCCGTCGCGATGCTCTGCTGGCGAAGCATCTCCAAGCGCTTTGTGATGTTCTCCATGCTGCAGGTGTTTCTCGCCAGCGCCTTCCTCAGGTTCTGTACCTTCGAACCGCTGCTCAACAATACCATCCTGTGCGTGCTCTTCGGCGGCGTGCTGCAAGGGATAGCAATCTCGATCGCGCTCAAGAGCGGCGCCTCCACCGCGGGCACCGATTTCATCGCGCTCATGGTGTCGAACCGCACCGGAAAGACCATCTGGCAGTACGTATTCGTGTTCAACTGCACGATACTCGCGATCTTCGGCGTCATCTTCGGGTGGGAGCATGCGGCGTACTCCATCATCTTCCAGTTTCTTTCCACGAAGACGATCGACAGCTTCTACCACCGCTACGACCGCGTGACGCTGCAAATTACCACTGAGCACGGAGATGCTGTGCTGAAAGCCTACAGCCGGATCTTCCACCATGGGTCGACGCGCTTCAAGGCGCAGGGCGGCTACAGCGGAAAGCCCGTCGACTTCATCGTGACCGTGGTCTCTGCGTATGAGGCCGATGACATCGTGCGCTTCGTCCGGCACATCGATCCCCATGCAGTCATCAACGTGTGCAAAACCGAAAACTTCGTGGGCAACTTCCACCGCGCCCCCGCCGACGAGCCATTGCCGCTCGAAGCCGAGGACACGCCGCAGAACGACCCCGTGCTCGAGTTTATCGACACCGTGCGCAGCAACGTGGAGCGGGAGGCGTCGAGGCCGCGGCGGCGCTACTTCAACGGATAGGACACGGGCGGCCCGAATCCGCCGTGCGGCCCCTCGAAACCAGAAGCGGCGCCGCTCGCGCGACGCCGCCGGATGCGCCTGCCCCCGGGCGGATTCGAAAACGACACCCGCGGGGAAGATGGCGGGCGGGTGCCGGCGGCCCGAATCCGCCGTGCGGCCGCCTCAAAACCAGAAGCGGCGCCGCTCGCGCGACGCCGCCTTATACGCTGGTGCCCCCGGGCGGATTCGAACCGTCGACACCCGCTTTAGGAGAGCGGTGCTCTATCCCCTGAGCTACGGAGGCAAGTAGGTAAAGTCTAGCAGAAACCGCCTGCGCATGGGCGCGTCGCGCAGATCATCCAACCCGGCCACCCATGACAACTGTCACCGATTATGCATTGACGTTTTGTCAATATTGCTCAACAATCAAAGATGCAGCAAATTCAGCGAAGAAGGAGTTAGCCCATGGCAGAGAGCCCCGGCCACGCGCGCCAGGCACGCCATTCGCACGAGGTGCGCCGCGAAGAGATTCTTCAGGCGGTCATCGATGTCTGCTCCGCCGAAGGCATCGGCAAGCTCTCGGTCTCCAACGTCACCTCCCGCGTTGGTTGCGCGCGTTCGCTTTTCTACCATTACTTCCCCAGCAAAGAGGTCGCCCTCGAGTCCGCGCTCGACTACACCATCGACGCCTTCATCGCACGCCTCCGCAGCTGGAACGAAGGACGCACCTTCGGCGATATCGAAGGCGCCCTCGACGGCATCTCCCATCTGCTCAAAACGCTCGTCCTCGAAATGCCCGGTATCTCGGGCTCTATCACCGAGGGCGGGGACGCCGTGCTCTATACCACGTTCGTGAACCGCGTGGCGGAACGCTGCGCGCGCTACATATGCGAATCGACCGTCGTTGACTTCGCGCGGTACCACGAGGTCCTCATCGATAACGTCTACGAAACGTTCTACGTGCTCATCAGCGGGCTCATCCTCTACATTCGCTCGCATAAGGACGTGCCGGAGCCCGTCATCAAAGACATCATCGCCTGCACGCTGCATATCGAGGGCTATACCGAGAAGTACAAGGACCGCCGGCCCGAGCACTAGCATGCCGCTGCCGCCGAGCCCCATCGCGGCCGGCAGCCCACGCCTATCCTAGCGCGGGTGGCGCCAACGTCAATCGGCGTCCCGCAGGCTATCGTAGTGCTCCATGAGCGCATCCCTCTGCTGCTGGCGCGCCTCTTCAACGCGTGCCTCGGCGGCACGGTCGGCAAAGCCCATTGCCACCGAAGCCGCGCCCAAGATGATGAATCCGCCCACCGCCATCACCAGCAAGCATCGTATGCCCACGCGCATGAGCTCGGGACGAAGCCGCTCATTGAGCTCGTTGACATTCTCTATGTTCGCCCATCTTTGCGCGCCGCAATGCGGGCACCACACCTTCTTGGAAAAACGCTGATACCTTGGCTCATCAACAAGAGCTGCGCCACGGCGCCTCGTCTTGGTAACGCTTCGCGACTTCGAGACGAAGGTTCGCGCAAGCTCGGCAGCATCCACGTCGAACCGCGCCCCACACGTATCGCACGTCGCCTGCGCCACAAGACCAGAGCGCGACGCGGAGCTCCGCAGGCGCCGAACAGCCATGACGCCGCAGAAGACAACCCACGCGAGCAGTGCGACGCCCATCACCATGAGCACTATCAAACGCGGGTCCACCGTTACCGCCCCTTTCACCGGCACAGCAAAACGGGGCAGAGGCCTACCCCCTGCCCCGTAAAGCTCGGCCTAGCCAACCTCAACTACGCCGCCCTCGCGCACGGTCACTGCCATACCGTCCTGCACGTAACTCAAAAACTCATCGCCCAGGCTATCTATGACCGGCATCGATACATCGTCCAACCATACGTCGGCGAGCACGGCGCCCGCCGCCGCCAACGAATCGATGGGCTCCGAGAACAGCATGCAGGCAGGCTGGCGCTTCATGGCGCATGCGCAGTACAGCACGAGGCCGCCCGTGGTGGAACCGATGGTCTGCGGCAGGCAGAGCGCGCGGCCCGCCATCTGCTTGCCGTAAAGATCCGGATTGTTCTGGTCGCCGCACGTGGCCTTCTTATCGCCAAATTGCAGCGCCTTCTGGAACGACGCCAGCGTGTTGAGCCCGCCGTGCGTCACCACGGCCTCTGCCGTGGTCTCTCCGGGTGAAATCACACGCCCTATAAACGTCTTCATCAGCGCTCGCCTCCCTTGGTAATCTGCTCGAGAATCTCGTCGTCGGTGTAGTAGCGCGCGGTGGTATATGTGCGCAACTTGTTGCTCGATGTGATAACCGGCATGCTCGCGCAGAGCGGGTTGTTCATATACATGAGCGGGCAGATATAAGAGGTAATCACGCCCGTCGCCTTGAGGCGCGCGGCATAGGGCGTCTCGCCGAAGCGCTTGAGCACCGCGGGTGCCGCCGTGAAGACCGTCGGGATGACCACGCGGTCGCGGCCCAGCTCCGCAAGCGCCTGCTCGATGCGCTCGGTCCACGTGACGAGCTGGTTGAGGCTCATGTGCGGGCACCCCATGAAGCAGAGCTTGGGCCGAGCGTCACGCTTCTTCCACACCACCGGGTAGCTGTCGTAGACACGCTGGAGCTCGGCGTCGTCGACCACGTACGTGCGGGCGCCCGGCTTAACGAGGCCACGGCCCTGCCGCACCGCCTCGGGCGTGATTCCCTCCACGTGGTAGAGGCCCACCGCACCGTTTGATGCCGTAGCTGCGCCGAAATCCTTCAGATACGTGCGCGCGTCCTCATCGAGCTCGCCCAGCCACCGGTCGAGCCCCACGATATACGGCACGTCCTCCATCACCTTCATACCGATAGCCGAACCCAGGAGCTGCGCCTCGGGGCGCTTTGTG
>NZ_HE978574.1:203205-238448 GCF_000311845.1 Enorma massiliensis phI | reverse complement strand
ATCACCTTCATACCGATAGCCGAACCCAGGAGCTGCGCCTCGGGGCGCTTTGTGGTGCGTACCTCGACGATCCAGTCCGCCTTACGGCCTTCGTCCGTGAGCAGGCCGAAGTACGGCACGTAGCCCACCACGGAGCCCATGAGGTCGATGATGCCCGAATTGCGGTTGCAGCGCGCGCCCAGAACGGAGTTGGCGTACACCACTGCACTCGACTCCGACCAGCTGAGCACCTCGCCCTCCGCTGGCGTATTGCCCACCTCATCCATATAGCAGGCGCAGGTGAAAGCGTCTTTCTCCATAAGGCCGAGCTTGTGGAGCTGCCCCTCGTAAAAGTCCTGCTTGGAGTACATGAACTTCTTGAACATGATGTTCTGGATGAAATTGCTGGGCACGTTGGGATCGAGCGGGCGCGGGTCGGCGGAGAAGCGCCGCTTGGAGGTGGCGCCCGTCTCGATGAGTTGGTTCATGAGGTCGTAGACCGGCGTGAGCGCCTTCAGCCCGAACGATGTGACCAGATGGTTGTACTGGCTGGTAACCGGCACCATCTTGGTGGCGCCGAAGATTTCTCCGTAGCGCACGAGCGTTTCCATGACGCGAGCCATGGTCTCGCCCTGTGCACCGTCGAGGATGGCTTGCTGCTCCTCGGTTAGCTGCATGGTGTGGTCCATATGCTTCCTTTCGTGTTACGACTATCCTAGCGCAGGGATCTGGTAGCGGGACGAAACTGCGGAGCGCCGTGGTGTGGGGCGGTGCAGGTTGCGGGCGGCGCGCGATGGCAGCCGCGCATTCGCGGGCGGGATCCGGACATGCAGGGCGTCGCCGGGCAGAATCCGGACACTCGAGGCGTTGTCGGGCGCCTTTTGGACATCTACGGCGTCGCCGGGCGACATTTCGCCATATTTAGGGCTCTGAGCGTCCGAATCTCGCCCGAAGACTCCCGTACTGTCCGAAATGCGCCCGACAATCCCTGCGCCGTCCGAATCTCGCCCGACAATCCCCGCGTTGTCCGAATCGTGCCCGACAACGCGAACACCGTCCAGATCTCGCCCGGCAATGCTGCGGCGCAACCACGCCACGACCGCCGCGCGAACCCGCCGGCGCCGCACCGCCAGCTCCGCACCGCAGGCGCCGACCCGCAGCCAGATCGTTCCGCCGCTAAATCTTCATCGCCGTCTCATAGGCACCCCAGATCACATTGCGCAGGTTGCCCACTTCCTTGCAATCGCCCACCAGATAGACGTTCTTGCCTTTCGGCGCAATCGGCGCAGGACTGTATCCAACCGAACTGATCACGCTATCGCACGGAATCTCGAACGTCGAGCCGTCCTTCGCGCGGCACGCCACGGCATCGGAGCGCACCTCGGCAAGCGTCGCCTCCAAGTGCACGGGCACTTCGTGCAGAGCGAACCATTCGCGCAGGTAGGAGCTGTTAGCCAAGCACACGCCCGTCTGCGCGATAAGGTCGTCCTTCATCTCAACGATAACGGGGTGCTTGCCCTGAAGCGCCAGCTCATAGGCAATCTCGCACCCCGTGAGGCCGCCCCCGACCACCACGACGCGGTCGCCCACCGGCGTGCCGGTCAGATAGTCGCAAGCCTCGACCATGAGCTCATGGCCCGGAACGCTTCGCATGATCTTCGGACGCGCGCCTGTTGCGACGACAACCGGCCCTGCGCCCAACGCGGCAACGTCACGCACCTCGTCGTTCAAACGCACCTCGATACCCAGCTCATCCATCTGGCGCCGATACCAAGCCAAGAGGTCGCGCAGCTTCCCCTTGTACGATTCCGCGCTCGCTGCGATGAACGTTCCCCCGAGCTCGCCAGAGCGCTCGTGGATCAACGGCTCATGGCCGCGGAGCTTGAGCACGCGGGCGGTTTCCATGCCGCCGATGCCGCCACCTACGATATGCACGGTCTTAGGAGCCGACGTCTTCACGATGCGGTGCTTCTTCCACTGCATCGTCTCGGCATTCACCGCGCACCGCGAAAGCCCCAAGCTGTCCGTAAGCTCCTGGTCGTTCGGTACTCCCTTGTAGTGGCACATGTTGAAGCATCCGTTGTGACAAAGGATGCAGGGGCGGATATCTTCCGGACGGCCCTCGACGAGCTTCGTGACCCACGCCTGGTCGGCCAGGAACTGCCGCGCGAAGCCCGCGCCGTCGAGCTTGCCCGCTGCGATGGCGTCGGCGGCTACACGCGGGTCCAAGCGCCCCGCCGCGACCACGGGGATGTCCACGAACCGCTTGATGTGCTCGACATCCTCAAGATTGCAGTTCTCGGGCATGTAGATGGGCGGATGGGCCCAGTACCATGCGTCGTAGGTCCCGTTGTCGCAGTTGAGCATATCGTAGCCGGCATCTTGCAGGTACTTTGCCGCCCGCTCGGATTCCGCCATATCGCGCCCGACCTCGGTGTATTCCTCCCCCGGCAGAGCGCCCTCGCGGAAGCCTTTCGTCTTGGAAACGACGCTGTAGCGCAGCGATACCGGGAAGTCCTTGCCGCAGGCCTGCTTGATGGCTTGAACGATCTCGACGGCGAAGCGATACCGGTTCTCGAACGAACCGCCATATTCGTCGTTGCGACGATTGACGTAGGGCAGCGTGAACTGATCGAGCAGATACCCCTCGTGCACCGCGTGGATCTCGACGCCGTCGACGCCCGCCTCCTGCAACAGCACCGCGCAGCGGCGGAACGCGTCGACCATCTCGTGAATCTCCTCGACGGTCATCTCGCGCGAGGGAACCTTGTCCGACCATCGGTTCGGCGTAGGGCTTGCCGTCGCGCAAATGCGGTCAAGGTCCATGAACGGTTTTGACACGCGCCGCAGCACCGGGTTGGTGTAGAGGTCCTCCATGAGCTTGCTCACGGTGAACGACCTGCCAAAGCCCGCGGTGAGCTGGACGAAGAGCTTGGCGCCTGTGGCGTGCAGCTTGGGCATCCACGCCGCAAGATCGCGGTACATCTTCTTGTTCTTGTAGAGCCACTGGCCGAACATGGGGTTATACACCGGCTGGCAGCCCGGCAACACGAGGCCGACGTTGTTCTTGGCAACCTCAAGAATAAAGCGGGCGCCCGCCTCATCGAAATGGTTCTTCTCCATCCAGCCGAAGAGGTCCGTACCGCCCATCGATGTGAGCACGATACGGTTTTTGAGCTCGACGTTTCCTATCTTCCACGGCGTGAAGAGCGGTTGAAGCCGTTCGTCCATATACATCCCCTTTCGTTCCCAACAGACCCTTGCGCATGATTCTACTTCGCGTTCATGGGAACAGGCGGTGTTCGTCGGCTGGCGGGGCGCATTAACGCGCAGCTGGCGTTAGGCCCACGGATCTCGCTCGAACAGAGGCTCGGGTTCGGGCAGGCGGTCAGAATATGGATCGTAGCCGTCGTCGTCCTCATTCTCTGCTCGGATAAACGGGTCGCTTGGAACCTCTGCCTTGCGGAGACCTTCCTGCTTTCCGCCGCCAGCCGGCGCCGTCTGCTTTCCGCCGTCAACCGGCACCGCTTGCTTTCCGCCGTCAACCGGCACCGCTTGCTTTCCGCCGTCAACCGGCGCCAGCTTGTCCAAGGCTTCTGCCATACCAAATCCTTTCCGCCACGTTCCACACCGTAAGCATACCCCCTGCATTCACGAGAGCGGGCCCATATCTGCATCTTGGCTCAGTGCCTTGGGGAACACCGCTCCTGCATCTACGAGGAGAGATCGCATTGCCGCCGGCCGCACCCGCCGCACCAGCCATTGCTCCGCCGGCCCCCGCGCACACGGAACTGTACACTGCAAAGCTCGGCAACGAACGCCTGTAGAGGTTCTTTGAATCAAAGGTCTCTCGTTCCACTAATTAGTTAGCTATGGCTATCTTTTATTGTTCAACCAACAGAAGGACCTGCCATGACCCCGATACTCCTCGTCGAGATCATCTCCGCCCTTGTGGGGCTGGTTTGCCTGGGCGCGCTCACCGTTCGCTTCATCTGCATACGGCTCAACCGCACGCAAGGTAGCGGTGCGGGAAGGGAGCGCGCCCGGCGACATGCCGCCTGGGGAGTCGGCCTCGTTGCCGCAGCCGCGGTACACGGGGCGAGCGCCACGTTCTATGCATCAGGCGCGCATGCTGGAGCGTACGCGTGCGGCTGGGCAGCCCTTGCCTGCTTCGTTCTCTGTGCCGTGAGCATGACGCGCTTTGCGCACCTCAACGCGAGCGAATCGCGCCGCGCGCACCTTGGCCTTTTTATTGTGGGCGCCATCTTCTTTGCGGGACACGTCGTTGCTGCGCGCCTTTAGCAGCCACGACCAGCGGCGGCGCCCTTGATCACCCTACGCCATCGATCTGCGCGCTATCCCTTTTCTTGCGGCAACTCCCCCAGGTTCGTGCCCCGAACAAGGCTACCCGATAAGCAGCGCCGGCAGCTCGTGCAGGCTCTGCAAGATGCCCGCACACGCTGAACGCACGTCGGGAGTCGGCTCGGCCCATTCGGGAACCATGAACGTCACCATGCCGGCCGCGAGCGCCGCCCGCGCGCCATTCACGGAGTCCTCCACCGCCGCGCATGCTTCCGGCCTCGTGCCCAAGCGGCGCGCTGCCTCGAGGTAGATGTCCGGCTCGGGCTTCGAGCGCTCAATCTCGTCTCCGCAAACTGTCGTCGAGAAGAACTGAGCCAATCCGAAGCGCTCCATGAGCGGCATCGCGTGCTCCCGCTCCGTCGAAGTCGCAAGTGCCACGGGAAGACCGGCATCGTGGAGCGCCCGCACCGCCTCGAATGCCCCCGGGCGCATCTCAAGATCTTCGTCGCGCATAGTGAGAAACAGCTCTGCCTGGTGCGAGAACAGCCGATCAACAAGCTGCACATCGCCAACCAGCTCAATCACCATGGTGCGAGCATTGGGGATGCTGCAGCCAACGAAATCGTTGAGCATGCTATCGGGCAGAACGATGCCCATATCCGCCGCGGCCCTTCGCCACGATGCCTGACTCACCCGCTCCGTGTCCACGAGGGTGCCATCCATATCGAAAACCACTGCTTGCGGTGAGAGCATGCCGTTCCCCTCCTGAGATTGCGCTGTTTGGGCTCCGGTTATTCTATCAGGCGCAGCTTGAGGTGTGGCAACGCTACAATACAGGCCACAGGAGATGACGCCAACCCTCAGGAATCGCAGGGAGCACCATGGAGACTATTGCCAGCTTCACCGTTGACCACCTTACGCTCGAGCCGGGGATCTACGTATCGCGCGTTGACCGCGATCCCGCGACCGGCGCCGTCGTGACCACGTTCGACATTCGCCTGACCGCGCCAAACCGCGAGCCGGTCATGAATACCGCCGAGGTGCACACTATCGAGCATCTCGGCGCGACGTTCCTGCGCAATGACGCCGTGTGGAGTTCGCACGTGGTGTACTTTGGCCCCATGGGATGCCGCACCGGCTTTTACCTTGTTGTTTTCGGCGAGGTCACGTCGCGCGAAATCCTGCCGCTCATTCGCAATCTTTTTGATTTCGTCGCCGGCTTTGAGGGAGAGATTCCCGGAGCTGCGCCCGAAGCCTGCGGCAACTATCTGGACCAAAACCTCCCTGCGGCGCAATGGTGGGCACACCGGTTCTTGCGCGAAACGCTCGAGGATATCGATGACGCCCACTTGGCATACGAGGCATAAAGCCGCTTCGACACCGTTTCTGGCCACACGACCGATTACCCCTCGACGCCTGCGTGCGTTGCTCGTCACGCGTGCTAGACGTGGCGCTCCGCGCGCTTGCCCGTTGTTGTCCTCGCTGCCGCGAACACGCCGTTTCGCCCCGACATCGCCGCGCGTTCGAGCGCATTGTCCCTCGCTGCCGCGCGGACGCCGTCCAGCCCCCACCGGCGCCCGCACGCCCGTCCCGCCCTTTGCCGGCGCCCGCACGCCCGTCCCGCCCTTTGCCCGGCGCCCGCACGCCCGTCCCGCCTCGCTTCTCACCGCCGCGCGCGGTCCGTTTTAACCTCCGCCCGCCGTTTTTGGCTAAAAATGTCGATTTATGGCAATCCGCACCCGCACCGAGAGAACGTCGCGGCCTCATTAGCCCCTTTTGTCGGGCCGGAGGCTCGCATTCTGCCTGTTAGCCGTCCCATCGTCACGCGAATGGCGAGAGAGTCACTCCCATCCTGCCCAAGTTCCCATCTTCCATCGCCAGAAATCGACATTTTTAGCCAAAATCGAGCACCGCAAGATACAAACCGATGCTCGTCGGTGCAAACAGGGGCAGGAAGCACGCAAATGGAGCCCCGAGCACAACGCACCGGAATTCCAGCGCGTCACACAGGCGGCAAGCCAATACCGGCGCGCAACCCGTTGAGCAGCGCCAGTTGTCGCACGCGATACCCCGCCGCTTGATAGCGAAAACGTTGGTTGGCGTCGTCATAGATCGACTGTGCAATAGCTTCAAGCGCAACGATATCTATCATCTGGTCGCGATTAATCACGAGGACCTTGACCCCCATTCCCTTGAGGCCGTTATTGCGTTGGCCATCTCGTACGCGCACCGATTCCTGCTCGTGGTAGCCGCCGTTGTACTCAAGGTCGGACCCGGCGGCGGGAATGTACAAGTCACACACGGCGTACGGAATCCCCGATGCCATCCGAACCGCCCGGGGAGAGAAGTCGATTCGATGGTTGAGAAGCATTCCTCCCTGAGGAAGCGCCCGCAAATTGAAGCCGCCCCAACGCATGGGAATAGAGAACATGCCAGCCATGACGGTCTCCATGGGAGAGGCCGAGCCTGAGAGTGCATATTCAACAGCCCGACGAAACGTGGCGTACCGTCTGCCGGTTGCCCATGCAGCGACGGCACGCAGCTCGCGCATGGTCACGGCCGGTTCGCAGCGACAATGTTCCTGCTCCACGTTATGCCGATCGGTAAAATCTGGCCACACGCCACCCCATGCAATGGGCAGCGTAGCCTCGGCAGGCAGCGAATAGATTCCCAACAGCTCCATAACAAGCGCGTAGACTTCAGGCAGCGACCGCCCCTCGGAGTACAGAAGCGTGGCGAACGCTGGAGAACAACAATAGAGACCAGCGCCAACACGCATGATGGCGCCCGCAGGCAAGGGCCTTGAAATCACGTGGCAGCGCAACCCGCTCTTCCTGCTTACATGAGACGGATCGCCCATCAAAATATGAAGCTCTTCGCCCTCGGCCCCCTGCCAGAAACCCTTGCGGGCCAGCTCTTCAAAATCGATAGCAATCTTGTTTGGGGCGCATGAGGCAAGGACCCGGCGCTGCTCCCTTTTATCTAAGGGATGCCAGGTAACCGCAGCATATGAGCAGCGCTCAGCTCTCGCACCGCGGACGGCAGAAGTATGTGAAACAACGATGCACTCCATGCAACAACGCTATCACAAACGCGGTCGGGCTCTCGCACGAATCATGCACTCCACGACGAACCCCCGCGCATGGCCATCGCTATCTGCAACGCATGTTTCTGGCTAAAAATGTCGATTTTCTGCTCTCCCCGCCCGCGCCTTTTCCTCAAATGCCAACAAACAATCTGCGCTGATCCGTGTAACCCACCATATCCGCAGGTTTTTCTAGCGCTTCGCACGCGCCCCCAATGCAGGCGGCGTCGAAACCGACGCGAGAGCACCGAACCATCGCCATAAATCGACATTTTTAGCCAGAAAAGTATCCGCGCCGCGCAATGCAACGCGACACGGATACAACAAACACCGTTCTCTGCACTCAATGGCACAAGCGGCGCGCCTTGGACAAAGACGCGGCCAGACCGGCGACGGCGGGAGCGGCGCGCGATGCCCAAGCGCACCGCGCTCACCGCCTTGCACAGCCCAGCATGCTCCAGCGTTAGCTTTACTCCGCCGGCACCTCATAGGTTGCCGCAGGACCAGCTTCGCCGGCAACCACGTAGAACGAATTGTCCGCGTCCACGTCGATGGTCACCTGATCGCCCTCGTGCACTGTGCCGTCGATGATTGCACGCGCGATGCAGTCGACCACCTCGTTTTGGATGAGGCGCTTGAGCGGGCGAGCACCGTACACCGGGTCAAGGCCGCCCATCGCGAGCATCTGCTTCGCCGCCGGCGTAACCGCAAGAGCCATACGCTGCTTCGCCAGGCGCTCGCGCACATGGGCCAGCTGGATGTCGACAATCTGCTCGATCTGCTCCATTCCCAGCGGATGGAAGACCACAATGTCATCGATACGGTTGAGGAACTCCGGGCGGAAGGTAGCGCGCATGGCCTCATCGACCTCGCGCTTGAGCGCCTCGTCATCGGTGCCCGCGTGTTCCGCAATCGCCTGTGAGCCCACGTTGGACGTCATGATGATGATCGTGTTCTTAAAGCTCACCTGGCGCCCCTGGCCATCGGTCAGGCGGCCGTCATCGAGCACCTGCAGAAGCACGTTGAACACGTCGGGGTGTGCCTTCTCCATCTCGTCGAGCAGAATCACGCTGTACGGGCGACGGCGCACGGCCTCGGTAAGCTGGCCGCCCTCGTCGTATCCAACGTATCCCGGAGGGGCACCGATGAGGCGCTGGACCGAGAACTTCTCCATGTACTCGGACATATCGATGCGCACAAGCGCGCGCTCGTCGTCGAACAGGCACTCGGCAAGCGCCTTGGCGAGCTCGGTCTTGCCCACGCCGGTGGGTCCGAGGAAGAAGAAGCTGCCGATGGGTTGGTCGGGGTCGGACAGGCCCGCACGGCTGCGGCGCACGGCGGCAGACACGGCCCGCACGGCTTCATCCTGCCCGATCACGCGCTTATGCAGCTCTTCCTCGAGATGGGAGAGCTTCTCGAGCTCGCCCTGCATCATCTTCGACACAGGCACGCCGGTCCACGCGCTCACCACCTCGGCGATCTCGTCGGAAGTCACCTGCTCGTTAAGGCCACCCCCGCGCTCCTTCTGCTCATCGAGCTCGGCTTCGGCGGCCTGCATGTCGTGCTCCAAGCCAGGAATCACCGCATAGCGCAGCTCGCTCGCGCGCGCCAAGTCGCCATCGCGCGTAGCGCGCTCTTCCTCGCCGCGGGCCTCGTCCAGCTTGCCCTTGAGCTCCTGGACGCGGTCGATGGCGTTCTTTTGGTTGAGCCAGCCTGCCTTCTGCACGTTGAGCTTTTCCTGGACCTCGGCCATCTCCTGGCGAAGCGACTGCAGGCGCTCCTTCGAGGCATCGTCGGCCTCTTTCATGAGCGCTTGCTCCTCGATCTGCATCTGGGTGAGCTGGCGTTCCGTCGCATCGATTTCGGCGGGCATGGAGTCAAGCTCCATGCGAAGGCGGCTCGCCGCCTCGTCAACCAGGTCGATAGCCTTGTCGGGCAGGAAGCGGTCGGCGATGTAGCGGTCCGAGAGGTCCGCCGCCGCCACAAGCGCGTTATCCGCGATATGCACGCCGTGGAAGATCTCGTACTTCTCCTTGAGCCCGCGCAGGATGGAAATGGTGTCCTCCACGCTCGGCTCGCCCACGAACACGGTCTGGAAGCGGCGGGCGAGCGCCGCGTCCTTCTCGATGTACTTGCGATACTCATCGAGCGTTGTCGCGCCGATGGCATGCAGGTCGCCGCGGGCGAGCGCGGGCTTCAGGATGTTGCCCGCGTCCATGGAACCCTCGGTGGCACCCGCGCCCACGATGGTGTGAAGCTCGTCGATGAAGAGGATTACGCGGCCCTCGGATTGTTCGACTTCCTTGAGCACGGCCTTCAAGCGGTCTTCGAATTCGCCACGATACTTGGCACCAGCCACGAGCGCGCTCATGTCGAGCTCGATGAGGTCCTTGTCGCGCAGGGTGCTCGGCACGTCGCCGGCCACGATGCGCTGAGCGATACCCTCCACGATGGCGGTCTTGCCCACGCCGGGCTCGCCGATGAGCACGGGGTTGTTCTTGGTACGACGACTGAGCACCTGGATGGTGCGGCGGATCTCTTCGCTGCGACCGATCACCGGATCGAGCTTGCCGGCGCGCGCCAGGTCGCACACGTTGCGGCCATATTGCTCAAGCGCCTCGAACTGCGCCTTGTCTTCTGCAGAGGTAACGCGATCGTCGCCTCGAAGCTCCTGGTAGACCTCCTCGATACGCTCGCGCGTTACGCCGGCGTCGTTGAGCACACGGCCTGCATCGCCCTTGTCCTCAGCAAGGGCCATGAGCAGGTGCTCGGTTACCACGAAACTATCGCCCATCTTGCCCGCGTGCTTCTCAGCGCGCTCGAGCACGCGAACCAGGTCGCGCGAAAGCCCGACCTGGGCACCATCGCCCGTTACCTTGGGGGCGCGGTCGATGGCTTCCTGCGTCGCGCGGCTGAGCTGCGCCGGATCGGCACCGATGCGCTCGATGATGACCGAGATGTTGCGCTCGCCGCTCGTGAGCAGCGCCGAAAGCAGATGGATGGGCTCGACGGCGCCAGCCTCGGCGTCACCCGCGATGCCGATGGCCGCCTGGAGCGCCTCCCTCGATGTCATTGCCAGCTTGTCGATTCTCATGCGAATCACCTCTCTTGCATGCGGTTCGCCAGGTTTGGCGCAGGGCCGGGGTTGCGTCGGCTTCGGAGCGGGCTGGCAAGCCATCCAGCCCCGTCGTCGTCCCGACCTTGTTGTTGGCCGGCGAACCATGCCGCCCTACGGAGCGGCGTCTGTTCTATCGTGGCTATTGTTTCCGCTCTTAAGCTTCTCTATTCATAAATCTAAGTCTCTATATATAAGATTTTCTGTTATTGGCGCGCGCATATAACGCTCCTCCGCCGCACGCCGTAAGCGCTTGGTAAGGACTTCGCCAAAGGCCCAGCTTGCTGCGAAGCGTGGCCTACACTGGGGGATATCTGAGAAGCTAAACAGGAAGCCCAGCTCATGATCCCTTCAATCGATCAACTTGCCGCCATGCTTATCGGCCTTGCCATCGCGTGGGGCGTTCCCGTGGCCTACCTGCTCCTCTGCGTCATTTCCGACCGGCGCGCCCGGGCACGCGCCGTCCCGCTTCCAGCCGACATCGATGCGACTCCAACCGCCCCCAATCTGCACCCCGTACTCCTTGGCGCGCTGCGATGCCACGACGAGACAAGCAGGGGCAATGAGAGCAACGCCTACGAAACGGCGCTCGGTGCCGTCGTGGCCATGATTGGGCGCGGGGAGGTCAGATTCGAGGGCAAGGCGCCCCGCGGAACTGCGGATGCGGAATCGACCTTGTTGGAAGACGGCGAAGAGGGACCCGTCGTCACCGAGAATCACAGGCGCCGCCGACGCCGAAAAGCCGTGCGCGACGAGCGCGTTCACGCCTTCGGCGCCCACCTTTGGCTCACGTGCCCAAGCCAGGAGGCGCGCGGCGCGAGTGCCTCCGACAACCGCGCGCGGGCGCGCTCCGGTAGCGAGCAGCAATACGATGCCGACGCGCTCAGGCTCGTCATGCCTCCCCAGGCCTCTCGCTCGAACCTTGAGGAGCTCTATAGCCGCGCTTCCGACGCCTACCGCCCCCTTGGATCATTTCTCGTTCTGATGGCAGACGACCTCGTCGCGCTTGGGCTTACGCGGCGGCCGGGGGCGCTCTACCGTATCGTCTTTAGCTGGCCCGTCACGGTGTTCACCTGCCTCTGGTGCCTGTTCGGACCGGCGGTCGCACTCCTCGAGCCTGGAACAGCGGGCTCGGCTGTAGCGTGCGTCATGATGATCGCCGTCATGCTGGGGCGCGCGATGCTGGTAGACCTTGGAACCCGGCTCACGCCCGAAGGCGCTCGCGTGCTCGCCCAAGGACATGCCAACGTTCGCTGGGCGGAGTGCCTCAGCCGTGGGGCCATCGCGCTTCCAGGCCGCCTCTCGCCCAACGAGGCAACGCGCCTTCTGGCGACGCTTCTCGCCATGGGCCGCCACGACCTTGCCGGCGATGTCGCCGATTGCCTCATGAGCAGTGGATACGCCAGGGTTCTCGATTCGCCCCATGCCCGGCAGGCCATCGACTTCTGCATGCGCCGCCCCTTTATCGACACGTCCGTTATGAGAAAAGACCTGTCGCCGGCGGACCTGCTCATCGAAAGTATCGACAAAACCGTGGAAATCATGCGGGGCTGAACAAGCCGGGCAAAGCGAACCGGCCCCAGCGCCGATCGAGGGCAGCGGCCGCACCGGCCAAGGGCCCCGGCCCCAGCGCCGATCGAGGGCAGCGGCCCCAGCGCCGGCCAAGGGCCCCGGCCCCCGCGCCGGTCGAAGGCGCCCAGCCGCTGGCCGGAACGTTCGCCCAAATGGCACATCCGCGAAAAGCAAGCGGCCGGGCGCAGTATACTGACGATATCGAGTTTGTTGTCAGCACGCCCCGCAAACCGGGGCAGCCAGCACGTAAGAGGAGGCTGCATGGCTCGCCTTAGCGTAGATTTCTACTCCACCTCGCTCATGCGCACCACCACGCTTGACGTGATTCTCCCCACCGATTGCCCCGGCGACGCCATGGGGTTCGACTATATGCGCCGTCAAGACCCCGCATCGTGGGACCGCACGCCCATGCCCGCAGAGAAGCCGCCGTTCAAAGCGCTCTTTCTGCTTCATGGCATCTCCGGCAACCATACGGACTTCATGTCCGAAACGCGCATCCGCACATTCGCCGAGGAACGCGGCCTCGCGGTCATCATGCCGTCCGGCTACAACGCGTTCTACCTCGACCATCCCGAGACCCACAATTATTACGGTCGCTATGTGGGGCTCGAGCTCGTCGAAGCCGCCCGCCGCATGTTCCCCATCTCGCGGCGCCGCGAGGACACGTTCATCGGCGGCATCTCCATGGGGGCGTACGGTGCGCTCCGGAACGGCTTCAAGTATGCCGAGAACTTCGGCGGCATCATCGCTCTTTCCTCCGCCATGATCTTGGGAGACTTCGACCGCCTCATCAACGACGACGTCTTCTTCCTGAGCCGCAACTTCCTGGAATCCACCTTTGGCGACCTAACCCAGGTCATCGATAGCGACAAGGACCCACGCCGTCTGGCCGCCGACGTGGTCTATTGCGACCGCCCCAGGCCGCGCGTCTTCATGGCGTGGGGGTCGAATGACCCGCTCGCCGAACCCAATCGCGCACTTGCCGAGCGCCTGCGAGGCACCGGCATAGAAGTTGAGCAGCGCGAGATGCCCGGCGGCCACGACTGGACCTTCTGGAACACCGCGCTGCCCCAGGCGCTCGACTGGCTGCCTCGTTAGGCTCGACGCCCGCACGAAGGGAGATTGAGATGGCACTGCTCCGCGTCGATTTCTACTCCGAGTACCTCAAGCGCAACGTTGTGCTTACCGCCGTGATCCCCGTCGACAAGATGGACGGCGACAAGCGCGCCAAGAAGCGCCGCGGCCCGTATCGGACCGTCTATCTGCTTCACGGGCTCTTCGGCCAAGACGTCGACTGGATCGACAAGACGCATGTGGTCGAGACGGCCGAGGCTCGCGATGTGGCGCTCATCATGCCTTCCGGCGAAGACGGCCTCTACCTCAATAAGCCCGAAATCAACGAGTGGCACGGCAAGTTCATCAGCGAAGAGCTCATCACCATTACGCGGCAGCTCTTCCCCCTCTCCTCCAAGCGCGAGGACACGGCGCTGGCCGGTATCTCCATCGGCGCGTATACGGCGCTCATCAACGGCATGCTTCGACCCGACCGCTTCGGCAGCATCATCATGCTTTCGGGCGCCTTCATGCGCGACCGCATCCTCGACGCCGTCGACTCGCACTCGCCGCGCAAGCGCAAGTACTACGAGCGGTTCTTCGGCGACCTTGACACGGTCATTGGCACGGAAAAGGATTACGTAGCGCTGGCCGAGCGGTTCGAGAGCGAGCCCGAGCTGCCCAAACCCAACTTCTACGTGGCGTGCGGCCTGCATGACAACCTGTGCGAGAACAACCGCGAGGTGGTCAAGCTCCTGCGCGACACCGGCTTCGACGTGACGTACTGGGAGCCGGGCATCGGCGGGCACGAGTGGCCGTTCTGGAACGCATGGATCGACTGCGCGCTCGATTGGTTCGCCCCGGGCGAGATGCGCCCCACCACCGCCGGCGGCGATTACACCGCCCTGACGAGCCTGCGCGCGCCCGGCAAGCCCATCCCCATGACCGGAGAAGATCCGAGCAACCTGTAGCGGGGCGGGGCGGCGGCGTCCCGCTGAGGGTTTCCATCTTCGGGCGGTTTTTCGCACTCGCAGGAAGAATTTACTGTCTAGCTGCGTAAATACCACCCGAAGATTGCCTCCTATCACGGCAACGGCCCGCTGTAGTGCCCAAGGCCGCGCCGAAAGCCGAGGGCATAGGCCTTAGGGCCATGCCCGAAGGCTTGAGGGGCGAGGTTGGGTGCTACGGCGGGCCGGCCGGGTCGAAAAACCTACGCAAACTGGGCGTTGTAGAGCTCCGCATACGCGCCGCCGGCGGCGAGCAGCTCTTCGTGCGTGCCCTGCTCGATGATGGTTCCGTGATCCATCACCAAGATGAGGTCCGAATCCACGATGGTGGAAAGCCGGTGCGCGATCACGAAGCTCGTGCGCCCCTGCGTGAGCGCCTCCATGGCCTGCACGATGGCTTTTTCCGTGCGGGTGTCCACACTCGAGGTCGCCTCGTCCAAGATGAGAATCGCCGGATTGGCAAGCAGCACACGTGCAATCGTGAGCAGCTGGCGCTGGCCCTGGCTGATGCTCTCGGCGTCGTTAGCGAGCCGCGTGTCGTAGCCATGCGGCATCGTGCGCACGAAGAAGTCAACCTGCGCGGTCTTTGCCGCCTGGATAATCTCCTCGCGCGAGGCGCCGGGGCAGCCATACGCGATGTTCTCGGCAATCGTGCCCTCGCGCAGCCACGCATCCTGCAGCACCATGCCGAAGTTTCGGCGCAGGTCGGCGCGCGTCATGGCATGCGTGTCCACCCCATCGAGCGTGATGCGGCCGCCGTCGATCTCGTAGAAGCGCATAAGCAGGTTGATGAGCGTCGTCTTTCCAGCGCCGGTGGCACCCACGATGGCCACCTTCTGGCCCGGCTCCGCTACGAAGCTTACGTCGTGCATGAGCGGCTGCTCCGGGTTATAGCCAAAGCGAACGTGCTCGAAGGCGATACGGCCGCGCACGGGCTGCGGAACGGCGGCGGGCACCTTCGGGTCGGGCTCAATCTCCTCCTCATCGAGAATATCGTAGACGCGCTCCACCGCCGCCAGCGCGCTCTGCAGCTGGTTCATCGTGAGCGAGAACTGGGTGAGCGGCTCGGCCGCCGTGTTGACGTACTGGAAGAACGCCTGCAAGCGACCGATGGTGAGCTGGCCGCGCATGAGGAAGCCGCAACCAACGAGCGCTAGGATGACCTGCGAGAGCCGCACCAAGAACCGCACCATGGGCGCCACCACGTTGGTCATGAAATCCGTCTTGCGCATGGCATTGGCGAGTTCCTGCGCCGCCTCGTGGATGCGCGCCGAGCTGGCCTGCTCGCGATTGAACGCCTTGATGACGATGCGCCCGGAGTATGCCTCTTCAACGTGGCCGGTAAGCAGGCCAACCGCGCGCTGCTGCTCGGAAGCAAGCACCAGCGTGCGCTTGGATACGGAACGCGTCATGAGGATGGAGGCGGCTGCAAACGCTGCGAAGATCGCCGTGAGCACCCAATTGTAGCGCAGCATCATGATGATTGCGCCGATAACCGAGCCAACCGAGACCATCATCGAGAGCAAACCGCGCTGCATGACCTCGGAGACCTTGTCCAGGTCGTTCGTCGCGCGGCTCATGATGTCGCCGGGCTTGTTGGCGTCGTAGAACTTGAGGGGCAGCACGTTGAGCTTCTGGGCGAGCTCTTGGCGTAACGTGAGGTTAAGGCGCTCCGCAAAGCTCGCCATGGTGAAGCTCTGAATGGTGTAGAACCCCCAGGCTGCCGTCCAGATACCCAGGTAAACAAGGATCTCGCGGCCGCCGGTGTCCCAGCCGATCGTGAAGCCGCGGCCCTCGGCGAAGCTGGCCTGGATCTCGGTCCAAAGCAGGTCGATGACATGCGCGCTGTATGCGGGGGCGGCGATCTGCGCCACGGTGTAGCAAAGAACGCAGACGAGCACCACGGCAAAGCGCCAGTGCTCGCGGCGCGACGTCTTCCAAAGCCGGCGCACCACGCCAAAGGCATCGCGCGGCACCTCAAGCTCTTGCTCCTCATCTCGTGTGGGCTCGGGCGCGCTCCCCTGCGCCGCCTGGCTGTTGGTCAGGTTCTTCTCCTCTGTCATGGCTACTCACCTCCCTTCATCGCTGCACCATCTGCGGCGGGCACCTGCTCGCGGTCCTCTCCCGTCAGCTCTGCAAGCTCCTCCTCGCGCAGCTGCGAGCGCGCAATCTCCTGATAGGCCGTACAGCTGCGCATAAGCTCCTCGTGCGTGCCCAAGCCCTGGATGCAGCCGTCTTTGAGCACGATGATCTGGTCGGCGGTAAGAATCGTGTTGATGCGCTGCGCGATAATGAGCACCGCGGCGTCGGCAACCTCCGTCTGGAGCGCGTGACGCAGCGCCGCGTCTGTCTTGAAGTCCAGCGCGCTGAACGAATCGTCGAAGATGTAAAGGTCGGCCGGGCGCACGAGCGCACGCGCGATGGAGAGGCGCTGGCGCTGACCGCCCGAGAAATTGGTTCCTCCCTGGGCCACGCGGCTCTGGAGGCCGTCGGGCAGCTCGCGCACGAAGCCGGACTGCGCCACGTCGAGCGCATGCCACAGCTCTTCATCCGAAGCATCCGCCTTGCCGTCGCGTAGGTTGTCCGCGATGGTTCCGCTGAAGAGCCAAGCTTTCTGCGGCACATACGAGATGTGGTCGCGGAGCTCCTGTTGGGTGATGGTGCGCACGTCGCTGCCGCACACGGTCAGCTCGCCATCCGTCACATCATGGAAGCGCAGCATGAGCTTGGCGATGGTCGACTTGCCCGAGCCCGTCTGTCCGATGATCGCCGTCGTCGTGCCGCGCCTCAGGTAGAAGTTGAGGTGATGCAGCGTATCTTCGCTCGCATCGGCAAAACGGAACGACACGTTACCGAAATGCGCCACCACGTCCGGCCTGTCGGTGCGGGCATGGCCACTTGGCAAGGCCTCGGCTCCTGCGCCCGCCTCGTGTGCCTCGAACGAAGCGAGGGAGCGCTCCGGCCCTGCGGCCCCGTCATGCGCGGCGGCCTCCAGCGGCGCGGCGTCCTTGATGGACGGTTCGCATTCGATAACCTCGCGGCAACGCTCCAGGCACACGAGAGCGCGCGGCAAGGTGAGCATGCAAATCTGCGCCATCATGATGAAGAACAGGATGAGCATCGCATACTCGATGCACGCAGAAATCGAAGCGATCTGCATAGCATGCGCGCCCACGCGATTGCCGCCGAGCCACAAAATCGAGACCTCAGCCAGATTCATCACGAAGAACGCCGAGCAATCGAGCGTGGCAAAAATCCAGTTGACCTTGATGGCGCTGCTCGCATAGGTGCCGAAAGCATCGTCGAGGCTTTCCCGCTCAGCCGCCTCCTTGCCAAAGGCGCGAATCACGCGCACGCCCGTGATGCTTTCGCGCAGGCGCACGTTCATGCGGTCGATGAAGCGCTGGAGGCGCTGGAAGATGCGAGCGGCCTTTTTCACGCTCACGACAGCGATCACCGCGACCACCGCGATGAACCCGGCAAGCAGCAGGCCCATCTGCATGTCGATGCTGCATGCCAGCACCACGCCGATTACCGCTGCAAACGGCACGGGAAGGATCATCTGGATGCTCATGCTGAGCGCGGTTTGAATGACGTTCACGTCGCCAAGCGTGCGCGTGATCATCGAGCCCGTACCAAACTGCTCGAAGTCGCCACCCGAGAACGCGAGCGACGCGTCATAGACCGCAGTGCGAATGTCGCGGCCAACCTTGGTGGCAAGATCGGCGCAGAGGTAGTTGTTTGCAAATGCTCCGCCGCCCGAGATGAGCGCCGCAACGAGCATGACAAGCCCTTGCTGAACCAGGTAATCGAAATCTCTCGAGGAGACGCCGATGTTGATCATGTTGGCAAGGATCGTGGGCACCAGCAGCACGCCCAGCAGGTTAAGGGCGAGCGCTCCAAGCACCCCCGCTACTTGCAGACGATATGGTTTGAGGAAACGCAGCAACGTGCGCATACGCAAGGCTCCTTTTCCTTGGAATAGCATAAGGTCAAAGAAGGAACGGACGCTTGAAATGCATCCGCATCGTGGCGTCTGCGCGCCCTAGGAGTGCATGGCGCTAGGTGGGAACGCAGGCTTCTGGCGTGCACGCCAAGATCTGCTGCTCAAGCGCATCGATATAGCGACGCACCAACTGCACCAGCAAGGAACGCTCCTGCTCGGTCAGCGACGAGAACGCACGCTCCTCCGCGCGAATGGCGGGAACGATGCGCTCGGCAGAAAACGCGCGCCCCTCTTCGGTGAAGGCCGCCAGCTTACTCTTGCGGCTGCCTTCCATGAACGTCAGCGCTATGAGGCCACGCTCCTGCAGCACCTTAAGGGCCGAATTGATGGTCTGCTTGCTATACGACCACGACTCTGTGAGCCGGGCAAGCGGCAGCTCTCCGCCAGCGCGCTCGATATCGTAGAGCATCCAATAGGCGCAATCCGAGAGCCCGCAACCGCGCGCATATGCATGGTAGAGCTTGTCGACTTCGTTGTAGAGCAGGTCGAGCGCAAGCGGAGTCGTCTCCACGCCGGACAAGCTCGCGGCAAGGCTCTGCTTGCTAACATGCTGGCTATCTCCCATGGCACAAGCCTCCTCTCGCTGTTTTCCGTACGTCTACGAACCTTCGGGCGTCGGGCTGGACATGCTCCGTTCCGCACGCGAGTATGCGCTCGCAAGCCCGAAAGCTGTGGGCGGGCATGCTCGTTCCGCTCCACGCGGGGGTGCCGCGCCGGCCCGGAAGCAGCAGCTCGGCAACTTCCCGGAGCCCGCCGCAGATCGGAAGCGGCCTCATGCCCGAAAGCCGTAGGCAGGCATGCTCGCTCCTCTCCAAGCAGCCGTGCGTCCGCCGGCCTGCAGCCCGCAGGCCCGGCCGCCCAACGTGAAGCCCATCGTTCACAATGCACGGAATTTTAGTCCGATTTCGGATTAAAGTCAACGATACACGACTTGGAGTTTTTAATAACTCCCCAGGTTGGCAATCTTTAGCCAAATTTGCGCCATGTCCAACCCTCAAACCAAAAGAGCCGCCGACGCTCGGGGTATGCGTCGGCGGCTCATAGCGGGGTGGCTCTGCGGCCTGCCTTCCTGCGATGCCGCGAGCCGAATAGTCAGCATTACCAGCTACTATTTCTCCCAACCTTCTTGAATCGACTCATAGAATGTTGCGCCAGGGAACAAATCGTGGATGCTTTTCCCATCGCGCCACGGGAGCTCGATAATCTCCGGCATGGTAGCCACGAGCTCGGAGCAATCGGTAAAACGGCCCTTATCGTTCAACTTGGAACAATCCTGCACACGCCAGTATCCGTCGGTGTGGGTGATGTAGTACTGGTCACCATCAACATCCATGAATACGCGGGTCTTCGAGCGCAGGTATCCAAGGAACCCTTCGAAGTCGAAGTCGAGCGCCTCCTCAGCTTTGAGCCCCATGATATCCTCCTTGCTTCGGGCGCCTCCCGGGCGCCAGGCCGATAAAACCGTCTGTTTTTAGTAAACCCGTCGTAAGGGCTTCTCATGCATACAATCTGGTGGGCGGTCTGGCATACGGGGTGGACGGGCGCTCTATGCATCATCTCCATAAGTTGGGGCAATTCGCTCCAGAGGGCACGCGCGCTGCGCTAGCCCGTCTACTTCTCGCGAGAGAAGCCCTCCATCAGCACTGCAACGATTCCGCAAATCATGCCGCCCACAGGCCACGCCACCCAAAACCACATGGCGGACGTGCCAACCGGGTCGAAATCTGAAGGATCGGCTGCGGAGAACACCGGTATGAAGAGCAGGGCAAGTCCAATAATCGTCGCAGCAATCATGATGGCCCCGCAGATGGCGCCGAGCTTCTTGTTGGACCGCTTATGAGCGATCATGGCATCGCGGATCTCGTCTTCTACCTGAGCGTTCACGATGTCTTCCATCTCAAGCTCTTCCGCCGCGCTCTTGTTGTATTCGGCGATGTTCATACGGCCGAGAAGCATGCCGTACCGCACGATAAGCCAAACACCCAGTGCGACGAACAACATGAGCAGGCAGAGGCCCTGGCGTTCGGTATCGCGATGCTCGCCGAATACCATGATGCACGCCACGCCCACAAAGATGGCCGCAATCCCGGCGACGATTGCGCGTGACAGGTCGCGCCGAGCGGAGGCACGGTCGTCCTCCGTATAGAAATCCTCGATATAGGGATGCGCCTTCATGAACGCCGCATGCTCCATGCCTGCGGGCACGGCAAACGCCAAGCCAACGAGCACGCCCAGCAAGATGAGCACGATCATGAGCGTGTCGGCGTCGCCGCCCATGAAGGAGAAGCTCCCCTCAAAGAGAAACGCGATGCCGCACATGACAAGGATCGCGGCGACGCCCGTAGGAACTTTGAACGCCATCATGCGCTGGTGCTCGTCGTAGCCGCAGATATCTTGCGGAGGCCCGTCGGGAACGGGCACCTGCGTCCCGTTCACCGAGCTCGCGTTGCCCGCGAGAGCGGCCACATCGCCCGTTACAAGATCATCCAAGCTGCATTCGAAGATCTGGCATATCTTAAGCAGCTTGTCCATCTCTGGATAGCTTTTCGCGGCCTCCCACTTGGTCACACTTTGGCGTGAAACTCCCAGCAACATGGCGAGCTGCTCTTGCGTCATGTTGCGCGTGGCGCGGAGGTGTTGAAGATTTTCGCGGAAACCCATGGTGGTGCCTCTCGTTGTGGCTCCGCGCGCAGGCCAGGGGCGACCGGATGCGACGGAGCGGCTGATACGTTGCCGGCACCATCAGAGTACGGGTGCGTTGGCCCCTATTCTACCAACCAGAGGGCTGCATTTTTTGAAATTTTAGGCAACCGCAAGGCGCCTTCCAGTTGCTTTTCGCAGGTCAGGCAGCATTTCGCTGTAAGGCTGACGGTTTGTCTTCGCCGGGCTATGCGCGCCCTTACCAGATACCAAGAAGATGCTGCATGCCCAAGCTCACCGCGGCGATGCCCACCCAGCAGCAGGCCCCCATGAAGATGGGTTTGCCGCCTGTGCGAACGAGCTTGACGATGTTCGTGTTGAAACCGATCGCCGCCATGGCCATGACGATAAAGAACTTACTCAGCTCCTTGATAGGCGCGGTAACCGCGGCGGGCAGCGCGAACACCGTGGTGATAATGCTTGCCAGCACAAAGAACAGGATGAAGAACGGGAAGATCTTCTTAAGATCGAAGCTGCCCGCAGCCTGCGCGTCCTCGGTACGGCCCTCGGCGGCAGCGCGCTTGGCCTTCCGCACCTGCCAAAACGCAAGCACCAGCGTGATGGGGATGATAGCGAGCGTGCGCGTAAGCTTGACGATCGTGGCGGAATCGAGCGTGTTGGCGCCGGGATGCATGCCATCCCATGCCGCCGCGGCAGCCGTCACCGACGAAGTGTCGTTTACTGCCGTGCCCGCGAAGAGGCCGAACCCTTCGTTCGAAAGGCCGAGCATGCCGCCGAGCGTGGGGAACACGAGCGCCGCGATCACGTTGAACAAGAAAATCACGCTAATAGCCTGCGCAATCTCCTCGTCGTCCGCGTCGATAACCGGAGCGGTGGCTGCGATAGCAGAGCCCCCGCAAATGGAGGAGCCTACGCCCACGAGCGTCGAGATCTTGCTCGGGATGCGAAGCGCTCGGCAAAGCACGAAGGAAATAATGAGCGAGGTGGCAATAGTGCTCACGATGATGGGGAGCGACGTGGCGCCGACCTGTGCAATCTGGGCCAGGTTAAGGCCAAAGCCCAAAAGGATCACCGCATATTGGAGAATCTTCTTCGAGGTAAACTTCACGCCCGCCTCGAGCGGGGCTGCCGACGAACCGGGCACAACGAGCGCCAGCACCATGCCTATGAGGATTGCGAACACCGGCCCGCCAATCACCTCGAACTGCTTGCCCAGCAGCCATGCCGGCACCGCAATAACCAGGCAAAACAGAAGGCCCTTCCAAATATGCCTCGCATCCTTGACCAAATCCATACGCTCCCCTTCAATCTGGCATGTACGTTCGGCCATCATGGTAGATGAGCTATATATAATTATTTCTATCGTTATAATTATTTATATATAAGAATTTTTTATGCTTAGGACCGGCCATGCTCGATTACCGCGCGCACACCTTCATCATTGCCTACCGCCTGCGGAGCTTCACGCGCGCCGCGGAGGAGCTCCATATCACGCAGCCCGCGGTCTCGCAGCACATCAAGCAGCTGGAAGCCCGGGTTGGCTGCAGCCTCTTCGAGACGCGCGGGCGCGCCATTCATTCCACGCCTGCAGGAGACCTTCTCTACCGGCGGCTTTCCGTTATGGCAAACGACGAAGCGCGTATCATCGACGAGCTTCGTCGGCTCGATAGCGCCACGGCCGCTCCGCTTCGCCTAGGATGCACCCGCACCATCGCCGACTACGTCGCGCCCCGTCTGCTCGCCAAGCATGCGCAGCGCCATCCCGAGCAGACCGTGCATCTTAGGAGCGCAAATACCCGCGATCTGCTCACCTCGCTCGAAATGGGCGAGCTCGACCTCGCGCTTGTGGAGGGACCGTACGACCGCAGCTCCTTCGACGGCTCCGTGCTTTCCACGGAACCGTACGTCGCGGTAGCCTCTCCGCGCAAGGCCCAGAGCGCGCACGCCCTCTCCGACCTTCTCGCGCACCCGATTATCGTGCGCGAAAAAGGCTCGGGAACACGCGAAATCTTGGAACGCATGCTAGCGGCGCAAGGGCTTGAGCTCGGTGACTTCGCTGCGGTTATCGAGGTCGCAAGCATCCCCGTTATCAAAGAGTTCGTTCGCGCGGGCCGGGGCATCACGTTCATTTACCGCGTAGCCGTAAGCGAGGAGCTTTCCCGAGGTGAGCTGGTAGACCTAACGCCAGCCGACTGCGCCGCGCACCATGATTTCACGCTTATCTGGCAACAGGGCAGCACCTACGCCGAATCCTACCGTGCGCTGCTTGATGAATGGCGCAGCGATTTGCCCTGATGTATCAAAACGTTTTAGGCACGAGGCCCAAAACGGCCCCCGGATGAGTCCATCCAGGGGCCGCGCAAACGCCATGCTGCATCAGGAGCTAGGCAATCGCCAGGCTTGCATTGAGCCCTACTCCACTGTCACGCTCTTGGCAAGGTTGCGAGGCTGGTCAACATCGCAGTCGCGCATGATGGCAACCTCACGCGCCAGGAGCTGGAGCGGCACCGTCGCCGTAATGGGGCAAAACGCATCGCGCACCGGCGGAATGTAGATCACATGATCGGCAATGTGCTTGATGTCCTCGTCGCCCTCGGTAGCCACAACGATAATCTTTGCCCCGCGTGCCTCGCATTCCTTGAGGTTCGACACGGTTTTATCGTAGGTGGGACTCTTGGTGGTCACCGCGATCACGGGGAAACCAGGGTCGATAAGCGCGATGGGACCGTGCTTCATCTCCCCTGCAGCATACGCCTCGGCGTGCAGGTAGCTGATCTCTTTGAGCTTGAGCGCGCCCTCGTGCGCGATGGCCGCACCCATGCCGCGTCCCACGAACAGCGCGGAGTGGGCGTCCTTGCAGGCAAGCGCCGCCTCATGGACCGCCTCGGCCTGCGTATCGAAAATCCATTGGATCTGCTCGGCCGTGTCGCCCAGCTCGCGGAAGAGCATGCGGACCTGGCCCGTCGTGAGCTTGCCCTTTACCTGCGCAAGTAGCAGGGAAAGCAGCGTGAGGGAAACCACTTGGCCAATGAAGCTCTTGGTAGACGCCACCGCGATCTCTTTATTGGCCTTGGTGTAGATGACGCCGTCGCTCTCGCGCGCCACAGGGCTTCCCACAACATTGGTGATGCCGAACACCTTGGCCCCCTTGATGCGGGCGTCGCGGATGGCCGCCAGCGTGTCGGCCGTCTCGCCAGACTGGCTCACCGCAACGACCAGCGTCGAGGGCGTGATGATGGGGTTGCGGTAGCGGAACTCGCTCGCCGCCTCCACTTCGCACGGGATTCGCGCCCACATCTCGATGAGGTTTTTAGCGATGAGGCCCGCATGGTAGCTCGTGCCGCATGCGATCACGTACACGCGGTCGACAAGGTTGAGCTCTTCGTAGGTAAGGCCGAGCTCGTCGATATCCAGCTCTCCGCCGATCATGCGGCCCACCAGCGTGTCGCGCACCACGCGGGGCTGCTCGTGAATCTCTTTGAGCATGAAATCGGGGTAGCCGCCCTTTTCGGCCATGTCGATATCCCAGTCGATGTGCGTGATGGCCGGCTCGATCGCCGTGCCCTCGGCATCGGTGTAGGTGATTCCTTCCGGCGTGAGGCGAGCGAACTGGCCGTCCTCGAGCACCACGACATCGCGCGTCGCGTCGATGACCGCGATGACATCCGAGGCAACGTAGCTGCCGTCCTCGCCGCGCCCGATGATGATGGGGCTGTCCTTGCGAGCCACAGCGATGACGCCGGGCTCGTCGGCGCACAGCGCGGCGAGGCCGTACGCGCCCACCACATGCGTTGTCGCCTCGCGCACCGCAGCCATAAGGTCGTGCGAGCCAGGCTGGGCGGGCTCGCCCGTTGCTGGGTCTGCGGGACGGCCCTCGTAAGCCTCCTCGATAAGATGGGCGAAAACCTCGGTGTCGGTATCGCTCGTGAAGCGATGACCGCGACGTTCAAGTTCCTCGCGCAGCTCTGCGAAGTTCTCGATGATACCGTTGTGCACGACAGCGATCCTACCGTCGCAGCTCGTGTGCGGGTGCGCGTTCGCAACGCTCGGGCGACCGTGCGTTGCCCAACGAGTATGACCGATGCCGCAGGTCGACGCGGTGTCGACATGCTCGAGCTCGGACTCAAGCCCGGCCACCTTCCCAACGCGACGGTGCACGTCGAGCTCCGTGGCGGAGGCAGACTGCCGCTCGAGGGCGATGCCCGCCGAGTCGTAGCCGCGATATTCGAGCCGTTTAAGGCCATCGATGAGTACGTTTTTCGCTTGGCTGAAACCGGTGTAGCCAACGATTCCACACATGGGGGCGCTCCTTTGCAACGATGATTACCGTATGAGGCGGAAGATGCCGTCGCAGAAATCGGCGCACCACAGGTCGTGGCCAGACGCACGCGGCGCGTTCACCCGCAAAGCTATGGCCATCGGCCCGCCCAGGCGCGCACCGCCGCAAGACTAGCCTTTTCCCACTGATGGCACATTGTAACAGCCGAGCGGTGCCCGGATTGGCCCCTGTGGTATGTAAACATCAATACCAGACAATCTCCTAAACTGTGGAGGGGTGAATAAACTGCCTCGCGGCGGCGTTGGGTAAATCTTGGCCCCGTGTAACTCCATGTTTGCAGCAGCGAACACACCCAGCGACGCCGACTCATATGCGACGCCGACCGGCCAATCTTCTACCGACCTGGTCGTCGCATGCCGAAACTCCCTGAAATGTGGAAATGCATACACAATTAAGATTCTGCTTGAATTGAAAGACCTCACATCGTAATATATCTTCTTGCACCAGAGGTGCACCAGGCATTGCGGGGTGGAGCAGTCTGGTAGCTCGCCGGGCTCATAACCCGGAGGTCGTAGGTTCAAATCCTGCCCCCGCGACCAAAAGTCCAGCTCGGAGCCTAAAAACTCCGAGCTTTTTTCTTCTTAAACCAAAGTTGTATGTACGTTTGTATGTACATCAGGGGTACCAAACGCACGTTCGGTACCCCTGTTTTTCGCACATCCAGATTGAACGGTTCGGGCGCACATGGGAGCGGCCCTACGCCTCGGCTTCGGCGTCGCGCGCGACATGTCCGCAGACTGGGCAGCCGCCGCCGTCTTCGCGTTCCGCGGCAGGTGGGTATTCAAGGTGTGTAACCGGGAGCGGGGCACCTTGACACACGCGCACGCGAGGGTATGCTCGCACACCTGTGTACACCCTCCGGTACACCCTGCACACCCTGAGAGCGCCGTGTACACTCCGGGTGTGTTGGGTATTTTTGCAGGTAAAACACCGAAAAGAACGGTCGTGTACACCTTGCACACCCTTCGGGCGATTCTTTAATATAGGCGCTTCACCCCGCCAACCCCTAGAGACCACCAAGAAGAAGCGAATGCCCCGCCTCGGGAACAAAAACTTCCCTTTAATATCTCACAAGGTGTGTAAAGTGTACTTGAGAGCTGTTATATGTAGTTTTACCTGCGGAAATAGCTGTACACCTTTAGGTACACCCTATTTTTTGAGACATGCTTATAAACCATGTTAAAACCACTGTTTCCGCAGGTAGATAGCCTAAAACGTTTCCGTGTACACTTTACACACCTTGAACACTGAAGTGTGCAGAGCAGGCCGGGCGCGCGGCCCCGGCTGCGCGGTGCGGCTTCGCTTTTTCTTCTGTGTGCCCGAAAGGGTGTGGGTCGCGACGAAAAAAACGCCCGCCCCGGCGTGTACCGGAAGCGGGCGCTCTTCATCAGCCTGTGGTCGCTAAAGCTACTTCTTCGCGTCCTACTTCATGTAATACTCCCGAATGAGCTCGGGATCTGACACGGTGCACCGCTGCCTGCGGCACTCTTTCCTGAGGAAGGGGTAGGTCTCCGCGATCTTCTGGTTCACCGCGTCGTGATAGAGGTTGTGCGCCTCGGAGCACCCGGTCTTGCCGGCCATGTCGTCCAACTCGACCTCGTAGCGCGTGAGCCTGTGCCGCACGAAGTTCACGGCCCAGCGCTGCAACGTGCGCGGGTCGGTGCAGAGGAACGACGTATCACCGTAGTGACCGAGCACGAAGACCTCGTAATCGTGCTTGCTTTGACGCCCCGCCTCGAGAAGCTCCTCCTCCGTCCAGTCATCGTCAACCTCGATCTCGGGGATGATGGAGCGCACATGTTCGAGCAGGTTCTTCCGCTTCGTCTCGACGGCCTTCTTCGCAGCGGCCTGGCGCTTCTCGCGCATCGCGTTGCGCTTCGCGATGTGCGCCTTGAACACCTCTGTCTCCATAGCCTGCTCGACGTCGGCCTCCTTCCACAGGCTCATCGGAGGGCCGCTGACGTGATGCGGGTTGGGCCTCAGCACGGGCTCGGGCAGCAGCTCGTCGATGAGCTTATCGGAGAACCCGAGCTCCTTGACCTTCGACTTCGCGAGCATGGGCACGTAGTCCTTCATGGTTGCTCCTCTCGTATGTGGCGCGGTTATAGCTCGTTTGTGCTGCTCAGCACGCTGCTTACTTCTTCCGGCGCTTCCACGCCCGCTCGTCGCGCTCAACCATGCGCTTGAACACGTCGGCCGAGGTGATGCCGTCGCGCTCCGCGATGTCGCGCATGACGGCCTCCTGCTCGATGAGCCTGCGGATGACCGCCGCCATGCGCACGCGATCCTCGCGTGCCCACGCCTTGACGCGCGCCTTGTCCTCGGGCGTGATGGACAACATGAACGGCACATATTCGCTCTGCGACCCCTCGAGCTTCTGCTGGTCGTCCGCGCGGCTGTTCGTGACGATGAACGACTTGCCGACGCTGTCCTTCTGGTTGACGACCGACACGGTCGGCGCGTGCTTGCTGTTGGGGTGTTTGGTCATTCGGCGACCCCTTCCACGAGAGATCTCCCTGTTGTGTATCATTTTACCAAAAAGCCGGTCTACTATACAGTCACTATATAGTTTTCTATCGTTTAACTTAACATCGACTATATAGTGTGTACAAATACCGTAAAGGTTATAGAAATAGTTTGTTTGAGTTTTGCACACGGTACATAATCGCGACATTATACGTACATGGTTTGATCGTTCTTGTTCAACGCGCCCTCATTCAAGGCCCGCGACTATCGTCTCGAGCCACGGTTTCTTTTGCGTCAGGCCTCAATCCCAGCAGGAAGGAACCACTATGTCGATTAACACCGCCGCCATCTCCGGCAACCTCACTGCAAACGCCGAGCTCAGGGCCACCAAGTCGGGCACCCCGGTGCTCAGCGCCACCGTCGCCGTCAACGAGCGCGCCCGTCAGGAAGACGGCACCTACGCCGACCGCCCGAACTACATCGACCTCGTGCTCTTCGGCCGCCGCGCGAACGCCCTCGCCCAGCACCTCGTGAAGGGCACCTACGTCTCGGTGCAGGGACGCCTCCGTCAGTCCTCCTACGAGGGTCGCAACGGTGTCCGCCGCTCCAAGGTCGAGGTCGTCGTCGAGGAGATTGACTGGCGCGCCCGCACGGCCGAGCAGACGGCGTAACCGCAGCTCAGCGTCCCGTCCGACCATCGTACCCGCGAGCCGCACCCGGCTCGCAGGCTTTCTTTTTCCGCACCTCTCATTAGCAGGCCCCGCACGTGCGCGCGGGGCCACGGGTGAACCCACGACCCGTGTCCCCGCCCGAAAGGAGCCAACCATGTCCCTCACCGTGACCTCTATCCGCATCAACGTGCCCGACGCGCCGACCCTCACGCCCGTGCTCGACCGCTACGTCATGGGCGACCGACCTGCGGTGATGCTGTACGACCTCGCCGAGGAGGAGCCGTGGTACGACCTCACGGTCAACCTCGACGACGCTCTGCCCGAGGGCTGCGCGTTCGTGCCCTATGACCGGCGCGTCTACCTCGACGCCCTCATCGAGCAGGGCTACGCGACCATCATCGGCGACACGAGCTACGGCAACTTCGGTCAGCGCGCGTACATCGTCCAGCTCGCCCCCAAGCTCATCGCGAAGGAGGCCTAACGATGCTGGTCAGCACCATCGTCGAAGCCCTCGCCAACCAGCGTACCCGCTCGGCGTGGGAGCGAGGTGTGGTCGCCTACGCCGAGAGCATGCTCGACGAGCTGGAACCCGAAGAGGAGCTCTACCCCAAGACCATCGAGAAGACGCTGCTCAATGGCGCGCCGTCGTGGCACGACTACTCATGGGGCGGGTGCGCCCTGATCTACGACGCCGACATCGCCGAGCGCCTGTGCACGCCGTCCGAGCTGCGGAAAACGAGAAACGGCCAGCGCCGCCCGAACGCGCAGGAGGAATGGCTCGACGTGCAGGCGCGCGCGTGCTTCCAAGCTGCTCAGCTCGTCAAACGCATCGTCTGCACGCATGAGAGGAGTGCCTCATGAACGCCATCGGAACCGCGACCATGGACCAGATCCTCGCCGTGACCGACGAGCTGCGCGCCTGCGTGCGCGACCGGTTCGAGCCGTTCGAGGGGGTGTACCGAATCAACGACTTCGGGGAGTACGTCGCCGAGGAAGACTGGCTCAACACCTGGGCGGCATATCCGCTCTGGTGGATGCATGCGTGGCTGCTCGCAGACAACGGTCGGCACACATCCGCGCAGGTGAGCGCCATGTCCGTCGAGCAGATCGAGGCCGCGTACGCCGACCCGGGGTTCGAGCCCGAGTACGCGTTTTATATCGAAGTTGACGAGGAAGGACTACCCTAATGGATACTGAAAACACCAGCTCAGAGATTCGCACGCTGGACTTCTCCGGCTTTGACTTCACGTCCCGCACATCCGAGCACGGCGTGCAGATCATGAACCGCGCCTACCGCATCGCGAAGCGCCGCTACGACCGGCACGGCGACCGAGATGACCTGCGGCTCGCCCTGCTCATGCGGTATTGGTCGGATGCGTACATCAACATCGAGGACTACGCCGCATCGTGGAACGCGACGTGCATCGAACCCGACCTCGGCGTCAGCCTACCGACGTGGACGAAGGCGAGCGTCGACCTGCGCGCCCTCTACGTCGCGCACGAGCTCTGCGAGTGCGTCGAGCGCATGGTGCAGGCGCTCGAGAACGCCGAGTGCGGCGTGCACGACCGGATGCCCGCGGCGTGGGAGATATGCACGCTCTAGGCGATGGAGCCACCGCCCGTCATGTGCCGTCGACGTTGCAGCGGGCATCAACGATGTCATGCCCGGCACACGAAAGCATCCCGAAGGCCGTTGACGCCCCGCGCCCTCCGGCGATCCGGCAATCAAGCCGGAAGCAAGCGCGCTTGCATCCGGCAAGAGCGGATTCGAGAGAAGGGAGCAGCGGATGGACGGAGTCATGGTGCCGATTGGCGAGGCCGCCCTCGAGGCGATCGAGGAGGTGAGCTCGGAGTTGCGCGGCAGGATACGCGAGCGCTTCCAGCCCTACGAGGGCGTCTACCGGCTGAACGACTGCGCCGATTATATGAGCGAGTCCGACTGGGACGAGGTCTGGTCGAGGTACCCGGCATGGTGGCCCAAGGCGTGGATGCTCGCCGGCAACGGCCAGTACGCCTGGGGCGAGGTGGCGCGCATGACGGTCGGCGAAATCGAGGAGGCGTACGACGACCCGGGCTTCTATCCCGAGTACGCATACTACACCGAGGCAGATGAGGAGGGGTTACTCTAATGGTCGACTCAAGCATCAGCGCGCAGGAACTTCAGCCGGGGAGGCCGATCGGATACGGGTTGCTGGTGTCCGCCCTGCTCGACGAGCTCGCCGCCGTCTCGTCGCCAGACGACGGCGGCACCCGCGACGTCGCGTGGCTGCGCGGCTACGTGGCGGGGATAGCGAACGCGGCGAGCATCGCCATGGAGCTCGATGAGGCCGTTCGAGACGATGCCGGGGAGGAGGCCTAGAAGTCGAAGAGGTCGCGCGCGGGGGCGTCCAGCGCCTCCGCGATGCGGCAGATGAGGTCGAAGCTGATGTTCACCGAGCCCCTCTCGATGTTCCACAGGTGCGACTGGCTCGTCCCGGCCATGAGTGCGAGCTCGCGCTGGGTGAGCCCGGCCTCCACGCGCAGGGCCCTGATCCTCCGGCCGAGGAGTCGTCTTCTCGTGCTGTTGTCCATGCGGTTGAGGTTAGGACTCGCCACGCGAAGGGTCAAGCAATTAAAAGTCGATGAGCTCGCGAACCTCGATGCCGAGGGCGTCGGCGAACTTGCAGAGCATGTCGAACCCGATGCCGACGCGCCCCGTCTCCACCTGCCAAAGGTAGGTGTGGGAGGTCCCCGCCATGTCCGCGAACTGGCGCATGGTGAGGCCCGCAGCGATTCGCCTCTTTTTGATGTTGTTTCCTAGCCGCTCTCGGCGCTCCGTCTTGTCCATTTCACGAGCGTAATTGCTTGTAATGCGACCTTGGTTTGTTATTATTAACCATGGTTCTTAATCGTTAACCACCTGAACACAATACGGGGGAGCCCGACGTCGAAGGAGTGCCATGAAGCGCAAGTACCAACCAAAGCACATGAAAGAACGTGAGAAGATGAAGCTGCCTATTTTCTCTGCAAAGCCCGTCATCACTGCCGGCCTTGTCGGTGCCATGGTCGCTCCGAGCGCGCTCGCGCCCGCTGCGGCCATCGCCGCAGGCGCCGCCGACGGCACCACTGCCGCGTCCGACGAGATCCACCGCCTCATCGCCGAGACGAACTACTCCGAGGCTACCCAACGCCTCATCGCCGCCGCCAACGGCGAGGTCAAGATGACCCTCGATGAGGCCAAGGCGCTCCTCGCCGAGGTGCAGGCCGCAGCTAATGCCGCCGACGCCACCAACACCGAGGCGCAGGGCGCTAAGACCAGCGCCGGCAACGCCGTTACTAACGCCGAGAACACCTATAACACCGCCGACTCCGACGCCATCTTCGCGCTCGAGACCCAGGCAAAGCTCCTCGTCGACCAGCTCACGGCCGCCCAAGAGGCTGCCGAGAAGGCGCAGGCCGACCGCGACGCCGCCCAGGACGAGCTCGACGGCCTCACCGGCGACCTCGAGGACGCAGAGCAGGACGCCGCCGACAAGCAGACCGCCCTTGATAAGGCCAACGAGAAGCTCGAGGAGGCGCAGGCCGCCCTCGACAAGTTCCTGGACTCCTCGAACATCGACGAGCTCCAGGGTGACTACGAGACGGCCAAGCAGGCCTACGACGACGCACTCAAGACGCAGCAGGACGCTGAGAACGCCGTGGACGCCGCCCAGGATAAGGTCGACCGCATCTCCGGCGAGATCGCCGACAAGACTGGCGAGAAGACGAGCCTCGAAGAGTCCCTGCCCGGCCTCAAGAGCGCCGTCGACGCGGCTAACGCCGAGCTCGAGGACGCCCGCGCCAACTACACCTCCGCCGTCGAGGCCATCAAGGGCGACATCCTCGCCACTGCCAAGGACAAGCTCAACGCCGCTGAGTCCGACCTCGCGACCAAGCAGGGCGCCATCGCCGGCCTCGAGCAGGCCGTGGCTAACGCCAACGCCCTTGTGACTTCCGCCCAGGGCGAGCTCGACGCTGCCAACGCCGCCCTTCCGGGCGCGCAGTCCGCGGCCGACAACGCCGCGGCGAACCTCGCGTCCGCGCAGGCCACCTACGACAGTGCTAAGGCCGCCTACGACGCCGCATGCGCCGAGGCCGAGGACCCCTCCACGGTCGACCGCTCCGCGCTTACCGCCGCCGAGTCCGCACTCGCAACCGCGCAGGACCAGAACAACTCCGCGCAGGCCGCGCTCAGCTCCGCCAAGGGCGCCGTCAGCGCCGCCCAAGGCAAGCTCGCCGACGCTGAGAACGCCGTCGGAACCGCCGAGGCCAACCTCGCCGCAGGTAAGCAGGCTGCGACGGACGCTGAGGCCGCGCTCGCGACCGAGCAGGCCGCCTACGACGACGCCGTCGCGAACGCGGGCGATGAGGCCAAGGCCGAGGCCGATGCAGCCATCGCCGACGCCGAGACCGCAGTCAAGACTGCCCAAGATAAGCTCGATGCCGCCAATGCCCGCATCGAGGCCATCCCCGGCGAGATCGACGCGCTCGAGGACGAGCTTAGTGGCTACGAGGACGCCGTGACCGAGGCCAAGGCCAACCAGACCGAGGCAGACAAGGCTCTTGCTACCGCCAACGACGAGCTCAAGGCCGCCGAGGACGCGCTCGCCGACCTCGGTGACGCCCAGGCCGCATGGCAGAAGGAGCACGACCGCCTGAGCGGCGAGCTCACTGCCGCCCAGAGCGCCGAGTCCGAGGCCAAGACGGCCTATGACGAGGCTGCCAAGAAGGTCAGCAACCTCAACGAGCAGAAGGCCGCGCTCGAAAAGCGCATCGCCGAGCTCGAGGATCAAATCGACCAGGGCACGACCAAGATGGTCAACGACATGGGTGACTTCCTCGAGTACATCCGCGTGAACCGGCTCTACTCCTATGGTGACCTCCTCGGCACCATGTGCGAGGAGAAGCTCCTCACCGGTGTCAACGGCGGCGCGAACTACAAGATCAACGTCGACGCCGACGGTCACATCATCCAGGACTTCACCGACACGTCGAACCCCAACGATGCGTCCTCGCTCGCCAACGTGCTCGCCTCGCTCGACATCATCGACGCGGCGAACGAGCTGCGTGCCGAGGCCGGGCTCCCCGAGCTCAAGGTCTCCAACCTGATGATGGTCGTCTCGATCCTCCAGACCAACTGGTCTGCCGCGCAGACCTCGCTCGGCCACGTCCAAAGCGTGATCCCGAAGTACGAGCACAAGATGCCAAACGGCATGAACGTCGCCGAGAACCTCGCCGGCGGCGGCTACACCACCGAAGGTGCAGTCAACGCATGGTACGCCGAGAAGACCCTCTGGGAGAACTTCTGCCAGGAGACCTACGGCACCGTGCCCGCTGCCGCCAACACCTACCAGTTCTACTCCCAGCACCGCAGCGACCCTGAGATGCAGGCCATCTACGGTCGCGTCGGCCACTACATCAACCTGATGTCGTCCGCCTACACCGTCACCGGTGCTGCCGTAAACACCGGCGTTGACGGGGGACTGCGCAACGGCGCCAAGGGTCAGGTCTACGGCTTCCAGAACGCAATCACCGACGGCACCGGCTCCTCCTCGAAGGTCCCCTGGGATCAGACCCTCTACTCCGTCGACGACTATCGCGCCCTTATTGAGAAGGCCATGCGCGAGGGTCTCCCCGGCGAGGGCGACGCGTCCGACATCGCAGACGAGCTCGCGAAGCTCCGCGCCCAGCTCAATGCGCTTAACGGTCAGATCGTCGACGCCGAAGGCGTGCGCGACGGCAAGCAGGACGCCTACACCAAGGCTCAGCAGGCAACCGCAGACGCCCAGCAGGCGCTCGACGACCTTTACGAGAAGCCGACCGACGAGAGCCTCCAGCAGGCCGTTGAGGACGCCCAGGCCAAGGTAGAGGCGGCCGAGGCGGACAAGGCCGCGGCCGACCAGGCCGTGACCGACGCTGAGAGCGCTTACGATGAGGCCAAGGGTCGCATCGACGGCGACATCGCCGACCTCAACGCCGAGCTTGAGAAGAAGCAGGCCGCCCTCGGCTCGCTCCAGGACGCCGTCGACGCCGCCCGCGACGACGCGGAGGCGGTGCGCGACCAGTACGCACAGATCACCGAGACCCACGACGCCTACGAGGCCGCGAAGGCGAACGCCGCGACGGCCGAGAAGAACCTCGCCGACGCCGAGGGCGCCATCGGCGAGCTCGACGAGGCCATCGCTGAGCTTGAGGGCGAGCTCAAGGGCGCGCAGGACGACCTCGCGGACGCGCAGGCCGCGCTCGCCACGGCCAACGGCGACGCGACCGCAACCTCAGAGACCCTCGCCGCGGCCGAGGCCAAGCTCGCCGACGCGCAGGCGGAGCTCGACCGCCTCACCGACGCCCGCGACGAGATGCAGCAGGCCTACGACAAGGCCGCGGCCGACAAGGCCGCAGCCGACGCCGAGGTCGAGCGCATCGAGAACGAGCAGGCCGCGCTCCAGCAGTCCATCAAGGAGCTCGAGGCGACCATCGCTGAGCAGACCGAGCTCGCTTCCGCCTGGAAGGCCGTGCTCGCCCAGCAGACGGCCGAGGACATCGTGGTAAACGGCCTCAAGGTCGCGACCGCGAGCCCCGCGGTCGCCAAGACCGCAGCCGAGGCGCACAACGCCTATCAGGCGAAGAAGGACGCCCTCGACAAGGCCGCGGGCGAGCTCGACGCCGCCCGTGCCGCCTACGAGGAGGCCTCCGAGCGCGCCGGCGTGACCGAGCAGGAGCTCGCCGAGAAGCTCGCCGACCTCGCCATGGCGCAGGACGCCTACGACCGCCTGGCCAAGCAGATGGGCTGGGATAAGCCCGCTGCCGATGACGACCAGGGCACCGGCGTCGTGAACGACAACGACGGCAACGGCACCAAGCAGCAGGCCTCGATGGAGACCGCCGGGTCTAACGGGAAGTCCGGCCTGCCGCAGACCGGCGACCCGGCCGCCGCCATGGCCGCGGGCATCGCGCTCGCGGGAGCGGCCG
>NZ_HE978574.1:185998-202432 GCF_000311845.1 Enorma massiliensis phI | reverse complement strand
CGGCCCCTGGCAGGACCGCTACACCACGAACGTCGGCACCGCGCCCGACGGCAGCGGGGTGTACCTCTTCGCCGTCGGCGCGCCGTTCTTCGCCACCGACGGCTACTTCGAGGGCGACACGTTCGTCTCCGTCGCCAACGGCGTGACCGACCCCGACTTCGCCACCATCACCCTCAAGTCCGCAGAGGCCGAGGCAGCGACCACGCAGCCCGCCGACGACGAGGCGGCGTTCGTCGCCACGGCCCGCGCCGCGCTCAAAGTGCCGGACGACCCGTCCATCACCTACACGGTCGGCGAGCCCACCTACTGGGAGGGCGCGGACGCGTACACCACCTACATCGAGTTCCAGCAGGACGGCGAGACCGTGGCCTTCGCCAACTGCTGGGACGACGGCACGCCCGCGCGCAACATCTACGCGTACACCGCGCCGCGGTAAGGCCGCGGGAGCGCGGCGGCGCCCGCGCCGCGACAAGCCCCTTTCGAAAGCAAAGATCAGAGGAGGAAGACCATGTTCTGCCCGAAATGCGGCAAGGAATCCCCCGAGGGCTCGGCATTCTGCCCGAGCTGCGGAGCCGCGCTCCCCACGGCCACCGAGCCCGCCTCGGCCCCCGCGACTGAAGCCGCCGCACCCGAGGCGCCCATCTACGAGCTGCCCGGCGAGCCCGCGGACAGCGCCCCCGCCCCCGTCCGGGTAGCGCCCACGGCGGCGCCCGAGAAGCCCAAGAAGCGCTCCAAGAAGCCGCTCGTCGCCGCCGTCGCAGTCGTCCTCGTCGCGGCAGCGGGCTTTTCGGCGTGGCGCCTGCTCACCGCGACGCCTGCCCACGTCGCCGAGCAGGACCAGAGCGGCACCTCCGAGACCGTCTACGAGGACTTCGAGGTCGGCGAGGTCAGGCTCCTCACCGACGGGGACCTCGGCCCGCGCCTCGAGGTCTCGATCACCAACAACACCGGCGAGATCGCGACGAGCGTCGGCTTCGACGCGACCGGCGACATCGCCATCACCGACGAGTACGGCGACGAGGGCACCGTCAACGCCGACCTCAACCTCGTCGCCTGGGAGCCGGGCGTGTACGGCGGGGCCATCGCCTACCTCCAGCCCGGCGAGAACACGGTGACGATCATCCCGGAGTACCCCTCCGGCGTCGTGGCGAGCTACACCCCCGACCAGGGCGACACCCAGGAGTTCCGGCTCGACGAGGTCGAGAACATCGAGTTCGAGGTCGGCAGCACCCGCGGGCTCGGGAGCGGCGAGCAGCTCCTCACCCCCGAGGACTGCGGCGTCGAGATCGAGCTCTCGCCCGACGGCTCCATCACGGGCTCCATCACCAACAACACCGACGTCCGCTGGCGCCGCGCGACCGTCCACCTGCGCGCCGAGAACGCCGACGGCACCCCCGCGACCATGGGGCTCAACGATAGCACCAACGACGAGGCGTTAAACTACGGAGAGATCACGGTCGAGTACGTCCGCCCGGGCGAGACCGTCGACCTCGAGAAGGGCGCCAGCATGTACTACGACCCCGCCCGCGTCGTGGCGACCTATGTCGTCATCGAGGAGGACGTGTAGCGGGTTTCCGGGAACACCCCTCTATAGCGAAACGGGAGGCCGATGGCCTCCCGTTTCTTTTTTTCGGCGGCCCGGTGCGCCGCGCCGTTATTCGCCTGCGGCCTGGAGCTTACGCTCGAGAACGGCCACCTGACGGTTGAGCCGGGCGTTCGCAGCGGACAAGGCGAGCGCGCGGCCGCGCTCGTAGGCGCGCTGGCGCTCGCGCTCGGCGACCATCACGGCGATGTCGTGAACATGCATGCCCGTGAGGTCGGCGACGCCGCCGTCGTCCACCCCGAGGTCGTGGAGGGCCTCGACGACGAGCGCCTCCATGGGGTCGATGGTTGAAGTCTCCAACAAAATCACCTCCTTCGAAATCTTGTCGTTTCCGCCACGATACCCGTCTTCTCTGCACGCGAGCTCGGGATAGAAAACTTGCGATCACGCAGCTAAAACGCGTATGCGGTGCCTGGAAGCCCGCTGACAGCCCGATGCGGGCGAGCGCGTACGGGAGTGCCCGGTCGCTCACGCACGCGCCGTCAGCGCCGCTAGGCGGCCCCCGAATCGCCGTATCCGCCGTCGCGCTCGCGTGCGGGACGGAAGCTCGAGGACATGGTGCCTGCCGGCCCGCTCTCGCGAGCAACCTCGTCCAGCCTGCCGTTCAGCTTCTCGCGGAAGAACCTCGACACGCCGCGCTGGATGCGGTTGGTGTTGCTGTCCTTCGGGTCCGCGCCCCACTGCGCGTCGCGCACGTCCTGATCGGACAGGCTGTTCAGCGTATCCATGCAGGTCTTCGCGGCGGCGTCGAACGCAGGACCGAGGTTCATCTCACGACGCATGTAGCCCAGCACGTGGTAGGCGATGCTGGATGCCCGCCCCACAACGCTGCCGAGGAACTGCTCGATGCGCCCTGCGGCCTCATCCTTCGCTTCGGAGTAGGCGCGCGCCCGTGCGTCGGCGCGGGTGTTCGCCGCGTCGCGCTCGGCTGCCGCGCGGACGCTCGCCGCGTCCCGGTTGGCTCGGTCGAGCTCCGCGTTCGCCGAAGCGAGGTCGGCGTTGCGCGCCTCGACGGCGCGGCTCGTCGTCTCGAGCTCCGTCTTCGCGAGCCTCAGCTCGCGCCGCTTCTCCGCGAGCTCTTGATCGAGGTTCGCGCTACGCTCGTCGAGCTCGGTCTCGCGGACGCGGAGCTCGGCCGCGCGCTCGTCGAGCGAGCGCTGGTCGACCTCGAGCTTCTGGATGCACTGCGCGACGAGGTCGGACCGCCCCTCGACGCCCCGCTGCGGCTCGTTGACGTCCTCGCCGCGCTCGTTCAGCACAAGCAGGCGCGGCTCGAGCTCGTCGCGAGCGTAGCGGCGGACGGCCTGGGCGCGGTCGCTCTCGTAGAGCGCGTCGCGCGCGGAAGCCGGCACGTCCGTGACCCACCACGCGCCCTCGGCGCTCGTGACGGCGCAGCCCTTGGCGTCGCCGCCCAGCGCGCCGGTCATGGCTGTGTCAAGCAGGGCGCGCGCCCGCTCGACGTCGAGCTCGCCGCTCTCATCCTCGTACCGCGAGAGGTCGGCCCAGTCGCCGGTGAGGCCGGAGCCGTCGCCCTCGTAGACGAGCCGCCACAGCGCGAGCGCATTGCCCGCGAGCTGCGCGGGCGTGAAGAGCTTGGCGGTCGTGGGCGGCTCCCAGCCCTCGCGGTCGATGGCGTTCGCCGCGCGCGCTCGGTCGAGCGCGCGATGGCTCCGCATGACGCGCATGGCGTGCGCGTCCTCGTCGGCCCTGAGCCGTGCCTGCGCGTCCTCGAGCGCCTGCCGGTCGAGGCCCAGCTGCTCGCGGTCGCTCTCGAGCGCCTCACGATCATCGGCGAGCTGCGATTGGCCCTCGGCGAGCGTCGCCTGACCTTCTGCGAGCTGCGACTTTTCCGCATCAAGCCCTTCACGCTCCGCCTGAAGCTCGCGCTTCTTCTTCGTCTCCCATTTCCTGACTCGCTTGAACTTGTTCGCGGACATGCCCGCGGGCAGCACCTCGTCGCCGTCGCGCTTGTGCTGGGCGGCCGACTTGTGCTCGGTGATGTCCCAGCCGCGCGAGTTCATCTCCTTCACGAACACGCGATGCATCTCGCGGATGCGCCCGGGGCTCATCGTCTCGCGCGAGAGATAGCGCCCGTCCTCGGTCAGCATGCGGTCTGCGACGTGGATGTGAAGCCCGCAGTCGCCGAGCTCGTCTGAGCGCGTGAGGCCGCGCTCGGCCATCGCGCCCTCGTCGACGTGGACGGCGTACGCGTCGGGCTCGTGCTCCTCCCCGTGGCCCATCCATATGCCGAGCGATTCGAGCGCGTCCTCGACGAACTTCTCGCGCTTCTTCGCGTCCCACGTCGCGACCTCCTCCTCGTCCGGCGTGATGATGAACGCGCCGCCGACGGGAGCGAGCGCGGAGAGCTTGCGCCCGCCCTCGGCCTGACGCTTCGCGGAGTACTCGTCGCGCTTCCGCACGAACCAGTCGGCAAGCGCCGCGCCCGACGTGCCGCACCCCTCCGGGAACGAGTACGTGTTCATGTGCGAGCGCGACGTGTCGAGGTTATCCGACACGCTCGCGCGCTCGTCGCCGAACTCCTCGCATGCCTTGTCGTAGGGGATCGAGTTCTTCGAGCGGGGCGCGCCGGGGGCCGCGAGCTTCGCCGCGGTAACGCCGCATCCGAACGACATCTGTGACCATCTCCTTCCGCCATGAGGCGTGAACAGATCTCTTCGCGGGCATGAGCCCGTGAACGAAAACATCGCGAGCATCAGCTCGCAGGAACATGAGGCGCGCGGCTCACAACGCTCGTCGCGCTTGGCACGCAAAGGCGTGCGTGGAGCGAACGCGCCCGCTCGCGGAGCTCGCGTGCTCGTGCGGGCATGAGCCCGCTGGAGCGAAAACGCTCGCTCCGAGCAACGGCTCGGGCTTCGCTCCGCACGCTTCGCGTGCTGACAAAACGCCCTCGGCCGAGCCGAGTGCGTGCGCCAAGGGGCGCTGGGTTTGACGCCGCGGGAGAACCCCGCGGCGCAAACGTCTAAGATGTGCGCCCATAGACGTTTTTAAGCCGCATGATGCGGCTCCAAAACGTCGATGGGCCTGCTCTCGGGGAGCTGCGCTCCCCGCCGCAGGGGCACCCCCTCGGCCGGCGACGATGCGCCGTCCCAAAAGCCGCTCGCACCGATGTGCTCGCGGCCTGTGTCACCGCGCCCGTCTTGTTGCTCGCACCGATGTGCTCGCAACGTCGACGGCGCGGCGACACATGCGCGGCCTCGCGTGCACTAACGCCCCACTGCCGGGGGACTGCCGTGCTCGCTCGCCGCGCTCGCGCGTGCGCGCCGCGTGCGGGACTGATGCCCGCATGCCGGCGCTTACGCGCGCGAGCCCGCGCGACGGATGCGCTCGAGCTCGGAACGCAGCCGCTCGTTCTCCGCTGCGATGCGCGCAGCATCGAGCGCCTGCTCGAGCGTGTTGCGTTCGGCGTTCAGATTCTTCAGGCGGCGGCGGTGATCCGCCTTCACCTTCTGAATCTTCGCGTCCTGGTGCTCGAGAAGACCCTCGAGCTCTGCAACACGCTCCTCGGCCGCCTCGAGCGGCGTCTGATGGACGCCGCTCTCACCGCCCGCAGCGGACTTGTCCGTGACCTCGTCGGCACTCACGGCTGCCTCGTTCGCGGTCGCGCCTGCCATGCCCTCGCGCACATCGGCAGCCGACACGATGGTCTGCTGCTGCGTGCCCTCGGCCATCTGATCGCTCATCGTTCACTCACTCCTTACAGTCGTTTTCTGTCACGTTTCGCTCACACGCCCGAACACCGACGGGCGCACCACACGACCCAGTGCACGGGCCGTGAGGAAGCGCTAATCCGCGCGGTCGTTGAGGTTGTCGAGCGCGTTGGCGGCAGCCTCAACCGGGTCAACCGCCCACAGAGGAATGCAGACCTCGCAGCCGCCGCACGTGCTCAGGTCCTCACACCCGCACTCAGAACAGCTCGGGAACGTGTACGAATACAACTCGCGCACCAAACAGCTCAGAACGGCGTAGCGCGCACCGCCCTCCTTGAAATCCTCCGCGAACGTATCGTCAATGAGGATGCGATGACGATGGTCGTTGGCGGTGTCACCGTCCTGCGCCGTGACGATGCAACAACTCCAAGTGACAGCAGAATCGGAGCACTCAGCACGAACGCGCTCAGCGATGGCTTCGAGTTCAAGCGCGTGCTTGGCCTCAACATGACGGTTGATGGCTTCATCTTGGGCTTCGAGTTCGCGTTCAACGAAAGCGTCGGCCTCGGCCTCAAGCTCGTCGAGCTCGCTGTGGTAACAGTCGGCGCGGCTCGGGCGAGGAACGTCAGGCTCGCACGCAGCCGCGACCTCGTTCGCGGGCTGACAGGCGTCGAGGTCGATCTCGAACGGCTGCCCAGCAGCCTCGATAGGGCCGACCGGGACCGGGGCCCACGGGATAGCCGGCTGGAACGCCGGGGCGTTAGTGGTAGTGAGGTTAGCAGTCATGGTAGTTCTCCTGTTCACGGGTAGGTGTCGGGAAGCCCGCGCACCACGCGGGACACGCGGGCTGGTCGTGCGTGAGCGAGCGCTAGGGCGCGCTCGAGGCGGGGTCGGGGCCGGGTGCCGGCTCGGCGGACTCCTGCGGGGCATCCTGCCGCGCGTCATCGGGCGGCGTGGCCGCCCCAGAGCCTGCTGGCGGCTCGTTCGCATGGGCGGGCTCACCGGTGGACGCGGGGGCCTTCTCCTCGTCGTCAGCGGGCGCTGACGGCTGGTCGAGCGTCTGAGCTGGGGTTTCGTGGCTCGTATCATCCTCGCTGATGCGGAGAATATCATCGGTCGTGACCCTCTGCATCCGGCTCAGCAGCTCGCTCCGGGCGCGATCGGGGTAGTCCGGCGTGAGAACGCACGGGCCGATGCCGGGCACGTGCAACATCAGCTCACGGCCCGCGTGATTATTCGGCGCGTTGCGGCCCGTGCCGACGGGAGTGTAGTCGCCGATCGGGAACAGGCCCTCGCTTTTCAGCAGCGCGCTCACGCGACCAGCCGCGACCCACTCCTGCTCGGTCGCAGGCGCGCAATAGAGCTCGATGGGGTCGAGCTCGCCGCCCACGTCGGCGATGATGGACGCCCCGGAGGCCTCGACGGCATCCAACAGCGGCTTCGCCTCCTCAAACGTGCACGTAGACGTGTCGTCGGGCGTGGTCTCGGGCGTGTCATCGGAGCCGTTGTTACCGCCGTCGAATCCGTCGTCCACGCGGAAGAGCCACCCGCGCTTGCGGCTGTCAGGGAGCGTCGAGCGACGGCACCATGCATGGAGCTTCGTGGGCGTCCACTCGCCGCTCTCACGTCGCGTGCAGTACAGCGTCGCGTCCTCGAGGTACTGCGCCGACTCGTCCGGGTTGCAGTTCTTGCGGACGTCGTAGGCCGCACGTTTACCTGCGGAATCGCGGGGCACATAGAACTTGTCGCCCTTCTCGACGATCTCCTCGAGACTATCGCAGAACTTGGTCTTGCCGACAGGCTTGCCCGTCGGGTTGTTGTGCTGAGCCCAGCACTTGTACATATCGTATACCTGCTCGAGCGGCGTCCTCTTGCCGAGCTTCGGCAGCTCCTCATCGACGAACTGACGCAGCGGGTCGGTCGCGAACTGGTACTTCTGTTTCGCGGCGAGCGTGTAGGCGTTCTCCTCAAACTTCCCAATGAAGTCCATCTCGGCGATGGCGTGGTAGTAGATCCAATTCACGACGGCCGGATGCTTCGCCCAATCGCGCAACCGACGATCCTCGCGGCCCGCCCAGCTCTGCGTGAATTGGATGATGTACATGCGCGTGTACATGGCCTCGGACTTGTCGTTGAATCCCACTTCACTGTTAAGACACCAGATGCCGAGGGCATGGTTGCGCCACATGACGGCGCTCTTGTACAGGTCTCGGGACACAATGATGTCGTTCGTGATCCAGGCCTTGATATAGCCGGAGTCGTTGACGTAGCCCGATGGGTTCGATTCGTCGCTCAACAGCACCGATGCGCCGCGCGTCATGGTGACGTACTCGGGCTTTCCCATCTGGTCGAGCGCCGTACCTGCGATGACGCCGCGGCGGGCGTCTTCGGCGCCGTAGGCCTCGCGGACGATCTCCAGCGTGGTGCCCTTTCCGGCGCGCGGCTTTCCGTTGAAAATCACGCCCTGCGAGCGGTCTACGGCGGGGGTCGCCGATGCCTGCACGACGCTCCACCATGCCTCGCGCCCGAGCGGGTCGGGCATAATCTGCTCGAGCCACGAGAGCGGGTCGAACGCCACGCCGCCGTGCTCCTCGGCCAAGGTCGGGTCGTCGTAGACGACGGTGCCGTCCTCGCAGATGTAAGGGTAGGGCACACGCTCGATGGTGCCATCCTCGTTGCAGCCGAACGTGAGGCCGGCGAGGCAGCCATTGATGACGTCGTCATCGGTCATGCGGCGGCCGCGCTTCGTCACCGGGTCAATCATCCACCCACTGCCTAGCGCAACAAGACGCGGATCTTCGCGCTTGACGGAGATATGCGGCACGAGCTGCACGAGCTGCTTGTAGACCTCGATGGCCGTCTCGTGCGTGCACCCCGGAAGGAACGGCTGCACCATCTGCATGAGCTCGGGGCTCGCCTCTTTCGGGCCGAGGGGTGCCTCGATGATGCGGTACGGGCCCCGGTTCGACGTGTCGCGCTGCATCAACATGCCCTCGCCGCGCTCGCCGTCCACGCCGTAGATGTAACGGGAGCCGAACGACTCGCCCTCCCACATGAGCAGCTGGGCAACGATATAGGGCATCGAGAAATGGCCCGGATTGACGCGCTTATCGTAGTCGCGCTGATACAAGGGAATCATGCCCGAAGGCACCTTGACCCACGGGTTCTTCTTCTGCTTCGGGTCGTAGACCCTCGTCTCGCGCTTGAGCACGGCGTCGATGACGGCCATGGATTCCTTCGCGCCCGGGAAGCGGCCGTCGGCCCACTTCTCGCAGTAGCGGCGGAACTCGGGCACGAGCTGTTCGCATGCGAACGCAGGCGGCATAATCTGCCGCTGATACGCCGCGTACTCGTCGTTCCAGCGCTCCATCTCGTCCTCGTCATCGAGCTTCTTCGGTAACGGCGGAAGATCGACCTTCATGTTCGTGGCTTTGGCGACGATGTCGTCGACCACGAGCTGCGAAACGCTGATCTGGAATAGCGACTTCGACATGATCTTGGGCTGGCGCGCGCGGATATAGCGGTTCACACGGTAATAGCCGTCAGCATCCGAGCCGTCATCCTCTGACGTGAGCTGGGCTCCATGGGTGCCCGCAGCCGCGGAGTCATGCGCCTCATCGTCCACTGCCACGGACTCGGAGGCGTAGTCGACCGCGTCGGTCACGTCGACAGACGTGTGCGCTGCGTGTTTATCGCTATTAGATTTTCTTATGGTTGTATCCGAAACATTAGTTGCGGTAATATCACAACTAGTTTCGTTGTTGAAGTCCGTCCCGGATACGCTGGCAGGCGTGGGGCGGGCTTCTTCCTTTTTAATCATAGGAATCAGCCACCCGTCACCTAGCGCTCAAAGGTGCAGCTGCTCAGCCACGCCTTGAGTTCGTCAACCGGGTACACGACGCGGCCGCCGAGACGCGCCCACTTCGGGCCGTTCTTCGAGCGACGGCAGCGCCAATTGCGCAGGGTACCGACCGAGAGCGAAAGCAACTCGGCGGCGCGGTGCTCGTCGACGGCGAGGACGTCGAGATCGTCAAGACTGACGATGAACGCCCTACCGCGTTTGGATACGAATGGAGAAGTCGACATACGAAACTACCCTCCTCAAGGGTCAGTTTCGGTGCTCGACTGATAGTTCCGAAAGGCGGGGCTCGGTCGCCAGTCCTTCCGCGCTGTCGCGGTTCACCGCTGCACATCCTGTGCCGAGCGGTCGGCGAGTGCTCCGGCCGGACGACGAACCCCGGTGCTTATGGAGCGATGCTCTTCGAGACTTAGCGGGTGGTCATCCCGCCGCCCCTGCTGTATACGGTTCACGCTTAATGTATCACTACGCTCATCACGCGTCAATCGCATTTTGCGCTAGAATTGTATGTACATCAGACCTCTAAGGAGCATCTATGTCACGTCGACGTTTGGAAATCGGCGAAGACAACATCGCCGAATCGAAGCCGAGAAAATACACCAAGGAGAAAACCAAGACCGTCAAGGGTCACAAGGTCACGTACAAGAAGACCTTTTGTGAAATGCAATGGTACATCAACCTCGACGGCACCGTATCGAAGCACTGCACCCGCACGGTCGGGAACGACACCCGCGCGTGCACGCAGCAGGCGCGGGCGCACGCGCGGAAGCTGCGCGACCTACACCTTCTGCCGGGCAGCGGCAACTGGAACATGTACAACGACATGGGCGAGTTCGTCGATAAGGTCTGCATCGCGAGCGTCAAGGCCAACGAGTACGCCTCGCCGCTCAGGCCGAGGACGCAGGCGCGCTACCTGCGCTGCCTCACTCTCTTCCATGAGCGCACGCAAGGCATGCTCATCAAGGACGCCATCGTGCCGGCGACGCTCAGCAGCATATTCAAGGACATTGCGGTGAATCACGGCAACCCGTCTGCCAAGCAGTCCGCCAAGATCGTGAGCCGCTACGTCATGGAGGTCGCGCGAAACCGGCAGGTCATCGCGTCGAACCCGCTTCGCCCGCTCACGCTCGAGGTCACGGTACCCGACGAGATGGTCAAGCCGCACCGCGGCGAAGACAAGCCCGAGGGCGGGCAGGCTTTGAGCGCGGAGGAGCGCCGCCGCGTGGTCAACCACCTGCTCAAGATGGATCCGAATGCGCCCGCGCGAAAGCGCTGGTCCGCCGAGCAGATGACCGCGAAACGGCTCAACCTGATCGACATGACGCTCACGCAGGCCACCTGCGGCCTTCGCGTCGGCGAGTGCCGCCTGCTCAAGCGCGAGAACGTCTACACGCGCGACGGCATGTTCATTCTCGAGGTGCTGCCCGAGGCGTCGAAGACCAAGCGCGGCCGCGAGGTGCCCGTCTTCGACGAGCGCGTGGTCAAGCGCCTGCGCCGCCGCCTGCGCAGGCTCCCGAAGGAGCCCGACACCCCGCTGTTCCCCACGCCCGTGACCGGCAAGGTGTGGGAGCGCGGCAACTGCCAGAAGGCCGTCCGCGCGTTCTACGACGAGCTCGCAGACGAGCTCGACATCCCGCTTCTGCGCGAGGTGGGCACGCACGTGTGGCGCACAACGCTCAACTCCGAGTGGGCTGACAAGCACGTGCCGGTCGAGCGCCGCGCTGCCTACTTCGGCCACTCGCCCGAGATGAACCGGTCTCGCTACACCGACTTCACCGACCTGACGGCGCTCCGCGAGCAAGTGGAACAGGGTTAAATACCGTGAAAGTCTCGCAAAGTTGTATGTACGATTGTATGTACATCAGGCGGTGAAACAGGGTGAAATGGGGTTAAATACCGTGAAAAGCGAAACTGCGATTTATCAGGTGAAATACTGTGACAGGGTGCTTTATCAGGTGATATTTTTTAAGCCCATCATAACCCGAAGGTCGTAGGTTCAAATCCTGCCCCCGCGACCAAGCACGCACAGCTCGGAGGTCATACGGCCTCCGAGCTTTTTTGTTTTTCATGGCCGGAATTGCCAGGCGATTTGGTCGACTATTGGCCGAATTATCCACGTGGATAACTTATGCGCCACCACCTATGCTTCGAGGCCTATACGAGCCGCCGCAGCGCGCGATTCCTCGTCCAAAGCGACGCATCCCTCAAGGGTGCCCCGCATCTTGACCGTGTCCGCCCAACGGATCGGCGCCTCGGGCAGTGCCAGGTGCCGCAGGTTCGCGCAGTCGCGGAACATCAGATTCAGGTTCTTAGCAGACGAGAAGTCGAACGAGGATAGATCCAGGCTCGTCAGTCTCTTACAGTCGGCGAACATGAGGAAGAAGTCGCGCACGGCGGAGGTATCGAAGCCCGATAGGTCAACCCATTCAAGCTCCGCGCAGCCCCAGAACATCCCGCTCATGCGACGCACGCCGACCGTCTCGAACCGCGACAGGTCGAGCGACCTGAGCCTGCGGCACTGGCTGAACATGTTCGTCATGGCAGCGGCAGACGAGGTATCGAATCCCGAAACATCGAGCCACGTGAGCTTCGAGCAGCTCGCGAACATCGACGTGAAATCGCGAACTCGTGCGGTGTCGAACCCCGACACATCGATTGCGATGAGCTCGTCGCACCCGTTGAACATGTTGCTCATGTCGGTCACCTGTGATGTGTCGAAATGGGAGACGTCCAGCGTCTGCAGCGACGAACACGCGCTGAACAGGTTCGCCATGTTCGTGACGCGCGACGTATCGACCAGAGAGAGACCCTCGATGCTCTGCAGTTCCCGGCAACCCGCAAACCAGCCCCGCATGCTGACCGGGGCAATGGGCGCCGTGACGAAGGCGCGCGCGACGCCGCTCCACGGCTGAGCCCAGCGCACGGTGTTGGCCTCGGGCATCTCGGGATCGTCTGCGGGCTCGACGATGGACGGATACCCCGTTTCCGGAACCTTGAAAGGACCGGAGAGAAGCTTGAGTCGGTACAGCACGTTTCCCTCTGCATAGCTGGAACGCGCGCAGTCCCACGGCGTGGCGCCGAACACGACCAGCGCGGTGCAATCCTCGGCAAGCGCCTCGCCGGTGGCCGGCTGCGTCTCGTAGATCGACGCGTATACCAAAGAGGACTTCGTCATCGGATACCCTTTCTCGAAAAGCAGGCTCGGCGGGAACGCCGCCTGAACGAATGCCCTGCCCAGGCGGCGCGAAGGGCTTTATGCCGCATCAAGGCAGACCGTGCGGCTTTCGGAGGATAGTAAGAAGGTGATCTGCTGGCGCGCGCCGGCGAACAGCAAGCCGTCGCCGTCGCGCAGCACCACGGAGTCACCCCGCTCGAGCGTAGCCACGATCCGCCCGTCGCGCACCACCGTGGTGCCGTTGGAACCCAGCTGCTCGAAGCGCCATATCTCCTGCGCCGTATCGTAAGCAAGGCGCCCGTGCCTGCGGGACACCAGGTAGAAGTCCTCGGAATACGGCAGCATGATATCCGCCTGGTCGGAACCGTCGCTGCGCTTGACGCCAACCGTCATGCCATCGCGGAGCGGATAGCGCTTGTGACCGAACGCCAGGATGCCAAGGGGGGCTTCCGTCATGAGGCAGGGCGTGAGGGACGGTGCCTCAAGGACGTCGCGCTCTGCCATGGTTGCGGTGCCGGCTTCGGGCGCGATGCCGATCACGGGCGTGGCGCCGGCTTCTGCCATGTCCTCGACGACCGCCTTGCCGCTGAAGACGCCCTCGGGGTTGGCAACCGCGGCCGCGTTCCCGGCAGCCACGGCCGCATCGCCAGCGGCTTCGTCGTGCACATCCGCCTGCTCGTCCAGCGTATCGAAGTAAAAGGACTGCACAATGAGTTCGTCGTCGAGCAGCGCCATGGTCGGGCAGATGGTCACGCGCGGCGACAGGTCGCACCCGAGCTTGCGGTGAAGCTTGGCCTGGACCGCGCCCTCGATGCGCGTGCAAATCTCCGCGGTGCCGTGCCCGTAGTACATCCGCCACGCGGACACGGGAACCTGGATCTCGAAGCGGTCGGGGCACTGGATGTCCGTCACGCCACCGCCCCAGTCGACCAGCCCTCCCATCGCCTTGGACACGACCGCCTCGATGACCTCGCTCGGCGCGGGCGCGACCACCGAATCGCCGCTCAAGCCGGCAATCCACAGGCGGAGCTTGATGATGGGATGAGCATACGAGATGGCGTCGAACAAGCGGGCGAATCTGCGCTCGACGGCGTCGAGCTTGGCGGCGGAGGAGGCATAGGCGCGGTTGGTGCGGCGGCTGTTGCTGTACTTCATGGCGACGTCCTTTCTGGTTGGCTGCCGGTCGTCGAGGCTAGTGTGCCATCGCCCAATCGTCCCGTTGCGCAACCTTGTCCCGCAACAACTCCTGACAGCCCCGCACCAGCGCTGTCACCACGTCGAGATCCACGGTGTCTGCTGCCTGCTCGGCATCTCGCTGCGGCGCACGTCAATCACGACTGCCGTCGCGTTGTCGCTCCGTTCGCCGCCCGCCTCTGCCGCCTCGAGGACGATGCTGCGCGATGCCGTGCACGGCTCACCGTCGAGGGAGAGCAGCTCTGCTATGCGCGCCGCGGGCAGCTGATCCCACACGCCATCGCTGCACAGAAGAATCTTCATACCCTCCCGCATCGGCATGCTCGCTGTCTGCAAGGGGGCGTTGCCGCCGTTTCGCAGCACATGGTATCCCATCGCGGCGCGAAGCGCATTGCCCCCCGCACGGATGCGGCCCCGATCGTTGCCGAATACGTGCTCAAGCCCACCGTCATCGCACAGGACGTAGGCGGTCGAATCGCCCATCCTGCCGAACACGAGCTCCCCCTCGCACGCTGCCACGGCGACCAGGGTTGCCCCGGACCCCTCGCCCAAACATGAGGACACCTTGCTCACGAATGCATCTACCGAGACGAACGCCTGATACATGCACCACTCGCCGAGCACCCAGCGACCCGCCGCATCTCCGACTGCATCGAGGGCCGATTTCCATGCCTTGTCGAACGCCCCGCAGCACAACCTGGACATGACGTCGCCGAACGGCGCGCCGCCAATCCCGTCGCTCAAGCAAGCGCAGTCGTCCCCGTACCAAGCGCAGTCCTCGTTGCCCAAACGGGCGCCGCGCTCGCTTGAGGACGCCGCGACGAGCATGAAATCCCGCACATCTGAGATGTCCTCGACGGAATGGCGTTCGACCGGAGCTTCCTGGGAAGCCGCACCATGAGATAGCTCGTCAACGGGCAGGGCAAGGGACTCGGCGCTCATCTCGGAGCCCGAGCCGGCACCCAGGTCGAACCCGACACCACCCAGTTGCTTGTCTTCGTGGTTATGCATGGTCGTATCCTTTCGATTCGACGGATCGTACGACCCGATTCTCCCTGTGCGAATCGCGCACGTTGTGCAACCGTGCATCTGCGTCTACCCGAGCACCTCGAACCGATAGTTCTCGTCGCGCATGCGGGATGCCCATGAAAAGTTGGCGGCACAGTAGTCGCCAGACAGCACACGGCGCGGAAAGATGCAGATAAGATCGCCATGGTGCAATTCGCAGCTATCACCCTGCAGCAGCACCGGCAACGCCTCAAGATCGGTCGGCGTCACCAGCGTGCCGTACCTGCTGCCCTGCCCGTCGGTGCCCACGTCGGCAATTGTCCAGCGCCCACAATCGAACGTGATCTCGCAGTGATGCCGCGAGGCGTACGCCGCACGGGTGACGACTGGGCAGCGCCCGCGGTCAGCGCACCATGCGCGATCCTCGCGACCGATACGCGCGCCCTGCGTCTCCGAAAAGCGGTAGACCGTCACTGCTCGGGCGCCGTCGTCGAGCTGTGTTGAGTAGTCGAGCGGATCAGGGCCAGCCATCACGACGGGCACCAGCTGGGCCTCCCGCAGCGCAGAATCTGTAACGACGGGGGCGATTCCCCCGACACTCACCGGCGTCTCGCGCAAGGCAAAGCCCATCTCCTGACGGTTGTCGCGCGCACCAGCCAAGCTCGCGTACACGCACGCTGCGATCACTCCGCGCTGCACGTCCTTGATGGTCTCAACGTTATCGGCGAGCACCATGCCCAGCCGTCCAGTCTCGTCATCAATGGCCTGCCAAAAGCCTGGCAAATCGTAGGCGAGGCCATCGGCCTGGAGCGCCGCGCTGAACGCCGTGCGGAACGCATCGGTCCGGATGAAGTTCGCCTTGAGCTCTTTCCACAAGTCGATATCCAAAAAGATTCGACCCGTCGCTTCGAGGTCGTGCGCGACGTCGCGCGCATTCTCGTCCAACAGCTTAGCTACCCGAGAGCCGCGAGCCGTGCGGTCACGAACCAGATGCGCAAACGACGCGTACCTCGACGTCGCTGAAAAGCTCCGCTGTGCTCGAGCGAGCTCGTCTTGGGGCGACAAGCGGTAGACGCGGCTCGCGTCGTACTTCGATTTAACAGCGTTGTCATATGAGGCGAGCACCTGGCACTCGGGCACGCCCGAGAACTCCCTGCAAAACGCCTTGACGAACGTCTTGAGTGCTTCGGCCATAGCGCGATCCTTCCCTGAGACGACCTGCGACCGCAAGCGACGACCGCAACCTCAATGAATGTATCTGACTCAGCCGTTAACGGTTCCTACCGTGGCAGTTCTTGAACTTCTTGCCGCTACCGCAGGGGCAGGGGTCGTTGCGCCCCACATTAGCGTAAGAATCGGCATCGACCGCGGTATCGGCATACGAACGATCGACCACCTCGAAAAAGGGGCAGTCTTCGAACATGAGAGCGAGATCGGTGCCCTCAGGAATGGAAAACGGCCATCCCTTAAGGTTCACAAGCGATAAGCAATCCGCGAACATGTACCGCAAATCGGTTGCGTTCGAGGTGTCAAGCCCGGAAACGTCGAGGAACGCGAGCTCTGTGCACTTGTAGAACATTCCAAGAAACGCCTCCACGTGGGACGTTATGAAGCCGGAGACGTCGAGTGCCCGGAGCGATGAGCATCGAGCAAACATGGAGCCCATGTCGGTAACCGAGGACGTATCGAAACCAGAGACGTCGAGAGCGGCGAGCGCGGAGCAGCCGTAGAACATGTGGTTGAGCCTCGTCGCGGAGGAGGTGTCGAACCCCGAGACGTCGAGCTTGGCAAGCGAGGAGCATCCGGCGAACATCCAGCCCATGTCTGTGGCAGACGAGGTGTCGAACCCCGAGACGTCGAGCGCCCGCAGCGAAGCGCAGCCGTAGAACATCGACTTGAACGACTCTACATGCGGCGTCCTGAAGCC
>NZ_HE978574.1:132251-185736 GCF_000311845.1 Enorma massiliensis phI | reverse complement strand
GTAGAACATCGACTTGAACGACTCTACATGCGGCGTCCTGAAGCCGGAGACATCGAGTGCCTCGAGCCCGCCGCAGCCGTAGAACATCCAGCCCATGTCCGTGGCAGACGAGGTGTCGAACCCCGAGACGTCGAGCTCCCGCAGCGAGGAGCAGCCGCAGAACATCGACTTGAACGACTCGACGTACGGCGTCCTAAAGCCGGAGACGTCGAGCCGTCGCAGCGAGGAGCAGTCGTTGAACATGAAGTCAAATGACTGGACCTTGTCCGTCTTGAAGCGTCCAACATCCAACACGACGAGCGCCGAGCATCCATTGAACATGCTGGTCATGGAGATGACCTTCGATGTGTCGAAGCCACCCACGTTGATCCCCTGCAGCGCCGCGCACCCGTGGAACATGGCATTCATGCGCTCGACCTGCGAGGTGTCGAACCCGAACACGTCCACGTATTCGAGCGACGAGCAATCGTGGAACATGAACTGCATGTCAGTCACCGCAGAGGTGTCCAGGCGGTCGATGTGCAGCAACTCGGTAAGGTTTTTGCACCCCGCAAACCACGCGCGCATCCTCGCAGGGCGAACCTTGGTCAAAAAGTCGACGATTTTGATACTCTGCCAGGGAGAATCGCTTTGCCACTCCTTCACGCCCCACCCACCGCAGCTCATGTCGTAGCACGGCCCCACGTGTTCGGCAGCGTACGTCACGCCGCGGTAACGGTATTCCCGAATGTCTACGGTTTGCTTGCTGTCGCCGAAGACGAGCAGGTCGGCCTCTGCGTCCGAAAACGGCGTGCCATCGGGGCCGGTCAGCTTGTACACGCCGGCGAGTACGACGCCCGACTCGACACGGGCACCCTGCTCGGAGCCGCCCCCATCCTCGAGCGTCGGCGTCACTTCGGGCACGTACGTCATCTGCTGGAAACGCTCGTCATCCGTACCCTCCGCCACCCGCGTGAGCAGGCGACGAATATGGAGGCGATCGCGGGCGCGCGGATCCCAGGCGGTGCAGAGCGCGATCGCCTGGCCAAGCAGCAACTCGCGCTCCTCATTCATATAGTCTGGGAGGCTCAGGCTATCGCGCTTCTCCTCGATCAGTGCACGAAACGCATCGTCGTCATCGAGCTTCACCTCTCCACGCCAGAAGCCCGAAACATCGCCGCGCTTGGCGTACTGCACCGAATACCTCGGCGCCTTGCGCAGCGCGAGCTGGTACATCAGGGCGCCGAGCGACCAAAGATCGACCTCTGGGTCGTTGCGCAGGTCATACAGCTCATCGTGCTCGCGGCAGGCTTCCGAATCCCTCTCTCGCAGCGCGAACTTGGGGATTGACTCCGGGGCGCAGTACTCCACCATGCCCATACGCGGGTGCACGCCCGGCGCAAATGAAGGGGTCACGTCCTCGTCCGCATACTTAGACTGGCCGAAGTCGATCAGGTAGACCCAATCGAAGACCCCGTCATCCGAGGAGCATCGCACGTACACGTTCCAAGGCGACAGGTCGGCATGGGCGATCCCCCTCTTCTTCCCCTTCCCTTGCTCGGCAAGAAGGTCGAGCACGTCCAGCATGCGCAGGCCGAACGTCGCGACCTGCCCCGCTCCGAACGGCCTGCGGTGTTTCTGCAATACCTTATCGAGCCGCTCAGCGGGACTGCCGACCTCCTCCATAAGGAAGGCAGGGCTGTACGTGACACCGCCAGCCCCGTCGTCGATCACGAGGAACCCGCACGCGTAGGCCTGCGGCACGTGGCCGTCGAGTCCGTCGAGCGCGCAGAGCATATCGTACTCATCGTATAGAGCGCCCCATTTCGCCTTGCGGCGGAGACGCTCGCCTGCCCGGTACGGCTCCGGAAAGCGCTTGAACACCTTGAGGATGCCGCCGACCGGCAGGCCGGGCTGGATCGGTACGCGGTAGATCGTGGCGTAGCCGCCCTCGTCAATCCGGCTTGCGGTCAGCGGATCGATGGACGACGAGCCGTTCTTTCCGACGACCGGCGCGTTATACCACACGGACTCCAACCGGATATGCTCTCCCATGTCCTTCTCCCCTGCTCACATGCGAAGGTACCTGCGCTACACCATGAACTTCATCCACGCCGACTCGGCGAACGACAGCTCGTCGCCAGAGGCGAGCTCGGTCTTGGAACCTTTGGTCAGCTTTTGAACAGACCCGTCGAGATGGCGCACCTTGGTGCCGTTCACATCGTGCTGCTCATAGCTCCAGGTGCCGCCGGCGCACGTGAACGTGCCGTGCCGCTGTGACACGTACTTGAATGTACGTATCGAGGGCAGCACGATATCGGGCGCAGGGTCACTGCTGCGACGCGCCACGCCGATCACGTCGCCGGGCCGCACCACGTACGTCCCCATCGCGGGATCCTCGGGCGCCAGGCGAGCCAAGCGCGAGGATGGGTCGTCTTGCTCATCATCGTTGCCCAGCCGCGGCGTCATAGACGGTGCGATCGTACTCGAGAAAGCCGAGTCACCGCCTGCCGGGGTAATCGAGCCCTTAGCGGCCACAGACGGGAAGGCCGACTCAATCCACCCCATGAGACCGTCGACGCGTTGGAGAGTCCGCGCGTGCTCGTACGCCATCTGCAGCGAGTAGATTGTCTCGCCCTCGTAGTAGCAATACGGCGCCCCGTCGCGCTGGACCTCGATCCTACGTGCTACCAGCACCGCGTCCACACGGTCGGCATCGACCAAGCTCAGCGGCAGGCAGAAGAAGACCTCGCCGCCCTTGCTGCGCTTCGGATTCCACGACGGGATGGCGCTGGAGAACATGTAGCGCGCCCGCGTCTGCGCAAGCTCGCACGCGTCACTCAGCGCCCGCCACAGCGATCGGCGCAGGCGCTCGTCGCCGTCCACGATTCCCTTCAAGGGCTCGAGGAGCTCCTGGCGTTTCTTGGGATCGGATTCGCGCTCCGCCTCATCGATGAGGGGCGCCGCTTCAGCAGAACCCGCGAACAGCACGCGCAGGGCAGAGGGTTCGACGCGGTTCCAGCGCAGCATCAGATGCTCGAAGTCCGGCACGAGCTCGAAGGAGCCGTCGTACACGACGTCGGTCAGAGTTCGGTAGTACACGGCTCGCTGGGGCATGTCGGTGCCGAGCGCGCGGACAAGGCGCTTGCCAGCATTGCCCGAGCCCTTAGTGCAGAACGACTTGACGATCCATTCGGCTTTAGCCTTGCTGTTCGGCTCACAGAAGCAGTAGATGTCCTCGAAGTTACGGTTGACCAAACCCGTGCAGAAGACCGCGAACTTGCCCTGGGCATCCTGTCCGTAGCGAATCTTCTCCTCGTCCAGCAGATGCAGAAACGTACCGTTGAGATACCAGCTGAGAATCTCATGGCCGCCGTCACGATCGGTAAACGACCACGGCTCGGGCAGAGCGAGGTCCATGAGCTGCTTATATGCGCTATCCGACACGTAGGCAAAATCCCACAGCCTCTGGTAGGGACGTTGGGAACCGTCCTCGCGATCGATGCCGTAGGTGTAGTACGGCTTGGGATTCTTGCGCGCCGGCTTCTTGTTTGGGTCGCCCTGCTTGAGCTTCACCACAAGCACCTGCTCTTTGCCCGCTTGGTCGCGGACGGACATCTGGAAGCGCATGATGTCGCGCATGCACTTGTAGGACTTATCGGCAAACGCCTGTTTCCAGCCCGCCTTGAGAAGGCCTTCCGCATCGGTTCCCCCCGTCGTCCGGTTGACCGCCTCACGGGCAGCATTGGTGATAGCGCAGAATTCGAACAGGTCGCCGGTGATGGTATCCATGGCATCAGCCTCCCATGTCAGTGCTTATAAAAAATGGTACCGCTATCCAGCGCTCGTCGGACGGTGCCGGCGAGGCATTCCTCAGACGTTAATTGGCGGTTGCAGGATGCTCGCAGACGCTCCTCCCGTCGTGGTTGGCAAGGCTACGATATCGCCGGGCGGCGCCCCTGTTGCGCAACACGAAGGGCGCGAGCGCTGCGGCGGGAAGCGAGCGCCGCGGCAGCGTGACACCGCAAGCGCTACGGCAAGGGCGCCGGGCAGCCCTCGCGAGCCCGATAGGCGTCCTCCGCCAGCGCCAGATCAACGAAACCGCCGGGGACATGTTCCAAGCTCTTGCAGCCGAAGAACAGCCGCGCCGCGTTTCGGATGTTCTCCATGCCACGTCCCTCGTGCGCGATGCGCTCCAGTGCCGTGCAGCCGTCGAACATGCCCTGTGCGCGCAAAACGCCAGAGAGATCCATGGTGCCGAACGCCACCTCGCGCAGCAAGGCGCACCCGTCGAACATATAGCTCTCGTCAATGAGTTCATGGGTGCCCCAGCCCGCCAGGCTCGCACGCTCGATCGGCGTATAGGAGAACATGCCGCGCGCCGCCTGCAGGCGAGGCATGCGCCACATGGACACATCGAGTTGCGAGAGGGACGAACAGCCGCTGAACAGGAAGTTCGCCTCGCGGACGCTCGCGGTGTCCCACAACGCGCAATCGAGCTGCGACAGGCGCGCGCAAAAGCGGAACATGCCGGAAAGGTTTTCGATACGACCGGTCTGCAGGCTATCGGCGCCCGTAATGCGCGCCAGGTTGCAGCAGCCATAGAACATCCGCTCCGCCGTGACGAGCCGCCCGGTTCGCGCGCCGATGAACGAGACCTCGTCGAGCCAGGTGCACATCCGAAAGAAATCGGACGCGTCCTCGAGGTTCGGAGCACCCAGCGCCGCGAAATCGAACGAGTGCAGTCTACGGCATCCGCGAAACATGCCGCCCGCCTCGCGCAGCTCAGGAAACCCCTGCGCGGGAAGGACGACCTCGCGCAGCTCGCGGCAATCTTGGAACATGCCCCATGCGCTGCGCAAACGCGAAGCGTCAAATGCCGAAAGATCGATACGGCGCAACTCAGAGCAGCCCGCGAACATCTCGCTCGCGTCGTCTGCACCCGCGCCGCCGAGGCACGTCAGGTTTTCCATGCCGTCAACGGCGGTCAGATGGCGGCAACCCGCGAACAATCGATCCAAGCGCTCCACCTGCGCACCGGACTGCACGCTCACCGCGTGGACTTGGTCGGCGATCTGCTGCCAGGGAACCTCGTCCGCACACGGGACGAAGCCGTCGACCACCAGCGTTCCGCCGTCGTCCAGATACCAACCTTCGTCGCTACGCATGCGGAACCTCGCTTCCTCGTTCGGAACATGGGAGCAGTCGACCGGGCGCTTCGCCCACCTGAAGTGTACCGCACGCCATCGCGTTGTTGCGCACCCGTAACAGCGCAGCGTATGCCCCATGTATCTCCTGCCGCACGCCCCCGGAGCCGCCGCCCGCGCATCTCGGTGAAACCATAGCCTTGCCAGCGGAAAGCGCCTGTCATACGCTAAGCGGGCTCCATCTCATGTGAAACGAAAGGCTCCCATGGACGCGTTCATGCGTTTTGCTCTCAACGTGCGCGAAATCGTGCGAAAAGACCCCGTGCTCGTCGTGGCCATCGTGCTGGCGATCATCTCGTGCGCCGCCGTCCCGCCCGACGCTGCCTATGCGGAATACGTCGACCTTCGCACCATCGGCATGCTCTTCAGCCTCATGACGATCATGGCCGGGCTCTCGCGTCTCGGCGTGTTCCGCATCGCCTGCCGGCATCTCCTAAGCGCCGTACGCGGACCCCGACGCCTCGCGCTCGCACTCACGCTCCTCGCCTTCTTCTCGAGCATGCTCATCACGAACGACGTCGCCCTCGTGACGTTCGTCCCCTTCGCCCTGCTGGCGCTGCGCACGCTCGATTCCCCACGCCATGCATGCTTCACCGTGGTCATGATGACCATCGCCGCGAACCTCGGCAGCATGCTCACGCCCATCGGCAACCCGCAGAACCTTTACCTCTACAGCACATCGCACATGGCTCTCACCGACTTCCTGCTGCTCATGCTGCCTTATGCCGCAGCAGCGCTCGTGCTGCTCGTGGGCGCGATCGCGTTCTTTGGCCGAATTCCAGAGCACGCGAAGGAGAAGGCGGCGCGCAGCGTGGACGCGGGCAACCCGGCCAGCAGCAGCGAAGACGGCAGTGCGGACAGCCCGGCAACTTGCGGTGAAGCCGACAACGCTGCTAGCGCCACGGACGCCAACGAAACCCCGCAGCTCGCCAGCGATGCCGACGACCCCGCACCCTCCCCGCTCCGCGTGCTCCCCTGGGCGGCACTTTTCGTACTCGCCCTGCTTTCCGTCGCGCATATCCTCCCCTACCAGGCAATCGTCGCGGTAACCATCGTCGTGGCGCTTGCCGCAGACCGCCGCGCGCTTCTGCATGTGGACTACGCGCTGCTGTTCACGTTCATCGCGTTCTTCGTCTTCGTTGGCAACGTCGGCCGCATCGAGATGGTGAGCACCGCGCTCGCGCAGCTCATCGATGGCCACGAGCTCGCCGTCTCCGTCATCGCGAGCCAAGTTCTCTCGAATGTGCCTGCCGCCATCTTGCTCTCCGGCTTCACGTCGTACTTCGCTGCGCTCATCGTGGGCACGAACCTCGGCGGCCTGGGTACGCTCATCGCGTCCATGGCGAGCCTCATCTCGTATAAACAGGTAGCACTCGTGCTCCCGCGCGAGAAGGGCCGCTATTTCATGCTGTTCACCGTGTGGAACATCGCGTTCCTCGCCGTACTTGCGGTGCTTGCCGCCGTGTTGGAGGTGCTATGAGCAACAGCCGAACTACCCGCACGCAAACCGCCCCTTCACTCGAAGATTTCGCAGTTTGGAGCGTCCAGCCCAACCGAACAGACGCCATCGAGCTTATAGATGGACAATCCGCCACCCGCGTACCCGAGCTCGTGCCGCTCCGCTACGAGCGCATGGGCGCCTCACCTTTCACGTTCTTTCGCGGCACGGCCATCATCATGGCGCACGACCTCGCCACGCAGCCGGTCAGCGGCATCGAAGTGCAGTGCATCGGCGACGCGCACATCGCGAACTTCGGCGTCTTCTCGAGCCCCACGCGCCATCTCGTGTTCGATGTTAACGACTTCGATGAAACCGCGCCGGGCCCATGGGAATGGGATATCAAGCGCCTCGCCGCGAGCGTCGAGATTTGCGGGCGCGACCGGGGCTTCGCCAAGAAAGACCGCCGAGACGCCGTGCGCGCCTGCGCCAAGCAGTACCGCCGCTCGCTCTGCAGCTTCGCCAAGATGGGGGAGCTCGATGTGTGGTATGCGCACCTCGACGTAGAGCAGGCGCTCGACGAGTTCGAGCGCGACCTCCATGGCAAGACCGGGCGCACCGTGCGCCGCGCGGTTGAGAAGGCGCGCCAGAAGGATAACCAGCGCGCCGCCGATAAGCTCGCCCATCGAGTCGGCGATGCGCTGCGCTTCAACTCGCAGCCTCCCGAACTCGTGCCCCTTAGCGACCTTGAGGCGCTCCAGGGCTACACCGACAGCAACGAACTCTTTGCAGCCTTGCAGGAGCTGCTTGACTCCTATCTCGCGAGCCTTCCCTACGATCGGCGCATGTTGCTGGAGCACTACCACGTGCACGACGCGGCACGCAAGGTCGTGGGCGTGGGCAGCGTGGGCACGCGTGCATGGATCGCGCTGCTCGCCGGCAAAAACGCTGACGACCCGCTTATCCTGCAGGCCAAGGAGGCGAGCGAGTCCGTAGTCGAGCGCTTCTGGCGGCCCGCGCCCTTTGCCAGCCACGCCGAGCGCGTGGTGCAAGGCCAGCGGCTCGTGCAGTCCACGAGCGACATCTTGCTCGGGTGGACCAAAGCCACCGCGCCCGACGGCACCGCGCGCGATTACTATGTACGCCAGCTCTGGAACGGTAAGGGGTCAATCGACCTTGAGCGCATTGGTGCCGGCAGCTTGGAAAGCGTCGCCCGCTTGTGCGCCCACGCGCTTGCGCACGCACACGCCCGCACCGGCGACGAATTGGCCATATCGGCCTATCTGGACGACGGCGACGCGTTTGAGGACGCGCTCTGGAACTTCTCGCAGGCATACGCCGACCAGAACGAAGCCGACTACGAGGTCTTCATCGCTCGCAACGGCACGCGGGCGTAGTGAATGAAGCCATTTCTTGGCAATCGGGCACCTCAAATTGACTCAGCCCAAAACCAACAAGCCGCGAAGGGCACCTGCACCCTTCGCGGCTTATCTCGTCGGAAGAAATGATAAAACGAACCGGGTTCGTTTTATCATTTTGGGAGGGTATTAGGCCTGAGCCTTGGCGCCGTCGGCCGGAGCCTCGGGGCGCTCACCATGGCTGTAACGAGCCTTACCCATCTGCGACCACTCGGGCTCCTCGTCGGGGATGGAGCCGGCCTCCTTGGTGAAGAGCTCCTTCAAGCAGTTGTATGCCACGAAGATGCCCAGAATCACGATGAGGATTGCGAACACGAGCTGCAGGCCGGAAGTCGCGATGACCGCCATGCCGCCGGCAGCGAGCGCGTTCGCGCAGCTGATGATGCTCTGCACAAGCGAGGTGAACGTGCAGGCGAGCAAGAACGCCACGGGAACGTAGAGCATGAAGCCCTTGCGGCCGGTGCACTTGCAGAACACCGCGAGCGTGATCATGGTCATGCCGCCAAGCAGCTGGTTGGACGCGCCGAAGAGCGGCCAGATGTTGTTGTAACCGCCAAATGCGAGCGCGAAGCCGAGCGCCAGCGTGAGCACGGTGGCAACCCAGGTGTTCGAGAAGACCTTGGCAAGGCCGGTGTTCTCGGCTGCCACATCCTCGGCGGCGTCGTCGCCCTTTGCGAAGAACTCCTGGAACGAGAGGCGGCCGATGCGCGCTACAGCGTCAACCGAGGTCAGCGCGAGTGCGGAGACGCACATGGTCATGAACACGGTGGCCAGCGTCCCGTTCACGCCGAAGGCCATCATGCCGCGCGCCACACCCTGCGAGAAGATCTGGAACGGCGTGCCCTGAAGCGCGCCGGCGGCGCCGGTGTTGTTGATCTGGGAGTACATGATGGCGGCCACCACGATGGCGAGCACGCCCACGAAGGATTCGACGATCATGGCGCCGTAGCCCACGACGACGGTATCCTGCTCCTTCTCGACCTGCTTGGACGAGGTGTTGGTGGAAACGAGGCTATGGAAGCCGGAGAGCGCGCCGCATGCGACCGACACGAACAGCAGCGGGAACAGATAGCTGCCGTTTGCGGCGAGCGCTGAGATGTCGGCGACCATCGGGGCGGTCATCGTGGCCTCGCCGTTGGCGCCGAGCACGAAGATGCCGAGCACCGCGCACACGATCATGACGATCATCATGATGCTCGTGAGATAGTCACGCGGCTGCTTGAGGGTCTGGATGGGCATAGCCGCAGCGAACAGCAGGTACACCGCGATGACTGCGAACCAGCCAAACTTGCTCAGATATACCGGGAACTGCATGCCCACGGCGAACATGAGAACGAAGAGCACCACAGCAAGCAGGAGCTCTTTCCAACCGCTAAGGCCGAACTTGCGGTTGATCCAGCCGAATGCGATAGCAACGAATGTGAAGAGGATCGAGATGGTGCCCGCCGTGCCACCGGCATAGGAGGCGGCCGCGTCCACGGCGCCATCGGCGGCGAAGGTGGCCTGGAAGGTGCCGGCAACCATGTCCACGAAGGCCGCGATCACGATGATGGTGAACAGCCAGCTAAAGAGCAGGAACAGACGGCGTCCCGTGCGACCGATGTACTTGTCGATGAGCTGGGCGAGCGACTTGCCGTTGTTCTTCACGCTGGCATAGAGCGCACCGAAGTCGTGCACGGCGCCGAAGAAGATGCCGCCCACGAGCACCCACAGAAGCACCGGCAACCAGCCGAACATCATCGCCGCGATAGTACCCGTGACCGGGCCCGCACCGCAGATGGAGCTGAACTGGTGCGAAAACGCCGTGAAGCACGAGGCGGGCGAGAAATTCTTGCCGTCCTCCATGCGTTTGGCAGGGGTAAGAGCCTCGCGGTCGATCCCCCAGGTCTTTGCCAGCCATCGACCATATACGAGGTAGCCGGCGGCAAGCACCACCGCGGCCACCACAACGACGACCATTCCGTTCATGACACGTTCCTTCCCTCGGAGCCCCGAAGATGATGCGATCTACATTCGCGCCTGCCGGCTCACCGGCCTGGGCGCATCGCGCGAGCACGGGCAGATACAAAAAAGCGAGGGCCTCGATATACGACGGCCCTCGCCTTACAGCCGCCCGCGATGAGCGCGGGCTGGCGATATACCAAACCCGCGCTAGCTAATAATCTCACCCGAAATTAGTAGGTAAGCATGCATCGCAGAGCAACCTTTCGTTCTATCGAGCGCGGCCCCGTGCCGCCCTCGCTGCCCTTTCGGCGAACTAGATTGTGTCGCTTTAGTTGAGTGGAGTCAAGGAATGTTACAGAACTGTTGCAGGCTGACGTCTTGTCAAGCACGGAGGAGGGGTTCTGGCGGCGGCGAGCCCGGCAGCGAGGGCGAATTCGCTTGGCGGGCACGTCCCGCCGCTACGCGAACAGCTTCGCTGCGGCCTCCACCTGCTCCACGGTGCCAACGAGACCAACCTTATCGCCCTTGTGCAGCTCGGTCCGCGCATCGAGGAACAGCGTCACCTCGCCTCCGCGGCGGAGCGCCACCGCGTTGACGCCCGTCTTTGCGCGCAGATCGAGGTCGGCAAGGGTGCTCCCGGCGGCCGTACTTGCTTCGCCCACCAACACCCACTCGAGCTCCACCTCGGAAAGCGACGCCACTAGGCGCTCGAACGCACGCCGCCGCGCACCCTGGGCGTTGTCGCCCAAGGCCTCGTAACCGCTTGCACGCAGCTCGTTCGCGTAATCCTGAATTTGGCGGGGCGTGTAGCCCAAATCGATGAGCGTATGGCGCATAAGCTCGATACCGCCCTCGAGCTCCGGCCTCACGACCTCGTTGGCGCCAGCGGCCGCGAGCGCCTTTAGGCCGTCTTCATCCTCGGCACGCGTCACGATGTGCAGACCAGGCGCGAACAGGCGCGCTTCGTAGGCAATCGCCTCGGCCGCCGCGTCTCCGCCGCCCGCGATCACGAGCACGCGCGCTGCATCCAAATGTGCATGAGCCAAAATCTCGGAATTGGCCGCATCTCCCACCAGCACGCACAGGCCATCCGCCTCTGCCTCCTCCGCCGTTTCCAGGTCGCGCTCTACGACCAAACACGGGATATCGAGATTCTTGAGCACCTCGGTCACGCACCTTCCCGCGTGCCCATACCCCACCACGACCACGTGATCGCGCACGTCGCTCGACGGCTCCTCAAACTGGCGCACATGGCGCTCATACAGGGCAGCGAGCCGCGCATGCTTGCGCATCCACCTCTCGATGGGGTCGATAAGCTTGAACGCGAACGAATTGAGCGCGATCGACACCACGGCGCCACCCAAAATGAGCGTGTACTGCTCGGCGGTGAGAATCCCCAGCCCCATACCGGTCTGTCCGATGATGAACGAGAACTCGCCAATCTGCGCGAGTCCCGCCGCCACCGTGAGCGTGCCATGCAATCCAGCCGAAAGCACTACGCCGAGCACCATGTTGATGAGCCATTTGCCCACCATGATGAGCGCCACGAGCGCAATAAGCTCTCCCACATGCGAAGCGAGGGTCACCGGGTTGACCATCATGCCCACCGAAGCGAAGAAGATGATGGAGAAGAGGTCTTTGAAGGGGATGGCCTCGGCAGCCACGCGATGCGAGAGCTTGGACCCGCTCACCACCACGCCGGCCAGGAAGGCCCCGAGCGCTACCGAGAGATCGAACAGCAGCGAAGCCGCCATGGCCGTGCCGAGCGCGATCACCACCACGGCCAACTGGAAGAGCTCGCTGGGGCAGAAGCGCGCGATCTTACCGAGCACCCATGGCAGCACGCGCGATCCCACCACGAGCATAAGCAGCACGAACGCCACCGTTTTAAGCAGCGCTTCGGCAAGGCCCGCCGCCAGCTCGGCGCCCGAGGTCTCGCCCGGACCGAAGACCACCGGCAGCACCACCAAAATCACGACCGTCGCCAGGTCCTCCACGATGAGCCACCCCGTCGCCACACGGCCGCCATGGCTCTGGTACAGGCCCGCGTCCGTCAGGTTCTTGATGAGGACCACCGTCGACGCGATGCTCACCGAAAGGCCGAGCATGATGCCTGCCTCGGGCGTCCATCCGAACGCCTGCGCCAGCGCATAGCCCGCCACGGTACCCACGGCTATCTGCAAGATAGCTCCCGGCACCGCGATGCCTTTGACCTCGAAGAGGTCCTTGAGCGAGAAATGCAGGCCCGTGCTGAACATCATGAACATGACGCCGACCTCGGACAGCTGGTTCATGGCATCCGAATCGCCGATGAAGCCCGGCGTAAATGGGCTCACCACAAGCCCGCCAACAAGATAGCCCACGATGGGCGGCAAGCGAAGCGCACGCGCCACAACGCCGCCGGCAAATGCCGCGACGAGCGCGAACACGAAGGTCATAAGCAGAATGGTATCCCCGTGCATATCTCTCCAAATGTTCAAGCGAAAATAGACCGCGCAGCGCGGGCCCTGCGAGCATGTACTATTGGTCTACCCAAAATCAGAGCGCGCCATCCGGTCGGGCTGCGTGCCTAGCGCTTCGCCACCGCGCAGCACCTCGCCGCTCCGCCGACCTCGCACGCCGCGCCACGGGACCGTGCGCCCGCTGCCTCGTCGCCGGTTCCGTGCCTTCACACCGCGCGATTGGGCCGCAACCGCGGCGCACTCGCCCCGCCGCCCCTCGCGCCCCCACGCAACCGCGCCGCGCCTGCGCATTCGCTGTGACGTTTGGCGCTTCGCCCTCCTTGTTGCCCCCGCATACTTGCCCGCTAAGGTATCATCCAAGTGACATCCTGCTCGATTTGAGTCACATTCTTGGTGCAGCGCCCCGCGCGCAGCCGCGTGAACCGCCTCAAGCCGAGCGCTTCGGCATTGTACGGTACGCGCAATTCGGGGGAGTTCATGGAAGCAACTGCCATCATTCTTGCTGCGGGCGAGGGCACCCGCATGAAATCAAACCATGCTAAGGTCGCCCACAAGATTCTGGGCAAACCGATGATCGAATGGGTAGCCGACGCGGCGATTGCCGCTGGCTGCCAGCGCATCATCGTGGTCGTGGGCAGCCACGCGCAGGAAGTGCGCGACATCATCGACGCCTCCTATGCGAGCGCCGCGGCATCCATCGAATGCGTGGAACAGGCCGAACGGCTGGGAACGGGCCACGCCGTCAAGGTCGCCCTCTCGGCATGCGGCATCTCGGAAGGGCCGGTCGTTGTGCTTAACGGCGACCTGCCGCTCATCCAGCCCGAAACCATCCAGCGATTCGCTGAGACCGTCGCCACTGGAAAAGCCGCGGGTGCCGTGCTCTCGATGCTGCCGCCCGATCCCTTCGGCTACGGCCGCATCGTGCTCGACGACGCAGGCTCCCTCATCGAGATCGTCGAACAGAAAGACTGCACGCCCAGCCAGGCTGCCATCCAGGAATGCAACGCTGGCTGCTACGCCTTCGACGGCGCCCTGCTCGCCGCCCACATCGACGAGATCAACAACGACAACGCCCAGGGCGAGTACTATCTGCCCGACATGCTCGCCATCCTGCGCGAGGCCGGGCAGCGCGTGACTTCCTTCTGCTGCGACGACTATCGAGACGGCCTCGGCGTCAACAGCCGCGCGCAGCTCGCCGAACTCACCGCCATCGCGCGCGATCGCATCAATGAGACCCTCATGGCGGAGGGCGTCACCTTTATCGACCCCGCTCTCGCTTGGATCGGGCCGGATTGCACCATCGGCCGCGACACGGTAGTGTGGCCGCTCACCTTCATGGACGGCACCTGCCGCATCGGCGAAGGCTGCGAGGTTGGCCCCAACACGCGCCTCACCAATGTGACCTGCGGCAACGGCTGCTCGCTTAACGAAACCGTTGGCATCGATGTCGTCATCGAGAACGAGGTCACCGTGGGGCCGCGCGCCTATCTGCGGCCCGGCACGCACCTGCTCGACCGCGCCCATGTGGGCACGCATGTCGAAATCAAGAAATCCACCATCGGCGAGGGCTCCAAGGTCCCCCACCTCTCGTATATTGGCGACACCACCATGGGAGCGGGCGTAAACATCGGCGCCGGCTCCATCACCTGCAACTACGACGGCGTCCACAAGAACCCGACCACCATCGGCGACAACACGTTCATCGGATCGGACACCATGATGGTCGCGCCCGTGAACATCGGGTCGAACGCGGTGACGGGCGCCGGCGGCACTATTACCAAGGATGTTCCTGACGGTGCGCTTGCTATCGAGCGCACCGAGCAGCGCATCATAACCGGCTACTCCGAGCGCAAGATCGCGCGGCAGTAACGGTATCTATTGGCCTCGAACGTTACATCAGTCGAGCAGAAGGAGAAGGGGAACATGCCCATCAACGACCCATCGAAGACGTGTGCCATGCAGAAAACGCTGCGCCTGTACTCGGGCACAGCGAACAGGCCGCTAGCAGAAAAGGTCGCGGACCTATTGGGGGTCGAGCTCTCGGGCCTGGCACTCGAGAAGTTCGCCAACGGCGAGATCTACGCGCGCTTCGATGAGACGGTGCGCGGCGCCGACGTGTTCTTCATCCAGTCCATCTCGGGCGACGTCAACGACGCGCTCATGGAGCTGCTCATTGCCACCGACGCCGCGAAGCGCGCCTCGGCCCGCACTATCACCGCGTGCATCACCCACTACGGCTACGCGCGCCAGGATCGCAAGGCCGCGCCGCGCGAGCCCATCACTGCGCGCCTCGTTGCCAACCTGCTCGAGCGTGCAGGCGTTGACCGTGTCATCACGCTCGACCTGCACCAGGGGCAGATCCAGGGCTTCTTCGACATCCCCGTGAACCACCTCTCCGCGCTGCCGCTCTTTGGCGAGTACTACAACAACATGCACTTCGATACCGACAACCTTGTTGTCGTGTCTCCGGACGTGGGACGCGCCAAGGCTGCGAAGAAGCTCTCCGACATGCTCGATTGCTCGCTCGCCATCGCGCACAAGGGCCGTCCGCGCCACAACGCCGCTGAGGTCATGGGCATCATCGGCGATATCGAGGGCAAGACCTGCATCATCAACGACGACATGATCGACACCGCGGGCACGCTGTGCGCAAGCGTGCGCGAGCTCAAGAAGATGGGCGCCGGCGACATCTATGTGTGCGCTACCCATGGCATCTTCTCCGGCCCCGCTATCGAGCGCCTGAACGATGCGCCGATCGTCGAGTGCGTGGTCACGGACTCCATCCCCGTCGAGGCTGCCGGCAAGATCAAGACCATTACGGTGGCAGACGAGTTCGCCAACGCGATCGCGGCCGTGTACGACGAGGAGAGCGTCTCCAAGCTCGTCGGCGGCGACTTCGCGATGTAAGACATCCGCAATCGCAACGCCTGCGAAATAGGGGGCCGCGGCATATGCCGCGGCCCCCTATTTTGTGTTCAGAGCAACTTTTTTCAATAAATCCAATTATTTCTGGCAGTTATTTCAACTATGAACGATTTGGCAGCCGCCGCGACGCCCGCCATGGCTTTTTGACGCCAACTCACCTAGCAAAATGCCTGGTTTTTGTCTCTTATTTGACGGTTCCGCCATCCAGCTGCGGACGATGCTCGCCGCATCGCCCCTGCAATCGTTCATAGTTGAAATAACTGCCAGAAAAAGCGGCATTTGAAAGAAAAACTACGCGGGAGGAAGTCCGCTCCCCGCCCGCAAGCCATTGAGCCATGCTGTCTGACGCTGGCGGACGCCAGAGTATCGATACCGAAGCAGGCCGCCAGCCGCCTTATGAATCGAACGGGCAATTGCTTCCAAAGCAACAATGTCACGCATCTGGTCCCGGTTGATAACGAGCACCGTAACACCCATACCCTTGAGACCGTTGTTGCGCTGCCCGTCATGAATCCGACGGTTCTCCTCCTCGTGCCCGACTCCGTTGTACTCCGTATCAATATGGGCAGCAGGAATGTACGCATCGCACACAGCATACGGCACCCCTGACGCCATATGAAGCGAAGTAGTATCGAAATCAATCCGATGATTGAGCAGCATGCCTCCCTTCAGGGACGAAATCCCGAAAGCTCCGAATCGCAAGGGCGGGGCAAGCATCCCATACATGATCGACTCGGCTGGCGACCTCGAGCCCGTCGCTGCAAGACGTACGGCAGTTCTAAAGTTGGCGTACTCGCTGCTCTTTGCATAACGCGCCATTGCCTGAAGCTCTTTTATTGTCGCCACCGGCTCACTTGGATAGTGAATCTGCTCAACAGACTTTCTTTCAACCTCATCGGGCCAGACCCCGCCCCACGCGATAGGAAATGTGGCCTCTGGCGGCAGCGAATAGGAGCCCAACAGTTCAAGCAACAGAATGAGGATCTCAGGAACGGATCTGCCACGCGAGCACCTCAGCGCCGTGTACGCCGGAGAGGAACAATACACCCCAGGGGCAACGCGCATAATCGCACCAAGCGGCAGCGGGCCGGGGCACACATGGCAAAGCATCGGCGCTCGGGCGCGCCGCGCGCCCGCGCTCGCTACGAGCACGTGGAGCTCCTCGCTTTCATTTGGTGCCCACATGCCCAAGCGTGCTAAATCATCAAGATCAACCATATCCGCGTTGGGCACGCAACCCTCGATCGCATGGCGTTGCTCAACGCGGCCCACAGCACTCCATGGCAAAGAGCCATACGTGCGGCGGGCGGAACGCACGCCTCGCAAAGCGGAAAAGTCTATGATCACAAGTGCTTCCATGTACGAACGGTATCACATGAGCACCCGCGCTCATTCACCATATCGCATCCCTACAAAAGATATACCCCGAGTACATTTTGATGGAACCAGGACGAACGCGAACCAGATCCATACGCGAAACGCACGGGCGCTCCCAATGCGTAGCCGCGCGCTCGAGCTACGTCCCGTCATCCGGACGATTTAGGACATTCGGCGGACATGTCCTAAATCGGGCCGCTTCGTGTCCAAAACAGCGATAATTTGTCCGCAATGGATGCGAAAACGCGGGGTCCGGACAAAGGGCCCCGTCGCAGAAGAGGGGATTTGCATGGCGGCAGCACAACCAATGCCCATCCGCATGGTCGCAGGCCTGGGCAATCCTGGCGAAGAATACGCTAACACCCGGCACAATGCTGGGTTTAAAACGGTAGACGAGCTAGCTCGCCGCGCGGGCGTATCGTACTGGAAGAACCAGCTGGGCGCCGAGGTCGCCACGACCAAGGTGCGCGATACGGAAGCCGAAGGCGGCGTACGCGAGGTCGTGCTCGTTAAGCCGCAAAGCTTCATGAACACGAGCGGCGGCCCCATCTCCAAGCTCTGCCGTGAGTACGGCATCAAGCCGGAGGAGGTCCTCGTCGTCCACGACGAGCTCGACATCCCCGAGGGCGACGTGCGCGTGAAGGTCGGCGGCGGGCACGCCGGGCACAACGGCCTGCGCTCGATCATCGACAAGCTTGGCAGCCGCGACTTCAGCCGCATCCGCACGGGCATCGGCGAGCCTCCGGGCCGCATGCCCACGGCCGATTTTGTGCTCAAGCAACTGCGCGGCAAGGACGCTGAGGCCTTCGATGACACCATCATGCGCGCAGCAGACGCCTGCGAGCTCGCGCTCGCACAAGGCGTCATCTATGCCCGGGACCACGTGAACGGCGCAGCTGCGAACAACGGCAAGCACTAACTACCGGCGCTGCGCCCAGCGCGCCAACCCCTCAAACCGCATGCGTCATGCACGCACCGCTCATCCGATACCTGCTGTCCACTTGCATTGAAAATGCAGGCAGCGGGGTATAATCGGATTTGTGTGTGCAGGCAGGAGCCCGGTATGCGCGCAGCCCGTCCTTCTAGGCCGAGCAGCATGCACCGCAGCCTCCCTGCCTCGTATGAGAGAGGGGTTCTATGTTCAAGATCCTGAAGAAGACGCAGTTCTCGGAGAAGGTCTTCGAGTTCCGCGTCCACGCACCCAGGATGGCCAAGCATGCCCATGCCGGTCAGTTCCTCATGGTGCGCATCAACGAGACGGGCGAGCGCGTCCCGTTCACCTTTGCCAACTGGAACCCGGAGGAGGGTTGGATCGAGTTCATCTTCATGGTCGTGGGCAAGACGACCCAGTGCCTCTCTGAGCTCAACGAAGGTGACGAGATTCAGGACATCACCGGACCGCTCGGTTGCCCGACCGAGATTGAGGGCGACCGCGTAGCCGTCGTTGGCGGCGGCGTGGGCCTCGCCATCGCCTATCCGGTCGCGCGCACCCTCTGCGAACAGGGCAAGAAGGTCTCGGTCATCATGGGCGCCCGCAACAAGGACCTGCTCATCCTCTTCGAGCAGTTCGCGTCGCTGCCGCTCGAGAACCTCTTCATCACCACGGACGACGGCTCCATGGGCGAGAAGGGCGTTGTAACCCTGCCGCTCCGTCGCCTCTGCGAGACCGACTCCATCGATTCGTGCTTCTGCGTGGGCCCCGTCCCCATGATGAAGTTCTCGACCCTCACCTGCCGCGAGTTCAAGATCCCCATCGTCGCGAGCTTGAACCCGATCATGGTCGACGGCACCGGCATGTGCGGATGCTGCCGCGTCGAGGTGGGCGGCGAAACCAAGTTCGCCTGCGTCGACGGCCCGGATTTCGATGCGAACCTCGTCGACTGGGACGACCTCGCTCATCGCCAGGCCAGCTACAAGGCCGAGGAAGCCGCTTCCATCAAGCATCATGAGGAGGACTGCGCATGCCAGAAGTAAAGTACCGCCCCAATATCGGAGCTCCCCGCACCCCCGCGAACGAGGAGCCCGCAGAGGAGCGCGCTCATGATTTCCGCCCGGTCGACACGGGCTACACCAAGGCCGACGCCATCGCCGAGGCAAACCGTTGCCTCGACTGCAAGAAGCCGCTCTGCATGGACGGCTGCCCGGTAGGCGTCCATATCCCGCAGTTCATCGAGAAGATTCGCGAAGAGGACTGGGCGGGGGCGCTCGCGACCATCAAGGCCGATAACCTGCTCCCCTCCGTCTGCGGCCGCGTGTGCCCGCAGGAGAACCAGTGCGAGGGCAAGTGCATCCTCGGCCGCAAGGGCGAGCCCGTGGCAATCGGCCAGCTCGAGCGCATGCTTGGCGACATGGCCGACGAGGTGGGCGAGGCTCCCGAGTGCAAGCCGTCCAACGGCAAAAAGGTTGCCATCGTGGGCTCTGGTCCCTCTGGCATCGCCTGCGCCGGCGAGCTCGCGCGCGAGGGCTTCGACGTTACCGTGTTCGAAGCGTTCTTCACCGGCGGCGGCGTGCTCACCTACGGCATCCCCGAGTTCCGTCTGCCCAAGGACATCGTCAAGCGCGAGATCAAGGGCCTGGAAGAGCTGGGCGTCCACTTTGAGTACAACTCGGTCGCCGGCCGCCTCTTCGATGCCGACGAGCTCTTCAACGAGGACGGCTTCGACGCCCTCTACCTGGCCGTGGGCGCGGGCCTTCCGCGCTTCCTGCACGTCGACGGTGAGAACCTGCCCGGCGTGTACTGCGCAAACGAGTACCTCACGCGCACGAACCTCATGAAGGCGTACGAGTTCCCCGAGTACGACACGCCTATCCGCCATGGCAAGAACGTCGTCGTGTTCGGCGGCGGCAACGTGGCCATGGACGCCGCGCGCACCGCACTTCGCCTGGGCGCCGAGAAGGTCACCCTCGCCTACCGCCGTACCGAGGCCGAGATGCCCGCGCGCCGCGCCGAGATCCATCACGCCAAGGAAGAGGGCGTTGAGATTCTCGAGCTCTGCAACCCGTTGCGCTTCCTGCCCGGCCCGGACGGCTTCGTCTCGACTATCGAGCTTCAGCGCATGGAGCTTGGCGAGCCCGATGCGAGCGGCCGCCGTCGCCCCATCCCCATCCAGGACTCCGAGTTCGCCATCCCCTGTGACGTCGCGGTCACGGCCATCGGCACGCGCGCGAACCCGTTCGCAAAGCTTTGCGCCGACGTCGAGCTCAACCGTTGGGGCCTTATCGAGACCGATGAGAACGGACGCACCTCCAATCCGCGCGTCTGGGCTGGCGGCGACATCGTGACCGGTGCCGCAACCGTCATCCTGGCCATGGGCGCCGGCAAGAAGGCCGCTGCCGATATCAAGGAGAAGCTGCTCGGCGAGGAGGCGTAATCGCCACCCCGCGAACCTCGCAGCTTGATTGCGCATGACGCACGAGGGCCGCTGCTGGAACATCCGGCAGCGGCCCTCGGTTTGATGCAGCGGTCCGCAAGTTTCGCCCTAAGAGCTGCGAAGGTCGTCCGCATCGATCACCTGCATCCATGCGATATACACGCCAGGATAATGTCCGTACAGCACCCGAACAGGGTCAAGGTCCACAGCGAAATCCTGTATAAGCGAAGCTATGCCACCTGCAGAAACAAGGTCGTCCTGCGTAGGAATCTGCTCACCCAGCTTCTCGATGAATGCATCTACCTGCGCACGGTCCTCGGGAACATACGGGCACTACGCACCCACGTTTTCCTCGAATGCAGCCCGCATATCAGCGTAATGGTCGTTAAAGGTCGCATCGCCGTACCCTGGAAGCCACAGATCGCGCCCGTAGCGTGCATAGCCCCATGAGGCAAGCGGCAGGCGCGGCACCAGGTCGCTCGGGTTCATGATATTGAAAATGTTGTTGTAGAGCGCCTCTCCCGTATTGTCGAACTGGGTTACCTCGGGCGTTGCGAACGTGTAGCAGTAGATGTTCTCGAGCGTCGTGAGCGGGCGCAGGCCGGAGGTCATGTCGTCTGCGTAGGATGCAGCCAGATTCGCCGTCGCCGCGCCTCGCGAGTGGCCCGTGAAAAGCAGCGCCACCTGCACATCGGGGTTTTCGCTGTACTCCTCGGTCAAGCGAGCGGAAAGGTCCTCGATAATCTCGTCGGCTGCGCGCATAAACCCCTCATGGTCGATGGCATCCATGTCGTAATCGGCAGCATCGCCCATATTGAAATCGCTCAGCCACTCTGCGCCGTAACTTCCGCGAATGGAAACGAGGTAGAGCACCTTCTCCTCGCCCGTGCTGCTCGTTACGTGCTTGGTTGCCACGGAATACGCCACCACATCGTCTGTGCCTGCGAAGAAATCGATCACCTCGTCAAAGACCTCGCTGCGGTACTGGTACGATGCGGTCGAGATCTCCTCAAAGCCAAGCGCGCCAAGCGCGTTCTCCATATAGGCGGGAGCATCCGACCCCTCTTGGTAATAGGAGGATTCCGCGTTTGCCACAGCCGAGAGCACCGAGCATGTGGTTGCCAGCTCATGGTTGTAGGCCGTTGGATCCTGGAAGAACCAGTCGTCGTCCCAGGAGACCTCGGCCGCCACGCGCTGGCCTTCGGTTGCAGCCATACTCGTGAACTCGATCTCCGCGGTAAACGCCCCCGAGCGCTTTGACGACCCCTCGATAGGCGTGGCCGCAGCGGGCACTTCGATGGTTGCCAGGCCGAGCCGCTCCTGCTCGAGGCGGTTGCGCACCGCCACGGCAATGTACGCGCTAAAACCAAGCGCGAGCACGAGCATCGCCGCCGCGATACGCACGAACCACGGATGCCGCTTGCGGAACGGCGGCTTATCGGATGCAGACATAGATTCCCCCATTATTCAGCATGAACAGTTCGAGTATATGCGGTATGGCGCCAACCTTGCCGTTGGGCTTCAACCGGTAGTTGCAGCAGGCCTTGAGCCTCAGCACCCTGCTCCGACACATCCTGCCTAAAGGCGCGATGCCGAACCACGAACAGCGCCTGCAATGAGGTGCAAAAAGCGCCGGCGGCCCGGAAACACCGAACCGCCGGCGCTCATGCGTCGCAGTAGATGTGTGTCAAAGCCTGCTCATGCACCAAACTCTGTTCATGCGTCAAACCCGGTGGGTATCAGAGCCGGTGCGCGGCAAGCTCGGAGCGCGCCATGCCCAGCGCGTCACAACAGCAACCGGCTGCTATCCCACTTCCGCTGCCACATGCAGCGTATCGTCGTCAATCACGGTACGCGGCGCTTGGCCCGTCTCGGTAAGCCCTAGCTCGCGCAGCTTGGAGCGGTACGCGGCAGCGATTACGTCAACGCACCCCTGGCGCCCCAGCTTCGCGCGGTTGACCACCAGGTCCTTGCCCATATCCATGCGCCACTTGCCGGCGGAATAGCGCTTGTAGAACTGTTCGCGCGCACGCTGCTGTTTCTTGACCAGTTGCGCCCCCTTGTAATGGTTGAGCCCGCGCTTCTTGCTCACAATCTGAATACGGTCCTCAAGCGGCGCCGTCACGAGCACCGCGATGTGGTTGGGATTGGCGCGCAGCAGGTAGTCGGACAGGCGCCCTTCGATAATGCAGCTCTCGGTCGAACCGAGGTCGATGATCACCTGGGCCATCTTCTCGAACAGCTTATCGGCGAGGTTGCGCGCGTCCACGCGATCCGGCAAGAACGCCATGTTCTCTGCGGCAAGCTGCTCGTCGTAGGCGGCGATGCGGTCCATAGACTCGCCGGCGCGAATGCTCGAACGAACGAGAATCTCGTTGTCGTAGAGCGGTATCCCAAGCTCCGCCGAGAGCATCTTGCCGATCTCGTGGCCCTCCGCGCCAAAATCGCGGGCGATGGTGATAACGACTGGCTGCCCCGCGCGCTCCGCCTCGGACGCGGCCACGCGCGACTCGAGCTCGGCGCGCCTCTTCTTCAACTGTGGAATGATGCCCATGATGCCTTCCCTCGATACGCTGGCCTGAACGTGCTGTTTCCTAGCTTACGCCTACGCAGCAACCACACGGCGCTGGTATGCGCGAACGATGAGCGAGATGCCAAAGTTCAACACGAAGTATAGGGCAAAGACCAGCCCGTACATGAGGAGCTTCTGATCGAGACTGGGAATCTGCGCCATGACCACGCGCGCGTTGAACATGAGCTCCATGACGCTGATGCTCGCAAGGTACGAGGAGTCCTTGATGACCGTCGTGCACTGGCTGAAGAGCGCCGGGATGATGGTCTTGAACGTCTGCGGCAAGATGATGAGGCGCATGGTGGCGAAGAAGCCAAAGCCCTGGCTCTGCGCCGCCTCGAACTGGCTCTTGGGGATGGAGTTGAAGCCGCCGCGCACGATCTCGGCCACGACCGCCGAGGTAAACACCGTGAACGCCACCACCGAGACCACGAAGTTGGAAGCACGCATCGTGAAGTAGATGAAGAGGATCCACAGCAGGTTGGGCGTGCAACGGAACAGCTCGATATAGGCCGTCACGATCCAACGGAAGATAGACAGCTTGCCGCGACAGTATTGCTTGATCATGGCGAGCACCGTACCGAAGATGATCGAGAATACGATCGCCAGCGCCGAAATGCGAATGGTCAACCAGAAACCGTTAAGGATGAAGGTGAGGTTCGCTGCGTTGAAAGCATCCATCGGTTACGCCTCCTTGGTGAGCTCGGGCGCGATATCGCGCAGTTTCTTTGCCTTGGGAACGCGCTTTGAGCGCTTCTCGAGATACTGCACGAGCATCGAGAGCGGGAAGCAGATGATGAAGTACATCACGCACGCGAGGATATAGCCCTGCAGGTAACCATAGGTGCCCACGAAGCTGTTGGAGCGATACATAAGGTCGCCGCCCGCCACAAGTGCGAGCACCGAGCTGTTCTTCACCAGGTTGAGCGCTTGGTTGCACAGCGGCGGGAGAATCACCTTGAACGTCTGGGGCAGGATGATGTAGATATACGCCTGCACGCGCGTAAAGCCCTGAGAGAGCGCAGCCTCCATCTGCCCGCGCGGAACCGCCTCGATACCGGTGCGGATAACCTCGGCCACATACGCGGCGTGGTACAGGCCAACGCCCACGAAACCGAGCACTACAGACGGAATGGGCACCGGCGCGGCCGAGCCCGTGGCAAGCTGCAGAAGCTGCGGCCCCATGAGGTACATGAAGATGACCTGCACCGGCAGCGGCGTGTTCTGGTAGAACTCGACGTACACGCGGCTGATGGCGCGCAGCACGCGCGAGCGCGTGGTAGAGAACACGCCCAGGATCGTGCCGAGTGCGAGAGCCAAGATCAGGCCCCAAACAACCACCTGCAGCGTGACAAAGAACCCGTCCCAAAACGCATCGATCGAATCAAAGGTGATCTGCCAGCGCCGGGGATCAAGTAGGCTTTCTAGCATGACGTTCCTTTCCCGCATGTTCCAAAAGGGGACCGGCGCGTATCGGCATATCCAGTGCGGCGCGGCGGGCGCAATCGTATGGGCCCGCGCGCCGGCCTCCTTTTGGGACACGGAGCGGGCCCGCGGCCAAAAGCCGAGAGCCCGCCGTCCATTACCCTGTAATCGTTAGACGAGGCCCCAGGTCTCGATTTCCTCGTCAATCCAGCCGCTCTCAAGCAGCTCGTTCACGGTGTCGTCCACGACCTTGGAAAGGTCGCAGCCCTTCTGGGTGGCAACGCCGTAATCCTGCGTACCGAACTCAATCTCGGGCTGGAGCAGCTCGACGGTGTCGTCCATATAGGTGTTGAGGGTGGAGCGGTCCATGGCGAAGGCCTGGACCATGCCGGCGTCGAGCGCGTCCTTGATCTCGGGGTACGACTGGTACTCGGTGAAGTTGGGCGTGCAGTTGAAGCCGTTATCCTCGATCATCTGCTCAACGAGCTGCTGCGTGGTGGAGCCGGTGGACACGCCGATGGTCTGGCCGTCCAGGTCTTCCATCGAAGTCCAGCCGTTGGCCGACTTGACCATGATGCCCACGGAGTCGGTGCGGTACGGCGTGGAGAAGTCCCAGTCCTCCTCGCGCTCGGGCGTGATGGTGTAGGTGGCAGCGACGATGTCGAGCTGGCCGGAGTCGATGAGCGTGCCGCGGGTGGAAGGCGTCACCGTGGTGAACTCGCACAGCCCCTGCTCCTTGGCCTCCTCGTACGTGGTCTCGAGCGCGGCGGCCGCGATCTGGTAGCACAGGTCGATCTCGAGGCCCTCGTACTCGTTGGTCTCGGTGTTCAGGTAACCATAGCCAAGAACGTCGGCTTTAACGCCGCAGTTGAGCACGCCACGGTCCTTGATGGTCTGCAGCTTGGAACCGCTATCGCCCGAAGCGGAGCCCGAGCCGCTGTCGCCGCCGCTGCAACCAGCGAGCCCAAGGCCCGCCACCGTTGCCGCTGCGCCGAACGCCTTGATGAAGTTGCGACGAGTCATAGCCATGATTGATACCCCTTTCGTTCGGAATCGGGCGCCAAGCCGGCGATAACGTGCACCGGCTGGGCGTATATCTATCGGCGCCGAGACATCACGAAGCCGAGAGATAATCGCGTTCGCTAATGCAGGATCTTATTGAGGAAGTCCTGGCAACGCGGGTTCTGCGGGTTGGTGAAGAAGTGCTCCGGAGTGCCCTCCTCCAGAATCTGGCCGTCATCCATGAAGATCACGCGGTCGGCAACCTGCTTGGCGAAGTTCATCTCGTGCGTGACGCAGACCATGGTGATGTTCTCGTGGGCGAGCTCGATCATAACGTCGAGCACCTCCTGGATCATCTCCGGGTCGAGGGCCGATGTGGGCTCGTCGAACAAGATGATGGGCTGCTTGGTGCACATAGCGCGCGCGATGGCAACGCGCTGCTGCTGGCCACCGGAGAGATTCTGCGGGTATTCCCCCGCCTTCTGCGCAAGGCCAACGCGCTCGAGCGCAGCCATGGCAGTCTTCGTGGCCTCTTCCTTGCTCTTCTTCTGGAGCTTGATGGGAGCCAAGGTGAGGTTGCCGAGCACCGTCATGTTCGGGTAGAGGTTGAACTGCTGGAACACCATCGACGAATACTTACGCGCCATCTCAAGATGGTTTTTCTTCGTCACGAGCTGCCCGTCGATGAGCACCTCGCCTGTGGTGGGCTCCTCGAGCCAATCGATGCAGCGGATGAGCGTGGACTTGCCGGATCCAGACGGTCCGATGACCACGAGCTTCTCGCCCGCCTCGACGGTCAGGTTGATATCCTTCAGCACGTGAAGGTCGCCGAAGTACTTATTGAGACCGCGGATCTCGATCATATTTGCCATGGACGAGGTCCCTTCCTTTCACGATACGCGCGCCCAAGCCCGAAGCCCGAGCCTCAAAACGCACAGCTATGCGATTTGAATACGCCCTATTGTACGGGTGCGCGCCCTATCACTCACCATATACCGTTAGCTCGCAATAAACATGAAACCGAGCAGCAACACGCCGTACATCTGCAGTAATGAAATCAAGTATACCCAATTTGGTTTCATTCTGTCACTTTGATACATTGAACGACAGGGCGGGCCCGTCCGGGCCCGTCCCGATGTGGACTGCTGCATCCCTAAGGGGAGGCTGCACCAGTGGCGCCGCTCATGAAGTCTCCTTGCTGGCGTGAAACCTACAAGGAGCAGCATGCCCATTGCCCCAGGGGCGCACGTACAGGCGGGGGCAGAGCGAAGCAACGTTAACGGTGCGGATCGCCTTATCCAGGACCGGCATTCTCTCTGGCAACGCGAAACAGGAGCTCGCCAGAACGGGACGAGTAGTTTTACGCGTCCGTTCGACCCTTTTCCCGCATTGCAAACCAAACGCCGTGGGGTCTTCGCATTGTTCGTTCCAGTTTTCCACAAAATACGGGCCCGATGAAGCGGATGCACCGCCCCAACGGACCCGTTTCAACAGCGCGGAGGCATGTCGTCCGCGCTGAAACCCACGTGCGAACCGATTCCTTACGCCAGGCGGGCGCCGACCTCCTTGGCAGCAGCCGCCTTGTCGAAGTTTCCGCCCGTCGCCTTGTTGAGCGCACCCATCACGCGCCCCATATCCTTGCGCGTCGCAGCCCCAACCTCGGCGATGGTCTTCTCGATAAGCTCGACCAGCGCATCGCCAGAGAGCTGCTCGGGCAGCAGACTCTCCAAAATCTCAACCTGCTGAGTCAGGGTGTCGGTGCGCTCCTGGTTGTTCCCAGCCTTGCGCGACATCTCGAGCGTCTCGGTCGTCTGCTTGATAAGGCGCTTGATCATGGTGTTAACGTCTTCTTCGGTTGCATCGCGGCGCTCGTTCACCTCGAGGTTCTTCACCTCGCCCATCACCTGGCGCACGATGGAAAGGCGCACCTTGTCCTTCGCCTTCATCGCGGCAACCATCTCGTTATGCAGCTCTTCGTTGGTCATCGGTATCTCCTCACTCGCCTGCGGGCCGTGCCCGGGCGCTGCTTGCCTGCCGTGTCTGGACGGTATTCACCTACCGGCCCAAGCCTATTCGCTTGACGAACCCTGCGCGTCCTCGCCGGTAGAAGCCTCGTCGGTGCTCGCATCACTCGAGCTCGCCGAGCTCATGTCAACGTTATACGGCACGTTTTCCGGCATATCGTTGATCTGGATGTCGGCCTCTTCGCGCGTCTTGGTAAGCCAATCGTTGTACGCGGTGCGCTGGTTGGTCGACTTAACGCTGCTCGAGAACGTGTCGCGCAGGTCCTCGGGAATCTGATCGATCGACGTCACCTCGCCGTCTACGCTAAAGACATCGGTGCACTGAATGATGTGGTACCCGTAGTCGGATTCCACCACGCCGCTGATCTGCCCCTTCTCAAGCCCGTCGAGCGCCGTCTGGTACGCCTCGACAAACGAGGAGAGCTTATCCCAGCCCACGTCGCCGCCGTTGCTAGCAGAGCTGTCCTCGGAGTATTCCTTCGCGGCGTCTTCGAACGAGATCTCGCCCGCGTTAATCTGGTCGAGGATGTCCTGCGCCTTCTGCTTGGCTTCCTCCTTGGTGGCGTCGTCGGCCTCGGAGTCGACCTTGATCAGAATGTGAGACGAGCGCTTGGCGCCGTTATAGGTGTCGAGGTTCTCGTTCGCGTAAGCGATGATCTCGTCGTCCGTGGGATCCTCGACCGGCGCGACCGCATCATAGAGCTTCTGGGTCATGAGGTTCTGGCGCAGGCTCTCCCGATACGTCTCCTCGGTATACCCAATCTGCGACAGGAGCTCGATAAAGGCGTCCTCGGAGTCATAGTTGGCAACGGCCTCCTGCCACGCCTCGTCGACCTCCTCGTCGCTGACCGTAATGTTGTTGTCGCGCTCGGCCTGGCTCACGAGCAGCTGGTCGGCGATGCTATCGATAACGCTCTCGCGGTAGCTTTCGGGCGTCATGCCGCTGCTCGCAAGATAGTTGGCCCAGTCCTCATCGCTGTCGTAGCCCAACGAAGAGCGCGTGCTCATGATCTGCTCGGTTACAGTGTCTTCCGTAATCTTGACGCCGTTCACCGTTGCCGCCACGCCACCGGTAAGCTCGTAGCCATTGCTGTTGGACACCTGGTTAAGGATGCCCGAGCACGCAACGCTTGTGACCGACAACACCATGGCGAGCACTCCGATCGCTACGAGCACGTACTTGACGCCCGTGCCCATCTTCTTGCGATTCTCACGCTTGAAATCTGCCTTCGTGGGCTGTTTGACCTGCTGGGACGCGGTGCGCGGGTGAGCGTTCTTGTCCGAGCGCTTGCGACTCGTGGCCTTCTGCGCGCCCGGCGTGTTGGCTTTGTTCATAGACATGAGGACATTCCTTGCCGTTCAAGCGGAAATTGCTAGGGCCTATGATACTACGCTGCTCGCACCCGCATGCAAGGTGCAAGAAAGACTCAGCCGAAGCACCATGCTAAAGGTACGGGCCCACCCCGATTCTGAACTGCCCCCTCAGGCAAAAGCCCGTGAGTGGGAGACAGCTCATTCCGGAAAGGGCCCGCTGATTCAAACCGCGAGCAAGGGTTGTATGAGAGCGATCGGCTACGACCGATCGACGGAAACGGTAAGGTCCTCGCGCACCTGAACGCGTCCCTCGGCGAGAAGCTCGACAACCTGCGGATACAGGCGATGCTCGACCGCATGGATAGCCGCTTCGAGCTCGTCGACCGACCAGCCCTCTTCGACGCGCACGGCCTCCTGCGCGATGATGGGCCCCTGGTCGTAGACGGCGTTAGCGAAATGCACCGTCACACCAGTGACCTTGACGCCGCGATCGTAGGCATCTTGGATGCCGTGCGCGCCCTGGAAGCTCGGCAGCAGCGCGGGATGCAGATTCACCACGCGATTGGGCCAAAGCATAAGCAGCGGCTCGTGAACCTTGCGCATATAGCCCGCCATCACGATGTACTCCGCGCCCGCGCGCCTGAGCTCGGTGGCGATGACCTCATCGGCGTCCCAGGGATCGGCGTATATCTCTTTGGAGAGCGCAAGGGTCTGGATTCCTGCCGCCGCGGCACGCTTGAGCCCCGCCGCACTCGGCCGGCTCGAGACCACGAGCACGATCTCGGCATTGAGGTTGCCGGAGGCAATCTCGTCGATAAGCGCCTGCAAGTTGGTGCCCGACCCCGAGATGAGCACGCCGATCTTAAGCGGCGGAAGGTCCTCGCCCGCCGCACGCGCGGCAGCACGACGAGCCTGCAGCGCGTTTCCGGCCTCCACGTCGAAAGCCGCCTCGAGCTGCTCGATGCGTCGGCGCGCCTCGGCAAACGCGGCCTGGTAGACGGGGCTTGCCGCAAGCGTTTCCGATGGCTCGGAGGAACCCACGGCAGCAGAGCGGGCAGCGGAAACCGCCTCGGCGCGGGCGCGATCGACCTCGCGCTCAACGGAGGGCGCGAAGAACGAATCGCTCGGGAGTGCCTCGGGCGGGAGCCCGGCCTCCTCGACAGCGGCGCGATATGCCTCGTCCGCACCTGCGAAAGCCGTAGCCTCCTGGCAGGTGGAGCGATTCTCGTTATCGCTCATCGCTGTACACCACCTTGCCGGAGCCGGCAACGCACGTGCCCACGCGGAACGGGCGCTCGCCCTGAGCCTCAAGCTCGGCTACGACCGCGTCCTCGGCATCGGCCGGGCAGATGACCATAAGGCCGGCGCCCATGTTGAACGTCTTGCACGCCTCGTTGGGCGTGAGGCCCGCAGCGCGGGAGATATAGGAGATGACGGGCGGCACATCCCAGCCCATCGAGAAGCCCGTCGGCGACACGGTGCGCTCTACCACGGCGTCCACATCCGGCGCGAGCGCGCGATTGAGGTTTTCAGTGATGCCACCGCCCGTGATGTGCGCAATTGCGTGGACGCGGGCGCCCGCCTCGGAGCGTAGAAGCCCGAGGACAGGCTTGACGTAGATGCGCGTGGGAGCGAGCAGGGCGTCGGCCAGGCTCTCTCCACCAAGCTCGGTCACAGGCTGCTCGAGTTCGGCACGCTTGGCCTCGGCCTCGGGCGTTCCCGGCACAAGGCCATCAACGCCAATCACGCGGCGCACGAGCGAATAGCCGTTGGAATGAATGCCGGAGCTGGGCAACCCGATGATCACATCGCCGGGGCGCACGTTGGCGGGATCGAGCATCTTGGGCCGATCGACCACGCCCACCGTGAAGCCCGCCATATCGTAATCGTCCGGACGCATAACGCCTGGGTGCTCGGCCATCTCGCCGCCCACGAGCGCACAGCCCGCAAGCTTGCAGCCATCGGCCACGCCCTTTACGATCTTGGCCATGTGCTCGGCCTCGATATGACCGATGGCGACATAGTCCAAGAAGAAGAGGGGCTCGGCGCCGCTCGCAAGGATGTCGTTCACGCACATGGCAACAAGATCCTGGCCCACGGTCTCGTGGCGATCGAGCACCTGCGCCAACACGAGCTTGGTGCCCACGCCGTCGGTGCCGCTGATGAGGATGGGATCCTCCATGTCTTTGAGGGCCGCAGCGGAGAACAAGCCACCGAACCCGCCGATACCGCCGATAACCTCAGGGCGAGACGTCTCGGCAACCATCTGCTTGATGGCGTCGACGGCACGGCCCCCTTCGGCAGTATCTACGCCGGCATCTTCATACGTGATATGCCTAGCTGTCTCGCTCATACGCGAATCCTTTCCGTGGAGGAACGTTTCCTCCTGCCATCATACCAGCTCGATGCGGGAGCTCGCAGGAGTCGTGAGGATGCACGCAAGCCACGTGGTTGTCTTCTTTCAAGTTTTGGGCGCTTCATCTGAGAGAGCCCGAGTAGACCGCGCACCAGACGCAAGAAAACCGCAGGTTACAGAGGTGACCGAACGGGATCTACTTCGTGGTCCCGCATTCAAGTGCCCAAAACTTGCAACGACATTGCCCGGGGGGCCATTGACGGGCCTTTCGAGCAGGCTCGCGCACAAGAAAACCGCCTATTCTGCAGTTGACGAGGCGCCAGCAGCCGGCGTTTCCTCGGCAATGGTGCACACCATGACCGCACGGTGATCTGCAGGAGCCATGCCGCTGCAGGTAACGAGCGACAGCACCTGTTCGGTCTGGGAAAGGCGCTCGTCAACGTCGGACGCCTCCGCCTGGGCATAGGAGCGGAGGTCCGTCAGGTACTGCTGCAGAGCAGCCGTGTCTCCGAAATTGGCCTGCCGCGCCTCCACATAGCTTTCCTCAACGCGCGCGGTGAACAGCGGCGTAAGCTTGTAGGTAGCATCGGGCGTGAGGTAATACACGGTGTCCATGGCATCGAAGCTTGCCTGGTCGAGCGTTTGCTCGATGGGCTGGAACATGGAGCCGTCGTTCATATGGTGGCCGTAAACCGTGGTCTGCTGGTCTACCATGCCGGGCGCCGTCTGGTCGCAATCGAGCATGATGCTGCCGTTGTTGTTCCACGTGCCATCGGGCAGCGTGCGCAGGTATTCATCGTTGGTCTCGCCCTGCACCACGGGGTAGCTGATATCGGTACCGGGCACGTAGATCCACGCGACGATGTCTTCGTTCTGCGCCTTGAGCGCGTCCCAGTCCACAACGGGAATGCCGTCGCCCTCGGAATCTACCGTGACGTACTGGGTGAGGTTCGAGTAGGCCTCGGCGGCCTGACGATAGCCCAGCTGCGCCCAAATGAAGATGCCGGCGGCAACGAGCAGCAACACAACGCCGATGCCGATGAGAACGTACGAGACGATGTTGCGCTTGCTGCGCCCGCCGCCCATTCTCCCGCGATCGTCACGCCCCGATCCGTGCCCGCCGCCCGGCCCGCGGCGGCCGCCCGAGGAACCACCCCGAGCATGGGCGGATGCCGCACCGCGGGAAGCAGCTCGCCCACGCGGAACGGCAGAAGAGGCATAGCTCTGCGCCGCGCCCTCCGGCTGGTACGAAGCATGAGCGCGATTTGTTCGCTGGGAGCGCGAAGTCTGAATGCGCGCAGGGGGCTGAACAGCGGGGCGCGAAGCCCCAGGCTGGCCCGCAGCGTGGGGAGCTGAGCCGGGCTGCGCGGCATGGCGGGCGGACGCACCCACGGAGGCCGCACCGTCGCCCCTCGAAGATGCACTCGAGAAATGGCTTCCCGGCCGGGTGCCGCCGGCAGCCCCTCCCATGGACGACGGCCTCTCGCCGTCACCGCGAAAACGCTTTCCCTCGTATGACGCCATGGGATCTCCCTCGTAAAGCCGAGGCCCGCGCCCCGGCGTTCGCATACAGCCCAGCCATCAGCATCGAGGCGCCGCGCGCACCCCAATACCTTGCGGCTCGCTTGGATTCTACCATCAGCGGCTATCGAACGCCGTGCTTCTCTTCCCAGCTGCGGTCGCGGTCCTTGGAGGTCACCGCCGCCTCGCCGATTGCCTCGGCCTGCGTGAGGTTGCAGGGGTCGTAGCCCGCCATGAACTTGTCCCGGCCAAAGCTCGACGGTATCGCCACCGGATAGACTCCCGTAAAGCACGCCGTGCAGTAGCCGCGCTTGGGCAGACTCGCAAGCAAGCCCTGAACGGAAAGGAAGGCGAGCGAATCGGCCCCGATGTATTCGCAAATCTCGCCAACCGACTTATTCGCGCTGATGAGCTGCTTCTGCACACCGGTATCGATGCCATAGAAGCACGGCCACTCGACCTCGGGACTGTTGATGCGCACGTGCACCTCGGCCGCGCCGGCCTGGCGCAGCATCTTCACCAGCTGCACCATGGTGGTGCCGCGCACGATGGAATCGTCGATCACCACGAGCCTCTTACCAGCGATGTTGTCGCGCAACGGGTTGAGCTTCATACGCACGCCCATTGCCCGCAGCTCCTGCGTCGGCTGGATGAAAGTGCGCGCGACATAGCGGTTTTTGATGAGCCCCTCGCCGAAGGGAATGCCGCTCTCGCGCGCATAGCCCTCCGCCGGCGGCAAGCCGCTGTCCGGAACGCCAATGACCATATCGGCATCGACGGGCGCCTCGTGCGCAAGCTGCCGGCCCATGTCGTAGCGGCACGCATAGACCGACTTACCGGCCATGATGGAATCGGGGCGGGCAAAGTACACCTGCTCGAAGATGCACTCGGCCGATTCGCGCGCAGCGGGAACACCCTGCTCGGAGACGAGCCCCTCCTCGCTGATGCGAAGTATTTCGCCGGGACGGATGTCTCGCACGTATTCCGCGCCAACGATATCGAGCGCGCAGGTCTCGGATGCAACGACCCAACCATCGGCCCCAACGGAGACCTCAGCGTCACATTGTGAGCTGTCCCCCTTTTGGCATTCCAGCGGCAGGCGGCCGAGCACAAGCGGGCGAATGCCGAACGGGTCGCGGAACGCGTAGAGCGCATGCTCGTTGATGAGCGTCATGGCATATCCGCCGCGCACGAGCTCCATCGTCTTGCGAATGCCTTCACGTAGATGGCTCGTCCGCTGGGTGAAATACCCGATGAGGCGCGTCGCGACCTCGGAATCGGAGCTCGACATGAACGAGACGCCCAGGTCGATGAGCTGGCGGCGCAGCTCGTCGGTATTCACGAGCGTGCCGTTATGCGCCAGCGCAATGATCACGTCGTTGATCGTCGAGAGATGCGGCTGCGCGGACTCCCAGCTTTTGGCACCCGCCGTGCCGTAGCGCACATGTCCGATGGCGAGGTCGCCCGTGAGCGAGCTAAGGTCTGCGTTCGAAAACACCTGGTCGAGGAGGCCCAGGTCCTTACGGACCATCACCGTGCCGCCGTCGCCCACCGCGATGCCCGCCGATTCCTGGCCGCGATGCTGCAGCGCCTTGAGGCCGAAGTATGTGAGTCGCGCGACGTCGAGGCCGGGCGCCCAAACGCCGAAGACACCGCACTCCTCATGGAGCGCATCATCTTGGCTGGAGCTCGGCAGCGCCGCGTCGCAAGGGGCTGAAGCAAGGGCAATCGATGCATCTACGTGGGACATAGCGTCCTCTCTGTTGTTCGGCTGATACCCGCCTATTATGGCACAGCCCCACTGAGGTAGATGCGCGACGGGAACGCTCAGCAAAACCGTAACGTCCGCGCAAGGAACGCGTTCCCAGGCCCCGGCACGCCGCGCGGAGCACCCCTCCCCGGCCCCAGCCCAGTGCTCTGCGCTACTCGTCCGCCCTCATCGCATCGATCTCGGCGTCCTCCTCGTCGGAGTACACCGCATCGAACGAGGAGTCGAAAGCGTCTTCGAGCGAGCTCGCACCCAGATCGTTCTGCGCGAGCTCCTCCTCCAAGCTCTGCGCGTGGCGCTCGGCGCGCAGACGCTCAACCTGCGCCTCGGACATCACGCGCGTGTTGGAGATAACACCGTTGAGCATCACGAACGGGTGCTTGAAGGCCGAAAGCGCCGCCCGGAGCGCGATAGTTACCAGCCAGAACAGGTAGACGCTTGCCAGCACGGCCTCTATCGCGGTCGCCCCGATAGAGACCTCGTCCGCCCCGGCATGGAGCGTAACTCCCCCGGTTGGGAACAGAGCGCTCACCCAGTTGGGCAACAAGAGAAACACCCAGAACAGAAGGCCGTAGCGCGCGATGTACTGCCAGCTGCGCGCACTCGAGCCATCGGGGCGCACAACGCGCAGCCGCAGCACCATATGGCCGATCGTCTGGCCGCGCGTGATGACGGGAATGGCCATGAAGGTGACGAACGTGGCGACCAGCGAACCAGCCAGCACGGCGAATCGCTCGCTTGCAGCCGACGGTCCAGCCGGCACCACGATGCCATACAGCCAAAGCACGACGGCGGTGGCAGCCATATCGATTCCAAACGCGAGCAGGCGACGCGAGAACGAGGTGTGCGCCGCGCCGCGCGCAATGGACCGCTCGTCCACATCGCGCAGGTCGGGCAGGAAGTGGCAGAGCGGAATGGAGGCCCAGAACCCAAGCATGGCGCCGAGCGTGTTGGTGATGAGGTCGTCGACGTCGAACAGCCGGTACGGATGCTCGTAGATGCCGAAAAGCCCCGTGATCTGCGATATCTCGAAGAACAAGGTGAGCGCGAACCCCAGCACGAGCGCCTGCCACCAGCGGCGATGAAACAGATAGCGCAGGTAGACACCGAACGGTACGGTAAGCAGCACGTTGAAATACACCGTGTAGATGTCGGGGCGGCGCAGGAACGCGATCCACGACGCCGGAGATGTTGGGTCGAGCGGCGCCCCGGATTCGAGGGCGCGCATGAAGCGGAACGGAACGAGCTGCGGGTGCTGCGCCCCAGGCACTACGATGCTGCGGTCCGCCGGAAGCGGCAAGATGACCATGAAGTACGCGCACATGAGGTAGAAGATGAACGAGAAGACGAGGAAGGTCTTCCATAGAGAGATGCTGCCGTAGCTGCGGTACTGGTAGATGGCATAAGGAACCGAAAGCAACGCCGAGAGCAAGGGGAACAGCAACACCGCTGTTTGCACGTTGCTTATATAGGTTCCCATGCGCGCTCCCGTCTTGCCGTGTTTTTCGCCGCTTCGGTGCCACCCGCTGCCGCGCAGCTCACGCCGCCGTGCGGGGCGCGCGACGGGCGGCACGAGGGCACCAAGCATAGCGCATTGCACGAACGCCCGCAGGCTACATACCGCAGAGGCAGCGGCGCCTCAAGCGCACGTAGACGAAGCGCGAAGCCGGGGCAGGTCGCGCACGAGGGAACGGGCGCCTAGCGCACGGGCGCCCCCATCGGGACTACTCGGTGCGCAGCGCGGTTACCGGGTCTTTCTTGGCAGCCATGCGGCTCGGCGCGAGCCCCGCCAGGAACGAGAGCCCCACCGAGATCAGCACAAGCACCGCTCCGGCGGCCACCGGCACAGAAGCCAGGTTCTCCACACCGGTAATCTGGTAAATGATCATGTTGGCCGGAATATCCAACAGCACTGTCACCACAATGCCCAGCACGCCCGAAACGAGGCCGATGATGAACGTCTCCGCCGTGAAGATACGGCTCACGTCCTTCTTGCTCGCCCCGATTGCGCGCAAGATGCCGATCTCCTTCGTGCGTTCCAGTACGCTGATATAGGTGATGATGCCGATCATGATCGAGCTCACCACAAGCGAAATCGCCACGAACGCAATGAGGATGTACGTCAGTGCGTTCACGATATCCGTCACGCTCGACATGAGCATGCCCACCATGTCGGTGTACTGGATCTCCGTGCCCTCGCCCGATGCGCGAATCTGCTCGTTATAGTCGTCAATCAGCGCGTCAATCTGCTCCTTCGCTTCGAAGTCTATGGGGTAGATGCTAATGGAGCTCGGCTCTTCCAGGCTGCATACGCCCAGCGTCTCGAGGTTCCCGTCGTATGTGGCGTTGTCGGTCTGTTCGCTCATCTGCCGACTGAAGGCCGAGGCGATCTCCTCGTCCGAAAGGCCGTCCTCGCGCAGGCCGTCCACATAGGAGCGAAGCTGAGCCCCCTGCTCGCTCGGCATCTGGTCGATCATTGCCTCGATGGCGTCCATGGTGAGGTTCACCGTGGTGTCCTCGAACGGGAGGCCGGTGAAGATATCGGTGTTGGGGTTCGCCTCTTGCGCAGCCACCACATCGCTGGCGTTCACAGCCTCCACCAGGTGCTCCGTCAACTCTGGCGTATAGAGCACGGCGCCCCAGTTGCTGCCCGTGTCGTTCTCCTCGCTCGGGCGCACGATACCCACCACCCGCAGCTCCTCGGCATCGTCCACCACGCCGCGCATATAATCCGCGTCGTCGCTCATGTCGGCCCATGTTCCGTCTTGCTGCTGGGCGTATTTGCTGCTCTCGGGCACCAGCTTGAACGTGAGGCCCATGAGCTCGTCATAGGTGTAACTCGTCTGCTCGCTATCTTCCACCTTCCGGCCGGCAATCACGTCGCTCATCATGCCGCGCAGCTCGCTTTGGTCGAGGAGCCCGAGCGCGTAGAGGGTGTAGTCGCTGATCCGGTCGTTTTCATCCACGTAGATAACGACCTCGTTCCATGCCTCGGGCATACGTCCAGCCACCACGTCGTAGTCGCGCTCCCACGTTTCTTTGTTGGCGAGCATCTCCGTCCACACGTCGTACGCCGACCCGCTGCCGCCGTTCATCGTGCTCATCATCTCGGTCTGGGTCTCGCCCATCGCGATGCCGAGCGAGTCGAGCACGGTCGCCGGGTTAACCTGCACGGCGCCCGAGGTCGTGTCGGATCGGTACACGTTGAGCGGCGTCGCGTAGGTAAACTGGATGTCGGTCACCAGCTCGCTCAAGTGGCTGTCCCCGATGGCGGGGTCGCTGTCGATCCATGTCTTGATAGCGCCCATGTCGTTTTCGGTGGAGCCCTCGGCCATGCTCGAGACCATGTCGCTCACGATGTTTTTCGACTGAACGCCGCCGCTGTCGTTTTGGCCGGTCCGCTCGTCGCTCGTGCCCATGAGCACACCCATGACGCTCGTAAGGTCCGTCGAGGTCTGGTTGATGGTCAGCGGGTAGCTGCCCATCGTGGATTCCTCCGTCTCCTTGATGTAATCCTGGGTGCCGCTGGAAAGCGACAAGATGAGCGCGATGCCAATGATGCCGATCGAGCCGGCGAACGCCGTCAGGAACGTGCGGCCCTTCTTGGTCATGAGGTTGTTGAACGAGAGCGCGAGCGCCTGACGGAAGCTCATCGAGCGCTTGCCCTTGCGAGCATCGGCCACCGCGTGGGCCTGAACCTGCTCGGGCGTGAGGCGCTCGCGCGCAGGGTCGACCGGAGCGGAGTCGCTCGTGATCAGGCCGTCTTGGATGCGCACGATGCGATCGGAATATTCCTCGGCAAGCTGCGGGTTGTGCGTGACCATGATAACAAGGCGGTCGCGGCTGAGCTCCTTCAGGATATCCATGACCTCGACCGAGGTCTCGGTGTCGAGGGCGCCGGTGGGCTCGTCGGCGAGGATGATCTCGGGGTCGTTAACGATGGCGCGGGCGATGGCCACGCGCTGCATCTGCCCGCCCGAGAGCTGGTTTGGCCGCTTGCGCAGGTGCTCGCCGAGGCCCACGCGCCTAAGCGCCTCCTCCGCCCGGCGCCGCCGCTCCGCCTTGGGCGTGCCGGATAGCACGAGCGCCATCTCGACGTTGGCCAGCACGCTCTGATGCGGAATAAGGTTGTAGCTCTGGAACACGAAGCCCACGCTGTGGTTGCGGTACGTGTCCCAATCTCGGTCGAGATAGCTCTTGGTTGAACGGCCATTGATCACGAGGTCGCCGCGCGTGTATTGGTCGAGGCCACCGATGATGTTGAGCAGCGTTGTCTTTCCGCATCCCGATTGTCCGAGAATGCTCACGAACTCCTGGTTGCGGAAGGTAACAGAGATGCCCTTGAGCGCATGGACAACCGAGTCGCCAGATGGATAATCCTTGGTGATGCCTTTGAGCTCAAGCACAGCGGGCCTTTCCGATTTGAACGCCGCAGGACCGCCGGCAAGCAAACAGCCAAACAGTCTATGCGGCGCATAACCATGCATAATGCCGACATGGGCTCATGGTACCCATTTTTTGCCGCGAGACTGAGCAACCAAAAGGATTCGATACCGCCCTGCCCCACGGGATTATCGCCCCTGCCCCACGATCGTCTCTCCTCCAAGCTCACCATCTGGCAAAATCCCCCGCGCTTGGCGCCCCCAATCATGCTCAATACAAGTTTTGGGCACTTCATTGATGGGAGGGCAAGTAGAGCAGCCTTTTCCGCCAAAGAACCCGCAGGTACATCGCTTGCGCTTTCCAGCTCTACTTTGCCCCTACCCCATGAAGTGCCCAAAAGTTGCAAATCAAGCAATCGACGGCGCCCGACGCGTCGCCGCCCCGGGCATGGCTACAGCAGCGTCACGGTAAACGAGCGCTCGTCAACCTCGCCGGGAGCAAGAATGGTTATGTTGCGCTTATGCTCGAACACGTTGTCCTCGGTATCGAGGGTCGCATGTCCCGTCCAGGGCTCGAGCGCGACAAACGGAGCATCGCCCTCGGCGCTCCAGATGCCAATGTACTTGAAGCCGGGGAAATCAATCTTCACGCCGTGGCCGGAAACGCGGCTGCGCAGGGTGAGCGTGTCGTCGGGCACCTCACTCAGCATCACGGCATCCGCCGCGAAGAGCTCGTGCGTGATGGGCAGCACATCGGAGCGGTCAATGACCATCTCCGCTGTACGGTAGGTGAGCAGCCCGCCGTCGCAAATCTTCGGCGCCACGCAGCTCCACGGCTTGGTGAAGGCAAGCTCGTAGTCGTCGAACGCCTCCCCCTCGCCGCCGGGTGCGGGTACGTTGAACGCCGGATGGCCGCCCACGGAGAAGGGCAGGTCGACATCGCCGGTGTTCTCCACGCGGAACGTCTGGGTAAGGCTCGCGGGGCCCGTGAGCTCATAGGTCATATTGAGCTTGAAGGCATACGGATACGCCGAGCGGGTTTCCTCGGAATCCGCGAGCTCGAAGGTTACGGAACCTTCGCTCTGCGCCACAACCGCGTGCTCGTAATCGCGCGCGAGCCCGTGGCGCCCGAGCGTCACCTCGCCCTGGGCAGACTCCGCCTTGCCATCGCGGATGGAGCCCACGATGGGGAAAAGGATCGGCGCATGCTTGCCCCACACAGCAGGATCAGCTTGCCAGAGGTATTCCTTGCCTCCGAGCGCAAGGCTCGTAAGCTGGGCACCCATGGCATCGATGGCGGCGGTGAGCTCACCATTCTTCAAGGTAACAACAGACATATGCCCTCCTCGCAGCACATAACGTACAACATGGTTACCATCTAACACGGCCAACGGCTAGCATGGCCACCGTCCAGCACCGCTAACGGTAATACGACCAACGACCACCATGGCCAACGTCCGGCGCGGCCGGACTCCTTCTCTATCATACGCGCAAAGACGCGCAAAGCGCCGCGGGCGAGTCGCTTCCCGCAGCGCTTTGCACGAATAAGGCCCAAGCCCAGCTGCTAGTGGCCCTGGGCGCGGCTCTCCTCATAGAACTCAACGAGGTGCTTCTGCACGTCGTATGGCACCTGCTCGTAGCCGGCGGGCTCCATGGTGAAATCGCCCGTACCGCGCGTGATGGAGCGCAGACGCGTGGCGTAATCCACCAGCTCCGCGTAGGGCACCGTCGCCGTGACCACCGTGTTGCCATGCTCGTCGGTGTCCATGCCGGTCACGCGGCCGCGCGAGCCGGACACGTCGCCCATCACGGCGCCGGCGTAGCTCTCGGGGATGGTCACGGTGATGTTCTCCATGGGCTCAAGCACCACGGGGTCGGCGTCGGCGCACGCCTTCTTGAGCGCGATGCGCGCCGCCGCACGGAAGGCCATCTCGTTGGAGTCGACCGGGTGATACGAACCGTCATAGCACGCCACGCGCACGCCCGTGAGCGGGTAACCTGCGATGACGCCTTCCTTCATGGTCTCCTGCACGCCCTTGTCCACGGCGGGGATGAGCGCGCGCGGGATGCGGCCGCCCACGACCTCATCCACGAACTCATAGTCGGTGCCGTCAAGCAGCGGCTCGACGCGCAGATAGCAATCGCCGAACTGGCCGGCGCCGCCGGTCTGCTTCTTGTGACGGCCCTGGGCACTCGCCACGCGACGGATGGTCTCGCGATACGGAATCTTGATGGGCACGATGTGCGCCGAGACCTTCGTGCGCTCCTCCAGGCGGTTGAGCAGCACGCTGACCTGCGCCTCGCCCACCGCGGAGATGATGGTCTGGCCGGTCTCCTCGTCGCGCTCGATCTTCATGGTGGGGTCGGCCTCGCAGGCGCGGTCGATGAAGGTGAAAAGCTTGTCCTCGTCCGAGCGGTTCTCGGCCTCGATGGCGATGCGGTACTGGCTGTTGGGGAACTGGAAGGCAGCCGCCTCGATCTTGCCGGAGACGGAGAGCGTATCGCCCGTGTCCGCGGCGATCTTGGTGGTCACGATGATGTCGCCGGCCTCGGCCTTGCCCACCTCGGTCTGCTCGCGGCCGCACATCACATACAGGTGCGCCAGGCGCTCGCCCTTGCGGGTGCGCGCGTTGGTGAGCTCGATGCCGGGCGTAAGCGTGCCGGTGAGCACCTTGAGGAAGCTGATGCGCCCTTGCTGGGGATCGTTCAAGGTCTTGAAGACGAAGGCCACGGGTCGGTCGTCCTCTGCCGAGATCTTGAGCGTGTCGCCGTCAACGAGCGGCATCTCGCCGTAATCCGTGGGGCTCGGGAAGTACGTGGCCACATCGTCCATGACGGAATGCACGCCGAGCTCCTTGGTGCAGGAACCCACGAACACGGGAACGAACAGGCGCTTGGCGATGGCCTCGGAGAGTAGGCCCTCGACCTCTTCCTGGGTGAGCGGTTCGCCGTCGAGGTACTTCATCATAAGGTCGTCATCGGCCTCGGCCACGGCTTCGCAGAGCTGCTCGCGGGCGGCCTCGGCAGCCTCGCGGTACTCCTCGGGGATGTCGAATTCCTCCTGCGTGGTGCCTTCGCAGTGGCGGGCCTTCATGCGCACGATGTCGATGACGCCCTCGAAGCTATCGCCCGTGCCCCATGGCAACGTCACAGCGCCCAAGCGCATGCCGAAGCGCTCGCGCAGGGCCTTCATGCAGGCGTCGTAATCAGCGTTCTCCTTGTCGATGCGATTGATGAACACCGCGCGCGCCAGACGCAGGTCCTCGGCGGCGTACCAGAGCTTGACCGTGGTGGGTTGCGGCCCCTCGGCGGCGTCGACCACGAAGAGCGCGGTCTCGCACACGCTCATGGCGGCGTAGGCATCGCCGATGAAGTCGGGGTAGCACGGCGCGTCCAGCACATTGATGCGGACGTCTTTCCAGTCAATCGGCGCAATGGAGGTCGAAATTGAGAACTCGCGCTTGACCTCCTCGGCGTCATAGTCGAGCGTGGGCTTTGTGCCCGCATGGCCGCCTAAGCGAGCGGTCTTGCCAGAAAGGTGGAGCATGGCCTCCGCGAGCGAGGTCTTGCCCACCCCGCCTTGGCCTACGAGCACCACGTTCCTCACATTGCCGGTTTTGGGCGCACCCATGGGAGCCTCCTTCGTCGCCGGGCGCGCGGGGCGAAGCGGCCGAGTCATCCGGTTGGCAGCGCGCGCCGTTTTCATACGCTGTAATCGAGCCTACCCCTCGCACGGGTTCGGCTTACATTCATTTCGCCCAGCGCGACCGAAGCTGCGGTGAAGGGCGAGCAGCGCCGAGTCATTCTGGGTCATTCTGGGACGGGTCCGTTTTGACTCATTCAGGCGAACTGAGGGGCGCCATTTCAAAATGAGTCAAAACGGACCCGTCCCAGAATGACCCAGAATGACCCAGACTAATTTGGTACCTTGACATCTTCTTGCGCAGTAGTAGTCTATGTTGGTTCAAAATCCACCAACCAGTTGAAAGGAGATCCCGATCCACATGGATGCCATTCCGGACACATCTGGCGCGACCCGCGCGGAAGCGACCGGCCAGGACTCCGCCTGCCCCGGCATGCCCGACCCCACGCGAGCAGACCTCATCATCCGCAACCTGGGGTTCTGCGGCCACTACCTGCATTTCCACGGTGGAGGACGCTCGGGACGGGAGCCCATTCTCTGCCTGCTCCACTGCATGGGCGGCCAAATGTCCCAACAGGCCCTCGGCGCGCGCTTTGAGCTCAAGCCCGGGTCGCTCTCCGAGATCCTCGCCAAAATCGAGGCATCGGGCCTCATTGAGCGCACGCGCGATCCGCATGACCGCCGCCAGCTCTTCGTCCACCTCACGAAGGAAGGCGAGCGCGAGGCCCTGCAGGCTCTTAAGGCTCGGGAGGCTTTTCGCAGCAAGGCGTTTTCGAACCTCACAGACGAGGAGCAGGAAACGCTGCTCATGCTCTTAGGAAAAGTACGGAATCGATGGGAGGAACTCAATGCTTAAAACACTCATGGCGAGCATCCGTGAGTATAAGCGCGCGGCCATTGCGACGCCCATCATCGTGACGGGCGAGGTGGTCATGGAGGTGGCCATTCCGTTCGTCACGGCGCAGCTCATCAATGCCATCCAGCTGGGCGCCGGCCTTGCTCAGCTGCTGCCCTACGCGGGCGTGCTCGTGTGCATGGCGCTGGCATCGCTCGCCTTCGGCATCGGCGCGGGCCTCACGTGCAGCCAGGCAAGCTGCGGCTTTGCCAAGAACCTGCGCCACGACGTGTTCGCCGCCGTGCAGACGTTCAGCTTCGCCAATATCGACCAGTTCTCGTCGAGCTCGCTTGTCACGCGCCTCACGACCGACATCACCAACGTGCAGCTAGCCTACATGATGGTCATCCGCACCGCCGTGCGCTGCCCGCTCTTGCTCATCAGCAGCATCGTCATGGCCTTCATCATGGCGGGCCCCATGGCCGCGGTGTTCGTGATCGTCGTGCCCCTGCTCGGCTTCGGCCTGTATAAAGTCGTGCGCACGGTGCACCCCATCTTCCGCTCTGTATTTCATAAGTACGATGCCCTGAACGAGTCCATCGAGGAAAACGTCACCGGCATGCGCGATGTGAAGAGCTACGTGCGCCAGGACTTTGAGAAGCAGAAGTTCAGCCGCGCCGCGCAGGATGTCTGCCGCGACTTCACCCGCGCCGAGAAGATCCTCGCGCTCAACACCCCCATGATGAACTTCGCCGTCTACACGGTGTTCGTCGTGGTCATCCAGTTCGGCAGCTACCTCATCATCTCGAGCCGCGGCACCCTCCTCAACGTGGGCCAGTTCAGCGCGCTCACCACCTATGGCTTCATGATCCTCATGGCCCTCATGATGGTATCGATGGTCTTCGCCATGATCGTCATGGCGCAGGAGAGCGCCGAGCGTATCGTCGAGGTCATCGAGACCGAACCCACCATCAAGGACCCGGCCAACCCCGTCACCGAGATGAAGGACGGCTCGATCGACTTCGACCACGTCACGTTCAACTACTCCGAGAAGGCGGAGCACCGCGCCCTCGCCGAAATCGACCTGCACATCAAGAGCGGCGAGACCTTGGGCATCATGGGCGGCACCGGTTCGGCCAAGACCTCGCTCGTGAACCTCATCAGCCGCCTGTACGACGTGACCGAGGGCTCCGTGAAGGTGGGCGGCGTCGACGTACGCGACTATGACCTGGAGTTCCTGCGCAACAACGTGGCCGTGGTGCTGCAGAAGAACGTGCTGTTCAGCGGCACCATCAAGGAGAACCTGCGCTGGGGCGACCCGAACGCCACGTACGACGAGCTCGTCGAGGTGTGCAAGCTCGCCCAAGCCGATGAGTTCATCCAGACCTTCCCGCAGAAGTACGACACCTATATCGAGCAGGGCGGCACGAACGTGTCGGGCGGCCAGAAGCAGCGCCTATGCATCGCCCGTGCGCTGCTCAAGCACCCCAAGGTGCTGATCCTCGACGACTCCACGAGCGCCGTGGACACCAAGACCGATGCGCTCATCCGCGAAGGCTTGGCGAGCTACCTGCCCGAGACCACCAAGATCATCATCGCCCAGCGTACGAGCTCCGTGGAGCACGCCGACCGCATCCTTGTACTGGACAACGGCCATATCGCGGGCCTGGGAACGCACGCCGAGCTCATGCAGACGTGCGACATCTACCGCGATACCTATGAGAGCCAGAACCGCACCGGCGAGGAGGACGAGGTCGCGGCCGCAACCGCCGACGAGACCGCCGCGCCCGCTGCCGGCGATACGTCCGCCAACGACGCGGCCACCGAAACCGTGACCGCCGCCGAAGCATCCGCCACCATGGAGGGAGGTGCCGCACATGAGTAGCAGCAACTCGGCAGAGACCGCTTTCAAGAACACCCTGGGCGTAAACACCCCCGAGGCCCCCAAGCCCGAAGACACGCGCCAGAACGTCGCGGGCCGCAAGAAGCCGCCCGTCAAGAAGTCCGGCGTGCGCACCAAGACGCTCAGCTGTCTCATCAAGACGCTGTTCCAGTTCTATCCCAAGGCGCTTCCGCTCGTAATCTGCTGCATCGTGGTCTCGGCTATCCTGTCGTCGCTGCCGGCCACCTTCATGCAGCGCGCGCTCGAGATCGTGACCGCCACATGGGAATCGGGCGACTGGGAGTCCGTTGCCGGGCGCATCGGCTCGCTCGTAATCACGCTTATCGGCATCTACTGCGTATCGCTCATCCTTAACTTCACCTGGACGCGCACCATGGCCGTTATCACCCAGGGTTCGCTTGAGAAGTTCCGCGAGAAGCTCTTCGATCACATGCAGGACCTGCCGATCAGCTATTTCGACACGCACCAGCGCGGCGACATCATGAGCCACTACACCAACGACATCGACGCTCTGCGCCAGATGATCGGCCAGTCGCTGCCCAACATCACGCTCACGATGGTGACGCTCATCTCGGTGTTCTGCGTGATGATCTACTACAGCGTGTGGATGGCCATCATCGTGGTGGCCGGCGTGGGCTTCATGGCCTACATGACCAAGGTGCTGGGCAGCCGCTCCGCGCGCAACTTCATCGCGCAGCAGAAGGAAATCGGCATCGTCGAGGGCCATGTCGAGGAGATTATGAACGGCCAGCGCGTGGTGAAGGTCTTCTGCCACGAAGAGGCTGCTCAGGAGGACTTCGACGTGCGCAACGAGGAGCTCTTCCGCGCCGCGCGCGCCGCGAACATGTACACCAACACCCTGGGCCCCATCCTCATGAACCTGGGCAACCTCATGTACGTCATCGTGGCGCTCATGGGCGGCGTATTCATCGAGCTGGGCGTGCCCAACCTGTCCATCTCGGGCCTTGGGTTCTCCATCGCGGTGACGGTGCCGTTCCTCAACATGACGCGCCAGTTCTCCGGCCAGATCGGCCAGATTTCGCAGCAGATCAACTCGGTGGTCATGGGCCTCGCGGGAGCCGAGCGCCTCTTCGAGCTCATGGACGAAGAGCCCGAGCACGACGAGGGCTACGTGACGCTCGTGAACACCAAGATGGAGAACGGCGAGCTCGTTGAGACCAACGACACCAAGAGCGGCCGCTGGGCGTGGAAGCACCCGCATCACGACGGCACCACGACGCTCGTTCCCCTGCGCGGCGATGTGCGCCTCAACCATGTGGACTTCGGCTACAAGCCCGGCCACACGGTTCTGCACGACGTGAGCGTGTGGGCGGAGCCGGGGCAGAAGATCGCCTTCGTGGGCGCAACCGGTGCCGGCAAGACGACGATCACCAACCTCATCAACCGGTTCTACGATATCGAGGATGGCAAGATCCGCTACGACGGCATCAACATCAACAAAATCAAGAAGAGCGACCTGCGCCGTTCGCTCGGCATGGTGCTTCAGGACGTGAACCTGTTCACCGGCACCGTCATGGACAACATCCGCTACGGCAGGCTCGACGCCTCCGACGAGGAATGCATCGCCGCGGCCAAGCTTGCCGGCGCGCATAGCTTCATCCAGCGTCTGCCCGAGGGCTACAACACCATGCTCACCGACAACGGCTCGAACCTGAGCCAGGGCCAGCGCCAGCTGCTCTCGATCTCGCGCGCGGCGGTGGCCGACCCGCCGGTCATGATCTTGGACGAGGCAACCAGCTCGATCGACACGCGCACCGAGGCCATCGTGCAGAAGGGCATGGACGCGCTCATGAGCGGGCGCACCACCTTCGTGATCGCACACCGGCTTTCCACCGTGCGCAACTCCGATGCGATCATCGTGCTCGACCACGGCCGCATCATCGAGCGCGGCAGCCACGACGAGCTCATCGCGAAGCGCGGCGTGTACTATCAGCTCTATACCGGTGCATTTGAATTGGAGTAGCCAGCTCGATAGGATTGGCACTACTGCAAGGGCCCCGGGCGATTGCCTGGGGCCCTTTTTCTTGCCCGTCAACATTGTGCGCAGAGCGTGGTTCGTAGACACCCGGTGTCTGCGATTCAACATGGTTCGTAGACACCCGGTGTCTGCGATTCACGCTCGGTTAGATTAAGCCGAAGTGCCGGAGGGCGGTGACCACGCCATCGTGCTCGACGGGGTCGGTAACGTAATCGGCTACCTCCTTGACCCCCGGCATCGCGTTACCCATTGCGACGAAGGTCCCTACGGCATCTGCCATGGAGAGATCGTTCTCAGAATCGCCGAACGCAATCGCACGCTCGGGCCCAATCCCCAACATCTCGAGAACACGGCGCACGCCCGCGCCCTTGTTCATCCCCTTGAGCGTCATCTCGTAGACAGGCAGGCCGAGCGCGAACTCTTCGAAATGCTCATCGAAAAACGCACGGTTCTCAGGCGTCATGAGCCGGGCACGGTCGCTTTCCTGCAGCACGAACTTGCTAAAGCGCAGATCTCCCGTACCGGCGAACTCCTCCACGCTATGCACCACGCCCACGCCCATCGCGTTCTTATAGTCCATTCCCTTAGGGACCAAGGCCACGCATGCGCGCGACCCCTCGAACATAATGAGGGAGTCGGTCTCGTACGCGCGGCGCGCAACATCGATGAGAAGCTCTGCCGGAACGACCTCGTCGCTCACGACCTCGCCGCCCACGCTTACGCACGCGCCATCGGCCGTGACCAGGCCGTCGACGTCAAGCGAAAGCAGCTTGTCCGAAACCAGAGTGAGCGAGCGCCCCGTGCAGATGAACGGGTGGTGCCCGCGCTGGCGCAGAGCGTGGAACGCCTCGGCCACAGCAGGGCTCGGAACCGCTGTGGCCACCGTAGCGTCAACATCGGCTCCCGGCTTATACCAGATAATCGTGCCGTCCACATCAAAGAAAAGAGCCATCGGCTGCTCAGACACGCCCAACCGCCCCCTATATCCGTTTTAGCCCATACCGTTTGACATTATGCCATGCCGCGCGCGGGGAATCGCATCAGTTGCAGGCCTTCTCGTATAATGGGCGCACCCACGCTGGAGAGGACGCACCATGGAATTCTACGCAAGCTGCCCGGCTGCCTTCGAGCAAGCGCTCGCACGCGAGCTGCGCGCCTTGGGCATACGGCGCCCGCGCCCCCTTAAGGGACGCGTCTCGTTCGAGGGCTCGGTGCGCGACGCCTATCGCGTCTGCCTGTGGTCGCACCTTGCCAGCCGCTTGCTGCTCGTACTCGGGCGCTTCGCATGCGCCACGCCCAGCGACCTGCACCAAGGAACGTACGACCTCCCCTGGCACGAAATCATCCGTCCGGGCGCGAGCATCGCCGTTTCTGCCCATGGCACCAATCCCGAGCTTCGAAACTCGCGGTTCAGCATGCAGAAAGCCAAGGATGGCATCGTCGACCGCATGGTAGACGAGACGGGCTCGCGCCCGGCGGTCGATACGCACGCCCCCGATGCCCGCATTGTGCTCACGATTCGCGGCGACCGAGCGAGCATGGGCCTCGATTTGAGTGGAGAGCCGCTCTTCAAGCGTTTGTCACGCACCGTGCTGGCTCGCGCGCCCCAAGGTGTCGACATCCTGCGCCCCGACTACGCTGCGCTCGTGCTGGCCGAGACGGGCTTCCCCGAGCTTTGCCAAAGCGCCCGCGATGCGGGCACCGAGCCTCCCGTACTCGTGGACCTTGCCTGTGCCGACGGCGGCGTTCTGCTGGAAGCAGCAGCCTGGCTGACCGACCGGGCACCCGGCGCCATGCGCACGCGCTGGGGTTTCCAGGGGTGGGCCGGCCATGACCGCGCCATATGGCGCGAGCTTCTCGCCGAGGCCCGCGAACGCGAGCAGGCAGCGAGCCGGCGGCCCGGGCGCATCGTCGCAACCGACCCCGACGAACGCGCGGTCGAAGCATCCAAGCGCGTCGTCGCGGCGGGCCGCATTGCATGCGCGGTGGATATCATCGATCCCAAGGCAGACGCGCTGCGCAGGGCGCTCGGACGAAATGTGCCGGCGGGCGTCATCGTGGCGGATACCTCGGTCATGGTGCCGGACGTGATCCCATCCGCGCTTCGTCTTGCCACAGAAGCAGCCGCTCTCGCCCCATGCGCGTCCATGCCCATCGCCTGGCTCTCGCGCCCCCATGGAGGGCTCCGTATCCCCGGGCGCGCACCAAGCTCTACCAGCAATCTCTTGCTCGGAAGCGATGAGCTGCAGCTCGTTTGCCTTGCATCCGCTTCGGCCGAGGCGGCGGGCACGCCATACCCCGGTGCGGGGGCGGGCGAGCCCCATTCCGGCAAAGGTGCCGGCGGCAACCGCACCGCTGACCAGAAGCCCTCTCGCGCCGCTCGCGCCACGGTCGACGTCGGTGACGGCAAGCCCATTCCCCTCCTCGTTCCCGAGTCCGAACAGTTCGCGCGGCGCCTCATCAAGGTCGCGCGCCAGCGCCGCAAGTGGGCAAGGCGCGAAGGCATCACCTGCTACCGCGTTTACGACGCCGATCTTCCCGACTATTCCGCCGCCATTGACCTTTATGAGGGGACGCCCGTGGAGGCGGACCGCGGTCATAAAGATCGAGCCCTGGCCGGCGGCGGCCGCAACGGGCTCGGCGAGGAGCACGGGCACGATGGCGACCGCAACGAGCTCGATGCCGCACACGTCCACGCCGCCGAGCCCGCAACGGAGCACTGGATCGTCGTCGCGGAGTACGCGGCACCTAAGACGGTCGACCCCGAGCTGGCCCGCGACCGCATGCTCGACATCCTCGCCATCGCTCCGCGCGTGCTCGGAGTTCCGCCCGAGCACGTCCACGCCAAGACGCGGCAGCGCTCGCGCGGAGGCTCGCAGTACGGCAAGCAGGGCGCGAGCGTGCGCCACGGAGGAAGCCCGCAGGCAGATGCCACCTCGCCGCTGGGCGATGTCCTCATCCGCGAGGGCGGCCTCTCCTTTACGGTTAACTTCAACGACTACCTCGATACCGGTATCTTCCTGGACCACCGCATCACGCGCGGCCTCGTGCGCGAGCATGCACGGCAAGCTCGCACGTTCCTCAACCTCTTTGCCTATACGGGCACGGCGACCTGCTACGCCGCAGATGCGGGTGTTGAGGAAACCGTAACCGTAGACCTCTCCAACACCTATCTCGACTGGGCCGAGCGCAACATGGCGCTCAACGGCTTCACCGGCAGCGCGCACCACTTCGTTCGAGACGACGTGCTCGCGTGGGTTGAGCAGCAGGTTCGCGGACGCAACCGCTGGGACCTCATCTTCTGCGACCCGCCCACCTTCTCGAACTCCTCGCGCATGGGCGAGCGCACGTGGGACGTGCAGCGCGACCACGTGGAGCTGCTGAAAGGCGTTGTAGGCCTGCTCGAACAGGGCGGCGTGGCCATCTTCTCGTGCAACCTGCGCAGCTTTAAACCGGACGTTGAGGCGCTCAGGGCCGCGGGCATAGGCCTCGAAGACATCACCGAGCGCACCATTCCCGAAGATTTCCAGCGCAACAAGCGCATCCACCATTGCTACCTAGTCCGGAGGCTCTAGCCCGCCGGCCTCGGCGCGCGGGAGCTGCGGCATGCCGGCAATCGTCACGGCCGACGAGCCGCCGGCTTCAGCGCGCGGGAGCTGCCCTGCGGAACGGCTCCAAGCGCGCCGAGCGGCCCGCCCCCCGCGGCATAACGCGACCTATAGCACATTGCAGGCGCTATCGCTATAATGACGTGCCACGGCGCAGATTCGCGCCGACGTGCCATGCTTCTCAAGGAGTTATGCAATGTCTTCTGAAGACAAGAACCGAGAGCTTGACGAGGCCTCGGAAGAAACCGACGGGGTGGCCGCGCCACCCGATTCGACTTCGTCCCTATCGATCAAACCGAATCTTTCATCCGGCAAGGGGAACAAGCGCGGGCGCAAGCGCGCGGCGGCATCGAGCCGCAAGCGCAAGCCCGTTCGCCCGCCCAAGACCATCAAGGGCGCTTCTCACCCGCAGACTCACGTCATCCCGGTGAGCCTCGCCGCGATGCTCGTGACCATCGGCGTCGTGTACGGCGACATCGGAACATCGCCGATGTACGTCACCAAGGCGCTGCTCGCCGGCAACGGCGGCATCATGAGCGTCACCGAGGAATTCGTGCTCGGTGCGCTCTCGCTCGTGATCTGGACGGTAACGCTGCTCACCACGGTGAAATACGTCCTCATCTCGCTCAAGGCCGATAACTACGGCGAAGGCGGCATCTTCGCGCTCTACAGCATCGTGAGGCGCTACGGCAAGTGGCTCATCATCCCCGCCATGCTCGGCGGCTCCGCGCTGCTGGCCGACGGCGTGCTCACGCCCGCCGTGACGATCACCACCGGCGTGGAGGGCCTGCGCACCATCCCCGAGACCCATGCGATCATCGGCGACAACCAGATGAACGTGGTGGTGATCACCCTCATCATCGTGTGCATCCTCTTCGTGGTGCAGCGTGCCGGAACGAGCAAGATCGGCCGCGCGTTCGGGCCGGTCATGCTCGGCTGGTTCCTCTTCCTGGGAATCACCGGCCTGCTCTTCACCTTCACGAACCCCAAGATCCTGCTTGCCATCAACCCGGTGTACGGCCTGCAATTCCTGTTCAGCCCCAACAACCACGCGGGCATCATGATCTTGGGCAGCTGCTTCCTCGCCACCACCGGCGCCGAGGCGCTCTACTCGGACATGGGCCACGTGGGCAAGGGCAACATTTATGCAACCTGGCCCTTCGTGAAGGCGTGCCTCATCCTGAGCTACCTCGGCCAGGGCGCCTGGCTGCTCGCTAATGCCGGCAACCCGGAACTCGCCGCCATCGAGGACCTCAACCCCTTCTTCCAGATGCTCCCCGGCGTGGTGCGTCCGTTCGGCGTGGTCTTCTCCGTACTCGCGGCCATCATCGCCTCCCAGGCGCTCATCACCGGCGCGTTCTCGCTCGTTTCCGAGGCGAGCCGCTTGGACCTCATGCCGCACCTGCAGGTGTTCTATCCGTCCGAGACCAAGGGCCAGCTCTATATTCCGCTGGTCAACAAGGTCATGTGGGCGGGCTGCATCATCGTTGTGCTGCTGTTCCAGAGCTCTGCGCACATGGAGGCGGCGTACGGCCTGGCCATCACCATCACGATGCTTTGCACGACGGTGCTGCTTTTCATCTACCTGCACCGCGTACGCAAGGTGAAGTTCTTCCCGTTCATCTTCCTTGCTTTCTTCGTGATGCTCGAGGGCTTCTTCTTCGGCTCTTCGCTCACCAAGTTCTTCCACGGCGGCTACTTCACCATCTTGCTTGCCGCGCTCATCATGGGCGTCATGCTTTGCTGGTATGCGGGCACGGCTGTGGAGCGCCGGCAGGCCACGCTGCTTCCGGTGCGCAAGTACCTCGACCAGCTGGCGCGCTTGCGTGACGACACCACCTACGACCGCCTGTGCGATAACCTGGTCTATCTCACCAATGGCACCAACACGGACTATCTTGACCGCGACATCCTCTATTCCATCCTCGACAAGCACCCCAAGCGCGCGCGTGCCTGGTGGTTCATCAACGTCGAGGTCATGGACGACCCGCACACCTGCGCGTACTCAATCGAGGACTTTGGCACCGATTACGTGTTCCGCGTGCATCTGTTCTTGGGATACAAGGTCAACCAGCGAATCAACGCGTACCTGCGCCAGATCGTGCAAGACCTCTCGGCCACCGGCGAGCTGCCGCCCCAGACGCGCGACTACTCGGTTTACAAGCGCCCGAGCCCCATCGGCTCCTTCCAGTTCTGCATGATTCGGAAGACTTTGGCACCCGAGAGCGACGTCGTGAGCCGCGAGCGCACGGCCATTGGCCTCAAGTACGCCATCCGCAGCTTTGCTGGATCGCCCGCGCAGTGGTATGGCCTCGAGAACTCGAGTGTGTTTGTTGAGTACGTGCCGCTCTTCACCAAGTTCAAGAGCGCCGAGAAGCTCGTACGCATCGCCCCGGACGACAGGCCGTAGGGAGCGTCAGCGGCGGCTGTTTAGGAACGCGCCTATGCCACGGGGCCCGCAGGGAGGACTTCTTCCTGCGGGCCCCGTTTTGTATGAATACCGCACAGCTTTTCGCTTGCGTCAAAGGGCCTCTGCACGCGATTCGCCTCCGTTTAGCCTCTTCTCGAAGGCCCGCTCCGTGCATAATTCAACTTTTGGGCAGTTGAACCCCTACCCGGAAAGTAGAGACGCATGTTCTCTTACCAAAAGCGCAGGTAGAAGAAGTGCGATTTTTTGCTCTACTTTGCCTTCCCGGCTTGGAGTGCCCAAAAGTTGAAACAAAGTCGGCCATGACGCGCGATGAGGCCACCAAGCGGCTGGGCGCGATCCGTTTGCACGGGTTCCGAGGCCACCACCCCGCAGCTCTAGCTTGCGGTGCCCCCCCACCGACTCGCCCAGCGTCCCTAGCCTTGCAGCGGCTCTTCGCCGGTCCAGTTCTTAAACCACCGGCCCATGCTGCGCCCCATTTCCGCCATGAAGGGACTCGTGTGCTTTCGCGTGTAGATGTCGCGGACGCGCTCCCCCGCCTCCCGCGCATGGGGGCGAAACATCGCATCCATCTCGGCGACCTG
>NZ_HE978574.1:0-132027 GCF_000311845.1 Enorma massiliensis phI | reverse complement strand
ATGTCGCGGACGCGCTCCCCCGCCTCCCGCGCATGGGGGCGAAACATCGCATCCATCTCGGCGACCTGCTTATCCATGGTCGCGGCATCGGCTCGGCGGTAGCGCTCGGCCATGACGATGTTCTCAACGGGGTGCGGTGTCGCGGGGCGCTCCTTTGCCGGAACGCCCAATACGAGCATCGACAGGGGAAGGGTATAGGGAGGCAGGTCCAGCAAGCGGCCCACCGCCTCGGCGTTTTCCACCACATCTCCTATGTAGCAGCTCCCCAGCCCCACCGCCTCGGCAGCGATGACCGCTGTTTGGGCTGCGACGACCGCATCCTGCGCAGCGATGGCGAACTCCCCCATGCCGGGAGCACGCCGCGGGCTCTTTCCCGTTTGCTCTACAAACGATGGCTCAAAACACCCCGCACGCTCAAACAGGTCGATCCATTTTGCATAGTCGACCACAAAGACGAGCGCCCAAGGCGCCGTTGCTATGAACGGCTGGTCGTCGCAGAGCACCGCCAGCTGATCCAGCGTTTCCTGGTTGCGGATATCGATGATCGAATACATCATCATCGCGCCCGCAGACGGCGCGCGCGTAGCCGCATGCAAGACCGCGGAGCGCTGCTCGTCTGTCAACGGGTCCCGTGCGAACTTTCTCGTGGAGGAGCGCGCCTCGATGACCTCAAGCACATCGCGCTTCCACGCGCGCGCCTCCGCTGGCCGCGCGCCTCCTTCGCTCGGCTCTCCCCCGCGCTTGAAAGCGCCCTGGTTTTCTGCTCGCTTCTCCATAACGCTCCATCCCCTCGCTTGTCGCGTGATGCCGTCGGCGTGGCCGCACCCGCGCACTGCCGTGGCGGCATGGCCGCAACCGCTCGTCCGCACCCGCGCACTGCTGTGGAGCCGTGGCTGCAACCGTGCACCGCCGTGGCGCCGCAGCCGCACCCGGTCGAGCGCCTCCGTCCAACGCGAGGCGGCCAGCACGGCACATGCATCGCGCTGCTGCGGCGACGCACCGCTTAAGAAACAGCTTAATTATTGCAAAGCCCCTGTTTGTCGATAGAATCTCGACAATCGCGGGGTACTATGGACACTTGTTGCCGCAAAGATTCGATGAAGGGCGCGTTAGCTTTTTATAAAGTCTCGCCCGCCACCAAAAGGAGCCATTCATGCTCGTCGCCATCATAACGTGCATCGCCGCCATCGCGAGCATCGTGCTTGGAGTACGCGAGTTCAAGCAAGCAAAAGCCGCTTCGAGTGAGCGCATGCCCCTCCAGCGCAGCAGCATCGCTTGGGCGATCGCGTTTTTCGCCATCCAGGTCTTCATCGCCATTTGGGGCGCCCTGGGGCTCGTGCAAAACGAGCCGATCGCCCCGATCATCATGAACATCGTGCTCACCGGGTGCGTGTACCTCTCGGTGGCTCGGCCGCGCCTGGGTAGGCAGGTCGTCGCGTTCCTCTCCCCCGAGGGGCGCTGGGCGCACCCGCAAATCGCCACGGTGCTCGCCATGGTCGTTGCGGGCATCTTCTCCACCCTCGCGCTCGAGATTCCCAGCAACCATGACATCTTCTGGATGTACCCCCTCTGCCTGCTGCTCGAGGTCGCGCTCGTCACGGCTGTCGTCGCAGGCGTGTTCTACCTGTTCCAGCGGCGCGGCGCCGCACCCGCCATCGCCTCCTTCGTGTTTTTCGCGATCGGCATCGCTGAGTACTTCGTCATCCTCTTCAAGTCGCAGCCCATCCAACCCGGCGACCTCACCGCCATCGCGACCGCCGCGGCCGTTGGCGCCGGCTACGTGTTCGAGCTCTCGTCGTACTGCCTATACGGCATCGTCTTCCTTGCGCTCGCCATGATCGTCTCGAGCTACGCCGCGGTGCTTCGCCCGGACCGCGAGCATCGGTCGCGCAAGAAGTTCCTGCTCAACCTGCTCATTGGCGTGCTGTGCCTCGGTGGCGTAATCGGGCACGTAACCCTTATCGACTATTACAATGTCCTGCGCATTCAGGTGTATACCTGGCGCCCACTCGAGAGCTACTACCGCCAGGGCTTCATCCCATCGTTCGTTTCGAGCGCGCAGACCATCCAGCCCCGCAAGCCCGACGGCTACACCGCCGAGCTTGCTCAAGACCTCATCGACGAGTACGCCGCAGAGTACGATGCCGGCGAGGGATCGAGCGCCGAGCGCACTGCCGCCTCGCAGCAGTTCAGCGAGGAGAAGCCCGCGGTAGTCGTAATCATGAACGAGACGTTCTCCGACCTCTCCGTATACCAGAACCTCCACGCAGGCTACGAGGGACCCACGTACTTCAAGAGCATCGATGACGCCGTGCAGCGCGGCGACCTGTACGTCTCGGCGTATGGCGGCGGCACCTGCAACACCGAGTTCGAGTTCCTCACGGGCAACTCCATGGCATACCTTGGGCAGGGCGTCTATCCGTACACGATCTACAACCTCACGCACGCCGAGAACCTGGCGCAGCAGTTCAGCGACCTTGGCTACAAGACCACGGCCATGCACCCCAACCACGCCACCAACTGGAACCGCGAGAACGTCTACAGCGACTTCGGGTTCGACCAGTTCCTTGCTATCGAGGATTTCCAGGACGCCGACACCCTGCGCGGCATGGTGACCGACGCCGCCACCTACGACAAGATCATCGAGATGCTGCAGACCGACGATAGCCCGCAGTTCATCTTCGACGTGACGATGCAGAACCACTCCGGCTACGACACCGGGCTTCTGCCAAGCAACATCCAGACGAACTACCTCATCGACGGCACCTATGATCCCGAGGTCAACGAGTATCTCGCGCTCATCGAGCAGTCCGATCAAGCGCTCGAGGAATTCATCGGCAAGCTGCAGAATCTCGACCGCCCGGTTGTCGTGGTGTTCTTCGGCGACCACCAGCCGTTCTTCCCCTCGGACTTCAACGATGCGTGGTACCAGAACGAAGATGAGGCGACGCACAGCGAGCGCCTGTATCACACGAGCTATGTAATCTGGGCGAACTACGACGTCGCGGGCCGCGAGCAGACGAGTAGCACCGAGGATATCTCGACCAACTTCCTCGGAGCCGAGGTCATGAACCTCATCGGCGCCCCGCTGAGCGACTACCAGAAGGCGCAGCTCTCGCTGCGCGAGAGCATGCCCGCGATCAATATCATCGGCTACCAGGATAGCAGCGGCTCATGGTATCTCACGGGCACCGACACGAGCGGCGACGGAGGCTCCCTTTCCGATGCGCTTGCTGCCGCCAGCAAGGCGCGCGAAGACCTTGCGAAGATGCAGTACTTGAAGCTCTTCGACCACGGGGACAGCGTCTTTACCAAGACGCTCCAGGGCGCGGCGAACGAAACCAACCCTAACCTCGCGCCGGGCACGACGAAAATCAAATAACTTTCAAGTTTTGGGCACTCCAGCCCTGCGCCGTCAGATATAAACGGACGGCATAGGGCAAAAGCGCAGGTAGAAGGCTTTCCGATTATTTGCCTACTCAGCACCCGCCTGCTGAAGTGCCCAAAACTTGCAATCATAAAACGTAGCGTGCGGCAGGCCCACCGGCGCCGCCGATTGCCATTCCTCCGCTATCGCCCGGCCGTCCGCCCGCTATTGTCCGCCACCTGTCCGCTACCGCGCTGCAGCTAGAGCCTCGTCGCTACCCCGCAGGCGGGCGACCAGGCGATCGAGAAGCGCCGGCTCGCACCCAGCGTAGTCCTGCAGGTAGGCGCGTGCCGTACCGTAGCACTCGTGAAGATGGCTGAGCGTGCGCTCCATCTCTGCCGGCTGCGCCACGAAGAGGCTACGCGGCACGCGGCGCCTCAACACCACCGCAACGAATACACGCTGCGCATGCATGGAAAACGACATGTACTCCCCCGTCGCAGCGTAGTCCGCGACGATCTGGGCATCGTCTACCCCAGCGATGCCAAGCAGCAGCATCGCAATCACGCCCGTCCGGTCCTTGCCCGCACGGCAATGGAACAGCGCGCAGCCCGGACCATCCAGCGCCTCCATCACAAGACGGAAGCTCTCCGCATCGTTATCGAGCAGTTGGAGATACACGTCCGGCATGCGTCGCGGAACCTGGCCGCGCAGCCCGCTCGAATTGAGCTGATCGAGCATGGGGATGTGGATATACTCGACGTTTTGCCGCGCGCCGCGCCTGCCTGGGGCGTACGGATCTGGCCAATGGCGCACCTCGAATGAGCTGCGAACGTCGATAACCCGGCGCAAGCCGTACCGGTCGAGCCGCGCGAAGTCCTGGGTGCGCAGGCCGCCGAGTGCGTCTCCCCGCAGGAATGCCCCGTGCGCCGTGGTCCCGGCTTGCCCGCCCTCAGCCACGAAGGGGTGCCCTCCCAGGTCGCGCACGTTGCGCGCACCTCGAAGCACAAGGCCCTGAAAGCGGGACGTGCTTTCAGATGGGTTGTTCAGCGCCGTTGCTGCCATGTCATCCTTTCGCCCACGCATGCGCGCCAAGCGCGCCCCGTGCCGAGCGTCCGGCGCACGCCTGCACCGAAACGCGGGCGCGCGCCCGCCCGGCGCACGCCTGCACGCCGTTGAACGCCCGCACGCCGCTGCGCGCTGAGCGCGCGGTCGCACCTACGCGCATGAACGCCAAACGAGCGCCCACCCACACCCGAGCGCAGTCCCGCGCGCCGTTGCACGCCGATGGCACGCCCGCGCGCATGCGAGAAAGCCTTAAGTATAATGAGATGGTTTGATTTCCCTGTTTTGCTTGCGTAATGCTGCGGTAAGCTCGTTGCCAGAGGAGGCACCCATGGCCGCATCACATACCGATTCGCACCCGGCTCGCACAGAGCTCGCATCCATCTCCCTCGACGACCTTATCGTAGCAATCAGGGCAGGCGGCGTCGATGCGCAGCTTGTGGAAGGTCGCACCGCGGCGGGCGGCGTCGATGCGCGACTCGCTGCGAGTGGCACCACTGAACAGGCGGCCGTGCGCGGCATGACGGTCGACTCTCGGGAAGTTCAACCCGGAAACCTCTTCGTGTGTAAGGGCGCAGCGTTTCGCCCCGCTTTTCTCGCTAGCGCGATCGAACGCGGCGCCTGCGCCTACCTGTGCCCCAACGACGCCGCGCTCCTTGACCAGCTCGAACTGGTGGCCCCCGGAGCGCCGCATATCGTCGCGTCCGACGTTCGCCGGGCGATGGCCCTCGTTGCACCCGTCGTCTACCAGCATCCCGAGCAAGCGCTCGACATCGTAGGCATCACGGGAACCAAGGGCAAATCGACCGTCGCATATATGCTTCGCTCTATCCTGCTTGCTGCCGGCGAAACCCCATCGGTACTTGGTTCCATCGAAACCGACGACGGCATCGAGCACTACGAGAGCCACAACACCACGCCCGAGGCCCCCGAACTTTGGCGGCATCTGTGGAACTCCGTGAAATCCGGCCGCCGCCACATGGTCATGGAGGTCTCGAGCCAAGGGCTGAAGTACGACCGCGTACTCGGCGTGCCGCTTTCCCTTGGCGTCTTTCTCAACATCGGGCGCGACCATATCTCGGGCGTCGAGCACCCCACCTTTGAGGACTATTTCGCCAGCAAGCTGCGCATTTTCGACCAGTGCGAGACCGCCGTGGTAAACATCGACGCCGAGCACGCCGCTCGCGTGCTTTCGGCTGCCAAAAAGGCGCGGCGCCTCGTTACAACCAGCGCACAAGGTACCGACGACGCCACCTTTGCCGCCTTGAACGCACAGTCTACTGGCCTAGAACTCACCTTCGAGGTTGTCGACCGCCTCGATCCCGCGCACCCTCAAACGCACGCCATCGCGCTCGGCATGGCGGGCCTCTTTAACGTAGACAACGCACTCGCTGCCATCGCGTGCGCGCGCCTGCTCGGGGTGGGCTACGACGCCATCTCGCGCGGTCTTGCTCACGTACGCGTGCCCGGCCGCATGGAAATCGTGGCGACGCCCGACCAGCATGTTATCGCCATCGTCGACTATGCCCATAACGAGCTTTCGTTCGAGACGCTGTTCTCGTCGGTCAAGCGCGAATATCCAGGCAGGCGCATCATCGCGCTCTTTGGCGCGCCGGGCGGCAAGGCCCAGGAACGGCGCGAGGCGCTGCCGCGCGTTGCGGGCAAATATGCGGACCTCATCATCTATACGGAAGAGGATCCAGCACACGAGCGCGTCGCGGATATCTGTGCAGAGCTCTCCGACCACACCCCGGCCGGTGTTGAACATGAGGTCATCTGCGACCGCGAGGAAGCCGTCGCGCACGCCCTCGATGTGGCGCGCGCTGGCACCAGCGATGCCGTCGTGCTGCTCCTCGCCAAGGGCGACGAAACGCGCCAACATCGCGGCGACGAGTACCCTGAGGTCGAAAGCGACCTTTCCATCGCCAAGCGCCTGCTCGCCCCCTAACAAGCAGTGAAACGTAGACACCGGGTGTCTGCGTTTCACGAAAGCGCCCCGGCATGCTGAGCCGCTGAGGCTCGCACACCGGGGCGCCTGCACAGGAAAAACCCGCGCCTATATCTGCGTGAAGTTACTCCGCTGCCTTTTTGGCCTCGCGGGCGGCAAGGGCGGCACGCACCTTAGCAGCCTTCTCGGGGTCCATGGCCGCGAGCTTGGCCTCCATCTTAGCGACATGGTCGTCGGCGGGCGCAGCATCTGCCGCAGGGGCGCCCTCAGCCGCCTTGGCGGCATCTCCGCTCCCAGCCGCCTTGGCGCCCTCGCCCTCGGCAGCCTTCGCGGCCTTCTTGGCCGCCGCAGCCTTGCGGGCGGCCTCGACGCGCGCCTGCTGCTCGGGCGTCAGCTCGCGCTTGGGCTTCGCGGCCCCAGCGCCGGCAGCCTTACCAGCGGCGCCCTTCGCACCGGCTTTCGCAGCCGGCTTGGCGGGCATATCCTTGTGCATCGTCACCGTTGTGAGCTCCGTCGTGGGCTCCGTTGGCAAGATGCCCATCGAGAGGCAATCCTTGGGGCATTCGCGCACGCAGCTCGCGCACTGCACGCAGCGATACGGATCGATGGTCCAGTCACCGCCCTTGCGGTCCACGACAATCGCGTCGACCGGGCACGCGCGCTGGCACATGCCGCACAGGATGCAGGTGTCGATATCGTTCACCACATGGCCGCGCATATGCGGGAAGAGCGTCTCAAGATCGCGTTTCTCGTACGGATAGCGCACCGTCGCCGGCTTATGGAACAGCGAGCGCAGCGTCATCTTGCCCAGCTTGAAGGTTCCCATTGCGCTACCTCTCTGTGCAGCTGATGCACGGGTCGATGGTCAGGATAATCATAGGCACGTCGGCCAGGTCCACGCCCTGCAGCGCGCGCACAAGACCGCCCAGGTTCTGGGAAGTTGGAGTGCGCATGCGGAAGCGGTCGAGGTTCTTGGTGCCGTTGCCGCGCACGTAGTAGAACGCCTCGCCGCGCGGCTGCTCGATCATGACGAGCGACTGGCCCTCGGGGACCACCTTCGCCTTCGGCTTGCCGCCAATGCCGTCGTGCGGGATCTTCTTCACGAGCTCCTCGATGATGTCGATGGACTGGAAGACCTCCTCGCAGCGAACCTTGCAGCGAGCATAGCAGTCGCACTCGGTCGAGATGATGGGCTCGAAGTGCTCCAGGTCGCCGTATGCGCCGTACCCGGTGGTACGCATGTCGTGCTCGATGCCCGAGCCCTTGGCAAACGGACCGACCATCGAGAGCTCGAGCGCGTCCTCGAAGCTGATGTAGCCCACGCCGCACAGGCGCTCGCGCACGGTCACATCGTTGAACATAGTGTCCACGATCTCGCGATACTCGCGCTTGAGGCCCTCAAGCTGCTCGCAGACCCACTTGAGGTCTTCGTCGCTGATGTCGTGCGCCATGCCGCCCACGATCGTGATGGAAAGGATGATGCGCGCGCCGCACGTACGCTGGAAGATGTCGAGTACGGTCTCGCGCAGGCGCCAGCAGTGGTTGAAGAGCGCTTCGAATCCGAACGCGTCGGCCAGAAGGCCCAGCCACAGCAGGTGCGAGTGGCAGCGGGAGAGCTCCTCCAGAATCACGCGGAGGTACTCAGCGCGGCGCGGAATCTCGATGCCCATGAGCTTCTCGGTTGCCGACGCATAGCCGTAACCATGGCCGAAGCTGCAGATGCCGCAAACGCGCTCGGCAACGTACACGAACTGGTTGAAGTCGCGCTTCTGCACGAGCTTCTCCAAGCCGCGGTGCACGAAGCCAATCTGCGGGATGGCCTCCACCACGCGCTCGTCCTCAACGACAAGGTCTAGGTGCACCGGCTCCGGCAGCACCGGATGCTGCGGACCGAAGGGGATGACAGAACGGGTTGCCACGCTACTTCGCCTCCTTTGCAGCGCGGGCCGCAAGGGCGGCACGCACCTTGGCTGCCTTCTCGGGATCCATGGCCGCAAGCTTTGCCTCCATCTTGGCGGCGCGGTCGTCGGCCGAAGGGGCGCTGGCGGCGGGGGCATCGGCACCCGCATCGCCCGCATCCGCGGCAGCGGCGCTCGCGGGAGCAGCAGCTGCGGCCGGGTCGGCAACGTCGCCAACGCTGGCAGCGCTCTTGCCGGCCTCCACAGCAGCAATCTTGGCCGCGGCGGCGGCATCGGCCTCGGCCGCAGACTTCTCCTCTGCTGCCTTGCGCGCCTTGGCTGCCTTAGCGGCAGCGACCTTGGCCGCCTTCTCGCGCTCGGCCTTCTGCTCGGGCGTGATGACGGTCATGGGCGAATCAACCGCCACATTGAAGAAGTGCCCGCCAAAGTCGAGCTTCATGTTCACGAACTTCACGCCGAACAGGTCGTGCGTCTCGTTCTCGTAGCTGAACGCCGTGAAGTACATGTTCTGGATAGAGGGCACCTCGCTCGTCTCGTCGATATCGTAGATGTCGAGCGTGATGGCCTTATCGTTCACCTCGTCATAGAAGGTGTAGAAGAGGTCCATACCCTGTGCGGTGGTCTCGGCTGCCATCTGCACGAAGCGAAGCCCCTCGTATTTGAAGGTCTGCACGCGCGTGAGCAGCTCGCCCAGCGGGATGGTTACATACTCGGTGGTGTACATCCGCGCCTCCTACTCGTTCGTCTGCTTGGTCGCAGCCGCGGGCTGCTCGGTCTTAGCTTCTCCGGCCTTCGCCGTAGCCTCAGCAGCAGCATGGCGCTCGTCAACCGGGGCGTTCGGCGTTTCGGGCATCGGCTTGCCGATCGTCGCCGGGTCCTCGCCCGCCGCCAAGCGCTTCGCCTTCTCGTCCAAAATCTCAACGGCCTTGAGCACGGCGTCGATGATGGTCTCGGGGCGCACCGCGCAACCGGGCGCGTACACGTCCACCGGAATGGCCTTGTCCACGCCGCCGATGATGTTGTAGCAATCGCGGAACACGCCGCCCGTGCACGCGCAGATACCGCACGCCACGACAACCTTCGGCTCCATCATCTGCTCGTAGATGTGCTTCACCACGTTGATGTTCTGGTGGTTCACCGAGCCCGTCACGAGGAAGATGTCCGCATGCTTGGGGTTGCCCGTGTTGATGATGCCAAAGCGCTCGAGGTCATAGAGCGGCATGAGCGAGTCGAGCACCTCGATGTCGCAGCCGTTGCAGCTCGATCCGTCGTAATGGATGAGCCACGGCGATTTGGATGCGTAACCCATATGCTCTCCTTAGATGAACGGGGTGATAAGCATGTAGAACAGGTTGACGACGCCCGCAACGAGCGCCACGAGCCACGCGTACTTGAGGCCGAACTGCCACTTGGTGCGCGCGCTGTTGTTGTCGATGAACACCTCGAAGAACCAGGTGAGGGCCACGACCGCCAACGCAACCACAAAAGAGATGGGGTTATCCCAGATGAAGAACATGCCCACCCACATGAGGAAGAGCACCGTCTCGCACCAGTGCATGATCTCGACCTTGGCGAGGGTGCGGCCCTCCATCTCGGTCGTGATGCCCTTGACGAGCTCCTGGTGCGCATGGTGGCTATAGGAGTAGTCGAACGGGCTCTTGCGCAGCTTGATGGTGAGGATGAAGAGCAAGCCCAGGAAGATCGGGATGAGCGAGATGATCATCGGCTGCTCGAGCGTAAGGAGCGACGCGGTATCGAACGACTGCGTCGCACCGAAGAAGCCGACGGTCATGATGAGGAGCATGGGCTCGTAGCTCATCACCTGCAGGCACTCGCGGTCCGCGCCGGTATCGGCGAAGGGGCTCCGCGCGGAGTACGACGCGATGATCACGAAGAGCGTGGCCAGGGTAACCAGGAACACGCACATGAGCAGGTTGGAACCAGAGATGAACATGCCGCCCGCGAGCAGGCAGAAGATGATGGCGCAGGTGATGTACGCCTCGTCCACCGCGTTGACGCTCGCCTGCTCCTTGGCGAGGAGCTTGCGCACGTCGTAGTAAGGCTGCAGCAGCTTGGGGCCCACGCGCCCCTGCATGTGCGCGCTCACCTTGCGGTCGAGCCCGTCGAGCAGGCAGCCGATAACAGGCGCGCAGACGGCGAAGACCACAACGCCGAGCAGCAGGCCGGGAAGCCCGGGGCCCACGAGGCGCGGCAGGCGTTCAACATAGAACGTACCGCCGGTGAGCACGTCGGTGTTGAAGATGAAGCAGGCGGCAAAGGCCATGAGGATGATGCCCAGGCACACGATCACGCCCACGTTGGTGAGGGCATGCTCGGGGAAGATGTCCTGCATGTACCAGTTGCGCTTGGTGGACGTCATGGTGCGGCCCATGGATCCGTGGAAGCGGCGGCTGTCCGGATCGGTGCAGGTGCCGCCCAGATAGACCTCAACACGGCGCTTCTTGCTCGCGCGGCCCCACGGGGTGAGGAAGACGATGGCGATGAACGCTACGATGACCGCCATGATGAGCATGTTGTCCACGCCGAGGAACTGCGGGTTGCTACCGAACGTAGCCTCGAGGTACGGGGAGACCACGCCGAGGGAGATGGCCGGCAGGCCAAGGCAGCACGCGAGCATGAGCACGGCGATGGAGCCGATGGCGAACCACTCCGAGCGATGCACGCCCGCCTCGACGTTCTCGGCCTTCTGGGCCACGCCCGCAAGCTTGCCGAGCCACTTGGCCCAGAAGAAGAAGGTAGCGGCAGAACCGAAGGCGAGCAGGATGAGGAAGACCACGTTGCCGGTCTCGGCGAACGAGACGAGCGTGGCCCACTTGGAGATGAGCATGCCGAACGGCGCCACGAACATACCCAGGATGCCGAGCATCATGAAGCGGGTGAGGCGCGGCAGGCGGCTGAAGAGGCCGTCCATGTCCTCGATGTTACGGCTGCCGATGCGGTGCTCAACCGTGCCCACGCACAGGAACAGGATCGACTTGGACACCGTATGGAAGATGATGAGGAAGACCGCGGCCCAAGCGGCCTCGGCGATGCCCACGCCAGCGCAGGCGGCGATGAGGCCGAGGTTCGCAATCGTGGAGTACGCGAGCACGCGCTTGGCGTTGCTCTGGCTGATGGCCATGAAGCTGCAGAGCACGAAGGTCACGCCGCCCACGGTAACGACCATGATGGAGGCCGCAGGGAAGACCATGTAAACGGGCGCGAGCTTAACCAGCAGAAAGACGCCGGCCTTGACCATCGTGGAGGAGTGGAGCAGGGCGCTCGTGGGCGTCGGGGCCACCATGGCGCCGAGAAGCCAGCTGTGGAACGGCATCTGCGCGGCCTTCGTGAGGCCCGCAACCGAAAGCAGCAGGATCGGGAAGATGAGCACGGCGGCCTGGGTGGTGCTCGCTGTCTCGATGAACGCGGCGAGCGAGAGCTCGATACCGCCGAAGTGGAGCATGATGAGGGCCGCGAGGAAGGCCAGGCCGCCGATCATGTTGAGGTTGATCTGGCGGAAGGAGTTCTTGATGGCCTCGTCCGTGCGGGTGTACCCGATCATGAGGAACGAGCAGACCGTCGTGATCTCCCAGCCGGTGAAGAGCCACTCGAGGTTGTCGGAGAGCACGATGACGAACATCGCGGAGAGGAAGATGAACATGAGCGCGCTGAAGAAGTGGCGGCGGTCGGGCGCGCCGGCGGGCTCATGATGCTGGAAGTCGTGCATGTAGCCGAGCGCGTAGACGCAGATGGCGCTGCCCACAAGGCCCACGATGAGTACCATAATCACCGAGAGCTGATCGCTGTAGAGCGGCTCGGGGAGCATGTGGCCGGCGCCCTCGGAGAGCGTCATGTTTGCAAACGCGATCACGCCGACGGTCTGAACGAGACCGAGAACGAGGGCGAGCCGGTTCTTGTAGCGCACGGCATGCCACAAGATGACCGCGCAGAGCACGATGTCGATCGCCGTGAATACCCAGGTAGCGATGTAGCTCGTCTCCTGGGGCAACGCGAAGGATACGTGGCCGACGAACAGGTACTGCACCGCGAACGCCACAGCGGTAACACCCGTTATCGCTGCCGCCGCAATCGTAATGACGTTGCGCTGGGATTCGCTCCGGAACAGCATGAGCAGTACCGCCGCGATGAGCGGTACGGCGACAAGCGCCGCGATGAGACTCATGTGTCTCCTCCTCAATCCATGGATCCGATAAGACGGGTTTTATTCGTGTGCCTCCTCAACACACCAAACGTTTACATATTGTAGCTAACTTGACCCCCCGTGCGGTAGGAATTCGGCGGTGAACGGCAATGCGTTGCGCAACGGCGCGCCCAATCCGGGCCGGGGCTGCCGCCTCCTCGCCACGCAGACCCAGCCTCCCCGCCGCCAGCCAGCCTTGGCGGAACACTCCCCCGCCACCGGGCACCGCCTCACCGTCCGGCTGCGGCTCACCAAAAAAGGCGCTGCCTTGCCAGCACCCGGCCCCGTCTCTCCTCCGCCCAAGCCCGCCCCACCAAAAAGCCCCGGCTGCGCACTTACGCAACCGGGGCCGATCGTCAGACTTTTGCAACCGCTACGCGCGGGTGTCCTCGATAACTACGAGCGGGTGTCCTCGATGATCTTCTTCACCGTATCCTGGATCTCGGTGAGCTTCTCCTCGCCAGGAATCCACTGCTGGGTGATCACGGGCACGGGCATCTCGAACTTGGCGTCCTGCATGGCCTGCTCGACCTGCTTGGGGCCCAGCGGCGCCCAGCCATAGCTGCCGAACGCGATACCGATGCGCTGGCTGTTGTTGGGCGAAAGGCCGCGCATGTAGGTGAGGAAGCTCGCCACCGTGGGCATCATGTTGGAGTTGAGGGTGGGCGAGCCAACCGCCACGTAGCGCGCGTCGCACATATAGAGCATGATGTCCGAGATGTGCGTGTGCTTGAGGTCGATGAGCTGGGCCGTCACGCCCTCCTTGATGAAGGCGTCGCAGATCTCGCGCGCCATAAGCTCGGTGGAGTGCCACATGGAGTCGAACACCACCACGGCCTTGTCTTCGGTCTGGTAGGTGCTCCAAGCCTGGTACTTCTCCAGGATGGCGGGGATGTTGCTGCGCCAAATCACGCCGTGCGAGGGAGCGATCATCTTGATGTCGAGGCCCGCGAGCGCGCCCATGGCCTTCTGCACCTGGGCACCGTACGGCCACACGATGTTGGCGTAGTACTTCTTGGCCTGCTTCATGACCTCGGCAAGGTCGTTCTCGTCGTCGAAGCGCTTGCTCGTGGCGAAATGCCGGCCGAAGGCGTCGTTCGAGAAGAGGATGCCGTCCTCGGGGCACCAAGTGACCATGTTGTCGGGCCAATGGACCATGGGCGTCTGCACGAAGTGGAGCGTGCGCTCGCCAATGCTCAGCGAGTCGCCGGTCTTCACGCCCTCGACCTCGATGCCGTAGTGCGCGCGGATCTCGTTCACGCCGGCCGGAGCGCTGGCGTAGATGGTCGCGCTCGGCGCGAACTCGTGGATCTTGGGCAGGCTGCCGGAGTGGTCCATCTCCACGTGGTTGGTGATCACGACATCGATCTTCGCCGGATCGACCACTTGGCTGATGCGCTGAACGAACTCGTCGGTGAAGGTCGCCTTAGCGGTATCGATGAGCGTTACCTTCTCGTCCATGATGAGATAGGCGTTGTAGGTAATGCCGCGTTCGGTGGTGTAGCCGTGGAACTGGCGCTCGTTCCAGTCGAGCCCGCCGACCCACCAAACCTTCGGCGCGATCTCAATAGCGTTGAGCATGCTGCTCCCTTCTGCTGCCCGCGGGCAGCCTTGAATGCTTGACCGCGGACCATGATAGCACGCGCGCTGCGCCGCGGGAAATGCTCCTACGACGAGGATTCTGCCGAAGACCTGGGCTTGCGACCTCGACGTTTGTTGACGAGCGCATGCGCGCCGTCGCGTCGGTACGCTCGGCACCACGCCTTGAGCGAAGATTCGCTGGGAATCTGATACTTAACCATCACATCGCGGACCGACTTGCCGCGCTCCACGTGCTCCTTCACGGCGGCGAGCTTGGTCTCGTAGTCGTACACCTTGCGGTGGCTCCCAGCGTTGAGCACGGCCTCCGCACCGCCCACGGCAAACGCGCGGGCCCATTGCCGGGCCGTCGCATCGCTCACCCCAAGCTCGCGCGCGAGGTGGCGGCGGCCCACATCGGCTTCGAGCAGTTCGACCGCCCGCTGGCGCACGTCGTCATGTATCGCCCTGCTGTTCTCGTCCATTGGGAATCGCCACCATCGCATTCGTGTCGCCGGCATTGCAGTCGCGGCACCGGCATCGCCCTTGCGTCGCCCGTGCCGCGTTCGCGTCTTAGGCTTCGTCTTCATGCCACCGGTGCCGCATTCGCGCCGCCGGCATCGCATCCGCAGATTGAGGAACGAAACGGGATTGTACCTGCCCCGTCTTCTTGATCCGCTCGCTTACTTAGATTATGCGTAAATTGTTACTAACTTAGGTCAATTAACATCGTATCGCCATGAACGGGGCACCCTCGCCAGGGGAGCAGGGTGCCCCCGGCGGCAACGGGGCGGGGCTGCCGAGAAACGCCGGCCGGCGGCAGCGGGGCGAAATCGCCGGGGTGCCCCCGGCGGCAGCGGGGTGGGGTACCCCGGCCGCCGCCGGCATCGCAATCTTCCAGAATCCGCAGGCCCGGACGCATCGAGGCAGAAGCGCCCTACACCTCGTACTGGGGGAGGTCCTGCAGGGCGATGACCCCCATGTCCTCGCCGCGATCGAGGCGAGCGTCCTCAACGGCTTCGACCGCTGCCACGAAGGCGTTCGCCGCGCTCAAGGCCGTGATGCACGTGACCCCGCGACGCACGGCCTCGGTGCGCAGCTGGTACCCGTCGCCACGAGACTCCTGCCCGAACGGCGTGTTGATCATGAGGGCGATCTCTCCATTCGCCACCATGTCCCCAATGTTGGGGTGCGCCTCGCTGAACTTGCGCACCACCTCGCACTTCACGTTGCCGCCAACCAGCACGCGGGCCGTGCCCTCGGTTGAGCAAATCTCGAACCCCAGGTACCGCAGGATGCGCGCGAGCGAGAGGATGTTGCGCTTGTCGCGATCATTCACCGAGATGAACACCTTGCCGCTCTCCGGCGTGGGAAGCTCGTAGCTGATCGCAAGCTGTGTCTTGGCATATGCTTCGGGATAGCTCTTCGCGATGCCCATCACCTCGCCCGTCGACTTCATCTCCGGGCCGAGCACCACGTCGGCGCCCGGGAAGCGGCCCCACGGCATCACCGCTTCCTTCATGCAGAACCAGTCGAGCCGCCGGTCGTCGGCAGGCAGGTGCAGGTCGGCGATCTTCTCCCCCGCCATGATGCACGCCGCGCACTTGGCGAGCGGAACACCCGTGGCCTTCGAGATGAACGGCACCGTTCGGCTCGCGCGCGGGTTTGCCTCGATCACATAGACCTGCTCACCCTGGATGGCATATTGCACGTTCACTAGGCCGCGCACGCCAAGCGCCATGGCAATGCGCGCCGTGGTGTCGCGCAGCTTCGCCACGAGCGCGTCGGAGAAGCTGAAGGGCGGAATGCACGTGGCGGAATCGCCCGAATGGATACCGGCCTCCTCGATATGCTCCAAGATGCCGCCGATATAGACCTCGTCCCCGTCGCAGAGCGCGTCCACGTCGCATTCCATAGCGCCCTCGAGGAACCGGTCGAGGTAGACGGGGTAGTCAGGCGAGACGCGCGCGGCCTCGGCCATGTACTCCCGAAGGTGCTCCGCGTCGTAGGCGATCATCATGCCGCGGCCACCCAGCACGTAGCTCGGGCGCACGAGCAGCGGGAACCCGATCCGCGCCGCAACTTGCTCCGCCTCCTCGAAGCTCCGCGCCTCGCCCGCCGGCGGATACATGATGCGCATGCGGTCCAACAGGGCGCTAAATCGCTCGCGGTCCTCGGCAAGGTCGATGGCATCGGGTTGCGTGCCCATAATCTTCACGCCAGCATCGGCGAGCGCGCGGGCCAGCTTGAGCGGGGTCTGGCCGCCGAGCGTCACCACCACGCCGTCGGGGCGCTCCACATCGACGATATCCATGACGTCCTCGTAGGTAAGCGGCTCGAAGTACAGCCGGTCGGACGTGTCGTAGTCGGTGGAGACGGTTTCGGGGTTGCAGTTCACCATGATGGTCTCGAAGCCGCGGCTCGCCAGCGCGTAGCTCGCGTGCACGCAGCAGTAATCGAACTCGATGCCCTGGCCAATACGGTTGGGCCCCGCGCCCAGAATCATCACCTTGGGCTTGCGCGCTCGGGTCACCTCGTCTGCCGCAACGCCACGGCTCGCGTCGGGCGATACCCGCATGAGGCCCTCGTAGGTCTTGTAGTGATACTCCGTTGCGCTCGCAAACTCCGCGGCGCACGTATCGACGGTCTTCATGCAGGGAACAACGCCGAGCCCCTTGCGATAGGCCCGAACGAAGCGCTCGTCGCTCCCGGTGAGCTGCGCGATCTCGGCATCGCTCGCACCGTATTGTTTGAGCAGACGCATGGCGTCGGCATCGATGTCCTCCACGCGCAGGCCCCGGACGCTCTCCTGCACGGCGATCATGTCGGCGATGCGCGAGATGAACCACGAATCGATGCCGGTGAGCTCGTGCACGCGCTCATGGCTCCATCCGCGACGGAGCGCCTCGGCGAGCGCGAAGATGCGGTCCTCGGTGGGCGATGCCACGCGGCCCCCAAGCTCGTCATCCGGCACGGCAGCAAGGTTGTCGCCGCCCGCGCTCAGCCCGGCGTGCCCGTCTTCGAGCGAGCGCATGGCCTTGCCGAACGCCTCCTCGAACGTGCGGCCGATGGCCATAATCTCTCCCACCGCCTTCATGCGCGTTGTGAGGGTAGTGTCGGTGCCCTTGAACTTCTCGAATGCGAAGCGCGGCACCTTGACCACACAGTAATCGATGCTGGGCTCGAAGCACGCCGGCGTGGCCTTGGTGATGTCGTTTACGATCTCGTCGAGGGTGTAGCCCACCGCAAGGCGAGCCGCTGCTTTGGCGATGGGGAATCCGGTGGCCTTGGACGCAAGCGCCGAGCTTCGGCTCACGCGCGGGTTCATTTCGATCACGATGAGGCGGCCGTTCTTGGGATTCACGGCAAACTGCACATTGGATCCGCCCGTCTCCACGCCCACCTTCTCCAGGATGGCCAGCGAGGCCACGCGCATACGCTGGTACTCCAGGTCGGAAAGGGTCTGCGCCGGCGCCACGGTGATGGAATCGCCCGTGTGCACGCCCATGGGGTCGAGGTTCTCGATGGAGCACACGATGATGCCGTTGCCAGCGCGGTCGCGCATGACCTCCATCTCGTACTCTTTCCAGCCCTCGATGGATTCCTCCACGAGCACCTCGCCGGCAGGAGAGAGCTCGAGGCCCTGGCGCACGATCTCGCGCAGCTCCTGCTCATCGTGCGCGATACCGCCACCCGCGCCGCCCAGGGTAAAGCTCGGGCGCAGCACGCAGGGGTAGCCCACGCGCGCCACGATAGCGAGCGCATCATCGATGGAATAAGCGTAACCGCTGCGGGCAACCTCCAGACCGATCTCGGCCATGGCCTCATTGAAGAGCTTGCGGTCCTCGCCCCGCTCGATGGCGGCAAGGTCGCACCCGATCATCTCGACGCCATATGCATCGAGCGTGCCGTTCTTGGCCAGCTCCACAGCGGCATTGAGGCCCGTCTGCCCACCGAGCGTGGGAAGCAGGGCGTCGGGACGCTCTCGGGCGATCACCTTCTCGATGAACTCTGGGGTCACGGGCTCAACATAGGTGCGGTCCGCAAGCCCCGGGTCCGTCATGATCGTAGCCGGATTTGAGTTGACCAGAACGACCTCGTAGCCGTCCTCCTTGAGCACTTTGCAGGCCTGAGCGCCAGAATAATCGAACTCGCAGGCCTGGCCGATGACGATCGGGCCGGACCCGATGACGAGAATCCGCTTGATGTCGGTACGTTTGGGCATGAGCCCTCCTTTTTTCTAAAAATCGCTCAAATCCTGTCAGTTATTTCAGATATGAACGATTGAACCTTCGATACGGTGCCGATTTCCTGTTTGCTGGGCGCCCACAGGATAAAAATCGCCCAAATTCGCAATTAACACACCCTCTTTTCGCCCTACAGCGCCGTTTCGCGCATTCCGAATCGTTCATATCTGAAATAACTGCCAGGAAATGACGCGATTCGACGAAAAACTTCCGCTGCGCGGCGAAAAGCAGGCCTGAGCTCGCCTCGCTAGGCAACCGGCTCCTCGGCGAAGGTCCACCCTGCGAGGCGGTCCTTGGCGATATCGATATCCAGGTAATCGCGGTCGCCATCCATGAGGCGCATGAACGCGGTGAACAGGTAATGCGCATCGGTAGGGCCAGGCGCGGCCTCGGGGTGGTATTGCACGCTGAACGCAGGGGCATCGAGCAGCTGAATGCCCTCGGCGGTACCGTCGTTCAGGTTCACGTGCGTGAGGCGGATGCGTCCGAAGCGCTCATTGCTCACCACGGGCGCCACGCCCCGCTCGACCCAGAATCGCAGGTCGCCGGTGGCAGGAGCGCCATCGGATCCGCAAGGGTGCTCGGACACGCCGCCCGAAAGCTCCGGCACGAGCACCCCCAGGCTCGGGAACACGAGGCCGAACCCGTGGTTCTGCGCGGTGATCTCCACGCGGTGCGTAAGCAGATTCATAACCGGCTGATTGCCTCCGCGATGCCCGTAGGCGAGCTTCTCCATGGCGGCTCCGGCAGCAAGGCTGATCATCTGGTGCCCCAAGCAGATGCCGAAGATGGGCACCTTGCCAATAAGCCGCTGAACCTGGGTGTACGTTTCCTCCACGGCGTCCGGGTCGCCTGGCCCGTTGGAAAGAAAGACGCCGTCGGGGCGGTGCTTGAGCACCTCGGAGGCAGGCGTGTCCCATGGCACGACGAGAAGCTCGCACCCCACACGCGCGAGCCCTTCGATGATGCCCCTCTTCACGCCGCAGTCGTACACCACGACCTTCTTGCGCGCATTGGCCGGGGCGGCCGCAGCGAAGGCGCGGTTCTGGGAAAGGCTCGACGCACCATATCCGTAGGCCTCCTTGCAGCTTACGGTCTGCACGAGGTTCGTCCCCACGAGATCTGGGGCGCTATCGAGCATGTGAGCGAGCTCGGCAAGATAGAATACCTCGGTTGAGACGATGCCCTTTTGTGCTCCGTTGTCGCGCAGGTGCCGCACGAGCGCGCGCGTATCGATGCCCTCGATGGCGACGACGCCGCGCTCCTCGAGGTATTCCGGCAGGCTCATGGTCGAGCGCCAGTTCGACGGCACATGGCACATATCGTGCACCACGAGACCGCGCAGTGCCGGCTTCACGTTCCCCACGCGCCTGCCCGGCATACCCGGCGCCGTCTGGGTATCGGCAAGGTCGATGCCGTAGTTCCCTATCTGGGGGTAGGTCATGGTCACGATCTGCCCGGCATAGCTCGGGTCCGTCACGACCTCGAAGTATCCCTCGAGCGAGGTGTTAAAGCACACCTCCCCCACCGCTGTGCCTGCGGCGCCACACGAGCGTCCGTAGAACGCCGTGCCGTCGGCCAGTAGCAAGATGGCTGGGTCACTCGATTGTTTGCTGGTTTTTGATAGCATGCGCGCCGCGAGGTCGCTTACGCGCGCCCGACGAGCCGATGGGCTCGCATCGCAAGTGCTGGCAAGCTCGGCCGCCATGTCTTGTGGTGCCATGTTCGCTCCTTCCCGGGCTCTCTGGACCGGATTAAAGGTTAATAGGCCGTTTGCTATTGTAGTCATGTATTGTCTCAAAATGATCATTATTTATCTTTTATTCAACTTGGCATACTCCTTATGGATAAAATATTCATTTCCCTCTCATTATTTGTCCTCGTCCACAGAAAGACTCCATGGGCAGAAGGGCCGCGCAACAGGCAAGCCCGATCCGCATGCCGGACAAACATCCCGCCCTGATACCAGAGGCATGCGAGGGGCCATTATGACTGTTGCGCGAGATATCCCAGAGAGGGAAACCCTTAAGTACGAGTTCAAAAGTGATCGGAAGAGGCTCCCCGACGGAGAACTCATCGACACGGTGGTCGCTCTTACCAACACCGAAGGCGGCACAATCTACCTCGGCGTTGAAGACGACGGGACTCCCACAGGGATTCACCAGGACCACGCCGGTACCACAAAACTCGCCGCGCTTGTCGCCAACAAAACGGTGCCGCCTGTGCCTGCAAGAGTCTCAACGCTGCTTCTCAACGCGAACGGCGTAATGGATGAGGACGGTGTCCAGATTGTTGAGATTGAGATTCCGAAGTCAACCGCCATCGTTTCGTCTAGCGATGGAAAGATCATGCGACGAAAGCTCAAAGCAGACGGCAGCCCCGAGAGCGTACCGCTCTACCCCTATGAAATCATAACCAGGCTTTCCGCCATCGGGCAGCTTGACTACTCGGCGTTCCCCCTGCCCGATACGAGCATAGACGACTTCGGCTCTGAAGAAATTGCCCGGCTGCGCGATATCCTCTCACGCAGTAGAAACAGCGATCAGGCACTTCTTGAGCTCTCGGATGAAGAAATCCTCAGCGCGCTGCGCATGACGACAACGGTCGACGGCAGGATCACGCCCACGGTCATGGGCATCCTCCTTGCCGGCAAACCAGAGGTCATCTCTCGCACCATCCCCACGTCTTCCGCGACCTTTCAAGTCCTCGAAGGAACCGAAATCCGTGTTAACCAGGACTTCGATCAACCCCTGCTCTATACCATTGAAAAGATGTACGAGATGCTTAGTCCATGGAACCCTGAGAGGGAATACGAGGACGGCCTCTTCAGACAATCAATCCCCGAATTCGACCATAGGGCATACCGCGAAGCCCTCGTGAACGCATTTGGACACAGGGATTACGCTGCGCTCGGACGGGTGAGAGTACTTGTAGACGATGAGGGCCTCACCATATCTAACCCGGGTGGGTTTATGGAAGGTGTTACCGTCGACAACCTGCTCACGGTTGAGCCCCACGGTCGCAATGAGTGCCTAATGGGCGCGCTCAAGCGCATCGGCCTCGCCGAGAAAACCGGACGCGGCGTCGATAGAATTTTTGAAGGGTCTCTCTACTGCGGCCGTCCACTGCCCGATTATTCCGGAAGCACTTCCGCAAGCGTGAGCGTCTTCATAGCACGAAGTGCTCCCGTCAGGCTGTTCATGCAGATGCTCGACGAGGAGCGCGAGCGTACCGGGCGCCCCCTGTCCTTGAAATCGCTTCTAGTCCTTGATGCTTTGAAGCAGCAAAGAAGGCTAACGATCACAGAGCTCTCTTCCCAGACCCACACCACCGATGCCGTCACCAGATCGATAGTGGAAGCGCTTGTCGAAGCGGGGATAGTTGAGGGGATTGGCAATGCTAGCAACCGAGCCTACATACTCAGCAGCAAAGTATATGCTCGCTCTGGAAAAGGGTCTGGTTTTGTTCGCCAATCTGATATCGACAAAATTAGATATCCGGAGCTGATTATGAAGTTGGCGCGCCAGCAAGGTGGAGAAATAAGACGACGGGACGTTGAGAGTTTGCTCCACCTCACCGAGAAGCAGGCCTACCGAGAACTCGCAAAGCTTGTCGAAAAGGGCGCGCTTGAGCTTGTTGGACAAGGTGCGGGTGCCCGGTATCTCGTCGTCAAATAGTCCGGTCGTCCCATCAAAATCAAGACGCAGTCAGGACATGTCTTAATAAATCAGTACATGTCCTGATTATTGTCCGGTTTTTAGCGAATCCCCTGCCTGATTAATCAATGCATGTCCTGATTTTGATAAGCAGTTGTCCCGATCTTCGGAATAATCGATTGCGCGCTAAAGGTCGCGACCAATACGCTGCTCAATCATTAAACCGAGGTACCGTCAAGATTCTTGCGCACTTTCCGACAGCCCCATGGGCCCGCCATCCGGTGCGGCTACTCGTCCAGCAGCGTCACGTCCAGGTAGCGGCGGGAGTCGCACTCGCCCTCGGCGACGCACCTCAGCCTCGCGGTCGCGCGCATGGTCTTCCTCCAGTCTGATCGAATCTAGGCAACTCAAATCATACCGGGGCGGGCCGTGCCCTCCTTCCAATCTGGACGCTATTCCGCTGTCAAAGTGCGCAAGAAATTGTACGTTACCTTATCAGTAGGGGGTAACATAATCTGCTTGAAAACGTAAACTATAGTCTACGTTACCTCGGGTTTTCCGCTCACCGAATTACTCCGTCGGTGGCCGGCAAAATACAAGCTCCGAGTACTTGCAGCCGCGATTTTGCACGTCTCAATGTGCCTCGCGGCAACGCAGAGCCCCTACAGACAGGTTGGGCTATAGGACAAAAGTGTGGGCTAGTCCCAATCCATACGGTACGGCTCGGTGCGGTAAAGCTCCGACCACACGACGGCGCCTCCCCTTTGGGGGGATAGTTCATTCAAGTCTCTTTTTGGTGGCAAGCCTGTCGTAGATGGCCTCGATAGAGGCATCTGTCGGCATCGCACGTAAGGCCCCTGGAACCGTAAAGGACAAAGTAATTCATACTCCAGACATAAAGAAAGCGCCGGAGGTGGGTGTATTACACACCGTTCGGGCGCTTTGCTGTCTTCACAATATCCGATTCCTACTTGATGTCAATCATCTCGGCTCGATGGTTCACAAAACCAAATGCTGTATGCTGCGCAAAACCGTCGCGTTCTTCCGCAGCTCGCGCTCCATTTGGGCGTCGGACAACTTCTTGGTTCAGGAGCACATGACGTGTCTACAAAAGTCAAACGCTTTGTCATTCCCCGCACGTCAATTGAATATGTAGCAACGTAAAGGGCCCTTGCGTCGTCATGCACGGAGCCCTGGAAAGAAGGAATATGTTTCACGAACGTCGGCGGGACCAGCGGGTCTGGCGCTCATCAGCAGCCGCACCGCCGCCAAACGCAGCAGCGCTTCTTGTCCGCACCGCCCTGCGCCGCAGCTCAACGCAGGCCGCTACTCCGAGCTTCTCGTCCCTTTACGCCCAAAGAACTCCTTGATCTGCGGCCCTGCCACCTGGATCATGATCACGATGATCAGGATAACGCCCTTGATCGTGTCCTGGATCAGCGCATCCATCTTGAGCGCGATGATGATCTTATCGATTACGTCATACGAAAGAGCACCGAACAGCACGCCGATCATGCGCCCGCGGCCGCCGTTTCGCGCGTGTTCAACCATCCCGAGCTCGTAAGCTCAAAGACCGCGGCGCGCGTGAATGCAAACATACGCGAGCTCAATTATTCTTCGGCTGTTGGACAGTACAACTCCGCCGAATTCGAGGGTGGCGCCGGCCTCATCATGGTCAACATCCCCTGGCTCGACAACCCCTTTTACAGCGAGATCGTGCGCGTGCCCGACAACAGCTACGGCCTTGCCCACTCCGCGGTGTGCCACATGCTGGAATCTGCCAACGCCCCCGACGGCGTATTCGCATGCTCCGACACCTATGGAGCTGCGGTTATCAGTGCTGCGCTGCGAGCTGGGCTTACGGTTCCCGGCGACCTCATGGTCGTAGGTTTCGACAACACCGACAACGCTATCATGACGACGCCCACACTCACCACCGTGAACCAGCCGCGCTATCGTATGGGCTATACCGCTTGTAACATCCTCCTCGAACGCATGAAGGGGGCTGCCGCGCCGCAGTCAATGACCATGGAAACCGAGCTTGTGGTGCGCGAATCCACCACGCGGTCGAGGGCATAACCAAGAGCGCCTCGGGGTAGCAGCGGATATCAATGGATTCCCCGCGCTCATGTGCAAAGTCCTCCCATTAGACTCGCAGGTCAAATACCAAAAAATACCCCACGCTCGCGTGTAGAACCCATTTCGCGCCGCTCGGCATGCAGCGGAGAAATGGATTCATCGCGCGCCGGCGCACCACCAACTCTCCCGTGCGCCGATAGCGAATCTACGCCCCACCGGCTCAGAATCGGCAACCTGCTTCATGGCCGCTCCGCGTTCGTTGCGTAACGAACGTGTTTCTCGCCCCGCGCAGGGCATGCAAGCACTATGCTGGTGTCTCGTACGCTGGTCCATAAGTCCGCGGAAGAAAGAAGGCAATCCATGTCTAACCAAATCACCAGCTCCCTGCCACCCCTCTATCAACGCGAGGGGGACTACATCCCGCGCGTCGCTGCCGTGCACGACCTGTGCGGCTACGGCAAGTGCTCGCTCGGCGTCGCCATTCCCGTACTCTCCGCCGCCGGTTGCGATGTCTGCCCTGTGCCAACCGCGCTTTTTTCGAGCCACACGGCGTTTCCTGGCTGGTACATGCACGATACGACCGCGATTCTGCCCGATTATCTCGAAGCCTGGAAGGGCATTGGGGTCGATATCGACGCCGTGTACTCCGGTTTCCTGGGCGCTCCCGAGCAGGTAGACATCATCAAGGGCATCTACGAAACCTACCCGAAGGCCCTGCGCATCGTTGACCCCGTCATGGCCGACCACGGCAAGGTGTATGCCACCTACACCCCCGAGCTTTGCTCCGCCATGGCCGAGCTCGCCGAGGGCGCGGACATTCTCACCCCCAACCTCACCGAGGCCGCCATCATCCTCGATGAGCCGATCGGCGATGCCTGGGCGGGCGAGAGCATTTCGGACGACGAAGCGCGGCGAATGGTGGAAGCGCTCCTTGCCAAGGGGACCAAGACCGTGGTACTCAAGGGCGTGCAGCGCGGCGATGGGCTCATCCGTAACTTCGTTGGGTCGCAGTCGGGCGCGTTCTTCGAGGTAAACAACGAGCTGCTCCCCTACATGCTGCACGGAACAGGAGACCTGTACTGCTCGTGCCTGCTGGCTGCCGTCATGGCCGGAAAGGCGCTCGACGAGGCCGTCCGCTTCGCCGGCGACTTCGTGCACGACGCGATGATCGTCTCCTCGAAGCAGCCGCAGTTCCGTGAGCGCGGCGTTAGTTACGAGCCGCTGCTCGGGAAGGTCACGGCGCTGCTAGCATAGCCCACACAGAGCAGCCCAGGATTCTCAGGGGGCGCTTAGCATAGCCCCTCCCATTTTGGCTGTTGTTTTCGAGCGGGGGTGTTTGTCCCACCGGGACAAACACCCCCGCTTTTTCGCTTCCGGCTTCACTCGCACCCCGTTTTCGCCTGAATCTACCCCCTTGCAGCACCAGCGCTTCAAAACTCTCGCCAAAGGGTCGAATTTTAACGAGTGGCCCAGATATACCCCATGGCGAGTGAACGAAAAGTGCTGGTACACGAAGTGTGATACTGTTGGCTACTCGACACGTGCTTCAAAATCCGATCCTTTGGCGAGAGTTTTGCATCGAACTACTTCCGCAGGGGGTCTTTAGCACCAAAATCGGGCCGGTTAGCGCAACCCAATGCCCTAAAGGCGCACATCCGAGTATATGAGAGGCCGAATGCCTCTTGCACCGCGGAGCCCTATCGCCCCGCAGAACGCTATTGCCCTGAAGAATCCCCGGAGGCTGCATCCTGCTGCGCAGCCGTCGCATCCGAGTTATGCGCAGCGGAGAGAGCGTCCCTCAGGGTTTGGCCGTCGTCGGTCCCCAAGAACACATCCCTGCCCTTAAGGCTTTGCTCCAAAGCCAGCTCGTCTTCCTGAGCCTCGATATCGCTCTGGTCGACGCTCGGCGTGTCTATCAGCGACGACACCGAGTTCACCTGCTTCTGAATACGGCTGGCGACCTCCTCGTCCATACCGGCAATCCGCAGCTCCCAGTCGATGTTGCTCGACGCCTCAGACATATTCTTCGTCCAGATGAACGTGAAAATCTGCCGCTCGGTGCCATCAACAGGGAAGAACGAGAACAGCCCGTCGCTCACGATGTTCCCATCCTCGTCCATAACGGCCGAGACGTTGTACACCACGCGATTGATGTTGTCGTTAAGCAGTGCGTTCGTAGCGAGCGCGGCTGCCTCGATCTGGCTGTTAGAAAACAGTTCGAGCTCGTTGGACGCGTCGGTCGAAACCACGCTTACCTCAACCACGCCCGTGCGCTCATCTGCCTCGTCCACCGTGAAGGTGCTCGGGAACTGGGTGAATCCGTTGCCCCACTCCAAGCCGCCTTCGATGGCGCGGCTCACGGTCTCCGTATTCACCGTGTCCGAAAGGTTTGCCGTGTTCAGGCGGCGCATGACGCCGTATCCCACCTGCATGCCCACTACGAGCACGATGATGCCCACGATGAACGCCACGCCAAAGCGCGAGATGGTGTTGCCCACCTTCGAACCCGAAGGGTCCTCGTCAGAAAGCGGGTCGACCGTGCTGCCCGTGCGCGAGCGGCGGTCTTCCGCGGTCAGGCGCTCCTCGGCCTCCTCGTCACCAGCGCTGCGCGCGGCGCGCCATGACATCAAGCGCTTCTTGCGCGTTTTCACGCGCGCAGGGTCGATGACGCCCGATGCGTCGACCTCCGAGAAGAGCTCGGTCACTTCTTCTGGTGTGAGCTGCCGTTTCTTTCCCATCGTCTTCCTGTCGAGCCAAATCCGAACGCGAGCGAATGCCTCCACGCAAGAGCCGCGGCCCCGCGCAGGCCACAAGCCTTAGGCGCTGGTGGCACGCATTCCCTCGAACTGCATTCGATAGTAGCGGGCGTACGTGCCGTTTTGTGCGAGAAGCTCCTCGTGGGTGCCGCGCTCCACAACTCGGCCACGCTCCACGGTCGCGATCTCGTCGGCGTTCTTAATGGTCGAGAGGCGATGGGCGATGATGATCGTCGTGCGGTCGCGCGCCAAGCGCTCGAGCGATTCCTGCACTGCCTCCTCGCTCTCGTTGTCGAGCGCCGAAGTTGCCTCGTCGAGAATGAGAATCGCGGGATCCTTGAGGAACACGCGCGCGATGGCCACGCGCTGCTTCTGACCGCCCGAAAGACGGCTTCCGCGCTCCCCCACCACCGTATCGTAGCCCTCGGGGAGACTCTCGATGAACTCGTGGATGTTCGCGCGGCGGGCCGCCTCGGCAATCTCTTCGAACGATGCGTCGGGCCTGCCGTACGCGATGTTCTCGGCGATGGTTCCGTCGAAGAGATATACGTCCTGCTGAACTAGGCCTATCGCCTGACGCAGGCTCCGCTGCGTGACGCTTCGCACATCCTGCCCGTCAATGCAGATGGAACCGTCCTGCACATCGTAGAAGCGGGGCAGCAGCGAACACGTTGTAGACTTGCCGCCGCCCGACGAGCCCACGAGCGCGATGGTCTCGCCCGGGCGGATCGAGAGGCTGAGATGGTCGATGACCGGACGCTCGTCGCCCGCGCGATGCTCATCCTCGAGCTCGCGGTCCTCGTAGCTGAAGCACACATTGCGGTACTCGATAGCACCAGCGCTCACCTTGAGCGGGCGGGCATCGGGCGCATCCTCGATATCGGGCGTGCTCTGAAGCACTTCATCCATGCGGCGGAAGCCGGCGATGGCTTTCTGGAACGTTTCTGTCGAGTTGACAAGGGTCTCGATGGGCGTGGTAAAAAGGCTGATATAGAGCGCAAACGTTGCCATATCGACCGCACTCATGCGGCCTGCGGCAACAAGGCACCCGCCTGCCACCACTACAAGCGTGAACAGTGCCCCGGTCATGAGCGCGCTCGTGGCCTGATAGGTTCCCATCACGCGATACATAGCCTCTTTCGAGCCGAGATAGCGGTCGTTGGAACGGCGGAACTTGATGCGCTCGGTCTCTTCGTTCGCGAACGACTTCACCACGCGCATGCCGGCGAGAGAGTCCTGAAGCTGTGAGTTGACCTCGGAGATCTTGACGCGATTGTCGGTGTAGACGGAGCGCATGCGGAGGTTCTGCACCACCATGAGCGCGACGAAACCAGCAGTAACAAGTGCCATGACCCCGGTGAGCGCGGGTGAGATGGTAAAGAGGATCACGAACGCGCCGATAATCTCGACGCCGCAGATGATGATCCACTCCGGCACGTGGTGGGCCGCCTCACAGATATCGAAGAGGTCATTGACCACGCGGCTCATCATGTCACCCGAGTTCACGCGATCGAAGTAGCTGAAGCTAAACCGCTCATACTGGTCGAAAAGGTCTTGGCGCATCTGCGATTCCATGCGGGCGCCCATGATATGGCCCTGGGCAGACACGAAGTAGCGGCATGCGCAACGAATGAGGTACATGATTACGAGCCCAACGGCAACCATGCCGATCGATGCCATAATCGCGTGCTGTCCCTTGGTGAAAAGACCGTTGGTGAGCGCGCGCAGAATCACCGGAAACGCAAGGTCAATACCTGCGATAACGAGCGCGCAAACGGTATCGGCAATGAAAAGGTGCTTCTGCGGGCCATAGTAGGCAAGAAAACGGCGAAGCATGGTTGACGGACGGGCCGCCCGCGAGATGCTGGCACTCATGTGCTGGCTCTTTTCTATCGTAGAGAGGCTGAAAACCCGAGCGACGCTCAGGGGTTACCAGTATATACAGGCTCGGCGAAGCATGCTTCGAGATTGGCAGAGCACGCCGAAATGTCAACGCGCTCCCATCGGCTCACCTTGAGCGCAGGGCTACGAGCAGAGCTCGCGCATTGTTTCGACCATGCCTTCAGGGGTGGTCTGCGCCATGATTCTGGACACGGCATCGGTATCTAGGAAAACGCCCATAAGCGCCTGGAGTACGGCAACTTGCCCTTCTTCGTGCGCCGTCAGGCCGAGATTCACGATGATCTGCGCGGGCACGTCGCCATCGATTCCAGCCATACCCCTAAATGCAATAGGCTCCTTTGGCTTGATGACGGCGATATAGGGCTTGTTCAGGTGCTCCGGATCGACATGCGGCAGAGCAACGGAAACCGTCTCGAAGGCAAGGCCCGTGGGGTAAGTTTCCTCGCGCTTCTTGATGCCTGCGAGCCACGAATCCTTGATGTAGCCATATGGAGCAAGCTCGTTGGCGAGCTTCTCGAAGAGCTCGTCGCTATTGGTAGCCTCAAAATCGAAGAACACCAGCTCGGGCTTGAAGAGTTCCAGATCAACAGCGCGCATGAAGACCTCCTAGGTGCTCAGAGGTTTCATCATAACAGATGGAATGATGCCGGTTGGGCGGGTACCAACGCCTTTTAGGGCGGGTTTTACGATATGAGGGGCCTTTGCTAAAGACCCTGTGTTTCCCTTGGGTACGAAAAAGCCCCGCCGTAGCGAGGCTTTCGGATTCTTGGTGGAGGTAAGGGGGTTCGCCGCGCGCTGCGCGCGCTCTTTCCGCTGCGGCGGCTGCGCCGCCTTGCGCGCTGCGCGGCAAACGCTCGCGCGTTTGCTTCGCTCCGCGCCCCAAACGGGGTTCGAACCCCATGCTCCCTCCTTGGGTATGGAAAAGCCCCGCCGTAGCGAGGCTTTCATAATTCTTGGTGGAGGTAAGGGGGTTCGAACCCCTGGCCTCAGGCTTGCAAAGCCCGCGCTCTCCCAGCTGAGCTATACCCCCTTTAGGAATAAACACCCCAGCGGCGACTCGGCTCTCGCTGGGGTGTTTATTGCGAAAGAAGATGGTGGACCTGACAAGATTCGAACTTGTGACCTCCCGGTTATCAGCCGGACGCTCTAACCAACTGAGCTACAGGTCCATCGCACTAGGAGATAATACCCCGGCCCACTGGCCGAAGTCAACGACTTTTTTCCGACTTTTTGAATCCCCCTGAATTGCCGCGAGCTACGCTGGGAATTGCGCGGGAGCTCCTTTTGGATTCATGCGAATCGGGTGCGGAATAGCCAAAGAGACCATTGTTGGATTCATGAGAGGCGAATGCAAAACTGCCTGGCTGACCATTTTTGTATTCATGAGAGATGAGTCGAAAACTCAGGAACCTCATTTGGTGTTCATGCCGGCCAGGTTGGGGCCGCCCGCCAGGTTGGGGCTGCTGGCTGGGTTGCGACCGCCCGCCAGGTTGGGGCGGCCGGCCAGGCCGAGGCCACTCGATTGCGATGGGCTCTGTTCCTTTGGTGGAGCAATAGAGTCCTGCTCGCTGCACCTCGAATTTGGTTGTTCATGCGACAGGGCTGAGAAGCTGCCGCTTTCCTTAGTCTTTCAGTTTTTGTTCGGCTCTAAGACGGTATCTTGTCATCTACCACCGAATCATCGACCACCTCCCCTTCATATGCTTGGACCACGGCGTGAAGAGGGAGGCAGCGATGGGCAGACGATGCGGCTTTGGCGGCAAGACTCGCACTCAAAACACAGGCCAGGGGCGCGCGCCGAGCGTATTGCTCAAATGGCTTCCGAAAGCAATCCATACAAGGGTCACGAGGCTGCTCATTTGTACGATTGCTGCGGCGACTTTCGTCCTTGCCATCGCTGCATCCCTCTTCCTGCCCAAACAGGCATGGGCTGCAGACGACGTAGCCTTGCTCGCTATGAAAACGCTGGCGAACCACAGATCTGGCATCCTTGCACAGACGCCTCTATCGGTTACGGGCCCGCTCGTAAGAACGGGCGCAACATCGACGGCTCCCATACTAGCGGTAACGGTCTGCATCGCCCTTATCGCATGTATCCTGTTCGCAATCTGGAGACGTGGGAAACACTAGGCACGATGAGCGCACGTTATTCCGTCAAAAGCATCCTGCGCTCCATAGCTGCCCCGTGCCTTGCCGTTGTCTGCCTCATCGGCGCATGCTCCGCCGGGATCATCTCAGCGCAGGTCGACGTGTATGACCTGTGCATGCGGGGCCTTATGGGCGCGGTCGCCTCCAACACCAACGATATCCAGGTTACGGATCAGGAGAACCATCACAACCCCGCCGTTGTGGCCTGGATAGACGTTGGTGGCACACAGATCAGCTATCCCGTTGCGCAACCAACTTCAACCATGGCAGACGACTATTATCTCCATCATGCCATCGATGGGACTCCCCACAGCCTCGGATGCCCGTATATCGACCGGAGGAGCTCAAAAGATGGGCAGCACGTCGTGGTGTATGCCCACCATCTTGCAAGCTCACCGGTTCTGTTTGGCGAACTGGCGAACCGATACCAACAAGACGCGTTCGATAAGCTCGGCAATGCCACATGGCGCTCCGTTGAGGATGGCAAGGTCGCTCGAACCACAATCTTCCAACCGCTCTGTGCGCTCCGCGTTCCCGCATCGTACGAAGCGATACAGCGGTTTTCCTTTACATCCATTGAAGATATGAAGGCATGGCTCACCGAGCTCGCACGTGAAGCATCCGCCTGCACCGAGAACTGGCAGACTGCGACTAGCGGCGCGCAGCGCGTCCTCAGCCTCATCACCTGCACCGAAGGAAACGGTCACAGCATGTGGCGCACCATCGTGATATTCGTATCAGGGGACCAATCAGAAGCTGGTTAGAAGAGATAGAGCCCGGATGACGACTTAGACTGCTCCGAAGCCACCTCTTCAGCATGGAGCTGTTCCGGGGTGGAACCAACACGAAGAATAAAGAGGGATACCCCGAGGCCGAGCGCGATGGCAAGAATCGCACCGATGAGATACGCGATCCAATGGCGCTTTATAAACTCGATGATCTCACTCACCTGGACCTCCGGATACGAACCAGCTCCCTGTTATGCTACCAGCTTTTGATGGTTCTGTGGCCGCTTGAGCAACTTTACCCTGAACAAACGTCAATGGTCGGTTTATTCAAGAGTTGGGTATAGCAGCAATACCCAGCAAACGAAAGGAGCTCCGAATGTCGCAAGCACTTGAACTCTATATCATGCCCGGTTGCCCGTTCTGCCGGAAGGTGCTCTCCTATATGGAGCGCCAGGGCATCGAGATACCCCTCCGCGATATCACGGCTAACCCCAGCGACCGCTCGACCCTCCAAAACGTGGGCGGAAAGGTCCAGGTCCCCTGCTTGTTTATCGATGGGAACCCTCTTTACGAATCTGACGACATCATCGCCTACTTCAACGCTCACGCATAGCAATGCCAACGCATGGTCGGGCATCAGAACCATCCGCCTAGCAGGTGGTTTTCAGTGGTGCGCGGAACGTGCCACAGGGTTGGGGACCCTTGAATGAAACGGGACGCCAACACCCAAAATGGTTCATTTTGAACCCGTCCCAAAATGAACCGACAGGGTTGATAGCCCATGAATGAAACAGGGCGCCGACACCCCTAGGGTATCGGCGCCCCGTCATTGCCATTCGAGACATGCGAGCACGGTGCTCTTCTTAGGACCTCCTGATGACCTCCGTGACAACATCGGCAACGAGCCTGACGTTCTTCTCGTTGACGCGATACGGCAGATCGTCCTCGGAATGCGAGCAGGCGAGGTGGTTGCCCTCAACGCCGGCGATCGTGAGCGAGCGCAGGCTCATGCTCATGGCACGGTAGGCATCGGTCGTGAGGTAGGGCATCTCGACGCTTGCGAACTCTCGATGGAAGGCGCCAGACACGCGGCGGACAAGGTTCATGATGCGCTTGTCGCCCTTGAGCACGCGCTTGCCGCCTTCTCCACCCTCGGTTGCGAGCATAACCGGCTCGCCCGCGCCGATGCTCTCGAGATTGATGAGGAACACGCCGCGCAGCTTATCGCGATGCGTATCGAGGAACGCCTGGATACCGGCATTATCGAGCTCGGAAGCACCCGTTGCCACGAACCAGATGTCATGGCCGAGAAGCTCGTCGTCGCCCATCGAGGTCACAGCGTCGCGCAGATCTTCCTGCGAAGCGCCGTTCGAGCTGGTGGCGCCACCCTTCCAGTCATCGCCTTCGAAATTATCCCAAGACCCGATATCGCGGCCAGAGCGCTTCGCATCGAAATCATCGTCGACGCCAAGCCAGTCGCTCATGCTCGACTCGTCCTGCTTCTTACGATGGAAGAGCTTTCCGAGACCGCGCTTCCCGCTCTTCGCACGACCGGTTGCCGCCAGAGGCTCTGGAGCGTCGGCGGTGATGGTCTCAAACACGCTGTCATCGCGCTCGTAGGTATCGGCACCATATCCGTCGCTGTAACCAAAACCGCCATCCTGGCCGTAGTCAGCGACATGGTCCTGATCGGACGAAATCACGCTGAACGCGCTCTGGGCGGGCGCCGGGGTTGCATCCTGGTTGGCAGGCGCTGCCGGCTCAGCAGGCTCGGTCACAAACGGATCAACCGGGGTCGTAGACGGATCCGGCAAATCGAAGAGCGAGGACCTGTTGACCGTCGACATCTGGTTGACCGAGGGAGCCGCAGGATCGGGGACCATGCTGAACGCCCGGTTCTGAGGCGCGGGCTGCGGCGCGGTGCGACGCGGGGCGGTAATCTGCGCCATCAGGGAGTCGACGGTCTCAACCTGCTCGGCACCCGCGTCAGACGCCTGCGACGGCGCCGCAGCGACATCTTGGACGGGGAAGGACCTCGTCTGGGCAATCGTTGCATCGGGGTCGAACCCGGAAGACCCTTGGGCACCCGAAGCTTCGGGCTGATCGGGCGAAGCGGCATCGGCTACCGAGAAACGCTGGGTCGCACCGCCCGCGACAGACGATCCCTCATCCGAATCGGCCACACCGGCAACCTGCTCGTCTTCCGCAGCCGCGCTCTCGGGGGCACCGCTCTCCGCGGCGTCGGCAGTAACGGGAGCATCCTCCGCCGCAGGGGCGAAGCTGTCAGCCGCAGCGTCTACCGTTGGCGCGCTCGCCTCAGCAGCGGTCTCATCGTGCTCGAGCTCTTCGTTGGAAGCATCGCCCTGTCCATGAGACGTCACGGAATCAAGCATGCTCCGCCCCTTGCGCAGCGCACCATCGAAGAACCGCGATGCACGGGCACCAACAGCAGAAAGCGTCTCGGCGAGACCCGCAGCAGCGCCGGCGGGGTGCGCCCCGGCCCCGTGATCCACCGGGACCGGCGCGAAGGCATCATCGTCATAGTCGCCGTAGTCTTCAAACCCGTAATCGTCGGCATCGGCATAGGCGTCCTCATCGGAAGCGTAGCCTTCGAACTCGTCCTCGAGCGGCGGGAGCTCTTCATCAGTCTGATCGGAGAACTCATCGTCCTGCTCATGATCGAGAGGCTCACTCTCATCGACCGCAACGTCCGCCTCGGCCTCGGGCGCCGGCTCGGGTTCAGTGAGGTCGTACTCGATGGCGCAGCTCTCGGGAACCATGCCGATGGCGCGAATCACATCGATACCGTAGCGGTAATTACCATAGGCGTTGATAACGCTCGGCGCGGAAGCTTCATCCTCTGCTTCCTCCGAAGAGCCTTCGTCTTCAAGCTCAGCAGGCTCATCCGCAAGATCGTCGGCCGGAGCCTCATCGGCACCATGCTCTGCAGCTGCGCCCTCGGCCACGCGCTCATCGTTCGCACCACCATCGACCACGGGCATGGTGACCGTAGCGCCAGCAGAATCGGATTCACTCGCCTGGGCGGCAACGGCATCGTCGGCACCCTGAACCGCACCGGCAGCGGCCGCGCCAGCATCCGCGACAGCGGCTGCGGCATCCACGGCCGCACCTGCGACGGCATCCACCGGAGCCATGGCCGCGGTGGCGCCCATCGCATCAGTGGCCTCCGGGACAGCATTACCCGAGAGCTCGGCCTGGCCGGCCTCGAGATCATCGAGCGAAAGCGCCGCAGTTCCGGCAAGCGTGGCGCCGAGCCCCTGATCGTCCTGCGCCCCAGCCTGGCCTTCCGCAACCTCCGCCTGGTCGCCGGCGGCTACGCCCGCAACCTCATCGAGCGCCTCCTCGGGAAGGTCTCCCGAGGCCACCGCTGCCTCGACCTCGGCTGCCTGAGCCATGCGAACCTGCTCGGAGAAATAATCCTCGAAGGGAACGTCGTTCGGGAACTCCTCGCCGTGCTCGAACGGGGCAACGGCATCCATCACGCCGAGCATGGCGGCAACGGACGATTTGTTGCAAATCGAACCCGAGGTATACGGGAGAATGAACCGGTTCGCGATGATACCCACCGCATGAGCAAGCGGAATAAGGGCCGCTACGATCGCGAGCAGCCAGAACACGACCTTCGCGCCACCCGGGAACGGCAGCAAGCGAATGATGGCGAGCACCGCGGGGACCACCATCATATAGGGCATGAGCTTGACGATGATGGGCTTGTACGTCGCATAGGGGAGCTGCGAGAACAGGTCGGCGCGCGGCGAATCGTAATGAGCGACAACGACCACCGGGCGGTTGCGCGGCGACGCGAGCGGGCCGGACGCCTTGTGATAGGCGATGACGTTCTGGGAGAGGCCGGATGCACCGAGCCCCGCAAACGACAGCTTGCCCATACGCTCCAGCACGTACACCACGCCCACGGCGACCGTGAGCAGAAGTCCAATGATCCCCACCACGCCGCCAATACCCATGAGCACCGCGCCCACAAAGAGCGCGATACCCAAGGCGGCGAGCACAACCTTCGGGGTGCCCGAGGCATTGAACTCCTGAACCTCCGGCTCAAAGCCATGGTTGGAGAAGATGCGGGCGATATCTTCCGCAGCGGCTCGCTCTTCCTCGCTGCACGCGGGAGTGATCCCTGTGTTCTGGAGTAGATGGTTCAAATATTTACGGGTGGTGGCCATCAGCTTTCCCTGTCCCTGTTCGATAGTCGCGGTCACAACGCATAAGAACATGCAGATAATGCGTCCGTATTCTGGAAAGTATACCGCTACTCTGAAAACGCCGCTGCGTTACCGCAGGTTATATGCGCTCACAGACCCATTTGCACCTTCTATCTCCATAACACGTCGCCCGGGGGCCTCATGTAGAATGGATGCGAGAAAGGGAGGGTATTCGTGCCATCGTATGACGAAGCGCAGGCCATAGCCGGGGACACCTCGGCGCAACGCCTCCTCAACCTGTTTTTTATCTTCAACGCCTCTACGCGAGCGCTCTCTACGGAAGAGATCGTCTCGGACTCCGATCTGGGCTATGGGTCTCCTCAGCGCGACTCGGACCTTCGCAAGTTTCGCCGTGATCGTGCGAAGCTCGCCGAGCAGGGCATTCAAATCGTTGAAGCGAAGCCGTTGGGCGCCGCCGAAAGCGAGGAGAGCTACTGGAAGCTCGACCGCGAGAATACCTTCGCAACAGGCGGTATCGTTACGAGGGGCGATGCGCAAACGCTTGCCGCAGCGATAGATGAATATCTTGAGGGGCAGGCGACGCCACTTGGCCGCCCACTACGGTCGGTGCGCGACAAGGCCCTCGAGCTTGCTGAGGGCAGCACGCCGCAAACACGGGACGAACAGACCGCCAACGCCTTCGACCCCATTCTCGATGCACTTTGGAGCGCCTTCGCCACGCACAAGAAGATCACGTTCTCGTACCGCAACGCGCGCGGCGAAGCATCAAAGCGCAGCCTTGCCATATATGGAATCTTCAGCCATGAGGGCTGCGCCTACGTTACCGGCCTCGACGACGCAAGCCAAAGCATCCGCACCTTTCGCACCGACCGCATCGAAAAGGTCTGGCGTCCAAAGGGCACCTACAACATCCCCAACACGTTTTCCATTAAGGACTACGTCTTTCTCCCCTTCGATTTCGGCGAGGGTGAATCGGTGCAGGCGCAGTTCTCGCTACCCGCCTCCATGCCTCGGGCAGCGGTACTCGCATGCACCCATGGACGCGGAGAGGTAGCCCTCGCAGAAGCCGGCTCCTGGCAATGGACTATCGAGGTGCGGGATATTGATGCTGCCGCCTCGTTTGCCCTCAGCCATGCACGGGAGGGGCTGCGCCCTGTGGCCCCGCAGGCATTCGTTGACGCATGGAAGCGCATGATCGATAAGGTGGTTGAGGCACATGGCGCATAGCGATCGGGTGACCAACGCCCTCTGGATGCTCGAAGCGCTCACAGCTGCTCCGGGCCACCGCCTTAGTGCAGCCGAGATGCGCCGGGCGCTCGCATGCACCGACGAAGAGCTCGACGGGTATCTTGACCTGCTCTCCACCCTTGCCGACCGGCAAGGGGGAGCCCGCGCGATCGCTTACCGACAAGGCGATTCGATCGTCCTTGAAGGGGATGCGGCGCGCATGCGGCCGCTGCGCCTTACGGCGGGAGAGAGCGTGGCCCTCGCCCACGTGATCCATGCCCTGGAACTCGACCCCAACCTCTCCAAACGTCTTGAACGCGCCCTCATCGCTCCAGGTATCGAGGCAGGCAACCAGCAGCCACTCCTTGCGACCGCGCGCACATACGGCCCGTTCTACCAGGAGCTCTCCGAGGCCATCGAAGACGGGGTTCGGTGCCGCATCCTGTACCGAGCGCAGACAGACGCCCAGCCCATGCCGCGCCTTATCGACCCGATCGCCTTCGAAGCGTTTGACGACTATGCCTACCTCGTAGCGTGGAACGTCGAGAAAGATGCGGAGCGGCGATATCGCCTGGACCGCATCAGTGATGTCGAACTCACCGATGACTCCATCGGCCGTCGCGAGCCGAGCGACCTCACCGTCGAGGACCATCTCGCACAGACGGGCACCATCGTGACCGTCGAATGTCCCGCATCGAGCGATGATTTTTCGTCGTGGTCGGGCGTGGTCGATGTATCGCCGTCCCCGCAAGACCCATGCCGCTTACGCGTCGCAGTGCGCGTAAGCACTGTTTCCTGGCTGTTCGACCAAGTACTTGCAGCCGGGGGAGACATGAAGATCGTGGAGCCTACAGCATGGCGCGAGCAGTTGCTCCGCTATGCACAAGAGCTCTCCCAGGGAAACGTCGCCCCGTAGTCGCCCCATCTCGCAGGACAGGGTCGGCGAGGGAACGCCTCCGCGGCGTGCCAAAAGCAGTAATCAGCGATTCCCTCGGAAAGCGCTGATTACCGGGTGCCGGAGACGTCTGGCAGACGAGTCGGGAGGCGCCCGGCGTCGAGCTTTCAACTTTTGGGCACTTCGCGACGCGCACGGCAAATACGGGCGAGCGGGGAGAAAGTAAAAGCACTGGTCATGGGGCATGCGTCCTCCCGGCCGCGGCGCAGCTACCCGGGCCCTTCGCCGCGAAGTGCCTAAAAGTTGCAATCACGTTCGCCCTCGATGGTGAAGTCAGCGTTTCCCTAGGAGCGCCCGTGCTCGTGCGCGCGGCGCCACAGCGAGAGGTACGCCCCCACACGCTTCGCCTCGATACGCTGGTACGAGGACGTGGGAAGCGAATTGAGAAACTTCTTGCCATATCCCTTGCTCACGAGCCGAGAATCCGCCAGCACGAGCACGCCCGTGTCGCTTGAAGAGCGAATTAGACGTCCTGCAGCCTGCTTGACCTCGAGCACCGCATCCGGCAGCGAGTATCTCGCCCATGCACGCTCCTCGCGCAGCGCCCGCTCACACGAAAGCGGATCGGTGGGACTCGTAAAGGGCAGCTTCGGAATGACCACGCAGCGCAACGTATCGCCCGAGGCATCGAAACCCTCCCAGAACGCCTTGAGCGCGAACAGAGATGAGGATTTCTCCGAAACGAAATGATCTCGCAACCGGCGCGGCGAGCTCATGCGCTTCTGGCATGCCAGCTCCAAACCCTCCGCGGCAAGGCGGGGCGCCACCAAATCAAAGAGCTCCTCCATATCGCGCCGGTTGGTGAAGAGGGTGAGCACGGAACCAGACATGGCAACGTGAACGTCGAAGAGCAGGTCCTCGAGCGCCGAGATATACGCATCCCGGTTGCGCGGGTCAGGCAGGTCACCTGCCACGACGACCGCCATATTCGACTCAAAGTCGTAGCTCGAATCGAGGTGAAGCGACTTGTACGAGCCCGACGGCAGGCGGTCCAACCCTACGGCATGCTCAAAGTGCTTAAACCCACCCGAGACCGACATCGTCGCCGAAGTGAATATCGCCGTATGGATCTCGGGAAGCCATTGCTCGGCAAGCGTCTCCCCGATATCGAGGCGCTCTGCGGTGAACGCCTCGCCGCCCGCGCGCAACCTGCGGTTGACCTGCAGGGAGTAGACGTAGCGATCGTCTGTACCCTCAGCGATAAGCTTGAGCCCATCGAACAGCTCACGCACGCGGCGCTCAAGATCCGCCGGATCCGCAGCGAGTTCGGGTGAATCCTGCGCGAGATTCTCCGCAAGCGCATGCAGGGCCTTTACGGTCTCCTCGAGCGCGTCGATTGCGGTGAGAAGCGAGCTTGCCAGGAAGGACCAGTCGTCGCTCTCTCGAACCTCAGGGCCGATCCAAATATTCACCTGGTCATAGCCGCCGCTTCTTACGGTCTTGGCGAACTCGCGCGCGCCGCTGAATGCCTCGGCCATCGTAAGCGAGGCACGGTTCGCTGTTGAGATGCAACGCGACACAAGGCCCATGTACAGCGTCGAGCCGTCGCGCCCTGCCAGCTCATGGGAGAGGCGACCGAGCACACCCGCATCTTTGCCACCCATGCGTTCGAACACCTGCCTGCTATCGTCGGCAGAGACGCAGACGGCCCACTGGCGCCTGGCCTCCTTCTCGACCGCATGGGCCTCATCGACCACCCAATGCCTGATGGGAGGCAGTATTTTGCCATCTGCCGCAACATTTCTGAACAGCAGCGAGTGGTTCGTCACCACGACATCGGCGCGGGCAGCGCGAATGCGTGCCCCGTGTACCAGGCATTTATGGGGAAAGAACGGACAAAGCCTGCGCGCGCACTCGCGCGAACCCGTGGTGAGGTCCTGCCTGTTCACGCTTTTCCAACGAATGCCCAGCGCATCGAGGTCGCCCGAAGGGCTCTGGCATACATATGCGTAGATGACGGCCATAGCGGTGAGCGTATCCGCCGGGTCGCGCGTGGTCACGATGTCCGAATGGCTTCTCACCAAGCGCTCAAGCTTGCGCAGGCAGGGGTAGTGGTCAAACCCCTTGAGTGCGCAGTACGATAGCCCTCCCTCAAGCGCCTCGCTGAGTTTGGGCAGCTCGTGGTACATGAGCTGGTCGGCCAGGTTGTTTGATTTCGTTGCGATGCCCACGGTGATGCCGTTGCGCTTTGCCGTCTCTGCAAACGGAATGAGATAGGCCATGGACTTTCCCACGCCGGTACCCGCCTCGATGACTCGATGGGTGGAGGTTGCCAAGGCGTCGCGCACCTCGCAGGCCATCTCGACCTGCTCGGCGCGGGGCTCGTACGTTGGATACATCGAGCTCACCAGGCCACCCGGGGCGTAGCTCGCTTCCACCTGATCGCGGCGCGGTACCTCGAGCGACGGCAGATCGTCGGCGTCTATGTGCTCAACAGACGGCTCGTCACTGATCACGCGGGTGCGGGCCGCCTCGAGCGAGAACACAGCGTCCGGCTTCTCTTGGGCGAGATAGGAGAAGATGGGGCGGTACGTCCATGGAACATCGGGGTGCGAGTTCGCAAGCAGGCCCAGCAATCCCTCTGGAAGGTCCGCCAGAGCCGTAAGCAGAACACGCCACACCCCTGCAAGCGCATCGACGTCATCCGTTGCCCGGTGCGAAACCGCGCTGCATCCGAAGACCTCGGCAATATACGAAAGCTTGTGCGATGCGAGCCGGGGCAGCGCGATGCGCGAGAGGGCGAGCGAGTCGATCCAGATGGAGCTCACGTCTACGCCGCCTTTGACCGACTCGATGAAAGTACGGTCGAACGTTGCGTTATGCGCGACCACCGGACGCCCGCCCACGAACTCGGCAAGCTGGGCCACGGCGGTGCGAGCATCGGGGGCATGGGCAACATCCGCGTTCGTAATCCCCGTGAGCTCGGTAATCTCGGCAGGAATCAGCGTCGTGGGATGCACGAAGGTGTCGAAGCGGTCGGTTATCTCACGCCCCGAGAGCACTGCTGCCGAAATCTCGATGAGTTCGTTCTCCTGCGGAGACAACCCCGTGGTCTCGGTATCGAGAATGACCACATCCTCCTCGATGAGGCCAAACTCGCGCTCCTTCGCGCGTTCAGCAAGGGTCCGGTACGCCTCGATAACGAACCGCGGCGTACCGGGCATGACCGCATCCTCGATAGCCGGGATGCTTTCGTGTTGTTCGGGCATTATTCCTCCGCGCCCTCAAGGGCGATATGAATGAGCTCGTCGCATACCGCGCTGAACGGCATGCCTGCATGGCGTGCCTCGTCGGGAAAGAGCGAGGTATCGGTCATTCCCGGAATCGTGTTGGTCTCGAGAATCGTCGTTCCGTGCTCTCCCACGATGAAATCCGAACGCGAGAACCCCTTGCAGCCAAGGGCTTCGTGTGCGGCCACCGCATATTCCTCGGCGCGATGGTAGTCTTTCGGAGAAATCGCAGCTGGGATACGGTGAACGAGCGTTGGGTCGATGTACTTCACATCAAGATCGTAGAATTCCGAACCCTCTTGGGGGAGGATTTCGACGATGGGCAGGGCCCGCGGGGGATCGCCCAACACACCGACCGTAATCTCGGTGCCCACAAGCCGCTCTTCCACGAGGGCTTTCTCGTCGCACTCGAACGCGGTTTCCAGGGCGTCGAGCAATTCCGACTCATCCTTCACATAGGTGACGCCGTAACTCGACCCGTTCACCGCGGGTTTCACGAAGCACTCGCTGCCAACCTCGTCGACGATGTCCGCAATACATACGTTATCGTCGCGCTTGATGGTGATGCCGCGCGCCGTCGGAATACCGGCGCGCTGGTAGATCGCCTTGGCAACATCCTTGTCTGCCGCGCACGCGCTCGCGATCACGCCAGATCCCGTGTACGGGATACCGAGGTATTCCAAAATGCTCTGAATCATGCCATCCTCGCCACCACGACCATGCAGGGCGATAAAGGCAACGTCGTAAGACCCCTCCGAAAGCTTCACCAGGAAGTCATCGTCTGCCGGATCGAGCATCTCAACATGCGTGTATCCGGCTTCTGCCAGAGCCGCCATGACATTCTTGCCCGACGAGAACGAGATTTCCCGCTCATCGGATATACCACCTGCGAGCACTGCTACGCACAGCTCATCCGGCTTATACTCAGACATTGCCGGCTCCCCTTCCTGGTGTTTTTTCTCCCACCCCATCAGCGGGCATAACTTCCCTTATTGTATAGGTATGTACGCAACTTGCACCCGTGTGCTATCAAACGTTTCGCAGAAAGGCCTCGTATGGAGCGCACCCACCATCTTCCCGACATCAGAACCCTTTCCCCTAAGGAACTTTCGCAGGTAGTGAGCGAGCTTGGCCAACCTGCGTTTCGTGCCAAGCAACTCAACGAATGGCTCTTTGAAAAGAACGTATGTTCGTTTGAAGAGATGACCAACCTCCCCAAAGCGTTCCGTGAGCAGCTTGCCGAGCACTTCGTCTTCGCTGTGCCAACAGAGGTGGTCAAACAGGTTTCTAAGGATGGCTCGCGAAAGTACCTCCTCCAATTCCCCGACGGCGTTGCCGTCGAAACGGTTGGAATGCCCTCGCGCAATCGCCTTGCGGTTTGCATCTCCACGCAAGCCGGTTGCAACATGGGCTGCGCGTTCTGCGCCACCGGCCTTGCCGGTCTTACGCGCTCGCTTACCGCCCAGGAAATGGTCGACCAGGTTGTTCACGTGAGCAGAGACCTTGGCGAGCGTGTTACGAGCGTTGTCTTTATGGGACAGGGAGAGCCGTTTGCCAACTTCAACGAAACGGTACGCGCCCTCCGCATGCTCAACAGCGAGCACGGCCTCAATATTGGTGCGCGTCACCTTACGGTGTCTACCTGCGGAATCATTCCCAACATCCGCGCTTTTGCCGATTTGCCTGAACAGTTCACCCTTGCCGTTTCGCTTCACTCTGCCATCCAAAGCACCCGAAACCAGCTCATGCCGGGCGTTAAGAAGTACACGCTCGTTCGCCTCCATGAGGCGCTGCAGCTGTACACCGAGAAGACTGGCAGAAGGCCAACCTACGAATTCGCCATGATTGAAGGCATCAACGACACCAACCCCGAGATGAACGCGCTCTGCGACTTCTGCGAGGGCACGCTGTGCCACGTCAATCTCATTCAGCTGAACGATATTCCCGACAGCCCCTTTAAGCCGTCACCCATGAAGAAGGTTGAAGAGCTGCAACGCAGGCTTCAGATGCGTGGCGTGGAAACCACGATACGCAATTCCCGGGGGAGTGACATCGATGCCGCCTGCGGGCAGCTGAAGCAGCGGAAGATTAACGCTCATCTTTCATGAGAGCTTTGATATTTAGTCGTTCGTCTTCCTACAGAGCGCAGTAGAACGGATTTCGCTACAACGGAACGGGGTGTCAGGCAAATGCTTGGCACCCCGTTTCACGTGAAACCATATTCTCTTGCAGCGGGGAAGGCTGGTCTACAGATTGTAGCTACGTTATAGTAAACGTTTTGTTAGTTAGGTACCTAACCTACAATCCTAATACCCAACGCTTTCCCACTGGTGTGCAACCCAATCCTGATTAATCTTTGGGTTCTTGGTCATTTGCGCCGTCCTCAAAGCAACGTCTTCGGACATTGTTACGATCTTCTTCTTGGACGTTTCGTATGCATCGCGAGCCCCACGGCCGAGCCTTGCCCTCAGCTCTGGATTTGTTGCAACCATATAGCCAACTACTGAGCCCACAACTACTGCAGCTCCAGCAGCAACCAGACCACCAATCAATCCTGGCTTCATCTTACTCACCTTGCTCTCCAATAATCTGAGAGAGAATTCGCGTCAGGTCTTCTTCATCCTTGAACTCAATCTCAATCTTGTTCTTACCCCGTGAATTCTTTACCCGAACGTTCGTGTTGAATGTCTGGCGAAGCACCTTTGCTGCACGCTTATACGATTGCGGAGTAACGGGACGAGGGGCTTTCGGTGTTTCCGCGACAGAAAACAGTGGTGCAAGATGTTCTGTCGCTCGCACCGACAAACCTTCCGCAACGACCTTTTCAGCCAGCTTGATCCGAGCATCTTCATAAGGAACAGCAAGGATCGCCCTGGCGTGACCAGCAGTAAGCTTACCGTCAAAGATGAGCTCCTGGACTGGCTCTGGAAGATCTAGAAGGCGCAGGGAGTTACTGATTGCGAAGCGCGACTTCGAGACCGCCTTTGAAAGAGCAGTCTGGGTCATCCCGCTTGATTCAATGAGCTGCTTGTAACCCTTTGCCTCTTCGATGGGATTCAAGTCGGAGCGCTGAAGATTCTCGATCAGTGCAATCGTTAGCATCTCAGCATCATCAACATCTTTAATGATGACCGGTAGCTCGGATAGCCCTGCAAGCGTTGCCGCTTGGTATCTACGTTCTCCTGCAATGATCTCGTATCCCTTCGCATCCTTACGGACAAGAAGGGGTTGAAGCACTCCATGCTCCTGGATCGACTCGCTAAGCTCACCAAGCTCCTTCTCATTGAAATGAGTACGAGGCTGATTAGGGTTTGGATGAATCTCCTGAATCGGAATCATCGTATTGTCTGATGTATGCCCCGTTTCATACTGGGCTTCACTGACAAGAGCAGACAACCCTTTACCAAGTCCGGATTTCTTCTTTGCGCTAGGCACGACCGATCACCTCATCTGCAAGAGAAAGATACGCAATTGCACCCTTGTTGCTCGGAGCGTATTCGATTACAGGCATTCCAAATGACGGTGCTTCAGAGATCTTGACCGTTCTAGGAACCAGCGTGTCAAACACTTTGTCGCCAAAGTACGCCCGCACCTCATCAACAACCTGGTTTGCAAGCGAAGTACGAGAGTCATACATCGTCATGAGCACGCCAAACACTTCAAGCGAGCGATTGATGCGCTCTTTGACCATTCTCATCGACTCAAGTAGTTTCGTAACACCCTCAAGTGCATAGTATTCACACTGAATCGGTATCAGCACGCTATCTGCCGCTGCCAAAGCGTTGATAGTCAACAATCCGAGCGACGGCGGACAATCGATAAAGATGTAATCAAATTCATTTTGAACCGGAGCGAGCAACTCTTTCAATCGTGTTTCACGTGCCATTGCTGAAACAAGCTCTATTTCGGCGCCGGCAAGCTGAATCGTAGCGGGAATTACAAAGACACGCTCGCAATCTGTATCATGAATGAGCTCTTCTGCAGATACATTATGGATGAGTGCATCATATACACACTGCTCGAGCTCTTCTTTTTCTATACCGAAGCCGCTCGTGCTGTTTCCCTGTGGGTCAAAATCAACCAACAGGACCTTTTTACCCTTTGAGCTAAGCGCTGCTGACAGATTGACTGCCGTGGTGCTTTTCCCAACGCCACCTTTTTGATTGATGATTGAAATGATCCTTATCTTCGAGTTCGAATCCCGCGGGACGTCTTTGAACCCCATTTGACCTCCTACTGCAGTTAAAGAATGATATTGGTCGGTCGAAGCGTTTTCACGTGAAAACATTTAACTTGTTCATTCATTATGTTTCAGCTTGATTGGACATGCAAGACGCTAACCTGATGAATTTGGCTTCTCTTGAGAATTCCCTACCAAACATTTCAAGATTTTATCCGGTGAGCTATCCTGCTCACTAGTTCTTCTGATTAGGCAAACGTTCAATTCCTTGTGACAAGACTTCTGAATATGGTCGATCTCAAGCAACCGTCCCACATCAGCTGTTTTCACGTGAAAACACCATAATTGTATGCACTATGAATTAATGATTTGAGCACGTTAATCCTTGAACTGACGTGGAAATTAATCAATTTTCAAATTGAAATACTGCAGTCACCTAACAACTTATAGACAACTACTTATTTATTGAACGAACTACAAGCCTGCAGAACAATTGATGGATATAGACAGATTTTCATGAAATCCAATTCTTTTCAACGCAATTTGATCTTTTGACAAATGACATGATTTGACTGGATTAATCAGTAAATAGGATATGCAGCGATCAGATGAAGCACAGTGAAAAGAAAATCCATCTATATATCAGCCTTGAGGATAAATGCAATTCAAATTGCATGAAAGCATGCTGAACTATTTCAATCCATTTGTAACATCAGCTGCGAAACAAATCTACAATCAAATCTTCAAAAAGGGGCAAGGAACATATGTGGCAACACCTCATTACGGAAAGGCATAATATAAACCATGTTTTCACGTGAAACAGACCAATGATGATCAACCACCAATGACTTAGCGCCACTTATAAGTAAGAAAGTCAACTAGAGACCGCATAAGGTCAAGAAGCGCTTGAAATTAAAAGAGGCCAATCAGAATGATTAACCTCCGTGAGGGCTACTTAGAAATAGGATGCTTCTTAGCCATCCCGACAGCACGAGGGAGCTTCATTGACGGCTTATGAGATTTCTTAAATACAAAGATTGCTCGCGCACCACGCTTTCCAGGAAGAGAAAGATCATACCGCGTGGGAGCATCGAAACCACAAACCTGAGCCGCATAGGACCCATCAGATACTTCATCAGCAGCAGGGACACCCTTTGAAACAATAAGCAGACCGTCTTTCTTCAGAAGCGGTGAAGCATACTCAACGAGGGTAGAAAGATGCGCAACGGCTCGTGCTACAACAACAGAAAACTCACCACGATGAGAAAGAGCGTAGGACTCAACACGCTCATGAACTGTTTGGACTCGCTCTACATCCAACTGGGACGCACAGGCCTCTACAACCTTAACCTTCTTACCAACCGAATCCATGAGGACAGAAGGACGGTGAGAAGTAATAGCAAGCGGAAGCCCGGGAAAACCAGCCCCGGTTCCAATATCAAGCAACTTACCCTTAGGGGCACCATCAACATATGGCAGAAGAACAAGTGAATCGTAGATATGTAGGATGGCTGCCTCGTGTGGATCAGTGATGCGAGTCAGGTTAATGTTCTCATTAGCCTTAAGAACATATTCAAGATGCTCCACGCACAGCTCAAGTTCATCAGAAGAAACCTTGGTGGTCAATTGCCCATCCTGAAGTGAGCATGCATAACGATCCCAATACTGTCCAAGCTCTGCAACAAGCATTGAGTGAGAAACGGAAGACTCGCTCATAGATATACTCCTGCCAATAGTTCTTGAAGCACAAACTTTTGTCATAGAAAAGGGGTGCGGCTCAGCCACACCCCTTAATACTACCAATATAGAAGAAACTCCTATAGAGCAGTCACAACAACTCGACGCTCGGGATCAACGCCCTCGGAATGTGTTTCAACAGCAGCGTTATCGCGAAGCGCGATATGCACCAGACGACGCTCGTAGGCACTCATAGGAGGAAGAGCAACAGACCCATGCTGACGCACGGCACGGGCGGCAGCAGAGTGGGCCATAGAAGTAACCTTATCATTGCGACGGCTCTTATAACCCTCGATATCAACCACCACAGGATAACGGAACCCCAGGCGGCGGCTCACAATCAAAGAGAACATCGTCTGCAGAGACTCAAGCGTACGACCGTGACGCCCGATGAGTACAGCCAGATTGGGAGCAGTAACATCGAGGATCAGCTCGCCGTCATCGCCCTCATACTCATCGATAGGGGAATCTTCGGCATCGAAATGCTTCAGAATATTGCGAATCACAGACAGCGCAACATCAGCGACGGTATCGAGCTCCTCATCGGTAAGTTCCTCGCCCGCCTTATATTTGCGCGCAATCTCGGGATACTCGCCGACGACCTCATCGAGGGAGGTCGGCGCGACCTCATTCTCCTCGATTTCAAGCAGTTCCTCAGACATGACGTCTCCCAAAATTTATTTAGGTACCTAATTAAGTACCGGTTTACGTAACTCTTCTATCAGCTAGTTCTTCTTGCGCGGACGAGCCTTGTGCTCACGGCGCACCACATCGACCTCGATGGGGGCATGCGCCAGGCGCTCCTCCTCCTCGGCCTTAGCCTTCTCCATAACACGACGGGTCACGAAAACCTGCTGCGCAACCTGCCACAGAGACGAAACGTCGTAGTAGAGCAAAACGCCTGCGGGCAGATTCCAACCAAGCCAGAGCATCATGATGCCCATGACGAGCGCCATGGTGCGCATGGAGGAAGCCTGCTGACCAGTCTGGTTATGGGACTGATACAACGAAGGAATAACCGTCAGGATGCCGAACAGGATCAGCGAAATAAGGTACGGCAGCGCGGTGGCGATACCGTTCGCCCACTGGGCGCCGGGCGTAGTCGTAAGGTCGGGCATGATGTTGTAGAACGAGAACACCACACCGGACTCGCCAATGTACCCAGGAAGGTTGCGCAGCAGGGTGAACAGCGCAAGCAGGATGGGCATCTGAATAAGAAGAGGCAGGCAACCACCCAGCGGGTTGAACTTGTTCTCCGAGTAGAACTTCTGCATCTCCTCGGCCTGACGCTGCGGATCATCAGCGTACTTCTGCTGGATCTCCATCAGCTTAGGCTGAAGCACCTGCATGCGCGCCGTCGATTTCGTCGACTTCAACAGAAGCGGCGTGAGAATCAGGCGCACGATGACGGTAAGGATGATGATCGAGAGACCCCAGTCAGAGGCGAACCCCTGAATGAACCTCAGGATCTGAAGAAGAATTTGAACGATCCAATCCCACATCTATGGTTTCCTCCGTTTAACCTAGCCCTAGGGCACCGGGTCGTAGCCGCCACCGTGAAACGGATTGCATCGGATGATGCGACGAATCGCGAGCCAGCTACCTTTACCTACTCCGTATCGCTCGATTGCCTCGACCGCGTACTGCGAGCACGTGGGCGTATAGATGCAAGCGGCGGGCAACAAAGGGGAAATGACGCGCTGATAGACCTTGATGGGAGCAATGAGAAGCCGCCGGAACATGAATGCCCCTACCGGCCAACGCCGGCGCGTGCAGACAGCCGCATAAGCGCCGCGCAAAGATCCTGCGGGGCCGCGTCGCGGGTCGCTGCGGTGGCGAACAAGATCACATCATGCCCGGGTACGGGAAAGTCGCACGCGCGCGCCGTTTCGCGCAACACGCGCTTGGACCTATTCCTCAAGACAGCGTTTCCAAGACGCTTAGGTGCAGCGAAGGCGACCCGACCAGGATCGCCTTCGCTCACAGCATCACATATAACCATTCTCATCAAGGGATGGTTATAGCGCCGTCCCCGTGTATAGACACGCTCGAAATCCGACCGGGCTTTAATGGTCTTCATGCGCAAGCGCGTTGCAAACTAGACGGTGAGGCGCTTGCGGCCCTTGGCACGACGGCGAGCGAGCACAGCGCGGCCGCCCTTGGTGGCCATACGGGCGCGGAAACCGTGGGTCTTGGCACGCTTGCGCTTATTAGGCTGGTACGTACGCTTCATGATTTCTATCCTCCTGCTTGTTTGAACAAACAAATAAGTCGCGTGAGCTTCAAGATTGTAGGGAAAACGGCACAAGAATGTCAACAAGCAGGTAGAACTTGTTTGCAAGTTACCACATGCCGTTCAAACCGCCTTGCGCCACCAAGAAGTGAGAATTATTCGTTTCAGAAGATTTCAATGAGTTTTCGACAGGTTATCAAGCTGTGTGGATAACTTTTCACTTCGTTTCTTCAGTTTTCAACACGTTTTGAAAAGTTGTTGAAAGGTTCAGAAGCTTTCAATGCGGTACTATCTAAGGCCTAGACTTCAGATTCATCTCGAGCGGGCGTTTACTAGGATGGTTGCTCATGGCCGACGATTTCTACCCCTTTGTCGATTCAGGTGACCCCGCACCCGACAACAGGCACATCACGGGAATATCCGACGGCGAGCATACTGACATGGCGAACGCTGAACTTGGAACCCACGCCGACCAAGCGAAAACACCCCAGGATGAGACCGCCGCAGCGGCCGAGCTATCCGGTGAGTCGACCGTGTTTGCCACACGCATCGCAATCTACGACGACATGCTTTCCACACCGCGCGTGATCGTAGTGCAGCCGAAAGACCCCCGCTCCTATCTTGAAGAAATCACTAACACCGTCTATCGCTGCATGAAAGAGCAGGGCGGGTCGCTCTCACTCATGGTCATCCGAGAGCTCGTGGAAAACTTCATCCACGCCCATTTCACCGAGCCAATCGTCTCCATCCTCGACGGCGGAAACACGATCAGATTCGCGGACCAGGGGCCGGGGATCAACGACAAGGAGCGCGCATTCGAATTCGGCGTGACCTCGGCAAACCGTTCGATGAAGCGCTATATACGCGGCACGGGCGCGGGCCTGCCCATGGTTCAGCAGTACCTCGAGAATGCAGGCGGCGCGGTTTCCATCGAAGACAATCTGGGCGCTGGAACCGTGGTGACGGTAAGCGTCGACCAAGCACGCGTGGCGGAAATCGAAGCGAACAGCGGGCGAGGGGCGGCCGTTCGAGGGACCCAGTTCACGTCGGCATCCCTCGGTCGGGGAATCCCCCAAGGCGGGTACGCGGGAGCTCCAAGCCCCTACCAGGAGCAGTACCTCTATCAACCAGGAGCGTTCGCGCAGGTGCCCGGCCAGGGCTTTGCGGCTGGAGCGGGCTCTATGCCGGCACAAGGGTATCCGCAGCAAGCGGGAGCCTGGCCGCAGCAGCAGGCGCCGTATCCACAGCAGCCCGCTCAATATCAGCAGGCAACCCCCCAAGGAGCGCCCGCTCAACAGCAGGCAGGATCATTCCAGCAGGCGGCCCCCTACACGCAGGCGGGTCTGTATCAGCAGGCGGGATTCCCGCATCAGTACGGTTATCCCGCCCAACCACCCTACGGCATGGGATGGGGCTTTTCGACAACACCCGAACCGGGTTTTCAACAATCTGGTCAAGAGTTTTCCACAATTCAACAGCATATGCCTCAAGCTGGGGAAACACAGGCGCAGCAGGCGGCGGCCGGCACTGTTCAAAACCGCGGTGCAAACGAGCCCTTCCTCACGGAACGAGGCCTACAAGCTCTGGATTTCCTTGTTGCCAACGGCCAATGCGGGCCCACCGAGCTCACGAACGCGTTCGGACACTCCGGTCCCACCTGGTCGCGCGAGCTTGCTACACTGAGCGGGTGCGGCTTCGCAACTAAACATGGAAGAAAATACTTCCTCACCGAGCTGGGGGCGGCGTGGATCGCCGAACACAGGGCTCAAAACTAGCCAGGGACCGCGAACCATAGGGAAGCAAGGGGTAGCCCATGGATACCGAGGCGAAGATCATCCTCGATGACACCATCTCGTTCTGTGAACGCGACGAGCGCGACGGGCGCCTCATCAACATTCTTGGCCAGTGCGTTCCCGTCGAACTCACCGAAACGTCCCTCACCATCGAGGCCCCCACGCGTTTCGCCTACTCTTATCTCCTCAAGCAGCGCGCCATCATAGAGCGCTATCTTGAGGAGATAACCTTCGGCCCCCTCGCGCTGAACGTAACGGTTCCCGAGTCGATCACCTCAGGCCATCGCGGCGCTGCGGACCCAAGCCCTCGACGCAGCGAAACAGCCCCCGCCCCAGCAGTGGTTTCACGTGAAACATACGAGCAGACGGAAGCCACCGCGCCGGCGGGCAGCGATGCCGGCGTGCGCGCCGGCGCCTCAGGCGATGCCGCCACGTTCACGGGCGCGCCCGCGCACGGCGACGAGGTCGTAACCTCGGAGGCACACGAAGCACATCGCCTTTCGCTCGGCACCCCCGCCGAAGGTGGGTCGGGAAAGGTCAAGGTCACGAACGTCCTCTCCCCCGATGCGTTCCGCCAGCTCACTTCAGCCGTCCATGCAAGCGAGCAGAAACCGGCCGAAGTTGCCAAGAAGAGGGAGGAACACACACCGGATTCCCCCGAACAAGAACAACAGTCGGTGCACGTGCACTCGAAATTCACGTTCGAGAACTTCGTGTACGGCGATGAGAACAAGCACGCCTATCAGTCCGCCGTGCGCTTCGCCGCCATGGCCGACGAGCCCGGCACCTGCACGTCGCTCTTCATCTACGGTAAAAGCGGCCTCGGCAAGACGCACCTGCTGCTCGCGATCAAGAATTATCTCAACGAGCACAGCCCGCACCTGCGCGTGAAGTACGCGAACTCCCAAACATATGTCGAGGACTACATCAGCGAGCTCGCCATCTCGAAGAACCGCGCGGGCATCATCCTGCGCGAATACCACGACGCCGACGTGCTCATCATCGACGACATCCAGAACATCATCGGCAAGACGCAGAGCATCGAGAACTTTTTCTCGCTCATGGACGAGTTCATCCGCAACAACAAGAAGATCGCCATCGCGTCGGACCGCGCGCCGAAGAACCTCGGCATGGATGAGCGCCTCACGAGCCGCTTCAACGCCGGCATGCTCTGCCTCGTATCGGAACCCGGCTTCGAGATGAAGTACATGATTCTGAAGCGGTACTACGAGAACACGGTGCTGCCAGACGCCGAGGCAGAAGCGGCAGCCGTGGCACTCGACGGCACGGGGTCGCTGCTCGACACCCTCCGTTCCGGCGGCGGGAAGCTCACCGACGAGCAACTCCGCCATATGGCAGAGGTCTCCGGCACCAACATTCGTGAACTCGAGAGCTTCTGCGAGCGCTGCGCGGGCGAATCGTACGAGTGCGAGCAGAGCGGCCGGGAACTCACCGGCGAGGAGATAGACCGGATCGCCAACGAGTACTTCGATACGGCGCACAAGAAGATCCACATCGATACCGTCCAGTCGGTGGTCGAGGAGTTCTACCATGTGAGCCACGAGGAGCTAATCGGCCCGCGGCGCATGGCGAACATCGCGTTCGCACGGCATGTGGCCATCTATCTTGCCATGGACATGTGTGAGATGACGACACCCATGGTCGGCGCGGAATTCGGCGGAAGAAATCACTCCACCGTGCTCAGCTCCATCAAGGTGGTCGAGAAGAAGCTCAAGGAAGACCGAAGCCTCTGTGAAGATTTGCAGGCCATGAGGAACAAGATCATCCTCAAGTCGTAGCGCCGAAAGGGTTTGGGAACCCGCTGCGGCGAGGAGGGTCCGTCCACGGGTGCAACCACTGCCAACCGGGGAGTTGAAAACATGTTGAGAGGTGCTCGAAAGCCTGTTGAAAACACGGGGGCAGTGGTGGAGAATCAAGGAGGTGCCTCGGCGCTGTGGAAAACAAGGGTGCTTGCCAACAGGTCTATGTTCAATAAAACAACGCGTCCGACCTGCCCGTATCCAAGCTTTCCACATCTTCAACGGTCTAATTGTAATAGTTGGTTTTAGATATATATCTATATATAAAAGAAAGGCGCGCCATGAAGTTCACCGTGAGTCAAGACTCCCTCGCCGATGCCCTCTCCGTCGTACTCAAGGGCGCGGGCGGCGCAACCACCCTCCCCATTTTGAACGGCGTACTCATCAAAGCCTATGACGGCGTTCTGGAACTCCATACGACAAATACCGAGATCTCCATCAAGCATCGCATCACCGCGCGCGTGGATGAGCCGGGAGAGGCGGTCGTTCCCTGCAAGCTCTTCTCGAACATCACGAAGGCGCTGCCCGACGCTCCGGTGAGCTTCGAGGTCGTTGAGCGCCAGGCGGTCATCTCATGCGCCAAGAGCTCGTTCCGCTTGAACATGCTTGACCCCCGCGACTTCCCCGAGTTCCCCGCCTATGCTATTGAGTCGTGCGTCGACCTGCCGGTGAGCGTGCTTTCCGAGATGGTGTCGCGCGTGTGGCGCGTGGCGTCGAAGGATCGCAGCCGCGGCGTTCTCACGGGCGTTCTGATGACCGTGGAGAACAACACGATCCGCCTGGTTGCGACGGACTCATACCGTCTGGCTGTATGCGATACCCAGGTGGAGACCTCGAACCTGGAGGGAAGCTTCGAGGCGATCGTGCCCTCCGAGTCGCTCAACGACGCCCTCTCCGTCATGGGCGACGCGCCAACCATCATGGTGGGCGTAACGGACGCCCAGGTGGTCTTCGAGGCGGGGAATACGTGCTACGTGACGCGCCGCATGAAAGAGTCGTTCCCCAGCTACCGCATGCTCATCCCCTCGGCGTGCGCGATGACGGCGAAGCTCGATAACGCCTCCTTCGCCGCGGCGGTGAAGCGCGTCTCGGCAATCGGTTCGGGTAACCCCACGCTGCGTTTTGATATCGACACCGAGGCGGGCGTGCTCAAGCTCACGCTTATCTCGAGCGATCAGGGCTATGCGAGCGAGACGTTGGATATCGATGCTGAAGGCAAGAGCGGCTGCACGGGCTTCTCGTGCCACTACATCGCCGACTTCTTCAATATGGCGGGCCATGACAAGGACCTCACCCTCGAGATTCAAGATTACGGGCGTCCCGCCGTATTCAAAACGTATGGCAAGGTCAATTACCTCTACCTCGCCATGCCGATTCGCTTGAGCGAATAGCGAAGACCCCGCAGCCGCCGTCATGTCCATATACGCGCGCACGCTCTCGGTTACCGAATACCGTAGCTTCCCCTCGTTCGAGCTCGATCTTGCCCGCGGCGTCACGGTGCTCGTGGGACACAACGCCGTGGGCAAGACCAACCTTGTCGAGGCGTTGCAGCTGCTTACGTCGGGGCGGTCGTTCAGGAAGCCGTCGCCCCGTGAGCTCGTCCGCGCGGGAGGCACGCGCTGCTCGATGAAGCTCACGCTCGAGGGCGAGGGCCGCGTGATCGATATGGGGTGCGTGGTTGAAGACGGCAAGCGGTCGTTCATGCGCAACGGCAAGCGGTGCCGTGCGGCTGGTGTGCGCGGCGTCGTTCCTTCGGTGCTCTTCTGTCCCGACGACCTAGACCTGGTGAAGCGCGGCGCCCGATTGCGGCGCGAGGCGCTCGACGGCTTCGGTATCCAGCTCAACGAGAGCTACGCCCAGCTGGCCGGCACCTACGAGCGCACCGTCGAGCAGCGCAACTCCCTGCTCAAGGAGCCGTTCTGCACGCGTGACCTTCTGGACGCCTGGAACGACTCCATCGCATCCACGGGCGCGGCGCTTACGGTGCACCGACTCGCGCTGCTGAGCCGTATTCGCGAACGCCTCATCGATGTGTATGCCGGGCTCTCGGGTGGCGAGGCTGCGGACGTTTCATATGTTCCCTCATGGGGCTCCTCCGACGCCATCATGCTGCCGGCCGCCGCCGATGCATCCTCGCGCGCCGACCGCATCGAGGCGGTGCGGGCGCGGATTGCGGCGGCCCTAGACGAGCGCGCCGGCGAGGAGCTGCGGCGCGGCATCACGTTGGTGGGGCCCCATCGCGATGAGGTCGCGTTCACGATAGACGGTCGGGATGCCAGGACCTTCGCATCGCAGGGGCAGCAGCGAAGCCTCGTGCTCGCATGGAAGATCGCCGAGGTCGAGGTGACGCGCGAGATTCTCGGCAGGCCTCCTCTGCTTCTGCTCGACGATGTGATGAGCGAGCTCGACGAGACGCGCCGACAAGCGTTTCTGGGGCTCGTGGGCGGTGGCGTGCAGACGGTGATTACGACCACCAACCTCGGCTACTTCGATGATTCGGCGCTTGAGCGGGCGAAGGTGGTGAAGATCGGTGGGGGCATCAAGTAGAACCGACGGAGGCTTCGAGCGCGAGCGGTCGACTGTTGCCGTCTCTTCGATCATGGGCCAGGTCCGGCAGGACATCGTCTCCCGTGCCACGCCCGAGCAGCTCGAGCGCATGCGCAAGGCAGAGGCGGCCCGCGGCGTCTACCGCGCGTGGAATGCGGTGTGCGGCGGCACGCGCGAGGGGGAGCACGTGACCGGCCTCAGGTATCTCTCCGATCAAAACAAGCTTCTCGTCTACCTCGACGATGCCGTGTGGACGCAAGAGATGGCGATGCTCCGCGAGATCATCCGCGCGCGCATGGAGCGCGAAGGGGTGAGGCTTGATGGATTCGTCTTCCGCACCACGAAACCGGGGTTCAAGCGCTCCGGCGTCGAGCGCCCGCGCGGGGAGAAGAAGGCGGCGCCGACCCCGCCCAGCACCGCTCCTTTGAGCGCGGAGGAGGAGGGGGCCATCGACGCGGCGGTGGCGCCCATCGCCGACGACCGTTTGCGTAAATCGCTCAAAAAGGCCATGAAGGCGAGTATGGAGTGGAAAAAGGGTACCGACTTGAAAAACAAGGCGTAAATCCAATCTGGTGGCCTTGTAGAGGTACTCACACGCCGTAAAGACAGCGCGCGTATTCGGCTATCATAGATAGGCTAACTGAACTTTGCGATCTCACACGCAATCGATGTGGTCGAAAGGGAGAATACGTGGCAAAAAAGGAACAGTACGACGGTAGCGAGATTAAGATTCTCGAAGGTCTCGAAGCCGTTCGCAAACGCCCCGGCATGTACATCGGTTCAACGAGTGCCAGCGGCCTGCACCATCTCGTATGGGAGATTGTCGACAACTCGGTCGACGAGGCCATGGCGGGCTTCTGCACCAAGATCGAGGTGACGGTGCATGCCGATAACTCCGTTACCGTTGTGGACAACGGCCGCGGCATCCCCGTGGACAAGCATCCCGTGAAGAAGATCCCCACGCTGGAAGTCGTTATGACGATCCTCCACGCGGGCGGTAAGTTCGACAACTCCGCCTATAAGGTTTCGGGCGGCCTCCACGGCGTGGGCGTCTCGGTGGTAAATGCCCTCTCCAAGAAGATGGTCGTGCAGGTCAAGCGAGGCGGCAAGATCTACGAGATGCAGTTCAGCCGCGGCAAGACCACGATGAAGATGAAGGAAGTGGGAACCGCTAAGAGCACCGGCACCACGACGACGTTCTGGCCGGATGACGAGATCTTCGAGACCACGGTCTTCGACTACGAGACGCTGCGCAACCGCCTGCAGGAGACGGCGTTTCTGAACAAGAACCTGAAGATCGTGCTCAAGGACGAGCGCGAGCTCATGCCGCGCGTTGATGAGTTCTGCTACGAGGGCGGCATCGTCGACTTCGTGAAGTTCCTGAACGAAGGGCGCGAGATCCCCGACGGACTCAAGCGCCCCATCTACCTGACGGGCAAGAGCGAGCCGGACGCTCCGGTCGACCGCACCGGCGAGGTCGAGGTCGCCCTGCAGTGGAACACCTCGTATTCCGAAACGGTCATGAGCTTCGCGAACGACATCTACACCCCCGAGGGCGGCATGCACCTTGAGGGCTTCCGCACAGCGCTCACCCGCGTGATCAACGATTACGCGAAGAAGCAGAACATGCTGAAGAAGGATACCGACAAACTTACCGGCGATGACGTGCGCGAAGGCCTTGCCGCGGTCATTTCCGTCAAGCTTGCGGACCCGCAGTTCGAGGGTCAGACCAAGGCCAAGCTCGGCAGCTCGTTCATGCGCGCGCTCGTGCTCAAGGTCGTAACCGACGGCCTTACCGACTACCTTGAGGAGCACCCCAAGGCCGCCCGCGAGATCGTGAAGAAGGCGCAGCAGGCGTCGAAGGCGCGCAACGCCGCCCGCAAGGCCCGCGAGGCCACGCGCCGCAAGAGCCTGCTCGAAAGCGCATCGCTTCCCGGCAAGCTCGCGGACTGCTCGGTGCGCGATGCCGAGATGACCGAGCTCTTCATCGTAGAGGGCGACTCCGCAGGCGGGTCCGCGAAGGACGGCCGCCGCCGCGATATCCAGGCAATCCTGCCGCTGCGCGGCAAGATCTTGAACGTTGAGCGCGTGGGCGACCACCGTGCGTTCTCGAGCGATACCATCCAGTCGCTCATCACGGCGATCGGCACCGGCGTGACCACGAGCTTGGGCGATGGCGGCGACTTCGACATCACGAAGGCACGCTACCACAAGATCATCATCATGACCGATGCCGACGTGGACGGCGCCCATATCCGCATCCTCTTGCTCACGTTCTTCTACAAGTACATGCGCCCGCTCATCGATGCCGGATACGTCTACGTTGCGTGCCCGCCCATCTTTGGCGTGAAGGTGCGCAACAAGATCCACTACGTGTATCCCAACGGCCGTCAGCCGGAGGAAGAAATCCTGCGCGACACCATCAAGAGTCTGGGCCTCAACCCCGACGATGATGGCGACGACGCGAGCGGCAAGGTCACCAAGAAGCGCCGCGGCTACACCGTTCAGCGCTACAAGGGTTTGGGTGAGATGGATCCCAAGCAGCTCGCCTCGACGACCATGGACCCCAAGACGCGCATCTTGCAGCGGGTTACCATCGACGACGCCGTGGCTGCCGACCGCGCTGTGCGCGAGCTCATGGGCAACCAGGTTGAGTTCCGCCGGGAGTATATCGAGAAGCACGCGCACGACGCCCGCTTCCTCGACGCCTAATGGGTCATTTTGGGACGGGTCCATTTTGAACCATCCCTGAGAGTCATTCTGGGACGGGTCCATTTTGAGTCATCGATTGATGTCAGGCAGCATGGTCTGACGGATGAGCCCGTCCCCATAGTCAGACTGGACGACCACGACGAAACCAGGAGGTAGTACGTGGCAGACGATATGAACAACACGCCGGAGACGCCGGAATCTGAGGGGTTGCCCGAGGATCTGAGGCGCCTGCTCGCCCGCGCCGAAAGCGACGACGAGGGCACCGACGTCTACGTCGAAGACGAGGGCGACGAGGAAGAGGAGGACGAGGGCGAGCTCGAGGAGAGCTTTGGCGACATCGACCGCGGTGAAGACGCCGGCGAAGACATCAACGGTGGTTCGCTGCAGATCAGCGAGTTCGGCCACGAGATGCGCCAGAGCTTCATCGAATACTCGATGTCGGTCATCACCGCCCGCGCCCTGCCCGACGTGCGCGACGGTCTGAAGCCCGTTCACCGCCGCATCCTCTACGCCATGAACGAGAGCGGCATCTACCCCAACCGTCCGCACAAGAAGTCGGCCTGGACGGTCGGCGAGGTTATCGGCAAGTACCATCCGCACGGCGATTTCGCAGTCTACGACACGATGGTCCGCCTCGCGCAATGGTTCTCCATGCGCACCCCGCTGATCGACGGTCACGGCAACTTCGGCAACATCGACGGCGACTCCGCCGCAGCCATGCGTTATACCGAGAGCCGCCTGGCTCGTCCTGCCATGGAGCTCCTCCGTGACCTCCAGAAGGACACCGTTGATTGGCAGCCCAACTACGACGAATCGCTCGCCGAGCCCCAGGTGCTCCCCGCGCGCTTCCCCAACCTGCTCGTTAACGGCTCCTCGGGCATCGCGGTCGGCATGGCAACGAACATCCCACCGCACAACCTCGGCGAGGCGATCGAGGCGACCTGCTACTACATCGACCATCCCGACGCGACGGTCGACGAACTCATGCAGGTCATGCCCGGTCCCGACTTCCCTACGGGTGCGGTCATCATGGGGTCCGACGGAATTCGCCAGGCTTACGAGACCGGGCGCGGCTCCATCACCGTGCGCGCGAAGGCGCATGTGGAGTCCACCAAGACCGGCCGTAACCGCCTCGTGTTCACCGAGATTCCCTATCAGGTGAACAAGGGTACGCTGCAGGAGAAGATCGCTCAGCTCGTGAACGAGAAGCGCATCGAGGGTATCTCCGACATGCGCGATGAATCCACGAGCAAGGGTATTCGCCTCGTCATCGAGCTCAAGAAGGGCGTCATCCCGCAGGTCGTGCTCAACAACCTGTACAAGTTCACCTCGCTGCAGACCACCTTCGGCGTAAACAACCTTGCCCTCGTGGACGGCGTTCCCAAGTGCCTCTCGCTCCCCGAGATCCTGCGCTGCTACATCGACCATCAGGTCGACGTGGTGACCCGCCGCACGCGCTACGACCTCAAGAAGGCCCAAGCCCGCGCGCACATCCTCGAGGGTTATCTCCTCGCGCTCGACCACATCGACGAGGTCATCCAAATCATCCGCTCCTCGCAGACCGATGCCGAGGCCAGCGCACGCCTCATCGATCGCTTTGGGTTCACGCAGGAACAGACGAACGCCATCCTGGAGATGAAGCTCCGCCGCCTGACCGGTCTCGAGCGCGATAAGATCGAGGAAGAGCTCGCGGGGCTCCGCCGCGCCATCGCCTATTACGAGGACCTTCTGGCGCATGAGGAGAAGATCCTCGGCGTCATCAAGGAAGAGATGCGCGAGATCGAGAAGAAGTACGCCGACAAGCGCCGCACCGAGATCGCCGCGGCCGAGAAGGACCTCGATGTTGAGGACCTCATCGCCGACGAGGACATGGTCGTGACCATCACGCACACCGGGTATGTGAAGCGCATCCCGGTTGCCACCTACCGCTCTCAGAAGCGCGGTGGCAAGGGCGTTTCGGGCGTGAACCTCAAAGAGGACGACGTCATCGCCGAGATGTTCATCGCGAGCACGCACGAGTACGTGCTGTTCTTCTCGAATCGAGGCAAGGTGTACCGTCTTAAGGTGCATGAGCTGCCCATCGGCACGCGCCAAGCCCGCGGAACCGCGATCGTGAACCTCCTGCCCTTCGAGGAGGGCGAGAAGATTGCGAGCGTGATCAGCTGCCGCGAGTTCCCCGAGAACGAATTCCTGCTCTTCGCCACCAAGCAGGGCATGGTCAAGAAGACCGTGATGAGCGCTTACAACCGTAGCCGCCGCGACGGCATCATCGCCATCAACCTGAAGGCTGGCGACGACCTGCTCGACGTGCGCCGCGTGCGCGAGGGCGACAAGATCATCATGGCCACGACTGCCGGCAAGGCCATCATGTTCGAGGAGGAGCAGGTGCGCGCCACCGGTCGCGACACCTCGGGCGTGCGCGGCATCACCATGAAGGATGGCGCCGAGGTGCTTGGCATGGAGATCACCAATGGCAGGGGCGATCTTTTCGTGATCACTGAGCGCGGCTTCGGCAAACGCACGCCGGTTGCCGACTATCCGTGCCAGAACCGCGGCGGCCAGGGCGTGTATACCATCCAAATGACGGCGCGCAAGGGGAACCTTGCTGCCATGAAGACGGTGGGCCCGCAGCACGAGCTCTTCATCATCACCGAGGGGGCTACGGTCATTCGCGTCAAGACGAGCGAGATCTCGCAGACCGGCCGCGCGACCCAGGGCGTGAAGATGATGTCGGTGGCAGACGGCGACCGCGTGACCGCTGTGGCCCGCATGACGAGCGCCAAGAAGAAGCCCAAGGCGACGGGCGTGGCCGAGGGCCAGATGTCGCTCGACCTGGGGGCAATCGATGGCGGCGATGAGCGGGTCGACATCGGTGCGGCGGACGAGGCGCTCGAGGATCTGATGGACGAGTAGCCGCCTCAACGCAAGAGAGTTGCTGCCTTATCGCATCGATTATCTCGTGAAAAAACGGCCGGGAGCGAGCGCGCCCCGGCCGTTTGTATGTTCATGCATGAAGCTCCAACGTTCGTTCCACTTCTGGGAGCTTCTTTTTGGGGAATGGTCCTAGACGGCCGCGCTTGGCGTTTCAAGATAAACGTATCCTGCGGTTTTACCTCATGGGGTGCGTCGTGCGCACGGCATCGCAGAATAGATGTTCCCAAAACTGGAACGAACGCGCGCAGCCGCCTTGATGCGCTGAACGCAACCTAGAAGTCATCCGGTGAGAGCGTCTGCACGAACTGGTCGAACTGCTTGAACTCGTCTTCACCGCTTTGCTGGGCCGTGCGATACGAGATGGTGCCGGCGCGGTTCATGACATCGTCCTCAACGAAGACGGGCGCGTTGGAGCGCACGGCGAGCGCGAGTGCATCGCTGGGCCGCGCGTCGATGGCAAGCTCTTCGATCTGCTCGTCTGCACCTTCGCGCACGAGCACGAGCCGGGCGAAGAAGACGGGCGCATCAACGCGGTTGATTTCAACCCGCTCAAGCTTCACGTTGAGCTGACGAAGCGTCTCGATGAACAGGTCGTGCGTGATGGGTCGACCGTTGTTCTGGGAGTTGTCGATTCCGCGGCTGATCGCTGCCGCCTCGACGGATCCCGTCTGTATGGAAAGCGAGCGCGACGGTGCGTTGGCGCTCTCGCCGTTTCCGCGCTCACGCAGAACGATGACCGATGGAACCGGGCCGGAGGCCATGATGATGGTCTCGATGTCTACGCGAATCATTATGGCACCTCCTTGCTGGCGCTTGCAGGTTGGCGTTTCCGCGCACCTGTTTTGTTCGGGGCATCCGGGTTGGCAGTGGTGTTAGGAAGCTGCCAACGGTGTACCCGTATTCGCTTGGGATACCTACCCAAAACTGGATAGTAATAGTACCTAAAACGTCTCGTATGTACAGAACCGCATCGGGATGCGCGCCGTTATTTCATCTATCGGGCTATACTGGCTACGTAGCATTTGGCCGCTAGGCCGCGTTATCGGATATTGAGGAGAAAGCATGGCAGATCAGGAGAAGGCGCCGCTTGTCGGCATCATCATGGGGTCGAAGTCGGACCTTCCTACCATGGAGGGGTGCACGAAGGAGCTCGAGGAGCTTGGCGTTCCGTACGAGCTGGTAATCGCGAGCGCACACCGTAACCCCGATAAGGTGCATGAGTGGGCGGGAACTGCCCACGAGCGCGGACTCAAGGTCATTATCGCTGCAGCGGGCAAGGCCGCGCACCTGGGCGGCGTGGTTGCCGCCTTCACGCCGCTTCCCGTGATTGGCGTCCCCATGAAGACGAGCGACCTTGGTGGACTCGATTCGCTCCTCTCCATGGTGCAGATGCCTTCTGGTGTGCCAGTTGCGTGCGTTGCCATCAATGGCGCGAAGAACGCTGCCATCTACGCTACGCAGATTCTCGGTGCCACCATGCCCGAGTACCGCGATGTCATCTCCAAGATGAAGCAGGAGATGGCCGAGGCGTAGCGCTTCGACGCCGCCGCGGCGTGAACCTCGCCCGGCAACGTTTCTTCTACATAGCAAACGAGTATGGCTGTGCATCCAAAGCGCCGCCCGTGCTTCCCGCGGCGGCGCTTTGGGTGGCAATAACTCATCTCGTCGCGGCCGCGCTCCCCGCCGCGCCCGTGTCGGACTCGGATGCCATGGCATCTGCAAAGGCAGTGTCGTCCACACGACTCGTATCCTCGGGATGGATGGTCATGCTCTGGAAGCGATTGGCCATGTAGGCATTATCGAAGTGCTCTGCATAAAACTCTTCCACGGGCGTGCTGGCAGATGTGCCCGAGACACGTTCGAACCAGCAGTCGAGAGCCTGAAGCGTCATGACGGCGTTGACGAGCATGAGCACTGCGCACACGGTGGTGAGCGAGTAGCGCAGCTTCCATGGAATCATGTTGATGAGCTTCAGGAGCCACGGTAGGCAGAGCTTGATCCACGCGAAGCCAAGTGCGCCCCACATGCACATGAACGGAGTGCTGGTGCGCCCCTGGAATACGATGGCGATGGGGTCGGGGATGCCGAAGAGCATCATTCCGGTGTAGTCCCAGGCAACGGCACCGAAGGCCGTCTGCATGAACCAGCTTACGAACGCCTCGAACACGCCGCCGATGATGGCGGACACGATGAAGATGATGATGGGGTTTGCCTTGTAGAAGCGGTTGAGCGCAATGGTGAGCAACACGGCCCCGCAGCCATATATGGGTGAGAAGGGCCCGAAGAGGAGCCCCGCACGGTCTTGATATACGCCGGGATCAACCACAACCATGTGATAGATGACCTCGATGATGAGTCCGAGGACACAGCACACCATGAAGACCCAGAACAAATTGAAGAAGTTGAGCTGAATGTAGCCCTTGCCTTCTAGGTCGCGCCCGAGCATGCCCTCTTCGGCCGCTTCTTGATCTGTAAGGTCGCGCAGGCGGCGCTGGAGCATGCGCTCTTCTCGAAGCGACGGGTCGATCGTGATGGAGAGTGCGAGCAGAATGAAGAACTGGATGATGCCCGAGATGAGATTGGTTCCAATGCCGGACAGCATCACGTTGAAGAGCAACTGCACGAAGGTGGTTGCAAGCAGCAGATACGACCAGCGCCCGGCGTGACGGCGGCGATTCTTGAGGAGGGAACGGCCGAACACGATGAGGCCCACCGAGTTGACAACCGTGACCACGATGCTCAGCGCGACGATGATGACGGGAAGCGTTGGGTCCGTGCCGATTGAAATCGCCTCGGGGTTGGCGCCGAGGGCCCAGGCGATCATGCCAAGGAAGATGGCGACTACGGGCAGGGTGACGATGCCGTCGATCATGCAGAGCAGTCCGTAGACCTTGATAATGAACGGGACTTTTTTCTGCTGATCGGGTGTGGGGGTGTTGGGGTTGAGGTCGTTGCCAGGAAGGCCGTAGTCGGGCAGCTCGGATGCGCGCCCGGTCGCCTGCGATAAATTCATGGTTCTCCTCATGTGAAGTGGGGTGTAGAAAAGAGGAAATCGAAATGGCCCTAATGGGGTAATGATACCGTGAACCGGCTTGGCATGCACGGATACCTGCGATGTTTCGCTGTATTGTGATTAAACCGACGGTTGAAGGTGTTCTGCGTGGTGTGCTCAGACAGAAAAAGCCTCCATTGCTGGAGGCCTGTACGTTTCTGGAGCGGGCAACGGGACTCGCGTATTCGCTTCGCGAATCCGCAGCTTCGGGCGCCTTGCACCCTCGCACGCTCGCTGGGAAATGCTCATGCATTTCCTCAGTCTCGCGACCTCTCGGTTCGAGTCCGTGTAGCATGCCCAAACAAAGAAGGGCCCCATTGCTGGGACCCCTTTCATTCATGGAGCGGGCAACGGGACTCGAACCCGCGAGTGTCAGCTTGGGAAGCTGATGCCTTACCACTTGGCGATGCCCGCGTATGTCTGCCGCGAACGGCGTACGGAGTAGTATAACCCGCGTCAATTACGCGAGCAAGAACGCTATCAGCGACTCTCCCCAATCAGCATGAAATCCGCTCGTATTCGCTTTGGCAGATTGATAGTTAGCCATGCTCGCGATTCCAATCTTTCATTCTAGCGGGACGCCAACAAGCCGAGGCTGATAGTTTTGCCGGGTGCAGGCAGCGCGCGGTTTCCTTGTCTCTTTTCGGGGAGTGGTGTCACTCGCCTAGGGCTAAGACAAATACTCAAAGATTGTATGAGCGAACAGGCTGAGCGCCTCCGTTCCGGGCGATGCTGATTGGTGCCAGCATGAGGTTACACGCGCCCGAGCTTGAGGTTGTAAACTTTGCGACGTATCGGGCGACGGTCGCACCGGCAGAGCCCCTAACTGCCCCGCTTGGGCTTTCGTTCGAGCACGAGCCCCAGGGCATGTGGGATATGGAGCGCTATGTGAGCCTGCTCATGGGTGAGGTCCCGCGTCTGACCGACGACGCCGCGGGCTACGGCCCGCATGGTGCCGGCTACATCGCACATGTTGACATTCCCGAGGAAGTGCAGATGGCATTCACCCTGCTCAAAGAGCAGTTTCCCCATCTCATCCGTGAGGCAAATCCCGCGTTTGCGTCGTAGCACGAATTAATATCAACTTATACTAACTGGCGCTGCCTTGCGCGCATGGAGAATGGGGACGCCTGCGGGATAGCGGACATGTTGCACGGGATTTGTGGTCCGTAACCCGCTTTCCCACTCCCGGAAAAGAGCTTGCTTAACAAAACTTTCGGTTTTACACGGTTATATCGCAGCATGCCGAGTAGGCGGAACTATTGCGCGCTTGCTAACTGCGGTTTTGTTGCGTGAACAATCTCGGCTACTCGGTGCATCGCGATATAACCGTGTAAAACCGAAAGTTTTTGATCTCCGAGGCTCGTGAGTGCCCCGTCCCTCGCAAAATCGTGCCCGTCATTTGAACTGAGGCGCCCTGCGCGCCGTCCCACCGCGCGAACCCGTACAATAGGTGTATCTGGCTGCAGCGCATCGCTGCGGCATAACCTGCCAGCAGCCCAATCGAAGGAGCTCGCATGATTGACCGCTATACCCGCCCGGAGATGGGCCACATCTTCTCGCTCGAGAACAAGTACGCCATCTGGCAGGAGATCGAGGTGCTTGCCTGCGAGGCGCACGCCGAGATGGGCAAGATCGGCATCACCAAGGAGGAGGCCGCCTACATCCGCGAGCACGCCTCCTTCAACAAGGAGGAGGTCGACGCCATCGAGGCCGTCACCAACCACGACGTCATCGCCTTCCTCACCAACATGGGAGAGTACATCGACAAGGACATCCCCGAGGGCGAGCCCAAGCCCAGCCGCTGGGTGCACTATGGTATGACCAGCTCCGACCTGGGCGACACCGCGCTCTGCTACCAGCTCGTTCAGGCGACCGACATCCTCATCGACGACTGTCGTAAGCTCGGCGAGATTTGCAAGCGCCGCGCCTTCGAGGAGCGCGACACCCTTTGCGTGGGCCGCACCCACGGCATCCACGCTGAGCCCATGACTTTCGGCATGAAGTTCGGCAGCTGGGCCTGGGAGCTGCGCCGCGACCTGGACCGCCTTATCGACGCCCGCGCCAACGTGGCCTTCGGCGCCATCTCCGGCGCGGTTGGCACCTACAGCTCCATCGATCCCTTCGTGGAGGAGTACGTCTGCGAGCACCTGGGCCTTGTGCACGACCCGCTGTCCACGCAGGTCATCAGCCGCGATCATCACGCCTACCTGGCAGGTGTCCTCGCCACCACCGCTGCTACCTGCGAGCGCATCGCCACAGAGATCCGCAACCTCCAGAAGACCGACACCCTCGAGGCCGAGGAGCCGTTCAAGAAGGGGCAGAAGGGCAGCTCCGCCATGCCGCACAAGCGTAACCCCATCACGCTTGAGAAGGTCTGCGGCCTCTCGCGCGTGGTGAAGGCTAACGCGCAGGTGGCCTTCGATAACGTGGCGCTCTGGCATGAGCGCGACATCAGCCACAGCTCCGCCGAGCGCGTGGCGCAGGCCGACAGCTTCATCGCGCTGGACCACATGTTCCAGTGCCTCATCCGCATCGTGGACGGCCTCATCCTGTACCCTGAGCAGATGAAGGCTAACCTCTACAAGACCCGCGGCCTCATCTTCTCCTCGAAGGTGCTGCTCGCGCTCGTGGACACCGGTATCACGCGCGAGGAGGCCTACGCCATCGTGCAGGAGAACGCCATGGCTACGTGGCGCGAGGTGCAGCAGTGCCAGGCCGGCACCACCTTCCGCGAGAAGCTCGAGGCCGACCCGCGCTGCACGGTGCCGTCCGAGAAGCTGGACGAGATCTTCGATCCGTGGGACTTCCTCACGCGCATTGACCGCGTTTTCGACCGGCTTGAGGAGCTTGACTTCAGCGCATAGTGCCAAATGCCCCCATTCCGGGGGCTTTCGCGCTTTCGTGGGGTACTTTGTGCAATTTCGACCCGGTGTTTATGGATGAGGCTGGGTAGGCGAGCGCTATACCAAGACGTTTGCGCAGGTAGTGCGGGTACAGATCTCTCAGATGCCTGCGTTCCTCGTAAAATACCGGGTCGAAATTGATGATATGGTGCAACGGCATCCCCAAGATTTATCTAATGCATCGCGGGGATAATCGATGCGGGGAATTCTATGCTGCCGGCGAGTACGGCTGCTATGAGATAGAAAGAGGGTCGCATGGTCGCGATTGACTTCACGCCGCGGGGCGTGTGCTCCAAGAACATTCACGTAGAGCTCGACGACGCGGGCGAGACGATCGAGCGGATCGAGTTCACCGGAGGTTGCAACGGAAACCTCAAGGCAATCTCGAAGCTCGTGGCAGGCCAGTCGGTCGAGCACGTGACGCAGATTCTTCGCGGCAACACGTGCGGTCCGCGTAAGACCTCGTGTGCCGACCAGCTCTGCTGCGCCCTCGATGCGGCCCAGGCCGAGGCTCGTGCGTAATCGCAGCAAAACAGGACGACGAGCTGGAGAGTTGCATGTTCCGTACGTTGGACAACTTGTTTGATCGGGCGCGGAGCGCACGCGGCCGCAGTGGCGCGGGGGAAGGCCGCCCGCAGGGAGGGGTTACTCGCCGACGCTTCGTGCAGGGGACCGTTGCTGCTGCGGGAGCGGGCATGGCGGCTATCGCGCTTTCCTCTTGTTCATCGGGCGGAGATTCCCAGCAAGAAGACGGGGAACCGCAGGTTGTAACCGATAGCTCGCAGATTGTTGCGGTGCTGGACGGCGACTACGAAAACGTAAGCAACAGCTTGAGCGCATCGTCGACGTGGTCTCTCCCCTTGGGAACAATGCTTTTCCACAACGGCGGCAATACCTGGGCCGCGGCGATGCTCACGCCGGAGTCGGCGACGAGCGTCAATACGGTTGGCGTGCTCAGCCTGTCAAGCGGCAACCTGACCACACTGTTAGATGTTGCGAGCTTGGGGGCGTCTTACAGCTTCTTCGACGTGCGCTGCTCGGATCAGGTGTACGCGTGGATTGAGATAAACTACACCGATGGCTCGTGGGTTTTGCTTGGTCAGGGCCTTTCCAACGGCGCGCTCTACGGCAGCCCTGTTCAGCTGGACTCAGGCGATAGCGATTGGGAGCCGCCGCGCTTTACCGTGTGGAATTCGAGCGTCATCTGGCAGAAGATGCCGCTTGCAAGCGGTAATCGAACAACGGAGTACTCGCACTGCTATATCTGGACCGTGGGGTCGAGCGAGGGTCAGGAGATTTACGAATCGCACGGCCGTTTCGCCACGACTCCACGCGTCTCGGGGTCGGTGCTCACCATTGCGCCGCGTGTGCGCGAGGGAAGCGGCGTGTACTATGGCATGACCGCGGTAGACATCACGTCGAGTTCGTATGACCAGATCGATCAGCTCGTTCTGCCCCGGACGGTATCGCCGTTCGATGCGACCTACATGAACGACCAGTTCGTATTCTCGATCGAGGCGAGCTACTCTGGGGTGGGGAGCTTGGGAAACATGGGGACGTTCATAGGAAAAGAGGGCGGTCCCTATCTCTACCTGCGCCGCGAGCCTTTGGCGCAGGTCGCGGGCAACGGGTCTCGATATCTGGTGAAATCCCAGGCATCGCACTTCGTGATCGATACCGAGGCGCAGAGCTATGCGGTTTTGACCTCGCCTGATCGTTCGATTGATTACGGCGATTTCCCAGCGACGGAGGGAGCGAGCTCCCAGTTCCTAACCTTCGCCACGGTGCGCGACGACACCGGTGTGCCGGCGAGCGTTACCGCCCGCGTGTTTTCAATCTAGTCGAATGTGACGATCCGTTTCGGCGCGTTGCGTCGAGGCGGGCTCAGTAGCGAGGCACGCTCTCCATCGAGGTGGGCTCCGCATCTCGCTCCGGTGTTGTCGGGCGGCTTTCGGACATTCATCTCGTTTTCGGGCGACATTTGGACGCATTCAGCGCCTTGAGCGTACCAAACACGCCCAAGAACGCCGCGACTGTCCAGATGTCGCCCGATAGCACCGTGGGTGTCCGAATCTCGCCCGAGAGCGAAGCGTCACTTTGTGCGCAGGCGAGCGTTCGCGGCTGCAAGCACGGGTTCAATCTCCGCGGCGCTCAAGCCATGCGGGGGCTCGGGCGCCGCGTTGAGCGGCAGCAGCTGCTTTTCCATCCAAGTGACGGAAAGCCATTGTCCCAGCTTAAACCCGCAGGCGGTATGCTCGCCGCACACGCGATAACCGTGGCGCTCATGAAAAGCGATCGACCCGGTATTGGTGGACGTGATGCAGGCCTCGCTCATGCGAATGCCCTGAAGACGCATGAGCTCTTCGAGGGTATCGAGCAGCGCCGAGCCGAGCCCGTGCCCCTGATGCCCGGGGGCTAGATAGATTGAAATCTCGGACGCCCAGTCGTATGCGGGGCGCGAGCGGAATGATCCGTTGTAAGCGTAGCCAGCAACAGCGCCGCTATCCGAATCCACTGCCACGAGATAGGCAGCTCGATCGAGCGTCGCCTGGATGCGCCGTTCGAACTCCTCGACCGGGGGCACCTCGAGCTCGAAGCTCACGCACGTATCGGTCACATACGGTGCGTAGATGGCAAGGAGCGAAGCGGCATCAGCGACCGCGGCGGCGCGAATTCGGTAAGACATGTGCCCTCCGGATAGAAAACGACTGGTCGGGTAATAATCAATCAATGGAGCTCCGCCGGCCGGTGCGAATCGCCCGGCGAACGTTCCCGTTGCCCAGTGTATCGCTGCGTGCGATACAATGTGATGGTTCTTTACAGATTGAGAAGGGAGCCTCGATATGGCTTCGGATGCAAGAAGGATCCTGCTCGTTGAGGATGAGAAGGCTATTCGCGATGCCGTCGCGGCTTACCTAGAGCGCGAGGGCTACTGGGTCGTCGGTGTTGGCGACGGGCAGTCTGCGGTCGAGGAGTTCGAGAAGCACCAGTTCGACCTCATCGTGCTCGACCTCATGCTTCCCAAGCTCTCGGGCGAGCGCGTCTGCCGTGCCATCCGCGACACGTCTGACGTGCCGATCATCATGCTTACCGCGAAGGGCGAGGTCGAGGACCGCATCATCGGTCTCGAGCTCGGTGCCGATGACTACCTCATCAAGCCGTTCAGCCCCCGCGAGCTCGTTGCCCGCGTTCGCGCGCTGTTCCGCCGTACGCATCTAACAGATGAACCGCAGGTTGAGGTGCTCGATTTCGGCGATCTCGTCATCGATATCTCCGGTCATAAGATTCTCGTCGAGGGCAAGGAGGTTGACCTCACCGCCTCTGAGTTCAAGCTGCTTACCACCCTCGCACGCCATCCTGGCCGCGTGTACAACCGCATGGAGCTCGTGGAGAAGGTGCTCGGCTACGATTTCGAGGGCTATGAGCGCACCATCGATTCCCATGTGAAGAACCTTCGCGCTAAGCTGGGAGACGACCCCAAGCACCCCAAGTGGCTCTACACCGTGCATGGTGTGGGATACCGCTTCGAGGCGCCGCAGCAGCCCGCTGACAACAAGGCCGAAGCCAAGTAGCTTCTGCGGCTGTTTAGCGCCATGTTCCCCGCTCGCGTCGAAATCGGACAAAAGCATAAGCAGCAAGACGAGGCGAGTTCCCGCGCGAGCTGGAACACGCCTCGTTCCGATACGCGCTCGGGCATGAGCTATGCCACGCGCATGGCCTCCTCGTTCGCGCTCACCTCCGTCATGACCGTGCTGGTGCTCGTTGGCGTGGTTGCCGTGGTGTGGAGCGGCGTGTTCTCGGATTACACGCGCGCGAACATGACGGATATCGCGCAGAGCACGGCGCAGCGCCTCGCCCAAGAGTACGAGCTGAATGGGGCGTGGAGCACGTCGTACCTGGCGTCGGTTGCCGATTCAACGCTCTCGAGCGACGATATCGGGTTGCAGGTGGTCGATGCCGAGGGCACGATCATCTATGACGATTCCTGGCCGGCTGCGGCGATGGTCGGCTCAACTCAGGGTAGCAGCGAGCCAAGTTCCCATAGTCTTATCTCGAGCGCCCCGACCGACGCGGCCGCTTCGGTTACCCGCGACATCACGCTTACCGATGGCACGGTGGTTGGGCAGGTGCGCCTGTGGGTGTTCGGTTCGGACGCGCTGCTCAGCAAGGCGGACACGGCGTTTCGCGACCGCACCTTCAACGCGATGTTCCTCGCCTCGATCATCGCGGTGGCCATCTCGGTGATCATCGGCATCCTCGTGTCGCGCATGCTCACCAACCCGCTCCGTCGTATTACCGGCACGGCGAAGCAGATCCGTGACGGCGACCTTTCGGCACGTACCGGCCTCAAGGGCGATGACGAGATCGACCGCCTTGGCGAGACCTTCGACGAGATGGCGACCTCGCTCGAGAAGGACCTCAAGCACGAGCGCCGCATCACCTCGGATGTTGCGCACGAGCTGCGCACGCCGCTCATGGCCATGCTCGCTACGGTCGAGGCCATGCAGGACGGCGTGCTTCCCGCCGACGACGAGCACCTGGAGACGGTCGCCTCCGAGACCCGCCGCCTCTCCCGCCTCGTGCAGCAGATGCTCGACCTCTCGCGCATGGAGAACCGCACGGCGCCGCTCAAGCTTGAGCAGATCGACACGGTGCGCTTCGTGCGCCGCATCGTCGACAGCCAGCAGCAGCTCTTCAACGCCCACGACCTGCGCCTCCGCTTCTCGGACGACACGCAGGGCCGCCCCTCGGGCATCGAGGCCGATCCCGATATGGTCACGCAGGCGGTGGTCAACCTCATGAGCAACGCCATGCGCTATACCCCCGAAGGTGGCTGGGTCGTGGTCTCGGTGCGCACCTCTCGTCGCAACGTGCAGATCATCGTGTCCGATACCGGCATCGGCATCGCGAAAGAGGACCTTTCGCGCATCTTCGGCCGCTTCTGGCGGGCCGATGCGAGCCACGCTCGCGAGGCGGGCGGCCTGGGCGTTGGCCTTTCGGTCACAAAGCAGATCGTCGAGCGCCACCACGGCTACATCTCGGTCGAATCTGAACTTGGAAAAGGTACGACGTTTACGATTCATCTGCCCCGTGAGCACACGGCAGAACCTTCATCCTCTACAATAGAACACTAGGCTGCGCCGTGCCCATGTGCTGGGGCATCGTGGCGCAGGCAATGCAACGCAATCGTCTTTGAGGAGATGACTCACGTGGCCAACATGGAGCGCCGTCCGGATTCCCGCGGCAAGGTTCGCGATATCTATCAGGCTGGAGACAACCTGCTTATGGTCGCAACCGACCGCATCTCGGCTTTCGACTACATCCTGCCGGACGAGATTCCCTTCAAGGGCGAGGTGCTCAACCGCATCTCGGCCTTCTGGTTTGAGAAATTCGCCGATATCGTTCCAAACCATCTGGTGTCGATCGACCCCGCGGATTTCCCGGAGGAGTTTGCCGAGTATCGCGACTATCTGGCTGGCCGAGCCATGCTGGTGCGCCGCGCGGAGACCATCCCCGTCGAGTGCATCGTGCGCGGTTACCTCACCGGCTCGGGCAAGAAGACCTACGACGAGGACGGCACCGTGTGCGGCATCAAGCTGCCCGCCGGCCTCACCGAGGCATCCAAGCTCCCCGAGCCCATCTTCACCCCGTCCACCAAGGCTGCCATCGGCGACCATGACGAGAACATCTCGTTTGACCGCACGGTAGAGATCGTGGGCGCCGAGATTGCCGAGCAGATTCGCGATCTATCGCTGAAGATTTACACCGCCGCCTCCGAGTATGCTGCCACGCGCGGCATCATCATCGCCGATACGAAGTTCGAGTTCGGTGTCATCGACGGCAAGGTTACGCTCATCGACGAGTGCCTCACGCCCGATTCGAGTCGTTTCTGGCCGGCAGACTCCTATGAGGAGGGTAAGGTTCAGCCGAGCTACGACAAGCAGTACGTGCGCGATTGGCTGCGCGCCCATTGGGATATGACGGGCGAGGTGCTCCATCTGCCCGCCGAGGTGATCGACGGCACGTCTGCGCGCTATCGCGAGGCGTATCAGATCATCACGGGTACCGCATTCGAAAGCATGAAGGGAAACGCATAAGTGAGTATCAGGAGCGCTAACAACAAGCGTGTGCAGAACCGCGAGTACGCGGGCGCGTCCCGTAAGTCGGCGGCCTCGGCGAAGCCCGCGCGCGCTGCGGCGAGCTCGGTGCGCGTCGTGCCCGCGAGCGCGAAGGCTCGTCGCCGCGAGGCCGAGCAGGGAGAGTCGCTCGAGGGCCTTTCCAAAGAGGAGAAAAAGGCGCGCAAGCAAGAGCTGCGCATCAAGGAAGACCGCATGTACTCCGCGGCCAACATCCTCATGAAGAACGATGCGGAGTACCGCTCTAAGCGCCGCATCTTTTGGGTGCTCATGGCTATCGGCGTGGTTGCCATCTTCCTGGTGTGGTTCCTGCTCATGGGTGTGCTTAGTTCGCTTCCCGAGAACGTGATCGGAGTGCTGCAAATCGTAGGCCTCGTTCTTGCCTACGGCTTTGTGATCGGTGCCTTCATCTTCGACATGGTGAAGATTCGCCCCATCCGCAACTTCTATAAGGCGCAGGTGGCGGGCATGACCGACCGCAGGGTGCTCGAGATTCTTGAGGATGCCGACACCAAGGATAAGAAGGACTCCAAGAAGGCTGAGGACGACAAGCCGGCTGAGGAGCCCGTTCAGAAGAAGCGCGGGCCTAAGAAGAACCATCGTTCCCGCCGCTAATTCGATACTGTTTATCTCGTAGCAGCCAGGCCGAGCGTTCCCTTCCAAGTGGTGCGTTTCGGTCTGGCTGTTGCTTTGCCCAGAGAAACGGAGTGACGATCATGATCAAAGCAGCGCTCACGGTTGAGGATGCCAAGGCAGGCATGCGTTCCTTGGCGCCGCAGATCGAGCGGTACGCAAGCCTTATCGTTCGCAAGGGCGTTCATGTTAAACCGGGGCAGGAGCTGGTGATCATGTCTCCGGTCGAGACGGCTGAGTTCGCGCGCACGCTGGTGAGGTGCGCTTACGAGGCTGGTGCCGGGCACGTTACGGTGGTGTGGAGCGACGACGCGGTGACGCGACTCACCTATGAGAACAATGAGCTTTCGTATTTCGAGCAGATGCCGGAATGGCAGCGGACCCAGTACGAGACGCTCGCCGAGGCCGGTGCATGCTTCGTGTTCGTAGAGGGCTCCGACCCTGAGGCGCTTAAAGGCATCGATCCTGCGAAGCCGACCGCCGCGAGCCGTACGCGCAACACGCAGTGCCAGCGCTTCCGACGCGGGCTGGACTTCAATATTAACCCGTGGTGCATCGCGGGCGCTCCGGTTGCATCGTGGGCGCGTCACGTGTTTCCCGATGTGCCGGAAGAGGTGGCCATCTACAAGCTGTGGTGCGCCATTCTCTCGGTTTCGCGCGCGGATGGGGAAGACCCAGAGAGCGCGTGGGAGCTGCACGACGCGACGTTCGAGAAGAACCTGCGGTTTTTGAACGAACACCATTTCTCGGCGCTGCGCTATGAGTCTGCGAATGGCACAAATCTTACCGTTGGGCTTACCGACCGCCATATCTGGGCGGGCGGGCGCAGCGAGACGCCGGACGGGCACCCGTTCTTCCCCAACATCCCTACCGAGGAGGTCTTTACCTCTCCGCATCGCGAGCATGCCGACGGCATTGTGTACTCTGCGCTTCCGCTTATCCATGCAGGCAACAAGGTGGATGACTTCTGGCTGCGTTTTGAGGGTGGCCGCGTGATCGATTGCGGTGCGCGGATTGGCGCCGACGTGCTGCAGAGCATCCTCGACACCGACGAGGGCGCCCGCCGCCTGGGCGAGGTTGCGCTCATTTCGAAGAACACGCCCATACGCGAGAGCGAGACGCTGTTCTACGACACGCTCTACGACGAAAACGCGAGCTGCCACTTGGCGCTGGGCGTGGGATTCCCTGAGTGCTACGCTGGTGGTTACGAGATGACGCCCGTTGAGTTGCGCGCGTGCGGGGTGAACACCTCGACCACCCACGTGGACTTCATGATCGGTGCGGACGACCTCAATATCACGGGCATCATGCCCGATGGCAGCGAGGTGCCGGTGTTCGTTAACGGTCAGTGGAGCTGGGAGTAGCACCTGGCCTGCTTCGGTTCATTTTGTGACGGGCGGCCTTGAGACATGCTGGCCGGAAACCATGGGCATGGCGTCACGCGACAACGAAAGGCCCCGTTGCTCTCGTTCTATGGGTATACTTATGCTATGGAAATGCCATTGATCCTCATATTTTGAAAAGGTGGTTCTATGGCGCTCGTTCAGACAACCATTGATGACGATGTCAAGAAGCGCGCCGACGAGGTGTTTGCTCGCAGCGGTCTTACCTCGGCCATGGCGATGAGGGTAATGATCACGCAGGTGGCGAATACCGGATCAAGCCCCTTTGATGGCCTCTTTCTCGGCAAGGGCGGCCAGGCGTACTCCGATGAAATACGCCGGGCCATGGTACGCGAAGAGGCCAAGGAGTACGGGCTCATTCCCGATGATGCTCAGGACGATCCTACAGAGGTGCCAAGCGACCTTCTGGATGCATGGGGCATTTCTGCAGTAGAGGTCGGGTTATGAGCGCCCTGGCGTATGACGTTCGTGCCGGTCGAGACTTCTGGAATACCCTTACGCCGCTTCGCCCTAAGTACACACGAGAGCAGTTTGCCGAGATTATCCGAATCGTAAGAGCCTGTATCAACGAACTTGCACGACAGGGATACGTTGACGAAAACGGATGGGCGGAACACCTGTTGAAGAAGTCGCCGTTCAACGACGGATCACACTACGAATTTCATATCTTCGATGATGACGTGCTCGTCGTGTACTTCAGGCGCGAACGACGCAGGATAATTCGTATGGTAGGTGTTTTCGACCATGAGTCGCTCTCATCTGCATAATGCGAGATTCGGATAGATAGCCTGCTTGATATGGCCGTCAAACAAAAACGCCTCCGCGAACGGAGGCGTCAACAAGCGCGGGTGGGCCGTTAGGGGTTCGAACCCTAGACCTTGGGATTAAAAGTCCCCTGCTCTGCCAGCTGAGCTAACGGCCCGTGCGGAGCTATTGTAGCACGTTGGACGGATCTCGCACGGTGGCCGTTAGGTTCTTCGTCGTAGGATTGCATTCCGGGCGGGTCTCGGGCGGGGTGGCGTTCCATAGCCGGCTTCGGGCGGGGCAGCGTTGTCGGTCGTGTTCCGGACATCGCGGCGTTATCGGGCGGGTTTTGGACGCTCAGGTGATTGTCGGGCGATATTTCGCCGTTCTCTCCCCTTCGAGCGTCCGAATCTCGCCCGATAACACGGGTGGGTGTCAGGAACCCGCCCGGCAACGCCGCGGTATCTGGAGTTAGCTTGGAGAAGAGCCAGTTTGGGAAGGATCCGGCCCGCGAAAGTGCGCGCCCGGGAGGGAACCCGCCCGAGCAAGAACCATCCGGGGGTTGGACACACTCGGTGGTGCCTCTCGTCTAGCGTTCCTTCGCCGTCCCCCGTTATAACCAAACGCTTACCGACAGATCGAGTTCGCCCTTCGCAACTTGCCGTATGATTCTCCTATATATGCGCTTCGGCGCACCCTTTCTGCTGCTGAAAACGGGTGGAAGGGGAGTTGCTTCGAAAGGAAGGCTACCTATGGCAGATGTACATGTACTCCTCGATGAGTGGATCGCCAATGTCACGGATGACGAGCTACTCACCGAGCTCAAGGCAATGAAGGAAGCGGGAGACGAAAACGCTATCACCGACGCGTTCTTCCAGGACCTCGAGTTTGGCACGGCAGGCCTGCGCGGCACGCTTGGCGCCGGCACGAACCGCATGAACATCTATACGGTCGGCCGTGCAACTCAGGGCTTCGCGGAGTATCTCGTCAAGAATTTCGAGAATCCTACGGTTGCCATTGCGCGCGACAGCCGCAACAACGGCGAGCTCTTCGTTAAGACCGCGGCTGCCATCTTTGCTGCCAATGGAGTAACCGCCAAGCTCTATCCCAAGATTTCGCCGGTGCCCACGCTTTCTTGGGCCGTGCGCGACCTTGCGTGCTCTGGCGGCGTGTGCGTGACGGCAAGTCACAACCCCGCCCAGTACAACGGCTACAAGGCCTACGGCCCCGATGGATGCCAGATTGCATCCGAGGTCGCCGATGCCATCTCTGCTGCCATCGCTGGTGTGGACATGTGGAACGGCATCAAGTCCATGGACTTTGATGAGGCTGTGGCTGCAGGCAAAATCGAGTGGATCGGCGACGATTGCCTCGAGCGCTACTACGACGCGGTGGTCGATAAGTCCGTTTGCAACCTTACCGAGGAAGAGTCGGCCTCCGCGCCGCTCAAGCTCGTGTACACCCCGCTCAACGGCACGGGCCTTATTCCCGTCACGACGGTGCTCAACAAGGTGGGCATCACCGATATCACCGTGGTGCCCGAGCAGAAGGACCCGGATGGCGATTTCCCCACCTGCCCTTATCCCAACCCCGAGATTCGCCAGGCCATGCAGAAGGGCATCGACCTGTGCCAGGAGGTCCATCCCGACTTGCTGCTCGCAACCGACCCGGATGCCGACCGCGTGGGCGTAGCGTGCCAGGACGGCGACGACTACACGCTGCTCACCGGTAACGAGATGGGCGTGCTCCTGCTCGACTACATCTGCAAGATGCGCGCCGCGCGCGGCGAGGACCTTTCCCGCAAGGTTGCGGTGACCACGATCGTGTCTTCCGCCATGGTTGACGCCCTTGCCGATGAGTACGGCTTCGAGCTGCGTCGTTGCCTCACGGGCTTCAAGTACATCGGCGACATCATCACGAGCCTTTCGGACGCGGGTGAGGTCGACCGCTTCATCTTCGGTTTCGAGGAGAGCTACGGCTACCTCTCGGGCGACCACGTGCGCGACAAGGACGCCGTGAACGCCTCCATGCTCATCTGCCAGATGGCGCAGTACTATAAGCTGCAGGGCAAGAATCTCGTTGGGGCTATGCATGATCTCTACGAGAAGTATGGCTATTACCATAACAAGACCGTTTCGCTCTCTTACCCGGGTGCGGATGGCGCCGCCAAGATGGCCGGCATCATGGCCGAGCTCCGTGCCGAGGCTCCCGTCGAGATTGCTGGCAGCAAGGTCGAGGCCGTGCTCGATTACAAGGATGGTGTGAACGGCCTCCCCAAGGCGAACGTTATCGAGTTCGATCTTGAGGGCGGCAACAAGGCCATCGTGCGCCCGAGCGGCACCGAGCCGAAGATCAAGCTCTACATCTTTGCCAAGGGCGCGGATGCTGAGGCGGCCGACGCGCTTATCGCCGCGATCGAGGAATCGGGCCGCGAGCTGCTGTCATAGGCGAGGAATGCGATAGGTATCTCGTACGTTTTATGGGCGGGCGCTCTTCGGGTGCCCGCCCGTAGTTTGCAAGATGTGGTGAGGGTGCGCGCTACAGCCATACACGTCTCAATTCTTAGGTGCCTCCGCGGGTTCTGCTGACGGAGTAGAGCCGCATCTAGTCGTTTGTCTGGTAGCTTGCTTCTCTGGCGACTTCTGAGTTGCATTCCGTCGCATTGCCGGCGGCAAACAGCCTACATCCAGCCGAAATCCGCGAGGCAGCGGTCGACGTCCTCTTCAAATGTCCCGAGTTGGATCCCGGCGGCAACGGCTTTGCGGTTGTCGAGGCGGAAGTCGCGGAACCGGTCGGCGTAGCGCTCGGTATTCGGGAGAATGCAGCGCTCGACGGCGTCGGGCGTGGCGATGCCTGCGGACACGAGCTTTCCCGCCACGACGCGCGCGGCGTCGTACGTGCAGAGATCATTGCTGCTCGCGAAATTGTATGCGCCACTCGGGAGCTCGCAGATGGCGGCGAATTGGTCGGCAAGGTGCTGGGCATAGGTCATGCAGCGCTTCTCGTTCACCGTAAAGAGCGTCGGCGTGTTCGTGCGCAGTGCGCGCACCACGTTGCCCACGATGCCGGGAGAGGGCTTGACGTGGGGGAGCGCCATGCCGAACATCCATGAAAGCCGCAGGATGACGTAGTCGCTCATGGTGGCTCGCATCCAGGCGTCGACCTCCGCCTTCTGTTTTCCGTAATTGGTGACGCTTTCGGCTTCAACCGATTCGGAGAAGGGTCCGGGCTCGTGCTTCCCGTTGTAGATCTGCTCGGTCGAGATGAAGATCATGCGCTTGCCGCGCTCGTGGCAGATGCGCCCGAGCTCGATGGCGGCCTCGCAGTTTACACGGTGCGTTCCTGCAGGGTCGTTCTCGCAGTCGGCGGTGGTGGCGTTGGCTGCCGTATGGAAGAGGATGTCGAAATCGAGCGCTTCGAAGTACGACCGGAGGCCGTTGAGGTCGGCGTAATCGACATCACTTCTGCTCACGCGGATAAAATCGAACGTTCCCGCGTTGTAGGTCTGGACAAGGCTGGCGAGGTATCCATTGGCGCCGGTGATGGCGATGCGTGTCATGGGAATCCTTTCGGCAAAGGGTGGCTCGGGGCAGTGGTCGGAAGCGGCGTCTCCTGCTAACGGGGATGATAACTCTGCAGCACGCGGCAGGTTCCGCGCACGGTGTAGCGTCCCGCGCTCGCGGGCACGGGCGTCCTACAGCTCGATCGCATCGATTCCCTCGGCGTCGAAGCGCCGCTTGAGCTCCTCGATGATGGGGATGCCGGCGCTGCACCCGATGCGGGTAGCACCGGCGCGCACCATGTCGAGGAACGCATCGGCCGTGCGAATGCCGCCGGCAGCCTTGACCTGGACCTCGGGGCAGACGTGTTCGCGCATGAGCCGCACGTCGTGAACGGTGGCACCGCCGGTGGAAAAGCCGGTGCTCGTCTTGATGAAGGCGGGCTTTACCTCGCTCGCAATCTCGCAGAGCTTGATCTTCTCGTCATCGGTGAGCAGACAGTTCTCAAAGATGACCTTGCAGGGGATGGATTCCTCGCGTCCTTCGCTCGCCGCACAGCAGACGTTGACGATCTGTTCCATTTCGTCCTGCACATATGTCCAGTTTCCGTCTTTAACCTCGGTGATATTCACGACATAATCGATCTCGTTCGCGCCGTTCTCGATGGCGTCTTGCGTTTCGAATGCCTTCGCGGCGATGCTCATCTGTCCGAGCGGGAAGCCGATAGCGGCACCGGTGTGAATATCGGTACCTGCGAGAAGGGCAGAGCACCGTGCAGATTGTCCCGAGTTGATGGCGACCATCTTGAAATGGTACCGCCGTGCTTCGTCGCAGAGCTTCTCCATGTCTGCTTCGGTGGCATCGGCATGCAGGTTCGTGTGGTCGACCAGCCGTGCAAGATTGTCAATGGTGTAGTGCATAGCTATCAAACTCCTCCCGCAAAGTGCGAACAAGCTGATAGTACATATAGATGCAGGTTGTTCGAAGAGACCGTTGGTGAGCGCTCTCGTTTTGCGCGTCGAACCTCGGTATGAAGTTCCGCGTGTTCCTGTCTAGCGGAAGAAGATGATCCACACGAGAACGGCGATGACGACGATGAGCGCGAGCACGAGCAGGATACGCACCCGCTTGCGAGCGCGGTCTTGCCGTGCTGTGAAGATCGTCTTGCGACCCGATGGAGCCGAGAGATAGCGGTCTGAATGGAGCACTTGCGGCTCCCCGTCGCCGGGCATCTTGTGGCGTGGATGAGCCGGACCTTGGGGAGCGCCGGTTTGGTGGCCGACGGGCTGGAGGTACTGGGGATCAGACGTCGCAACGCCCATGTGCTTGCGCCCGGGCGCCGAGGTGAAGCTCTGTTGCTGAGGGCCGCCCGCAAAGCCGCCTACATAGTCGCCCGGCGCTTGCGGGCGATACCCCCTCATGTCTTGGCGGGCCGCACCGCCTGTTCCGGCGCCCGCGGCAGCACGCGATCCGGTACGGGAGTAGGTCTCCCGCTGTATGCGCTGCTGGTAGGTAACGCCGTCGTCGGTTATGGGGTCTTGGGTGATATGGGGGACCGTTCGCTGGTAAGGGACGCGCGCACGCTTTTCGTGCTGCTGGTTTGAAGATGGCGTCGACTGGGCGCGGTTGTTCTCATCCATGGTGTCCCTCGCGTGGCCTTGCGGTGATAGCCCTATTCTATAGTTCCCTCAGCATGTGAGCCGAGTTGGCGTGAAAATTAGCGGCGCGTTCACGCGAGGTGCAAAATCAATTGAACTGGCCGTTGACGGCGGCTCAGGGTTCTTCCGCTTGGTATAAATCTAAGTCATATACACTAAGATTTGATGATACTATGACGCTTAAAAAATCTGATTACGCCTGTTTAGGACCAGGAAGCTCGGGAATAACAAGAGTGTCCAAAGAAGACCCGGAGCTAAGATATCCGGGCAATCACAAAGGAGTGATTGATTATGGCAAGCATGGTTCCGTATCGTTCGGTGTTCGGTATTCGTCCCACGTCGCTCTTCGACGCGCTCGATGACATGATGGATTTCGCCCCGTCTTCCTCCACCCGCGCCTTCCCGATGGATGTCGAGGATAAGGGCGAGGGCTACGAGGTCAAGGCATACCTGGCCGGTGTGAGCAAGGATGATATTGACGTCGAGCTCAATGAGGGTCGCCTCTCCATTTCCGTCAAGGTTGAGGAGAAGGAAGAGGACAAGGGTAAGAACTTCCTGCAGAAGGAGTTCACGTCCTTCAGCGCCACGCGTGGCATCTACCTTAAGGACGCCTCGAATGAGGGTCTGTCCGCTCGGTACGCCGACGGCGTGCTGACGGTGACGGTTCCGAAGATCGTTGAGAAGAAGAACGTCACGAAGGTCGCAATCGACTAACGCTTCTAGTGGGTCCGCTCGTTTCTTGATGCTGTTCTCGTCGCTGCGCGGCAGCGGAGAACGGCTTGGAAAATGAGCGGCTCCTTGCGCATGTTGTCGAGATGTAGGTTTTGAGGGTCCCTGGTGGGGAGCTGTTCACTACGGCTTCCCACCAGGGATTTTTTATTCAGGCGACAGACACTGTTGGGTGACAGTCGCTATCGGGCGGCAGGCGTTGCCGGGTGACAGGCAGTTATATAAGCGATGGGCGCTCTCGGGCGACATCCGGATGCGCCGGGTGTCTTCGGGCGGGTTTTGGACGCACGCCGCGTTCTTGGGCGAGTTTTGGATACTCGTTCCGTCTTCGGGCGACATTTCGCCGTTTTGGACTGCCGGAACGTACGAAAACTGCCCGAAAACGAATGCAGTGTCCGAATTTCGCCCGAGAACGCAACCGTAACGGCCCCAGTGCCCGGATCTCACCCGAGAACGCGGCAACGAGCGGCAAGCTTCCGTTTGGCGGCAGTTACCAAATGCTGATCGGCCGGTTTTGGCCGGCGGCGCGGATATGCAGGCTGGGCAACGGGTCTGGCCGCCGCAGCGTCGCGGATGATCCGAGCTTGTTGTCGAGCTCCGCACCGAGTGCCTCGGCAAGCGCGCGCACCGCGAGGCTCGGTCGGTTGTTCTCCTGCGATATGTGCATGGCAACAAGCTGCTCGGTATGCGGGCCAACAAGTGAGTGAGCGGCTTCGGCAGCCTGAGCGTTTGAGAGGTGGCCGCGTTCAGAGATGATGCGGTCCTGCAGGTACCGCGGGTAGGAGCCAGTTCTCAACATGGGGACGTCATGGTTGCTTTCAAGTGCCAAAATCCGAACGTCGCCGAGCGCCTGCAGCGCCGCCTCGGTCGCCGTTCCGGTATCGGTCATGATGCCAATGGAGTCGTTGCGGCACGAGAAGCGCAGGCCAATGGGGTTGACCACATCATGCGAGGTAGAAAACGTCTGCACCTCGATCCCCGCGATGTCGAGGCATGCCCCCGGCTCGAACTCCGTAAACGGAAGCCCCTCGAGCGTTGCGCGCGCTTGCGGGGTGCCTGAGCTTGCGAGCAACGCGCCCGGGAAGCTCTTGCACCAAACGGGAAGCCCCTTCACGTGATCGGAATGCTCGTGCGTGACGATGAGGGCAACCACGCGGGATGCTTCGAGTTCAAGTTCTGCCATGCGCCGCAGGACCTCGCGTCGCGAAAACCCGTTGTCGACCATGATGATCCCCTCGGGTCCCTCGATGAGCTCGCAGTTGCCCTTGGAGCCACTGCCGAGAATATGTAGGCGCAAGGCGTGTGTCATGCTGTCGTCCAATAACCTCAGGTGGTACCCTGAAAACAGGGCTTGTGGTTCGTAGGAACTGGGTGTTTGTGAACTGTGATTCGTAGACACCGGGTGTCTGTGAACCACGCGAGAGTCTGTAACCCGGTCTAGGGTATCAGGTTTGAACGACTATTTCTCTTCAACGTATCGATCGGAGCCATTCTCTATGCCCACGGTATCACAGCGTTTCGTCTCACATCGCGCGGGCACCGCGTCCGGCCGCGCGCTCGATCCATCGGCACCCGTCGTGCTCATGGTGTCGGGCGGCGCGGATTCAACGGCGCTTCTGGTCATGGCGTGCACGTCAAAGCTCGACATCATGGACGGTCGAGGCCCTGCGCGCATAGCTCGAGAGCGCATCCACGTGCTCCATGTAAACCATCATCTCCGCGGGGAGGCGTCCGACGCAGACGAGGAGCATGTTCGCAGCCTCTGCGAGCGCTATGGGGTTCCCCTGTGTGTGGAACACGCATCGTTCACCGAGCTCAACGGCCAAAATCTCGAAGCCGCCGCACGAGAGGTGCGCTATGCGGCCGCTCGGAGGTACGTTCGCGAACTCTGCCAAGAGGCGGGGTGCCCTCGCACCGCGGCGCGCATCGTGACCGCGCACACGGCAAGCGACCGAGCCGAGACGTTCTTCATGAACGCCATCAAGGGCGCGGGCCCCGCGGGACTCTCGAGCATTCCGCGCCGTAGGAACATCATCGTGCGCCCGCTCATCGACCTCACGCACGAGGAGCTTTGCCGGTATCTTGAAGTGGCGGGCATCGCTTGGCGGGAAGACGAGAGCAACCAAGACACATCGTATCTGCGCAATTTTGTCCGCCACCGCGTGATTCCCGTGGCCCGCGAACGTAACGAGAACCTTGCGCGGAACGTGGGAGCGGCGTGCGACATCTTGGGCGACGAAGATGCCTTCATGGCGCATCTCGCCGCCACGGCCCTTCGCTCGTGCACGCGCCGCCAGCAGGAAGGCCTTGTGGTACTGGATGCCGCGCGCGTGGCTGCGGCAGAGGTTGCCATAGCTCGCCGCATGGTGCGTCTTGCGGTAAAACAGCTCGATGCCGAGGCACGGCTCGAGATGCGCCATGTGGAGAGTATCCTTCGCTGCGTCGCGGCGGGCGAGGGGTCCCTCACGCTGCCGGGCAATATCGACGCGCGCATCGAGTTTGGCACGCTCGCCTTGCGCACGGCATCTGCCCGCGAGCATCTGGTGGCAGGCTGGATCGCGGTGCCCGGCCGGATGCCCCTCGCGAACGGCGCGGTGCTCGAGGCGTCGCTCGAACGCATTCCTGCCGGAACCGACGCCGTTGCCCTCGCGCGCGAGGCGGCGGCCTCCTCGCCAGCTGGTGGTTCCGTGGCCTATGTTGACGCGGCGGCGCTGGGCTACGCTGAGCGCGACCTGGTGCGACTCAAGGAGTCGGGAAGCTCCCTTACGGCGGAGGCCCTCGGCGCGCGCCTCTGGGTCGACGCCCCCGCACCCGGCGATCTTCTCTGCCCGCTGGGCATGCATGGCCGCAGCAAGAAGCTGTCTGACCTCTTGGGAGAGGAACAGGTTCCCGTGGCAGAGCGCCCGCTCGTGCCGGTCGTGCGCACGGCTCCGGGGGGTTCCGTTGTGTGGGTTGGCGGAATTCGCCTCGATGACCGCTTTAAGTGCACGGCCGCCAGTAAAGTGCTGGTAAAATTGGTCATTCACCCCCAGGATCTCGCGTTATGAAAACTGGGTGTTGGGTAAGCTGCGTATCACGGCAACATGTGCAGGAGGTTTTTATATGATCGAGCAGGGCGCTATGCATCCGGATATCGAGCAGGTGCTGTTCACGGAAGAGGATATCGCGGCTATGGTCAAGCGCATGGGCGCAGAGATCTCTCGCGACTACCAGGGTAAAGACCTGGTGCTTATCGCCGTCCTGCGCGGCGCCGTCGTCTTCATGGGCGACCTTATGCGCTCTATCGACGTGCCGCTCGCCATCGACTTCATGGCCGTCTCAAGCTATGGCGATAAAGCCAAGAGCTCGGGCGTGGTGCGCATCGTTAAAGACCTGGACATGGATATCAAGGGGCGTGACGTGCTCATCGTGGAGGACATCCTGGATTCCGGCCTCACGCTCAAGTACCTCATGAAGAACCTGAGCAGCCGTAACCCCGCGTCCATCGAGGTGGCAACCTTCCTGTGGAAGGACGTGGAGGGCAAGCAGGCTGCAATCAACCCCAAGTACGTGGGCACCCATTGCCCGGATGCGTTCGTGGTGGGGTACGGCCTCGATTTTGCCGAGCGCTATCGCAACCTCCCCTATGTGGGGATTCTCAAGCCGGAGGTTTATTCGTAATATGACCCGTCGTGTTCTAAGCGCAACGATTGAGGATGAGCGAGCCTGCGGGCTCGCTCTCGCTGCTGATGGCGGTGGCTCAAGCAATCGCGATCAGCAGGATGACGCGCCCCGCCCCGAAGCGCCGGATTCGCCCGGCTCGTCGTTTGACGATCCGTTCCAGCTGGGGCTCGGGCGTTCCGGTGGGTCGGGCGACGGATCGGGCCGTCCCGGCGGCGGTCCCGGTAGGCGCGGTCCGTCCCGCGTGTCGTGGCTCTATATCCTGCTTGTGTGCGGTCTTCTCGCCTATGTCATCTTCAGCATGAACGGTGGCTTTGGCGCGCAGAGCCCCGCCGACGAGCTTGCTACGAGCGAGTTCGTGACCGCGGTCGAAGAGGGGCGCGTTGCCAACGTGACCTACACCGTGGCCGATGGCAGCCTGGCCGGTGAGTACTGGACGCGTTCTGAGGACATTGGCAAGAACGCGGCGCTTAAGCACTTTACCTCTACCTACGTGGGCTCCGATGCGCTTGCCGACCTCATGGCCGGCCGCCCGAGCACCGTCTACATCGTCAACACCAACGATCCCAACGCGATCATGGACTTTCTCATCAGCGTGGTCCCAACGGTGATCTTGGTGCTCATCATGCTGTACTTCATGCGCCAGATGATGGGCGCCAACAGCAAGACCATGCAGTTTGGCAAGACGAACGCCAAGATGAACGAGGCTACTCGCCCCAAGGTCAAGTTCGCCGATGTGGCGGGTATCGACGAGGCGGTCGAGGAGCTCGAGGAGGTCCGCGACTTCCTGGCAGATCCCGAGCGCTACCGTAAGCTTGGCGCGAAGATCCCGCGCGGCGTCCTGCTCGTAGGCCCTCCGGGTACGGGCAAGACGTTGCTGGCCAAGGCCGTCGCCGGCGAGGCCGGGGTGCCGTTCTTCAGCATCAGCGGTTCCGATTTCGTTGAGATGTTCGTTGGCGTGGGCGCAAGCCGCGTGCGCGACCTCTTCTCCAAGGCGAAGGAACAGGCTCCGAGCATCATCTTCATTGACGAGATCGATGCCGTTGGACGCCAGCGCGGAGCAGGCTTGGGCGGCGGGCATGACGAGCGCGAGCAAACGCTGAACCAGCTGCTCGTGGAGATGGACGGCTTCGAGGAGAACGAGAGCGTGATCCTCATCGCTGCGACCAACCGCCCGGATATTCTCGACCCGGCGTTGCTGCGCCCTGGCCGCTTCGATCGGCAGATTACCGTGGACCGCCCGGATGTGAAGGGCCGCGAGCAGATCCTTCGGGTGCACTCCGCCAACAAGCCGCTTGCAGACGACGTGCGCTTCGATAAACTCGCCCAGCTCACCGTGGGATTCACCGGCGCCGACCTTGCGAACCTCATGAACGAGGCCGCGCTGCTTACCGCCCGCCGCCACCGCGGGCGCATCAGCATGGACGAGGTCGAGGAGTCTATGGAGCGCGTGATCGCTGGTCCCGAGCGCAAGGCCCGGGTCATGACCGAGACCGAGCGCACGACCATCGCGTTCCACGAGAGCGGCCATGCCCTCGTGGGGCACGTGCTCGAGCACTCCGACCCGGTCCACAAGATTACGATCATCCCGCGTGGCCAGGCACTTGGCTACACCATGCAGCTACCCACTGAGGACCATTTCCTCAAGACCAAGAACGAGATGCTCGACGAGCTCGCGGTGTTCCTGGGCGGTCGCGTGGCCGAAGAGCTCATGTGCGACGACATCACCTCCGGTGCATCGAACGACCTCGAGCGCGCAACCAAGATGGCACGCGAGATGGTCACGCGCTTGGGTATGAGCGAGGCGCTCGGAACGCAGGTCTTCGGCGAAGCCCAGCACCAGGTCTTCTTGGGGCGCGATTACGCCGATCATCAGGATTACTCCGAGGAGACCGCACGCCGTATCGATACCGAGGTGCAGCGCATCATGCGTGAGGCGCACGAGCGTGCGGAGAAGATCCTGCGCGATCGCTCCGACCAGCTCAAGCTCATGGCCAACGTGCTCCTGGAGCGCGAGACCGTCGAGGGCGACGCCGTCGAGGCGCTGCTTGATAACACTTGGGATGAATTCTTGGCCAAGGAGCAGGCTGGCGGTAAGGATGGCTCCAAGCCCGGCGATCGCCGCAAGCCGCGCATGAGCGATGAGGAGCTTGCGGAAGACGCCGCCCGCTTCGCCGCAGAGGCCGTCGCTGCTGATTCCCACTCGGAGGGGGATCAAGACTAAGCGATTCCTGCCCGACCAAGACGGATTTGACAGTAGATTGAACGGCAAAAGACGCCCGCGCTCGACTCCGAGTGCGGGCGTCTTTCGTAGAGAGATTGATTTCTGGCTAACTTTGTCGATTTATTGCGCTCAGACGCCTGGGCTTTCTGGCGGAGGGGCACTGGGTCCTACATTTAGCTATAAAAACATGCCGAAAGGGTGGGTAACGGAGCGCGGACATGGCTAGCGAGGTCTTCTTGACGCCGAATGGTCGAAGTCCATCGCCAGAAATCGACAAAGTTAGCCAGAAAACCGACATTCGTTGCAAAAACGCCTTCACCGTGCGGGCCGGCGCGGCCATTCCATCGAGTTGGTGAGCGTGTATGCCGAGCGTTTGCACGGAGCGCTGCGCCGAGCGAATGCGCTGAGCGTTTGCGCGAACGATTTCGCTGGGCGATTGCACGGAGCGCTGCGCCGAGCGAATGTGCGTAACGATTGCATGGAGCGTCTGCATGGAGCACCTGAGCCCGGCGCGTCTTTGCCGTGTGCAACGCTCCATGCCTGTTGTACGAAGCCACTGGCACCATCTGCCAGCGCCATCTGGCTGCTCGCATTGATCGGCACCGCGCCCTGGAGCGTTCTGGCTCCGAGGGCCGTGCATCTTGCCGTATCATGGACCACAAGACGGTGCGCGGCACGGCTGCGCCGATATGAGGAGCAATCATGATCAACGATACGATGTATGCTCGCGGTGCCGAGAGCTCGGTGATTCGCGAGATTTTCACGTACGCCAACGAGCGCAAGGCACAGATTGGCGATGAGAATGTGTTCGATTTCAGCCTGGGCAACCCCAGCGTGCCCGCCCCCGACGAGGTGAGGCAGAGCATCGAGCGTTCGCTCAAGCTCCCACCCGAGCAGGTGCACGGGTACACGCCCGCGCCCGGCGCACCCGAGGTTCGTGCTGCCGTGGCGGAATCGCTCAACCGTCGTTTTGGGACGAACTACACCATGGCCGATGTGTTCATGACGGTCGGCGCCGCCGCCTCGGTGTCCTGCACGCTTGGAGCGGTCACGTGCCCCGGCGATGAGGTTATCGTCATCGCGCCGTATTTCCCGGAATACCGCGTGTGGATCGAAACGGCTGGTGCCGTCTGCATCGAGGTCTTAGCCGATCAGGAAACGTTCCAGGTCGACCCCGAGGCGGTCGCCGCCGCCATCACCGACCGTACCGCGGCGGTTATCATCGACTCGCCCAATAACCCAACGGGCGCGGTCTATACCAGGGAGAACCTGGAGAAACTCGTGGATGTCCTCGAGCGCGCGAACGTGGATCGCGAGGCGCGCCTGGGCCATCCTCAGCCCATTGTCCTCATCTCAGACGAGCCCTACCGCGAAATCACCTACGGCGCTGAGGTTCCTTGGGTGCCGTCGCTCTACGAGCACACGGTGGTGTGCTATTCGTACAGCAAATCGCTCTCGCTTCCTGGAGAGCGCGTGGGCTGGGTGCTCGTGCCGCAGGTGAGCGAGGGCGCCCGCCGGGTCATGACGGCCGTTGCCGGAACGGCCCGGTCGCTCGGGTTCGTATGCGCGCCATCGCTCTTCCAGCGCGTGGTCATGGATTGTGTGGACGTTCCGTCGGATGTTGCGGCATACGCTCGCAATCGTGACCTGCTCACCCAGGCGCTCTCGCAGATGGGGTATACCTATGTGGAGCCAGGCGGTGCCTTCTACCTGTGGATCCGTGCCCTTGAGCCCGATGCCGAGGCGTTCTGCGAACGCGCTCGGGCCTACGAGCTCTTGCCGGTGCCCTCCAACAGCTTCGGCGTTGAGGGGTGGGTGCGCGTAGGGTATTGCGTGGCACCCGAGGTTATCGAGCGTTCGCTTCCCGCATGGAAGCGTCTTGCTGAAGACTACGGCCTGTAGGTTTCGTCTTTGGCTGAGCGCATTGCCGTTGTGCGCGGCCCTGTGCCGGACTACTCGGCGTTCAGCGGCTGCGGCGCGCCGGAATCGCGCTTGTTGCAGATGGTTCACATCTAAGGAGCATCTCATGACATACGAGATTAAATCAGATATCCATACCCATACGATGTTCTCTCGTCATGCATATTCAACCATTGCGGAGAACGTCGCGGCAGCGCGCGCCGCAGGGCTCGAGCTCTTGGGGTCCGCCGATCATTTCAGCTGCATGCTCTTTCCCGAGCAGCACATCCGCAACTTCCAATACTTCGTGAACCAGACCGTGTGGCCGCGCGTTTGGGACGGGGTCGTGCTCCTGCGCGCTGCGGAGGTTGATATCGTCTCGCTTGAGGGCGGGCTGTTCGGGCAAGATATCGCCTGTCCGGCAAGCATCACCGGGCGGCCGTACAAGCAGGACAAGAGCCTGTTCGAGCGCGTAACGAGCAATCTCGATTATCTCGTGGCGAGCGTTCACGATACGCGGTTCACCGAAGATGTCTCCGGGGCACAGACGACCGGCATGTACATTCGAGCGCTTGAGCAGCCGAAGGTGCTGGTGTTGGGGCATACGGGGCGTTCCGGCGTGCCGTTCGATGTTGATGAGGTGCTCACCGTTGCGAAGGAGCGCCATAAGCTCATCGAGGTTAACGAGCACAGTCTCGAGGGCGATCACAAGGGCGACACGCACGATGCCTGCCGCCGCATAGCCGAGCGCTGCGCGGAGCTCGGCGTGGGCATATCGGTTTCCAGCGATGCTCATATCGCCTCGGATATCGGTAAGTATCCCCAGGTGAGCGCCATGCTCGAGGAGATTCATTTCCCCAGGGAGCTCATCATGAATCGCGATCGCGCCTCGATGCTTACCGCACTTGCCGATGCAGGCATCTGCGACCTGCGGAATCTTGTTGCTCGCGAAGGGTAGATCATGGCGCTCGGGCGGTGTCATATGGTGTCTGCGGTGCGGGCGGGGTTGAGCCGCCTGCCGTTCTTGGTGCTGCTCGTGCTCGCCATCATGGCTCTGAGCTTTGTGTTCATGATGCTCTGTCGCTACGAGCAGAATCGCCGAAACGCCGGGGGAGCGGGTTCGCCGCAAAGCTCCGCGGTTGCCTATGGCGAGGAGCTTCCCGCGACGGGGCGCTTTACCAAGAGCATCACCTATACCTGCATCGACGCGCCCGGTCGCGAGACGGTGTCGCCGGTTGTCTGGGATGACGGCTGGTTCTTCGGCGACATGCGCACCTACAACCACGACCTCGCAAAGGCCTCGTCGGTTCTTGCTGCCCTGGCGTATTCCGAATCTTCTCATTACCAAGAAAGCTATCAAACGCCGCCGTATATGGAGAACGCCCTGGCCGAGCTGGGCTTCGACGAGGTTTCCACAGCCTCGTACGAGTATCGCAGCGAGGTAATGGACCAGATGCTCAATCTGGTGACGCAGCGAGAAGATACCGTCGCCTACACCTTGGCGCGCAAGCGCGTAACGGGAGCCGACGGGTCCACTCGTTCGGTCATCCTCGTCTCGGTGCGTGGCAGCTATGGATCGGAATGGCTGAGCAACCTAAAAATCGAGGGCGTTTCTCCCGAAGGCGAGACAGCCCTTTCCGAGGATCAAGAGACACGGTACGACCACTCCGGGTATGTAGAGGCGGCGAGCGAGGTGAGCCAGGCGGTCGCTCCCTGGGTGCGCGAAAGCCATAGGCGCGGAGACCAGGTGACCCTGTTGCTCGTTGGGCACAGTCGCGGCGGGGCGATCGCGAACCTCGTTGCCGCCCAAGCGGACGACGAGCTTGCTGCGCTGGCAGAGGGCGCCCAGTCCCAGGATGGGCTCGAACTGGCGGCGGGCGATGCGGTTGCAGGGTACACCTTCGCGTCGCCCGGATGTACCACGAGCGCCCACGCCCACGCCGCGCGCTATGGCAACATCTTCAATATTGCGAACCCGGCGGACCTTATGCCCGCGCTCCCTCTGGCGTCTTGGGGGTATGCTCGCTACGGGGTCGACATGAACTTGCCTGCGATGGGCGAGGAAGGGTTCGATACCCAGTTCGCGTCGATGAGCAGCGCCTACACCGAGCTTACCGGTGAGGAGGACCCCTATGACCCCGAGGCGGCTCAAGCCGTGCGGTCGGTAGTGAGCGAGGTTGGTGCCGAGGTTGGCTCGGTCGACGAGCTGGTTACCCCGGGAGGGATTGCCGCTGTTGCCCAGGCGTGCGCACGGCATATCGATCCCGCCCGCATCTTATGCGGACACTATCCGAGCGTCTACATCAGTTGGATGTATACCATCGAGGCGGATGACCTGACTTTAAGCTAAGCGGGCTATCTGCGCGGATGGGGCACCCGTTTAGGTGAGACGATCTATTGGTGATCCGCTTGAGCTGCTCGCCCCTCTTGGTCACAAAGCGCGCTAGGAGCGTTCGAGAACCGCGACGGTTTCCGTGTGCTCGGTGTGCGGGAACATGTCCACGGGCGTGAGGCGGCAGAGCCGGTAGCCCTGGTGCCCGAGTATCTCCAGATCACGCACCTGCGTTGTGGGGTTACAGCTGATATAGACGATGCGCCGCGGTCCAAGCTCTGCAGCCGCCGTAAGAAACGCTGGCGTTGAGCCGGCCCGCGGAGGGTCGAGCGCGATGACATCGACATGCGTGCCGCTGCGAGCCGCATCGCGCAGGAACTCGGTAGCGTCGGTTGCCATGAAGGAGGCCTCATCCGGGCCGAGGCCGTTGAGTTCGGCATTGAGGCGGGCGTCGGCGATGCCCGCCGGGTTCTTCTCCACGCCGATGAGTTTGATCGCCTTGCCCGCGCGGGCCGCATCGCGCGCAGCGCAAAGACCGATCGTTCCGCTTCCGCAATATGCATCAAGTAGCACGTCGCCCGCTTCGAGCGCCATGCCCTCGATGGCGAGGCGGTATAAGACCTCGGTCTGTTGGGGGTTCGTTTGATAGAACGCGGTGGGCGAGATGGCGAACGTGCAACCAAGTAGCTCGTCCTTCATGTGAGGAGCACCCCACAGCACCCGAGTCTCGCGGCCCAGGATGGCATTGCCTTCGCGCCCGTTGATATTCTGGGCCACGCATACGATGCGAGGGTCGATGCTGGAAAGCCCGTGGGCGAGGTCTTCGATGTGGGGCACCTCGCGGCGCGCGGTGACGATGGTGAGCATGGCTTCATCGGTGCGCCAGCCCATGCGCAGTACTGCATAGCGCAGCACACCCTGCCGCGCATCTTCATCGTATGCGGGTATGCCCAGGCGCTCGGCGGCTCGGGCGACCTCGTTGAGGATGTGCCGCGCTCCAGGGGCTTCGACGGTGCAGTTTGGAGCGGGAACGATGGTGTGCGTTCCACGGGCGAAGAATCCTGAGCGCACCGTGCCTGCGGGCCCGGGTGCAAAGGGCGTGGCCGCCTTGTAGCGAAACGCGCGCGGCGCGGGAGCCTTGCCCGGGTCTCCCGCTTTGCCTCCCATGCCGCAGGTGGCCTCGATCACGGCGTCCCATCCCATGCGCTCAATGAGCGGACGGAAGAGATTCTCCATGGCTTCCTGCTTGCGGACGAGCTGCTTCCGGTAGGGTATGCCAAGCCACGCGCACCCACCGCATGCACGCATGATGGGGCAGGGGCCGGCGGAATCCTTGAGCTTGCGGCGCGACGGCGTTGCATTGGAGGCGGTGCCGTCGGAGCGGCCTGCGCCGGAGGCGGCGCCGCCGGAGCGGCCTGCACCGGAGGCGGCGCCGCCGGGGCGGCCGACCGCCTGCCGAGCGCTGCTGGCAGGGGAGCCCGCCGACCGCTGCCCGCTGCCGGCAGGGGAGCTCTTAGCCCGCTGCCCGCTGCCGGCAGACGCCGACGTTCCCCGGTGGTCCTTCCCGCGCCGCGCGGGCTTGCCTCCGCGTACGGAGCGTGGGCGATGTGAAGACTGCTGCGCCATGATTCCGTCCTTCTTGCTTGTGGTCGACCAGTATTATGTCATGGGGCCGGGGCCGCGCGCGGACGTCCCGTTCTGTTTCCATCATTTGGGAACGCCGGGCGCCGTCAGAGACCAGGCCGTATAATGATGCTGCTACCAAACCCGCACGGAAGGACCCCTATGCCATCCATCGCTACCGGTATCGGCGTGCTGTCCGCGTCGGTCGGCCATGCGCTGGAGTCCATGGCGCAAGGCGGCCAGGGGCATATGGACGAGCTCTTCCAAACACACATCGGCGGATCTGCCGTGTTGGAAGGCGTGATGATGCGCGGCCGCAATGGCTGGGCGGTTTCTGTGCGCGAGGAGTCGGGTGGCATCTACGTCGAGGAGCGCCCCCTTCCCGGGCCGGAGGAGCGCCCGGCTTGGCAAAAGCTGCCGATCGTACGCGGCTGCGTGTCGTTTGTCGAATCGATGCGCATCTCCTATCAGGCGCTCTCCATTGCTGTTGACCATGTGTATGAGGATGCTCCCGCCGAGCCGGGTAAGGCCGCGCGCCCGCACGAGGACAATCCCGCCGATCCGGAAGGCCCTGAGCGCCCGCACGAGGAAGCCCCCATCGGCCCGGGATGTACTGAGCGTTCCGGGGCTGCTGTGCCGAAAGACGCTGTTCCCGCCGCGCGGGAGGAGGAGCCTGCAGGCAAGGGTGCCAGCCCGAGCAGCTCTGCCGCCCCCGCCTTCGAGACGGCGGGCATGTTCATCTCTGTCTGTATGGGGCTGCTTCTAGGCATCGGCCTGTTCGTTGCCCTGCCTGTTGCGGTAACGAATCTTCTTATGGGCGATCTTCAGGCCCATAACAGCCTCGTGTGGAATCTTGTCGAGGCGGCGCTGCGCCTCGTGGCGCTCGTGATCTACATATGGTGCATTGGCCGTATGCCGGATATGGCACGTGTCTTTGCCTACCACGGCGCAGAGCATCAGGCGATTCACTGCTACGAACACGGGCTCGACCTCACGCCCCAGAACTGCATGCGCTTCTCGCGGCTTCATGTGCGGTGCGGCACGGCGTTTCTCGTCATGACGGTCATCATCGCGATCGTGGTGAACGCGGTCGCGCCAGTGGGCGCGTTTGCCGATGCGCTTGGTGCGACGGGGTTCGTGCGCGGGGCCATCGTATTCGCATCGCGGCTCGTGCTGCTGCCGGTGGTCATGGGAATTTCGTACGAGGTGACGGTCCGGTGGGCGGGAAAACGTCTCGATAGCCCTCTCGTGCGCGTGGTGCTCTGGCCCGGGCTCCAGATGCAGCGCCTCACGACGCGCGTACCCGATCGCGGCATGCTCGAGTGCGCCATCACGTCGCTCGTGCGCGTCCGCGCCCAGGAGGTTCGCGCCGAGCGGGCGAAGCTGGAGGCGGCGCAGAGCGCGTGACGTGCGTGAGCTATTGCGCAGCCACGGCTGATAGGGAAGCGCTGATATTCCCTTCGGGGCGATCGCGATTTCAGCTTTTGGGCACTTCGGGGAGGAGGGCCCGGGTAGCCGTGCCGCATCCGGGAGGGTGCCAGCCGCCTGAGCTGCGCCTTTTCCCACCCCTCGCCCGCCCGTGCCCGTCCGCCGCGCGGGGAAGTGCCCAAAAGTTGAAACATCGAGGGGGCGGATGCCTCCGGCACCCCATAATCAGCGTTTCCTTGGGAGACGCGAGCGTCGTTGCTGCCGCAGATGACAGCGCATGGTTTTCGCAGAGCCTGCCAAAGTGCAGCCACCCTACGGCGTGGTGCTGCCTGTGACCTCGGTCTCATCCGGCGCAACCTCCACGAATTCCGAGACCGGGTGCCATTCGAGCGTGGCGGAGGCGGCGTTGTGCAGCTCTTGGTATTCTTCGAGCGAAATATACGTTCGGTTGCCCTCGGCATCTTCGCTCCAGTAGCCGTAGCTGTCGTAGCCATATGCGGCAACGGAGGTCAGTTCCGAGCCAGCTACCTCGTAGACGTTCGCCCGGTACTCCCATGCGCTTAACGATCCACCGCTCTCGATGGTCAGGTCCTCGCGAACCTTCCAGTTCGAGCGAGTGGATACGGCTCCGTTCATGATGGAGATGGGCTCTGCGCCGTCGGTGTTGAAGAGGCCGAGCAGCTGGTAGGAGCCATCATCCTGCACCGCTGCGATGGCGAGGTCGAGCGTGTCGTCGTCGCCGAAGTCCACGTAGGAATACGATACCGTGCCGTTTTCTACCTGGTCGTAGGAGACCGACACATTCGAGTCCGTGTGCGTGATCATGATTGCGCCGAGCGATGCCAGGTCCTGGTACTCGGAATCGAGCGCATTCTGCCAATCTTGCGCCTGCGCATCGCGGTATGCGGCGAGGAGATTGTTGTAGATCGCCTGCTTCGCGGGATCATCCTCGGTGGCGACGGGGGTAACCGGCGTGCCGCCGCCCCCATCTCCGGCGGGCGGCGTTGGCGCTTCGGGTGCGGCGGGCGGTGCGGTAGTTGCTGGGGCGGGCGGCTGGACGAGTTGGGTTCCCGTTGCTCCGTCTTGCTGGCCCCCGCCATCTCTCAAGGTTGCGCCGGTGTCTTCTTCCGCGTTGTCGTCGTAGATCGTTGAGAGTGCGAGCTCGCGAATGATCGGTTCGATGTAGTTTTCGATGATGTAGTAGGTCGCGATGGCCAGCGTGCTGATCGCAACAAGGAAGAGCACGAACATCACGATGACGAGCACCATAGGTAGGCGCTTCTTGCTCTCTTCCTGCGCCTCGATGAAATGGGAGGAAAGGTTGTCGTTGCGCAGGAAATTCTCGTCCTCGCTGATAAGGGGCAAAGGTGCCGTGTCGTCGGGGTTGACGCTTGCGGCCTCGGATACGGTGACAGTCTCGGATGACGCTGCCGCCTTGGGTGTGCTTGCGGTTTTGGATGCGCTTGCGGCCCCGGATGCGGTCGCGGTGCCGGATGCGCCTGCGGCCCCGGATACGGCTGCAGAGCCGCCCGGCCCATCCTCTTCCGTAGCGGAGTGCGCGCTGTTGTTCGCACCGTCGGCGGCCGCGCGGGCCCGTCCTGCAGGGTTGCCAAGCCGTGCGCCGCAACGCGGGCAAAACGAGAGCGACGAGCTCACGGTGCTCTCGCACACAGGACAGCGCATGGCACCCCTTCCCAACCGAGCGGGGTCTCGGGCCTAAGCGTCGGGACCCCGGTATTAGGATTATTCTACTCGGTATATCCTGGGGGTGGGGTACCTTTTTATATCCACCGCCATGGGCTTTCGCTATGCAACTTATTCAGAGCTGGGCGTGAAGTCTTCCAGCGGCATCCAGTCGAGGTCAAATGATGTCTGGGCTGCGTCGGCGGCGGTGTTGAAGGTGTCGGAATCCGTGGGTCTCGTTGAACCGTCGTCGTTGTAGGAATAGTAGCTGGTGCCAATACGGCTCAGGTGCTGCGCGCTGACCGCGGTGCCGTTTTTCACGGTGTAGAGCTGAACCGAGGCGGAGTCTGCACCGCCGGAGCCGAGAGCGCGCAGGTAGCCGTCGCGGGTTACGTCCCAGGTGACGCGCATGAGCAGCGAGCCGTTCATGAGCGAGGTCGTGGCCGAGCCGTCGGTGGAGAAGGCTCCGATAAGCTTGTATTCGTCGCCGCTGCCGGTGAGCACGCCAATCACGAGGTCGAGCGTTCCATCGTTGCCCAAATCGGTGTAGGCGTACGAAACGGTGCCGCTTGTGAGCTCATCGTATGTGACGCTCACGTTCATGTCTTCCTGCAGGTCAACGATCACGCCGAGGGAGGCAAGATCGTTCAACGTGGACGAGCTGGCATTCGCCCAGTCCTGCGCTTGCGAATCGCGGTACGTGGTGAGCAGGTCGTCGTACATGGCGCGCTGTTCCGCTTCCGCAGCCGCTTGGGCCTCCGCCTCTGCCTCTTGCTGCGCGGCAAGATCGGCCTCGGCATCCTGTTGCGCCTGCTCTTCGAGCTGGGGAAGGATGATGTTCTGGTAGATATACGTTGCGGCGAAAGCCGTCGCAGCGAGCGCGAGGGTAACGAGGACAACGATGAGAAGCATCGGGAGGCGGCGCTTGCTCCGCGTCTGAGCGCGCGATACCTGCGCGGCAAACGTGTCGGCACCGGGTTCTTGGGCGGGCGCCGCATGTTGATCGGTTGCGTTCGTGCTCGAATGGGATGATGCACTGGCGGCAAACGTCGTTTCGGAGCCAGCGGGCGCGTCGGTGCTGCTATGAGAGGCGTCTTGCTCCGTTGCCGTGCCGAGCTTTGCTCCGCATTGCGGGCAGAAGCTCGCATTCTCGCCGATACTCGATCCGCACTGTGGACAATACATCGCGTCTCCTTACCGTGTGTGATGGCTGTGCTGAGCGGACTGGTTTGGCTGCGGCGTGGTGCGCGCGGGAGCACCCTTGTGGGAAGAACCGTCCTTCTGGGCCGGCGCGCTTCCGGGGTCGGTTCGTTCCGGGAGGCGCGCGCCGCACATCACGCAGTAGAGAAGATAGTCATCGTTTTTGGTGCCGCAAATCCTGCATTTCATAACGAACTCCCGGATTGAATCGAAACGCGTTGTATGATTAGGCCGAACGGCGAGGAGGGGAGACGATGAGCGAACTCGATCCGTTTCTGCAGATACGAACGACGCGCGGCCAGGTTCCCTGTCGGTCGGTGCTGCCCATCGTCGACGGGGCTGATGCTAGCGACAAGGATACGGGCGCGTGGCAGGCGTTCCGCTTTGAGCCCCTGCCTGTTGACGAAGCGCGCGCTGCCGCGGCGCCGGACGATTCCGGCGAGCGGTCGAATCACATCACCTTGCTTGAGCTCGCAGAGTGCGTTCGCCACGAGATCGTCGAGCCGGAACCGCCTGCGCAAGATGGCGCCGTCCAAGATGCCGGCGATCCTGCCGATGCGGCGGGGGAGCCATGCGCTCCGCGAGACGTCGAGCGGGTTCATGCGGAAGACCTCTATCGGTTCGCCTGCAAGTACGGCCCCTTGTTCGGGGCGTCTAGCGAGGAGCGCGTGAGCGTCTGGAGCTCGGCTGCCATCCTGGCGGTTCTTGCGACGCGTCTTCAGCAGGTTGCCTCGAAGCTCGAGGGAACGATGAGCGTTGCCGCACTGAACGGTGGGGCCTTCAGCAATATTTCCAAATACCGTCTCACGAACCCGGCAACGAGCACGCAGTTCGATCTCATCGTCATCTCGCGAGCCGTCGACCCGGAATATGCTCGGCATCTGGAAGCCCCCTTCGTGCGCCGCGAAGAGCGCGAGGGGCGCATCAACTACGCCTTCCTCTCGGTGAAGGAGGAGGCCGACGTAGGACCGAATGTCGTGCTGTACCTGCATGTCGTCTCGTTCGAGCATGAGATGAGCCTTCCCGATTACCTTGCGCTGAGCCGTGCTTTCGACTTCGATGCCGGCATCGATGCCCAGGTGTTTCGCTACTTCGATCAGCCTGGCGCCGATGGCGAGGGGCTGCGAAGCACGCGCGATTCCGATGCGTACGGGCTCGCCCAGAATGCGGTGCACACGATGGAGGAGGTGCCCTTCGACGATGCGGATTGCTCGCCCATCGCCTCGCTCGTGCGCCTGCTCGTTGCGGCGCACCTCCAAGAAGCGCGCCTCGACGTGTTCTACGCAGACGAAAAGACCGGCCACCTGCGCTTTCCGAACTACCTCGCCTGGCTTTGGTACGAGTACTCCAGCAGCATCGAAAAGGTGCGCATCGGGTACTGCGGTAACTGCGGCAAGCCGTTCTCGCTTGTGTCCCACCGCGGGCGCGAGCGCCTGTTCTGCAGCGAGAAGTGCAAGAACGAGGCGAAGAACCGCCTGAAGAGCATGCGCACGAAGCGGGCGCGCGAGCTGTTCCAAGGGGACGAGCATTTCAACGGCGGAATTTCCGTCACCGAGATCGCTCGAGAGCTCCAGCGGGAGGACCAGTCGTTCGACGACGCGCTCAAAGAGGTGCGCGGGATCCTCAACAAGTGGCCCAAGCTCAAAAACGAGCTCCACGATTCCATTCGCAATGAGGGATGGGGCACCGAGCTGTTTGCCCGGTGTATGCGCGACGGCCTCGACTGGAGGCGAATCCTTCATAAGCCCTTGCAGGAAGAGCTCCTGAACAACAAGGACGAGATCGTCCAGCGCCTGAGGGAGCGGCTGCTCTAGCGCGCGCCCGTTCCGCGCGCATCTCTTTATGTCGCGAACCGCGAGCATCGCTAGCGCACCGAGACCGATTGCGTGAAGTGCTGGAAGAGGGGGTTGGATGGGTTCGTGAGGCCAACGCCGGGGTTGTTGTTCCATGCTGCGAGGGCGTCGTCGTAGGTGGATGCCCCGAGGGTTTGGAGGTCGACCAGCTCATCCGCTTCACTCTGTGTGTAGAAGTCGCCGGGGTCCGTGCTGTTCGTGTCGAGCGCATACGGTATGAGATAGCAGTAGTTGGGCACACTGGCAATAACGGTGCGCCCGTCACCCAGGTCGCATACCTCAACCGTGGCCTTGCTGATGTCTCCAGCGCTCGTCCGCCCGCCCTCGATCACCTTAAGCGTGCAGAGCTCGTGGTTCGGCTGGTCGTTCGGGGCAATCGTGACGGTATCACCGTCGATCGCCACGCTCACGCGGCCAACCCACTGCTCGGGGATGGAGAAGCTGTAGGACGTGGCGTCGAACGAACCGCTTTCGAGCTGCTCGACGGCTTCGTCTCGCCGCGCGATGGCGGCGTCGCGCAGTTCGTCGGCGTTCTCGCAGCCGCCTTGCACCGCCATATCGTACGCGGCCTCGATCTGGTCGTCGGTGACGTCGGCGGCGTCGATGGGCTCGAGCATGAGCACGTTCTGCGTCTCGAACGTGCCGTCCTCGTGTACGGCACCGCCCAGGCCGCTCGCTGTGGGCGCGGCTACGTCGTAGATGGTGCCATCGGCTGCGATGGGGGAGGCGGGGACTTCGAACACGTAGTCGCCCTGCATGAGTTCGACGCCCGCGCCGTTCTGGTTGGTGAAGAAGAGCTCGTCTACCTCGTTACCCTCGAAGTCCGTGCCCGTCACGTGCAGGGGAATCATCGTTCCCGTGGCGGTATCGAGGCCTTCGCATTGAATGATGAGCTGGATGGGGTACTTCTGGTGGGCTGCTTCATAGGCCGCCTGCTCCTCCGCGGCGATGCGGGCCTCCTCTGCAATGCGCGCCTGCTCGCCCTGCCACCAGATCATGCCGCCTGCTCCTCCGCCGCAGACGAGCGCGGCCGCGATGGCTCCCGCGATGATGGCGGTGCGGTGGCTCTTGCGCTTCGGCTTCTCGGGAGAGGGAGCGGGAGCGGAGGTTGCGGATGCATCGGCCGCAGCGCCCTCGGCGGGCTCAGATTCCGCGGGCTTAGCGTCTGTGGCCTCGGGCTCGGGGCTCGTGGTGGGCATAACGACGGTCTCGGCGACGGATGCTGGGGCGTCAGACGCTTCTGGCTCGGCGCTCATCGTCGGCTCCGGTGCGACCTGGGGCTCGTTCGCGTCGCCTGCCATAGCGAGCGGTGCGCCGCATTGCGCGCAGAACTGGGCATTATCTGGTTGCTTGCTGCCGCATTGAGGGCAAAACATCGCAGCTCCTTTCAAACATGAGGGCGGTCTCAGCGGCGAGTCCGCCCGTCAGCGTTCAGTCAACTTACTTCACGAGCGTGCCGGAGACCGTGCCGTACACCACCTGCGCGTAGCCCATAACATCGAAGCCCGAGGATGGCAGCCAGCTGTTGGACACGATGCTGTTGTTTTCCTGCGAGAGGTAGCCCTCGATGGTCACGTCGCGGTCTTCGGGGCTATCGCCCACGAAATGGAACTGATAAGCATCGGCCACCGCCGTGCCGTCGTTCTGCGCCTGCTCCAGGGAGTCCTCATCGAGCTCGATGGTCTCGAGCGTGCACTGCGCCGTTCCCGAGGCGTAGCTGTTTGCATAGTTCACCGTGAAGGTGCCGTCGGTGGCGTTGAAATTGGAGATCTCGAACGTTGTGAACGAACCTTCGCTCATGGAATCCGAGGTGTAGGAGTATGAGCCGTCGAGTGCGCCCTCTTTGTATGCGATGTTCGAGGAGTTGACGCTCTCGCCCGCGAACGACCAGTAGCTGCCCACGGCATCGTTCACGAACTCGTAGCGGTAGGTCTTATCGAAGCTGATGGTCGCGAACCACGTGTCGATGGTCTGGGTGGTGGTGACCTCGCAGGCGTTGTCGCTCACGAGCTCGCTTTCGGCGTCGCCGAAGTCATGGTCATCATCAAAATCGACGCCGGCAATGGGCGTGGTCTGGCCCTCCTGGACCGAGAACTGGTAGGTATCGTCCTGGAAGGTTCCCGTGACGTCATAAACCGTTTGGAAGCTATCGTTTGCAACGGTCACGGTGCCGCTTGTGCTGGTGACGCCGTCTTCCGTGGTGGGTTCGCTCAGGTCGAACGAGAAGCTGTAGTCGCTCGGTTCCACATGGTCATTGAGCGCCACGCCCTCAAGAAGGTCTGCTTCCTGCTCGGCGAAGGCGTCTTGGAACGCTTGGAGGTCCGGCGCCGATGAACAGGCGGTAAGGGAGAGGGCAAGGAAGCACGAAGCAACGATGCCGAGGATGGCCCATACGAGGCGACGGCCAGGGGAGGTGGGAGCAAAAGCTGAGGTGCTCATGGACGTTCCTTTCTTGTGGCGCAGTGGGGTATGCGAGAGATGGCTTCGGGGTGCAGAAAGCGTTGCTCGAAACCACTTCACGCTGCTGATGTAAGTATAAGAAAATTGATAGCTCTAAAAATAGGTTTTGAAAGGGTTCTAATTTATAAGAAATGGGGGACGGTGGAGGGCGTTCGCAACCGGCCAATACAACGCCCTCCCCAGGGCAAGAGGCTGAACGGCTAGCTTTGGGGAGGGCGGGAAGGGAGTGGCTACGGCAGGAGGCAGAAAGAGGGCGGTAGCTATGGGGAGAATAGCGGCTGCCCGCCGTTACCGCGCGACCTGCGTGCCGCAGTGAGAGCAGAAGCGCACGCCTGGCTCAAGCGCGGAGCCGCAGTTGTAGCAGAACTTCGGGGTGGGTGCCTCGTCGGACGATGCCGCCGGGCTGGTGCTTGCATCGGGCGCGGCTGCCGCCGCGGGAAGCGGTTCTTCGCTGGCCGTTGCATTGGCCTCCGCCGCGCCGGCGTTGCCGTCTGCCTCGACAGTGCCCTCTGCCGCGGGCTCATTGCCCGCGGCGGCATCGGCCGCTGTGGGCGCCTCGGCTTCGTTGTCTACCCGTTCGAAATCTGCCAAGAACGGCGGTTCGACCACGCCGCCCAAGGCATCACGGCAGCGCTCGCAGAGCGCGATGGAAAGCTCCGGGCTCCATCGCTCGGTTGTATCCTGAGCGCCCTCGGGCACCACGGCGAACAGGGTCCGGGCCAGGGCGATGCCGGTTGCCGTGAAGTTATCGATAAAGCCATCCGCCTCCGCGCACGGCGCATAGCCCTCGTTATAGAGGATGCCGAGCGTCATCGTGGCAGTATCGCCGCAGATGAGGGTGCGCATAAAGCAGGTGAGGCAATGCTCGTCGTCGTGCAGGCTGATCTCCAGCACGCGCATGCCGCCGTCGTCCACTTCGTCGCGGGATTCAACGCGTGAGTGCCAACCGTCCTCCCCCATCAGGCGCGGAACATCCTCGTTCGTAAGCGTCTGGATCAGCTTTGCGGAGTCCGGGCGGAAGTGCGGCAGGAACACCTCGAGCACCGTGCTGTAGAGCCGGGGCTCGTTCAACGCGGCATGCGTCTGCCATGCGCCCATGCCATCACAGGCATCGAGCACCGCGTCCTGCGCGTCGAACACCACATCAGAGGTCTTCTCATCGTTAAAATCGCAGGTTGTGAGAAGCTCCACGAAGAAGTGATCGTCCCTGCACACGAGGTCGAGATAGATATCGCAGGCATGAGGGCCAGGTAGGCTCATGCGCACGATACGGCTCTCGAAATCTCCGGTCCGTTGGTCGGTCTTGATGATGTCGGCTTTGACGGGGGCCTGGTAGTGCTTCGAGGCTGCCTCCTCGAGCGCTTCGCCGAGCGTCACGCTGAGCGTCGGCATGTTTACAAACCCGCTGGCAAGGATGGTGGTAAGGTGGTTGAGGTTGGTGGATTCGAAGGCGGGCGAGCAGAGCAGCAAGCTTCCGGTGGGGTAGCGCTCGCTGCAAAGATTGGCCGCCATCGACCGCAGCGCGCCCTCGATGGCATCTGCGACGCGCCCCGCGTACTCCTCGTCCGGAGCGCTCTCGCTCTCAAAAGACTTCGAAAGCGTAAAGATGTGCAGGTGCCCGTCTGCTACGGAGCCGAGGCTGCCTACAACGACCGTCTGCCAGGTTGAGCGGAACACAGCGCCGGAAAGGTAGAAGTACCGTCCGTCGATTGCGAACGGCCCTCTGTAGACGACGCGCGGCTGTCCGTCGAAGCCGCGCTGCTGCCAGCGCTGGTAGATGCTTGCCACGTGCGCATCGGAGCCCTGGCACAGGTCGGTCGACTGTGGGCGAACCCAGCTCTCAACACGATATCCTCGCGGCAGATCCGCTTCGGCATCGAGGCCAGCTTCGACGTCGAACGGCACGTCGTGAGCCGTGAAGGGGTACTTGCCGGAGGGGAAGAATGATGCCGGGTAGTAGCCCTTTAGGCTTCGAGGCATCTCGGCAATAGGGGGAACATCCTCGTCTTCGAGCCATGAGACGCTTTCCGGGTCCACGAACGGCCCGGCAACCGCCTGGTAGACGTTGCCGTACCACAGTTCGTGCCGGGCACGCTCCTCGTTCCAGATGGCGCGCGCATCGGCCAGGATGCCCTCCACGAGCTTTGCGGCGCTGCTCTTTACCTGAGCGAGCGCGCCAGGGTCGCCCAGGCGCTCGGCAAGGTCGTCAAAGCCGCGGAACCCGTCGATCTGCTCGACCGTATCGTTGCCGATGCCATATTCCAAGTCGGCAACGTGCGCCTCCGTAGCCCCGGTGATGAGCTCGATTGCGTCGCCGAATCCGGGAGCGGCGGCGATGTCTTCCGGAACGCCGATGAAGCAGCGCCCAGCTGGATCGCGGGGAACGAGCTCGAATGCGGCATCGGTGCACAGCGCCTCGATGCGCTCAGCGTTCTTGACAGCGAGGTGCTCTACCAGCTGGCTGGCGCAAAGCTGGCGCCATGCCTCGTCGTTGCGGTGGAGGTTGACGTAGGGGAGCGGTAGGAGGAGCGAAACCATGATCATGAGGTGCTTCCTTTCAGCTGCGTGCGGGGCGAGCGCGTGGACCCCCGCTAATTCCAGAACCGGTCAACGAGCCACCAGATGAAGACGAGGAAGATGATGATCGGCAAGGCGATGATGATGGCGAGCCCGACGCCTATGCCCTGGGCAACCTGCTGAGCAAGATCGGGTGCAACGTTTGCGAACAGGAGGAGCGCGACCAGGCCGGCGATGATTTTGCCTGCGAGCGTGCGCCGCACGAAGTCGAAGGCGGCAAAGATGGCATCGATGACAACGGTGAGCGCACTGCCTGCGCGGCTCAGGGCCCCGTCGATCATAGAGATGATTTTACGTGCGTTATCCATAGGTAGTCCTTGCCTCTGTTATTCGGTGATGCGATGGTACGTGTTGCCATAAGGGTCGCTGATGCTGTCTCCGCCAAGGGAGAGCGTGAACACGAGGTCCTCGCCATCGGAAAAGTCCATGACGATCGTTCCGAAGTCGGTTGCCCAGGTGGCCTCCTCGTAATAGATGGTCGATCCGCTGTCGGTGCTCGACGTCTCGACAGACGAGGTGCCATCGGAGTTAAAGGTATAGGTATACGTGATGGATTCGTCGTCCTTTCCGGGCGCGCTCCACGAGCCCGTGATATCGGGGTGGGGGCTGAAGCATCCGCTCAGAACGATGACGAGCAAACAGGCCGCCGCACCGGCCATGACGCGTGCAAAGGCGCGCGGCGCGCGGGCTGTGCCGAGGGAACAAGGCATGGGGAACTCCTTAGTACTTCCTGTAGTTGTAGTAATTCTTCTGGGCCCGTGCAGCGGCGTCGGCCGAGTAATTGGCCTGTTCGCCGGCCCGAGCCTCGGCTTCCTGGGCCCGGCTTGCACGCTCAGCGGCATCGGCCGCCCTCCGGGCATCCAACGCACGCTGCCTGTCAAGCTGGCTTGCCTCTGCGCGCCGCCTGCGGTTCTCTTCAAGATCTGCTTGGGCGATCCTCGTCTGCTCCTCCTGCAAACGGGTCTGTTCTTCCTGCAGACGGGTCTGCTTCGCAGCCTCTTCCCGCTGCGCCTCGCTCGTTTTCTTTAACTCGCTCGTCTGCGCTTCATTTGAGCGCTCGGTGTGAAGCATCATGTATCGCTGGGCGTCGCGCTTCTTAAGCTCGTCCATCCATTCGGCGTCGATGTTCTGCTCGAAGTTCTCGAGCGGGCAGCTTTCGTTGAGGTTCGCGTACACGACATCGATGGACTTGTCGAGCGCGTCGAGCTTGTTCACAAAGCCGTAGGTGAGGGTGCTGAACCTCTCCTGCATGGTGGGGTCGACGGTTTTCTCGGCGCGCTTAATCTCAAGCGCTGCGGCATCGGCGCGTTCCTGCGCAGCCTTGTGTTTGCGTTCCGCTTGCTCGATGAGGCTGCCAAATTCCTTTTTCTTGTCGGCGACGGCCCGTTCGCACGCCTCGTTCTTTGTGGCGGCTTCGGCTGCGCGCTTGCGTTCCGGCCCTCGCTGAAGGAAGATGCCTGCAACGAAGAACCCAATAGCGCCCACGAGCCCGATGATGCGAACGATGGGCAGTGCCGTAACAAGGAATGCGGCATGCAGAATCAGGTAATTGATGAGCGAAAGTGCGAGCGTAAGCACCACGAGGGCCAAGCAAAGCAGCGCATAATGCTTGATGGAATCGCTGATCGGGCGGGAATAGTCCAGCGCGACGCGTTCCCTGGAGAGGCGGTCGATCTCTGCATCGCAGTCGGCTTTGAGCTTTCGGAGCTCCTGAGCCGCTTGGTCGCGCGCGGCTAGTGCGTCGCGGTACTCGTCATTCGCGCGGTCGAGAGCGGCCTCGTCGAACGTTTCCCACATGCGCGTCGCGAGAATCTCGGCATCGTCGAGGAAGGGCTGTTCGTTCTCGTTGAGCCATGCGAAGACGGTGGCGGAGGTTTCGGCGTCGGTGGCAAGGTGCTTTTCGGCAAACGAGCGATACGCGTTAACCCGCGTGAGGTCGTTGAACGCGACCGTTTCGCTGAAGTACGTAGAATCGTGCTCCATGGCATCGATGCGCGATTGCACGTTTTTCGCGGCGGTTTCATCCTCAAGCTTCACCTTTGCCATATGGCTTCTCACAAGCTTGCTTCGCGAGCGAACCAGATTGTTCAGATTGGAGATTTCATTCTGAAGCTTCTTTCGGGCGTGCTCGGACATGGTTTTCGACGGGGTATTGCCGGCTGCCCGCTCCTCGTCGGTGAGGGATGAGGTGTAGGGCTCGATGTCGGCAGGAGTGCTGGGCGAGAGGCTGCGCGCGGCGGCCCTGGCCTCGACGGCCGCCGGGCTCGTGCGCGATGCGCGCGCGGCGTCGCGTTCCGTCTCGCTGCTTTCTGCCACAGCCGCGCCTGTGGATTTGCCACCGAAGCGATTCGCCCACTCCTGTGCGGTGTACTCCTTGCCCTCCCACACGATGATGTCGTTCGCGATGTCCGGATCGACGGTGACGCGATGCCCCCCTGCGGGCTTCGCCTCTGCCGCGGCGGCTCCGCATTGTTCGCAGAATTTCGCCCCCGGTTTGAGCGGGGCTCCGCATGACGTGCAGAAACTCATCTGTTCTCCCTTCCTTGCGTGTGGGTAATCCACGCGTTACCGGTTGATTGCGAACGCTGCGATACGGCCTATGCCTCCCGCCACCGCAATGGCAATGCCGGCGACAAAGAGCATCATGGCGATGATGGTGGGGAGGGAGAGGCCCTCAGGGTGATAGGGGGCGATGACAGCGATCCATGCGATGGCGGCGATGATGATGCCGAAGCCGCCGAGAAGCGTTGCCATGGAGATGTGCTCGAAGTTCTTTCCGGTCATGAGGATGGTGCGGATGTTGCTCGCCGTACCGGACATGGCGGCTGCCGAGGGCTCGGCGCCCTTGGTCTGCGCGCTCGCTTGGGAGGTGGTGAATGCGGGTGCAGGCTGGGAGACGGGGGATGCGGCCACGGGCGCCGTGGGCTTGCTTGCGGGCGCAGGTGCGGTCGGGGTGCTTGCTGGTGCGGTCGGGGTGCTCGCCGGCGCGCTTACGTTGGCAGCGGGTGCGCCGCAGGCGGAGCAAAACTTCGCGTTCGCTTCGAGCGGGGCGCCGCAGGATGAGCAGAACATGGCAAATCCTTTCTTGGAAGATGGATGGTGCGGGGCATACTGTGCACGGGGCTTTACGCGAGCGCCATTACCCCTGGAAGCTGATGAACACTCCAATGAAGCAGAGCACGAAGCTCACGATATACAGCACCCCCGGCCTGCGCTTCCCAAAGAGGAGCGCGTTCTGCACGCGTGCCGCCCAGGGGAAGAGCTTGCCGCCGTCGGGGCGCACGCAGGGCACGAGCTGTGCCGCGCCCTCGCTCAGGACGCGCAGGGCGCAGCGCAGGATAACGAGCACGATTACCGAGAACGCGGCCGAGGTGAGCGCCGCCACGATTGCCCGCAAGATGTCCCAGCCGAAGTGCCAGAGAAACGCGAAGAGCGCGAGGACGAGGATCCATCCAAACGTGGTGAAGTCGTCGACGTAGTGGTAGAGCGTTCCGGACTTGTTGTCGTACTGCTTGACCTTGTGCGTGATGAGTCCCATGGGTGTTTCTCTCTTTTATATAGGTGGGGCGTGTATACGGGTGGGGGTGGGGTGTCTTGGCGGCTAGGCGATGCGGTTGCCGCAGCTGGAGCAGAACTTCGCGCCGGGCGAGAGCGGCGAGCCGCAGTTGCTGCAGAACTTGGGGGCAGTCTTTGCTGCAGCTGCCTGGGGAGCGGTGGGCGCCGGCGCCGCCTGCTTCGGGCGCGGCGTGCCGGGGTGCAGCGGGTCCTCCCACTCGAGCGGCACGTAGCGCTTGCCCGTGCGCCGCTCATAGGTGGGCACGACGAGGGTTTCGAAGAGGTTGCCGAACTTGTTCCTGCACGAACGCACTGATGCGCCCCATGTCGGCACGAACTCGGAGAGCACCTCGTCGTTCATGAAGCGGTCGGCGAGCTCGTTCGCATCGCGCCATGCGTTCGGGCGGTTGCGGCACGTCGCCTCCGCATTCGCGGGACCGATGTCGATGCCATAGCGCGTATCGAGGAAGTGGCAGACCACCGATCGGCGCAGGCGGGCAACGTATGCCTCGAAGCCGGGCTCCTCGTAAGGGTCCTCCGACGCACCCACGACCATGATGCCCTTGTTACCGACGGGGAGGCGCCCGTAGGTGGCCTCGTCTACCATATTGGCTACACGCGTGGCATTGTTGAAGCCGAGGCGGTACATGAGCGCCCAGCAGCAACAGTTCTGCCACACGCCGTCGTCGTTGCTGGTCGACAGTTTTAATCCGGTGTTAAGAAGCTCGATGTTCATACCGTCTTCCTCTCTAGCTCGCAGGTGCTCGCTGGAGTCCGCCACGGCTGGGTGCTTCCCGCAGGGGCCGCAACCTTGCCTCCTGTACAGCTATGAGTATAAGAAGTTCCGCAAACCCCAAATAGAGGTTTTGAAAGAGTACGAAATTTTTTTGAGGGGACGAGGCAAGCGCGGGGAGCGTTGTCTCGCTGTCCGGCAGCGAAGCGCCCGCTGCCCAGAGTTCTCTCTCTATCACTCAATATCATCTTGGTATCACGGCGATGCCGTGTCTTTTCTGCAGGATGCGCAGCTGCCGCTTGCCCTTTTTGGCGCTCTGGGTATGATTAGGTGCCGGAAGAAAGGAAGCGCATGTATCTTCGGTTCGACATGTTCTAGCTGGGCTCATGATTCACCGCGTGCCGCAGGCGCCGCGGTGCCCTTCTGTATGGCCCTGCGCCCCGAATATCGTTTCCGGGCGCCCACTTCCAAAACGCAAAGGAACCATCATGCGCGACAAGCTCGAAAAACTCATCGCTGCCTATGAGGAGCTCGAAAAGAAGCTCTCCGACCCTTCGGTTGTTGCAAATCAAAAGGAATACATGCGTCTTGCCAAGGAGCATGCGCACCAGGCACAGCTCGTGGCGGCGGCCCGTGAGTACCTCGGCGCTCTCGACGACATCGAGGCTGCCAAGGAGATGCAGCGCGAGACCTCGGACGCGGACGAGAAGGCCATGCTCCAGGAGGACATCGCCGCCAACGAGGCCAAGCTTCCGCAGCTTGAGGAAGACATCAAGTTCATGCTCATCCCGGGCGACCCGAACGACGAGAAGAACACCATCGTGGAGATTCGCTCTGCCGCCGGCGGCGACGAGGCGGCCATTTTTGCGGGCGACCTCTTCAAGATGTACCAGCGCTTCTGCGAGTCGCAGGGCTGGAAGCTCGAGGTGCTCGATTCGAGCCCGAGCGACGCGGGCGGCTTCAAGTCGATCGAGTTCAAGGTTTCGGGCGATAAGGTCTACTCCGTCATGAAGTACGAGAGCGGCGTGCACCGCGTGCAGCGCGTTCCCAAGACCGAGAGCCAGGGTCGCATCCAGACTTCGACGGCCACCGTGGCGGTGCTTCCCGAGGCGGACGAGATCGACATCCATATCGACCAGTCCGACCTGCGCATCGATACGTATTGCGCGTCCGGCCCCGGCGGCCAGTGCGTGAACACCACGTATTCGGCCGTGCGCATCACCCACCTGCCCACCAATACCGTGGTGCAGTCGCAGGAGCAGCGCTCGCAGATCCAGAACCGCGAGGTCTGCATGCAGATGCTTCGCGCCCGCCTGTACGAGATGGAGCTCGAGAAGCAGCAGGCCGAGCTGGGTGCCGAGCGCCAGAGTCAGATCGGCCACGGCAACCGCTCGGAGAAGATCCGCACCTATAACCAGCCCCAGGACCGCGTGACCGATCACCGCATCGGCTTTAACAGCACCTACAACGCAGTGCTGCTGGGAGACGGGCTTTCCGGTGTGATCGAGGCGCTCGCCGCCGCCGATCGTGCGGAGAAGCTCGCCGAGGCGGTCTAATTCGTTTGATAGCGGGCTCGTCAGGGTATGGCGGGCCCGTTTTTCATACCGGGGCATTTCCTTGCGCGTTGTGCCATGGTCGATGTGCCCCTGGGCATACACGGCATGTTGCGGATTAAGGCTGTGGAGTTGTCGTGTTGAGTGGCGGGGTTTGCACGGCGGAGCATTGCGCGCGTGGTGCATGATTCGCCTGCCAGAGCAGGGGTGTTTTTGCGGCGTTAAGGTTCAGCAGGTTTTGAGCCGGATTGTTGTCGGCTTCTTGCAGGATGCGCGACAGACCCTCCCGATAGTCTTAGGGCATCGGGTCGTGGACCGCTCGATACCCGTGCGGGGGGCGGCTTTGACGGATGTGCGTGCAAAGAGACGAGGATGGGAGCGAGCTATGCCTGAAGTGGAAGAGAAGGTCTGGACGGTCAGGGATTGCCTCGATTGGACCATGGGCTACCTCAAGCGGAGGGGACAGGATCATCCGAGGCTCTCGGCTGAATGGCTGCTATGTGCCGCGACGGGCTTGGAGCGCATCGATCTGTACACGCATTTCGACAGGCCGCTTTCCCCCGAAGAGCGAACGATTATGCGTACGGGGGTAAAGCGCCGCGCCGATGGCGAGCCGCTGCAGTACATCACCGGGGAGACGTCGTTTCGGGGCCACAGCATACTCTGCGCTCCCGAGGTGCTCATCCCGCGCCCGGAAACGGAGTTCTTGGTCGATCTGGTTTTGACCCACCTTGACGAGCGGGTGATTGGCCACCGGGAAATCGAGCGGCACCGCATCGAGCTTCCTTGGAATGCATCTGTTGAGGCTGCCCGCCAGGCTGAGGTTGCTCGCCAGGCGGAAGCTGCCGCCGCGCGGGAGGCGGAGCGTGCAGGTGAAACGCTGTCCCAGTATGGCGGTGGGAACGAGACCGTCGCGGCGGTTGATGCCGGTGAGGCGGCTACGGGCAGCGCGGTTGCGGGAGAGGGCCCCGATTCTTCTGATGATTCTGCTTGCGAGGCGCATGAGGTTCAGGAGGGTGCAGAGCCACCGGTCAGTGCGCGCGTGCTCGAAGTCGGGTGCGGAACGGGATGCGTTTCGCTCTCGCTCGCCCTGGAGCGCCGCGGGCGCGTTGCATGCGTGGCGACGGATATCAGCCGGCCAGCCATCGACCTCGCGCTCCGGAACCGGGAACGTTGCGGGCTCGCTCCGGATGCGGTGGATATTCGTTTCGGCGACCTGATTTGCCCGGTTGAGGAATCCGAGCGCGGCACCTTCGACGTGCTCGTGTCGAACCCCCCGTACATTCCAACTGCTGTGATGGGCGGCCTTCCGCACGAGGTAAAAGACTACGAGCCGCATCTTGCACTCGATGGTGGGCCTGACGGCCTTGCCATATTCCGGAGGCTTCTCGATGCGGCGCCGTTTGTGCTCAAGCCGGGCGGATTGTTCGCCTGCGAGCTCTTTGAGGGCGCTGTGGAGGACGCCGCCGCATTGTGTCGTGGCGCGGGAATGGTTAACGTTCGTGCGATTGAAGACCTCACGCGTCGGCCGCGCTTCGTATTTGCGGAGATGCCGCCTCGTCTCTAGGGACAAGCGCAATACCGTGCGCCTGCGCCCGGTACCGTGGGGGATGCTGCTTCGCCCGTAGGAGCGAACGGCTTGGGTTGTAACATGTGGGGGCTCCTGCCAGACTGCCCGGCGTGCCACACAGAGCCGACACACTTTGTTCCTTCTGTCGACCGGATTGCCCCGTTTGCGACCTTCTGGCGCGCTGCCGCCGCGATGTTCGCAAGGCCATGAGAGAATACAACGACGCCGCGCACGCGGAGGCCAATCCATTGGGGGAGACGTAGTCGAGGGCATGCAGAGGGTATTGAAGGTGTCGGGTACATCGCCGGAGCAGCATGATGAGGGCATCGTGCGCGCGGCACAGGTGCTGCGGGAGGGCGGCCTCGCGCTCATCCCTACCGAGACGGTGTATGGCCTTGGTGTGGCCGTGGCACCGCTTGCCCAAGATTTAGTCGACGCCGTGAACGAACGTGACGCATGCCGGAACGGCCAGGAAAGCCTCCCTTCGGAAGAGGACGAGCGACCGAGCGTGAACGGCGCTCCGGTTCCGCCGTCTGGCAGTGGGTATCGTCGCATCTTTTCCGTTAAGCACCGTGAGCTTACGCAAACGGTTCCCTGGCTCGTGGGCGGGGTCGATGCGCTCGATCGGTACGGCTATGGAATCGATCCCATAACTCGGGCGCTTGCGGAGGCTTTCTGGCCCGGGGCGCTCACCCTCATCGTGCATGCCCGCGAAAACGTTCCGGTGTATATGCAGGCGGCGGATGGTACGGTCGCCCTGCGCTGTTCGGCGTCTCCTGTCGTCGCAGCCCTTATCAAGGCGTGCGGCTGCCCCCTTGCCACGACGAGCGCGAACACGCATGGTGCCCCTGCTCCCGTTACCTTCGGCGACGTGGAGCCATCGGTGCTCGACGGCGTTGATGTCGCGCTCGATGCGGGCGAGACGCCCTGCCGCGATGCATCGACCATCGTCTCCTGCATCGGCGGCGAGCCCGTCATCATTCGGCAGGGAGCCATCTCGCGCGCGGCGATCGCGCGCGTCGTCACGGCTACCCGGGATTCCATGGCGCAAGAGAAATAGGTTCATCATGGCGCTTTCACTCAAAGACCTCGGTCTTGTTGATCGGCAGTATTCAACAGGCAGCTCATACATCATGGCGATCGACAGCGGCACGACATCGGTGCGTGCCATGATCGTCGACGCATACGGGTGCATCGTGGCCCAGGCGTCTCGTTCGATTAAAACGACGTACCCGCATCCGGGATGGGTGGAGCAAGACCCAACCGAAATCCTCGCCTCGCAGATCGCCGTCATGATGGAAGTGCAGTTCAAGAGCGGCATCCACTCGGATAGCATCGAAGCGATCGGCATCACCAACCAGCGTGAAACCACGGTGGTCTGGGACCGGGATAGCGGACAGCCCATTTACAACGCCATCGGTTGGCAGTGCCGCCGCACCGCACCGCTCGCTCAGTCCCTCGTTGACGAGGGATACGAGGATATGATTCGCGCCAAGACCGGGCTCACCCCAGATGCCTACTTCTCGGCCACCAAGGTCGCGTGGATTCTTGACAACGTGAGCGGGGCGCGAGAGCTTGCCGAATCCGGGCAGCTGCTCTTCGGCACCATCGACTCGTGGCTCATCTTCAACCTCACGGGCGGATTGGTGTTCGCGACGGACTACACGAACGCAAGCCGCACGATGCTCTTCAATATCCACACGCTCGATTGGGACGACGAGCTGCTCGAGCTTCTGAACATCCCGCGCCGCATGCTGCCCGAGGTTCGCTGGAGCTCGGGGGAGTTCGGTCGCGTCTCGACCGATATCATGACGCACCGGCCTCGCATTATGGGGGTCGCGGGCGACCAGCAGGCTTCACTTTTCGGGCACTGTTGCTTCGAGCCGGGACAGGCTAAGAACACCTATGGGACCGGGTGCTTCATGCTCATGAACACGGGCGACACCGTGGTGGAGTCCAAGAACGGGCTCGTGGCAACCATTGGCATCGCAGAACAGGGCAAGGTGAGCTATGCCCTCGAAGGATCGATCTTCCATGCGGGTTCGGTGATCCAATGGCTGCGCGACAAGCTGCAGATCATCGGGAGTGCAAAGGAGACCGAGGGGATTGCGCTCTCGCGTCCCGATAACGGCGGCTGCTATCTGGTTCCTGCGTTCAGCGGCCTTGGTGCTCCCTGGTGGGACGCGGGCGCGCGCGGGCTCATCTGCGGGCTCACCGGAGCCTCGGACCGTTCGTCGCTCGTTCGCGCCGCGTGCGAGTCCATGGCATACCAGAGCTACGATGTGCTTCGCGCCATGGAGGCCGATGCCGGCTCGCGCCTCGACAGTCTTTCGGTCGACGGCGGCGCTTCGCGGAACGAGTTCATCATGCAGTTCCAGGCGGACTTGCTGGGAATCCCTGTCGACCAAACGGAGTCGGTTGAGACGACCGCCCTCGGTGCCGCCTATCTTGCCGGCTTGGCGGTTGGCTACTGGGAGGACCACGAGGAGCTGCGTCAGAACCACGATTACGCAAAGCGCTTCATGCCTCAGATGAGCGAGGAAGACCGCGCCCGCAATCTTGCTGGCTGGCACGATGCCGTTGCCCGCGCCCGTAGCATGCGCGCGTCATCGTCTGTTCTGGTGGGCACCCGTTAGCCACGACGCGGCATGAACAACGCGTATTCCCTCCGGCGTGGTTTCCTCCGCGTAGTGGTCGAGGGTAACGAGCAGCCTGGGGAATGAATCGGTGAGCCTCTTAAGAGGTCGGAGCTCTCGCTCCCTTGTATGTTCATCGCCGATGCTGGCGCTTACCTGGATGTAAAGCCTTTCCGATGTGCTCGGATCTATTGCTATGAAGTCGATTTCGCTTGTCGGTCCGGTGCCCACAGAGATGCGGTATCCCCGCCGTAGGAGTTCGAGTGCCACCGCACATTCAAGGCGCGCACCAAGGTTTCTACCAGAGAACGCGCTTGCAAGCCCGAGAAATCCCAAATCAACCGGATAGTATTTACGCTGCGGGCGTAGAACCTCTTTACCCTGAATGCCTGCCTGCTCTGCAGGGTAGACAAGGAATGCCTGTTCAAGAGCCTTAAGCATATTTGCTACTGCGGTCTCTGATGCGGAGTGACCGGCGCTTTTAAGCGCATTGGTAACGCTGCGAATCGAAAAAAGCGACCCCGCGTTCAGGAATGTGAATCGCGCGAGCCGGTCGAGTCCCTCAAGATCACGAATGGAGAAACGCTGTGCAACATCTTTATACAGGATTGATTGATAGATACCGCGCAGCTCGCTTTCGACGGTGCGTGGATTGCGTTCGGCAAGGCTAAAGATGCCGGGCATGCCTCCAAAGAGCAGGTAGTCTGCTAGATGCTCATCGAGGCTTTTGGGCTGGTCTTCGGTCATGTTGCTTTGCGTGTCGTACGCTCGGACAAACGCGTGATATTCGCTCAATGAGAGCGGAAACGCGTTAATCTCAACGTATCTACCGGTTAGGTATGTTGAAAGGTCGCTCGAGAGCAGGCGAGCATTGGACCCGGTCAGGTAGACGTCGGTGTTTGGGCGCGTATGGAGGCGTCGAACGACCTGCTCCCAACCATAAACATCTTGTATCTCGTCGAGGAGCACATACCAGTAAGAGCCGCTATCCAGTTCTTGGGAAGCCGTCGTGAGCTCTGAAAAGAGGTCTTCTGCCCGGTAATCAAGCGGAATGTCGAATGCGTCGAAGCGTTTGTAGAAGATGTTGGTGCTTGGAACCCCCTGGCGGCGCAGCTCGTCGGCAAGCATGGCCATTGCCGTTGACTTGCCACAGCGGCGTACACCGGTGATCACCTTTATATCGGGGGTGTTTTGATGTTCTGTTATTGCGTGGAGGAGCTGGGGCCGTTCGATATAGGTGCCTTGCTGCTGCATATCAAACCTCCAAACGCTTGGTATAACATGGATTTTAGCAAACAGCATCTAAAATACATGTTATAAAGCTCGTCTTATATGTATTGCCTATTTATATGTAGTGCCTATAGAGGGAAATGGACGTAGCACTTTTAGGTTTCGAATCAGCGCCTTTTTCGCGAGGAGCTGGGCTGAGAGTGCCTGCGCTGCAAGGAAGCCGCAGGTCACGTGAAGCCTGTTACGTCGGTTCTTTTTCAATCCGAGCAAAAGATGCTGATTCGGGACGCGCGTTGCGGCAGGTGCGCGCAGGCTGCGTGAGGTGGTTATAGCTGTTGCGGGGCGCGCGCAGGTTGCAACGGAGCGAATGTAGGAATGTAGTAAAGTGGTTGCTGGTGCGAAATCTCGCATGTAACCATTGCGAAAGGAGCAGCAATGCGCGTAGCGATTGCATCCGACCACGGCGGCTTCGATCAGAAGGGCGCGCTCGTGGACTTCATGGCAACCGAGCTGTCCTGTGATGTTACGGATTTCGGCCCCGAAACGGGCGATTCCGTCGATTACCCGGACTATGCCGTTAAGGTTGCCCAGGCGGTGTCGTCGGGCGATGCAGATTACGGCGTGCTCATTTGCGGTACGGGCATCGGCATGGCCGTCGCCGCAGATAAGGTGTCCGGCGTGCGCGCGTCGTCGATCACCTCCCCGGCGTTCGCCGAGCTCTTCCGCCAGCACAACAACGGCAACGTGGTGTGCCTCTCGGGGCGGTTCGTCGATCTTGAGGTTAACAAGCAGATCGTGAAGACCTTCCTTACCACGGAGTTCGAAGGCGGCCGCCATGAGCGCCGCGTCGAGAAGATCATGGCGCTCGACACCGAGGAGGCGTAACGATGTCCGTTTCCTACGACCCCGCGCGCGTCACCGTTGTCGATCATCCGCTCGTGCAGCACAAGCTCTCGATTCTCCGCGACGAGAAGACCGGCACCAAGCAGTTCCGCGACCTTGTCTCGGAGCTTGCCGTCTTCGAAGGCTATGAGGCAACGCGCGACCTTCCGCTCGAGGACGTGCAGGTAACAACTCCCATTCGCGAGGCCACCTGCAAGCAGCTCGCGGGTCGCAAGCTCGCCATCGTGCCCATCTTGCGCGCTGGCCTCGGCATGGTCGATGGCCTGCTCGAGCTCATTCCCGCCGCGCGCGTGGGGCACATCGGCATGTATCGCGACGAGGTCACGCACGAACCGCATGAGTACTACTGCAAGCTTCCCCAGGATGTTGACGAGCGCATCTGCCTGCTCGTCGATCCCATGCTCGCCACGGGCGGCTCGGCCACGGCGGCGCTCGAGTACCTGCGCAAACAGGGTGTGAGTGACATCCGCCTGCTCTGCATCGTCGCTGCGCCCGAGGGCATCAAGGCGGTCCAGGATGCCGATCCGAACGTAAAGATCTTCGCTTGCGCCATTGACGAGGGCCTCAACGAAAACGCCTACATCGTGCCCGGTTTGGGCGATGCCGGCGACCGCATCTTCGGCACGCTGTAGCATGCGAGCCTCCTCAAATCCAACGAGTGGTTGAGGGGTGTTTAGGCAAGGGCGCTGCAGGCGATGGGTCGTCTGCAGCGCCTTTGTCTTCAATTGATAAGATTCTTGCCGGCTAGACGCGCATGCGGCCGGCAACGGCTAGGAACACCGTGCGTAAAATGGTACTCTGAACAGGTGCGTTATCCGTTTTTCTAAGAGTTCGGCCGGGTGTATGTACCGGGACACCAAACCGCCACACTTCGCTTGAATTCTAGATGCGGGTATCTATAATAATCGCTCAACGCTCGTGCAACCGGCGCGCGCTTAGAGCGCAGTTGGTTGCAGGGAGGGGCGCGATGCTCGAGTTTGATTATGCACATCATATCCCGAGCATCGTGGCGGGAGTGATCGTGGGCCTTCTGGCGTTCGCTCCCTTGCTCGTCGCGCTCGTCCCGGTGCTGCGCAGGCAGCGCGAGGCGAACATGACCGTGGGGTTCATGGGAGTCTTCGCGTCGTTCCTCGTGCTGTTCCTGGGCGTTATCGTGACGTACCTTTTGGCACGTCCGGTGCTCGTCGGGTTCGCAGCCGGCGAGATTATCGGGTTCTTTTTGTGCTGGCTCGCGGTGGCCATCGCGCTGATGCTCAAGAAGGATTGATGCGGAATCCGGCCGTGGGGCCGGTAGATAGGGAAGGTGACATCCTTGGATGCGTTTTCCAAGCTGCCCGAGGCGATCAACGAACTCGTCTCAGAGTTCTCCTCGGCCCCTGTCGTCGGCGATCTAGGTGCGGGCATAACGCAATATTCGTTCTGGCTTCTCGTCTCGGCCATCGTGCTTCTGGTCGTGGTCTTCACGTTCGTGAAGAAGCAGACGCTTGTTCCCAAGGGCCTGTTCGTCAACGGCGTCGAGTATTTAGTTGAATATGTTGAAAACGATGTCGCCAAGGGCGTCGTGGGCACCGAATGGCGCAAGCACTTCCCGTTCCTTGCCACGATCTTCTTCTTCATCCTCATCAACAATTTCATCGGCCTCATCCCTGGCATGAAGCCGGGCACGGGCGCAATCGGCTGCACGGCGGCCCTCGCCCTCGTGACCTTTATCTACTTCGTGTATTTCGGCTGCAAGAAGCATGGTGTGATCGGGTATCTCAAGAGCCTTGCTCCGGCGGGAGTGGCCTTCCCCATGAACGTGTTCGTGTGGGTCATCGAGGTCTTCTCGCTGCTGCTCCGCCCCATCACGCTCGCCATCCGTCTGTTCTGCAATATGTTCGCCGGGCACATCGTCATGGGATCTTTTGCCATCATGGCGTCGCTCTTTGCCCAGCCGTTGCTCGAGCAGGTGAGCGCCATGAACGCGCTCGGCGCGCTTCCGAGCCTGGCCTGGGTTGCCATCTTGCTCATCATCTACGCGGTCGAGCTCATCGTTGCGTTCGTTCAGGCATATGTCTTTACCGTACTCGCCGCCGTGTACATTCAGATCGCCGAGGCCGAGGGGCACTAGCTCTCGCGGCGTCGCATCAAGGTGACTCGGGCGGTCTTCGCCCTGTCAAGATAGTTTGGGTATCCTGCGCCGAGAAGGCGCACGTCAAAGGAGGAATCGTGGGAGTTATCGGTTACGGTCTCGGTGTTATCGGTGCTGGCCTGGCCATTGGCCTTGCAGCGTTCGGTGCGACGAGCGCCATGGCGCGCCAGCCCGAGGTCCAGGGTCGCGCGTTCACCGTCTTCATCCTGGCATCCGCGTTCACCGAGGCGCTTGGCCTCATCGGCTTCGTCGTCACGCTCATCTCCTAGGGGAGCCTCGTCGTGTTCCGTAAGGAGTCGATTATGAAATTGTTCAACCGATGCGCCGGTTCGGCGGCCGTAGTGACGCTTGCCGCCCTCGTGGCTCCTGCCTCGGCGTTTGCTGAAGAGGCGGGCGGTGCCGACATCCTCATCCCCAAGATGGCGGAATTCGTGCCGGCGCTCATCGCCTTCATCATCATCTGGATCGCGCTCGCCAAGGTGGCGTGGCCCAAGGTTCTCGGCATGATGGACGAGCGTTCTCGCCGTATCGAGGAGAGCCTCGATGAGGCCGAGAAAACCAAGCAGAAGGCCCTCGAGGACCGCAAGGCCTCCGACGACTTGCTTACCGACGCCCGCCGCCAGGCAGCCGATATCGTGCTTGCTGCACGCCAGGATGCCGAGGCCGAGCGCCAGCGCATCATCGCTGCGGCCCACAAGGAGGCCGAGGGCATCATCGCCAAGGCGCACCGTACGGCCGAGGACGAGCGCCACGCGCTCTACGCCGAGGCTGCTGCCTCGATCGCGGACCTCTCGGTTTCTGTGGCGTCCAAGATCGTCGAGAAGGCCCTCGACGAGGATGGCGAGCAGCGTCGCCTCATCGAGAGCTACATCAAGGAAGCGGGTAGCCTGAATGCCAACTAGCCGCAGGGAGATGAAGGTCCTCGAGACGTATGCGCGGTCTCTGCTCGAAGCGGGCAAGACCGAGGGGCGCGTCTTCGAGAACCTGCGCGATCTCGAGGTGCTTAGCTCGGCGAGCCCTGAGGTGCTGGCCGTGTTGAGCGCGCTCGTGGAGCGCGGGCAGCTCGACCTGCTGCCCCAGGTGGCCGAAGCCTATCACGCCATGACCGAAGAGGACGACGACATCGTGGGCGTCACGGTGACGACGGCGGTGCCGCTCGACGACGACCTGCGCGCCCAGATTCGCGAGCGCCTGCAGCGCGATTTCGGCCAGGAGGTCTTCCTCATCGAGCAGGTGGACCCGTCGATCATCGGCGGTATCGTGCTCGAGGCGCGCGGCCAGCGCCGCGACATCTCGGTCAAGACGCAGCTCCGTGCCGCGCACGAGACGCTCTCGACCGTTCACACCGCACACGGACACACAACGCATGGAGGTGAAACCGCACATGTCTGAGACCATCGACGCGCAGAGCATCGCGCGCATCCTGGCGGGAAGGCTCGACACCCTGAGCGCCGTCGTGGATACCCAGGAGGTCTCCCAGGTTGACGAGGTGGGCGATGGCATCGCTCGCGTCTCGGGCCTGCGAAACGCCATGGCGGGCGAGCTCCTGGAATTCAAGAGCTCCGATACGGGGGAGACGGTTTACGGTCTCGCCCAGAACCTCGACCGCGACGAGGTCGGCGCCGTGCTCTTCGGCGAGACCGCACTCATCGTCGAGGGCGACGAATGCCGCACGACCGGCCGCGTCATGGACATTCCCGTTGGCCGCAGCATGCTGGGGCGCGTAGTCAATCCGCTCGGCGAGCCCATCGACGGCTTGGGCGACATCCGCACCACGCATCGGCGCCCCATCGAGTTCAAGGCCCCGGGCGTTATCGACCGCACGCCGGTGTGCGAGCCGCTGCAAACGGGCCTCCTTGCCGTGGACTCCATGATTCCGATCGGCCGCGGCCAGCGCGAGCTCATCATCGGCGACCGCAAGACGGGCAAGACCGCCATCGCCATCGATGCCATCCTGAACCAGCGCGGCAAGGGCGTTATCTGCATCTACGTGGCGATCGGCCAGAAGGCTTCCACGGTTGCCAACATCCGCGAGACCCTTTCGCGCCGTCATGCGCTCGATTACACGGTGATCGTTTCCGCTACGGCGGCCGATTCCGCGCCGTTGCAGTACATCGCGCCCATGGCGGGCGCCGCCATCGGCGAGTTCTTTATGTACAACGGCAAGGACGGCAAGCCGGCATCTGCCGAGAACCCCGGCGGCCACGTGCTCGTGATCTACGACGACCTTTCCAAGCAGGCCGTCGCCTACCGTCAGATGTCGCTCACGCTTCGCCGTCCGCCGGGACGCGAGGCCTACCCCGGCGACATCTTCTACCTGCATTCTCGCCTGTTGGAGCGTGCCTGCAAGCTTTCGAGCGAGCACGGCTCTGGCTCCATGACGGCCCTCCCGATCATCGAGACGCAGGACGGCGACGTTTCCGCCTACATTCCCACCAACGTGATCTCCATCACCGATGGCCAGATCTACCTGCAGAGCGACCTGTTCTTCCAGGGACAGCGCCCGGCAGTGGACGTGGGCATCTCGGTGAGCCGCGTGGGCGGCGCCGCCCAGACCAAGGCTATGAAGCAGGTTGCGGGCAACCTGCGCCTGGACCTGGCCTCCTACCAGGAGCTCCAGGGGTTTGCGCAGTTTGGCAGCGACCTCGATGCGACGACCCAGAAGCAGCTCACGCACGGTTCGCGCATGACGGAGCTTCTCAAGCAGCCGCGCTTCAAGCCGTTCGACGTTGCCGAGCAGATCGTGGCGCTCTACGCCGGTAACGAGGGGTACCTCGACGACCTTCCCCTTTCGCAGGTGCTTCCCTTCCGCGACGAGCTCCTCGAGCAGATGCGCAATTCGTTCGGTCCGCTCATGGCGCGCCTGCGCACCCAGAAGATCGAGGGAGACCTCAAGGACCGGCTCGATCAGACGCTGCGCGACTTCAAGGCGCAGTACACCTCGAAGCACGCCGCCGACGCGCCCGCTGCGGACGTCGCGGCAGAGGAGTCGTAACCTCATGGCAAACCTTCGCGACATCAGGAAGCGCATCTCGTCGGTGCAGAGCACCGAACAGATCACGCGCACGATGGAGATGGTCTCTACGGCCAAGATCCGTCGCGCGCTCGATCGCGCGATGCAAGCCGAGCCCTATAAGGCCGCGCTTACCGACGTGATGCTCACCGTTGCGCAAGATGCCGAGGTCGCGGGTAACAACCCCATGCTCAAACGGCGCGATGAGGTGCAGCGGGGCCTGGTGATCGTGATCTCGTCCGACCGCGGTCTGGCCGGCGGCTTCAACGTGGGCGCAGCCCGCGCCGCCGAGAAGATCATGGGGGGCTGGGAGCGCGCGGGCGCCAAGGCGGAGGTCATCGCCTGCGGCCGCAAAGCGACCGAGTACTTCCGCCACCATACCAACTTGGTGATGCACTTCGAGGGCAATTCAGCGGAGCCGAACCTCGAGGACGCGCGCATGATCTCGAGCTATGTTTGCCGCGCGTATGCGGCGGGAGAGCTCGATCGCGTGGAGCTCGTGTACCACCATGCGCGCAATCGCGTAGACCAAGACCTGCGCGTGGAGCACTTGCTGCCGCTCGACCCCGAGGCCGTCGCCATGGCGCACGGTCCGCGCAAGAACGATACCGAGGGCCCGAGCCGCGTGTCCTCTTCGTTCAAGTTCGTGCCTTCGGCCGAGCATGTTCTCGGCGAGCTTGTTCCGAGCTACATCTTGACGGTTATCCACCAGGCGCTCATCGATTCGGCCGCTGCCGAGCAGGGTGCGCGCCGCAAGGCCATGCACTCTGCCACGGAGAACGCAACCGCCATCGTGGCGACGTTGACGCGCACGTACAACCGCGTGCGCCAGGCATCCATCACCACCGAGATCAACGAGATCGTGGGCGGTGCCTCAGCATTGGAGGAGCAATGATAGATACCAGCGTGAAGTCGGCCATCGAGGAGGCCGGGCGCGTTCATTCAGCGGGTGAGGGGCGCATCGTGCGCATCATCGGCGCTGTCGTGGACGTTCAGTTCCCCGCCCAGGTGCCCGGCATCTACAACGCACTTACCGTCGAGGCCACGACGCCCATGGGGCACGTGAGCACGATTCTCGAGGTGGAGAGCCAGCTTCCCGGCGGCGTTGCCCGCTGCGTTGCCATGACCTCGACCGACGGTTTGCAGCGCGGCCTTATCGCCCACGACACCGGCGAGTCCATGAAGATGCCCGTCGGTCCGCAGACGCTCGGCCGCGTGTGGAACGTGCTGGGTCAGCCGGTGGACGGCAAGCCCATGCCCGAGGTGGAGGATTACTATCCCATCCATCACCCCGCGCCGCACTTCGACGAGCTCACCACCCAAACCGAGATCTTCGAGACCGGCATCAAGGCGGTCGACCTGCTCGAGCCCTACATCCGAGGCGGCAAAACGGGCCTCTTCGGTGGCGCCGGCGTGGGCAAAACGGTTCTCATCCAGGAGCTCATCAACAACCTTGCGCAGGAGCACAACGGTACGTCCGTGTTTACGGGCGTGGGCGAGCGCACGCGTGAGGGTACGGACCTCTACCTCGAGATGACCGAATCGGGCGTTATCGACAAGACGTGCCTCGTGTACGGCCAGATGAACGAGCCCCCGGGAGCCCGCTTGCGCGTGGGCCTCGCTGGCCTTACCGCAGCCGAGTACTTCCGCGACCGCGGGCAGGACGTGCTGCTGTTCATCGATAACATCTTCCGTTTCTCCCAGGCGGGCTCCGAGGTTTCGGCCCTGCTCGGCCGCATGCCCTCTGCCGTGGGCTACCAGCCTACGCTCGCAACCGAGATGGGAGACCTTCAGGAGCGCATCACCTCGACCAAGACCGGCTCCATCACCTCGGTGCAGGCGGTCTACGTGCCCGCCGACGACCTTACCGACCCGGCGCCCGCAACGACCTTCACGCACCTCGACGCGCAGACGGTTCTCTCGCGTAGCATCGCCTCGCTCGGCCTCTACCCGGCCATTGACCCCTTGGCGTCCTCTTCCGACGCGCTCGATCCGAGCATCGTGGGCGAGGAGCACTACCGTGTGGCCGTCAAGGTGCAGGAGATCTTGCAGGAGTACTCCGACCTCCAGGACATCATCGCGATCTTGGGTATGGACGAGCTCTCGGAGGAGCAGCGCCTCACCGTGGACCGCGCCCGCAAGCTGCAGCAGTTCCTCTCGCAGTCGTTCCACGTAGCCGAGAAGTTCACCGGAAACCCCGGCGTGTACATTCGCGTCGAGGACACCGTGCGCAGCTTCGCCGCCATCGTCGACGGTGAATGCGACGACCTTCCCGAGCAGGCGTTCCGCTATGCCGGAACGATTGACGACGTGCGTGAGCGCGCCGAGAAGATGAAGGCGAGCGCGTAATGCACGTCCGTATTGTGTGTCCCGAGCATAGCGCCTACGAAGGCGAGGCGGCCTTTGTCGCCCTGCCTTCGACCGATGGTGAGCTGGGCATCCTCCCGCGCCATGCGAGCGAGATCTGCACGATCAAGTCCGGGTACGTGCGCGTGTGCGACCAGAGGATGGGCGAGGTGAGCCGCACGTTCGCGGTGGATGGAGGCTATGCGCAGATTGCCGACGACGAGGTGATCGTGCTGGCGGAACGCGCCGAGGATCTGGCTTCGATCAACAAGGATGAAGTTCAAGCTCAACTTCAAGGTTTTGAAGAACAATTGAGCATCTTGTCAGAAGATGATGCACGCCGTGCCTATCTCTATAATGAAATCGCATGGTGCAAGCTCTTGCTTTCACAATAGAGCACATCGCACCGCTTTGTGATATCGATTGCATCATGCCCGAGGCGAACGTATCGCTTCGGGCATGGTCGTGAAGGAGTGGCACGTGAATATCATTCGCGTTCATGGCGGACACGCCATCGAAGGTGACGTGCATGTCTCGGGTGCTAAAAACTCAGCGCTCAAACTTATGGCTGCAACGCTTTTGGCGCCGGGCACCACGACGCTCACCAACGTGCCCAACATCTCTGATGTTCATGTGATGGGTAAGGTGCTCAAGGGGTTGGGCGCCACCATCGAGGTCGCGGACGAGCACACCCTCATCATCGACACTTCTGCTGTGGATAGCTGGGAAGCTCCCTACGAGCTCGTTGCCAAGATGCGCGCCTCGACGGCGGTCATGGGGCCGCTCCTCGGGCGCTTCAACCGCGCGAAGATCGCCATGCCCGGCGGCTGCAATCTCGGTGCGCGCAAGATCGACATGCACATCCTCGGCCTCGAGGCGCTCGGTGTGCAGTTTGACACCGATCATGGCTACATTCATGCCAATGCGCCCGAGGGCCTTACCGGAACCATGGTCTCGCTCGAGTTCGCGAGCGTTGGCGCAACGGAAAACCTCATCATGGCGGCGGTGCGCGCCCAAGGTACCACGACGATCGATAACGCTGCTCGCGAGCCCGAGATCGTCGATCTTGCCAACATGCTCAACGAGATGGGCGCCAAGGTGAGCGGTGCCGGCACGCCGGTTGTCACGGTCGAGGGCGTCGAGGAGCTCCATCCCGTCGTGCACCAGGTGATCGGCGACCGCATCGAGGCGGGCACGTTCATCGTGGCCGGCGCGCTGGCGGCGGGCGACCGCGGCGTTGCCGTTACCGGCTTCAACCCGCAGCACCTCGGTATGGTACTTAAAAAACTCGAGCTCATGGGTGTGAGCTACGAGCGCGTGAACGGTGGCGTTCGGGTGTGGCGAGCCGAGCATCTGCGCCCCGTCGATATCCAGACGCTGCCCTTCCCGGGATTCCCGACCGATATGCAGGCCCAGGTCATGGTGCTTTCTGCGCTTGCCGATGGCAACTCCATCATCACGGAGAACATTTTCGAAAACCGCTTCATGTTCGCATCCGAGTTGGTGCGCATGGGTGCCAATATTCGCATCGAGAGCCATCACGCCATCATCCATGGCGTAGAGCGCCTTTCGGGAGCGCAGGTGGTCTCGCCCGACCTTCGCGGCGGCGCGGCGCTTGTGCTCGCTGGTCTTGTGGCGGAGGGCGAGACCGATGTTTCGGCTATCCACCACATCAATCGCGGCTATGAGCGGTTCGTTGATAAACTGACGGGACTGGGGGCGCAGGTTGAACGTGCTTCTATACCCGACCCGCTCGAGGATTAGGCAGGTAGTTGCATGGGTTTGCGTCGAAAGAAAGCCGTTCAGCAGTCAAGGCGAACATCGTCGAGCACGGCGAGCCGCATCTATAGCCGCGAGAACGTTGGCCGTTATTCCGAGCGCGCTCGCAAGCGCCGTCGCGGCCGCATCATCCGCCGCAGCATCGTGTGCAGCCTGCTCGTCATGTTGGTCACGGCGGGCACGGCTACGGCGATCTGGTTCAACAGCATCGTCTCGCGCCTGAACGACGCCGGCATCATCACCGACGAGCTGCGCGCCGTGTTGGCGGATTCCGACGTTGCCCGCGAGCCGTTCTACATGCTCTTGCTTGGTACCGACGGGCGCCCCGGCGAGACCGCGTACCGTACCGACTCGATTATCCTGGCGCGCATCGACCCCACGGGCAAGCAGGTCACGCTCATCTCGGTGCCGCGCGACACCAAGGTTGAGTACAAGGGTTCCACCATGAAGATCAACGCGGTCTTCACCTACGGCGCCGCCGACGACGGCAGCGGTGCCGAAGAGATGGTTCAGGCCGTCAACGAGCTCTGCGGCGTCGAGATCTCGCAATATGCCGAGATTAACTTCGATGGCATGAAGGCGCTCGTGGATGCCGTGGGCGGTATCGATATCTACGTGCCCGAGGGCGACGAGGTCGACGACCCCGAGGCCGGACCTGTGACCATCGAGGCGGGGCAGCAGCACATGGACGGCGAGGCCGCGCTCACCTTCTGCCGCGCGCGCCATCAGTTCGCCGATGGCGACTACACCCGTATGCGCCACCAGCGCATGGTCTTGGGTGCGCTCGCCGACAAGATCTTGAACAACCTCGATATCGCGACGATCCCCTCGCTCGTCGAGTCGCTCGCCGACATGGTTCATACGTCGCTTTCGGTTTCTGACATCATCTCGCTCGTGAACGCGATGCGCGGCATGGATGTCAACGATATGTACTCTGCGAACATCCCGTCTTGGGCAGGCGACGATACCTACATCAACGGCCAGAGCTACGTGTTCGTATATGAAGACGCACTCGAAGAGATGATGGCCCGTGTGGATGCCGGCAAGGATCCCGAGGGGCCGCAGACCATGGGCTCGGGCGGCGATGAGTCCGCGACCATCGGCGACCTGTATAACAACAGCAACACCGACTGGGCGCGAGGTACCGCGACGACAAGTGGCGGATCGAGCGATGATGAGAGTTCGGGCGAGTCGTCGGGCTCGAGTTCTTCGAGTTCTGAATAACGCCTCATGCAAGCGGGCGGGTGGAGATCGTTCCACCCGCCCGCAATCGTTTGAGGCGTTTATGTTGTTGCGGTCACACGCCGCCGCTCATGCCGCGGGTCCGTCAAGGGCGGATCGCCGGCGTTTCTCCTAGGCAAAGCGTTTCACCAGCGCCTCGAGAACATCGACCATCTTCTCGAGCGACGAGACGGGGATGAACTCGTTGACTCCGTGGAAGGCGTAGCCGCCGGTAGAAAGATTGGGGCAGGGGAGTCCGCGGAACGAGAGCTGCGCGCCGTCGGTGCCGCCTCGAATGGGAAGCACCCGCGGCTCAACGCCCGCTGCGGCAAAGGCTAACTGGGCGGTCTCGATAAGCTCGGGGTACGCGGAGACGATTTCTGCCATGTTGCGGTATTCCTGCTTGATGTCGATGGACACGCGCTCTTCGCCGAGCTCGGCATTGATGAAATCGACTGCGCGCTGCATCAGCGCGAGTTTTTGCTCGAACAGGTTCCGGTCGTGGTCGCGCACGATGTATCGGGCGATTGCATGCTCGCACGTGGAAGAGACGCCCAGCAAGTGGATGAAGCCCTCGTAGCCCTCGGTGTGCTCGGGACGCATGTGCGCGGGCAGCATGTCGTGGAACATGACGAATAGGTTCGAGGCGTTGATCATGCGGTCCTTGGCGTCGCCAGGGTGGATTGAATATCCGTTGAACGTGACGGTCGCCTCAGCAGCATTGAAGCACTCCCATTCGAGCTCGCCAATCGGGCCGCCATCGACGGTATAGGCATAGGTGCAACCGAAGCCCTCGATGTCGAGGAGCGCGGCGCCATGGCCAATCTCTTCGTCGGGGCAGAAGCAGATGCCAAGTGCCGGGTGCGGCAGCTCGGGGTGGGCGCTCAGGCGTGCGACGAGCGCCATGATTTCGGCAACGCCCGCCTTGTCGTCGGCTCCGAGCAACGTCGAACCGTCCGAGCAGACGAGGTCCTGGCCAACCAGGCTGTTGAGCGCCGGGAGCTTATCGGGGCCGATCGCCACGGGGGCGCCGTCAACGACTCCGCTCACAAGGTCGCCGCCTTCATAGTGCACGATGTGCGGCTTTACGCCAAAGCCCGAGACGACCTCCGTCGTGTCGAGATGGGCGATAAGGCCGAGAGCCGGCCGTCCTTCCGCTCCAGCGCTGGCGGGGATCCGTGCGGTCACATAGGCGTTCTCGCTCACGGCAACCTGCTCGGCCCCTAGCCCGCGGAGCTCCTCGGCGAGCAAGCGGGCAAGATCGAACTGGATGGCGCTCGAGGGCACCTGGTCGGCATGTTCGTCGCTCGACTGCGTGTCAACCTGCACATAGCGCAAGAAGCGCTCTAGAACGTCTGACGATGCGCGCTCGGTTTCTTCCATGATGCCTCCTTGTTATAAGGGTAATCTTCGCTCTTCTACTCTAGCAGCTTAGGCGGCAACGGCGGGTGCCCGTACGCTACGGGTTGGGGTAGAATCGCCAGTAACACAACAAGATGGGAGCAAGATATGGATACCACCGAGCGCTCGCGCGAGCTGCACCTGACGATGGCGAACGAGGATTATCTGGAATGCCTGGTTCGCATCGAGCAGGAAGAGGGAGCCGAAGACGGCGTGCGGTCCGTTGACGTTGCCAAGCGCCTCAACGTTTCCAAAGCATCGGTGAACAAGGCGGTTGCTGCCCTCAAGGCGCAGGGGCTTGTCGACCAGTCTCACTACGGCAAAGTTATCCTTACCGATCAGGGCCGTGAGGTCGGCACGGCTGTATGGTACCGTCATCGGCTTATCCGCACGTTCCTCGTGAGGGAGCTGGGTGTTGATTTCGAGCGCGCTGATTCCGAGGCCTGCATGATGGAGCATGCGCTTTCCGAGGACACCATGTCTCGTTGGCTCGCATATCTCGAGCAGCAGGGCGTTACGGTGGAGAGCTAGGCCATGCAGAGCCGGGACGCCGCCAACGATTCTGCTGAGTACTACAATCGCGCAGGCGCTGCCGAGTTCATGCGGCGTCTGTCGGACGAGACCCTTCTCATGCAGGGTCCGATGGGCAGCATGCTCATGAGCGAGCCCGGCGCCGAAGATATCCCACCGGCGTTCTGGAACCTTGCAGAACCGCAGACGGTTCGGCGCATCCATCAACTCTATGAGGCGGCGGGTGCCCAGGTGCTGCTTACCAACACCTTTCAAGCGAGCGCGCCTGCGCTCGAAAGAGACGGTATCGCGCCGTCTGCGGCGGAGGTCAATCGTGCTGCCGTGGATAATGCGCGCGCCGCGCATGGAGAGGTGGTCGTTGGGTCGATCGGTCCCTGCGGCATCGAATGGATGCGCGAGGATTCCCCGGAGTTCCGGGCGGCGCGCGCGGCCTATCGAGAGCAGGCCACCGCTCTGTTGACCGCCGGCGTGGACGCGGTGATGCTCGAGACGTTTTGTTCCATTCGCGACCTTCAGCCAGCGCTCGCCGGTGCCGCGGACGCTGCTTGGGGCATGCCCATCATGGTGAGCTTTGCCATCAACGAGGATGGGGAGCTCTTGGGGGATGGCCTCACCATAGAAGGGGCGGTTGTGTTCGCCGAAAAGCACGGGGCCCATGCGGTAGGCGTCAACTGTTGCTCCATTGCCGCCGCCGACGCGGCGGTGCCCCGTCTGGTTCGGGCGGCGTGCACGCCAGTCATGGTGCGGCCGAATGCGGGCCTCCCGCTGCGGGCTGAGGACGGCTCGCTTGCATGGCATGAAGAGCCTCTGAGCTTTGCGAACGCCTGCATACGTTGGCGCGAGGCGGGCGCGCATCTAGTTGGCGCCTGCTGCGGGGCCACGCCGCGCACGACGGCGGCCATGTCCGACGCGCTTCTATGAAACCCATGAGCTTGCAGAAATAGCGCATTGCCGAGAGCCGTTTGCTGGGTATACATGAGTTCGTGCGTGCGCGGGAACGTTACCCGCCTGCATTGCCGGAACGACTCGACCCACAGCCGTAGGGAGTGCGTGCGCCATGAGCGCGATCATACATATAGAGAGCGACGGATGGAAATCGCGTCTCGACGAGGATTTCACCGAGGAGAATGTCGTACGTATAGCCGATGCGGCCGCGCGCGTCTGGTCGCGCACCGCTCCGGGGGCTATTGTGTATGTTGCGTACGATGCCCGCTCGGAAGCGGAGCGCTTCGCCTGCCTTGTCGGCCGCGTGCTCGCGGGGTACGGTCTTGCCGCGATGGTTTCCGATCGGTTTGCTCCAACTCCGGCGCTCGCGTGGACGGTCGCCCACGATAACCGTGCGTGCGGCGGCATCATGGTTACGGGCTCGCATAATCCTTACGACTACCTCGGCATCAAGCTCTATATGGACGACGGAGGCATCGCATCCGCAGAGTTCGCCGAGGAAATCGAGGCGAGCATCGAGGGCGAGCCCAGCGATGTGCGCGGTCCCATCGAGCGCCGCGACATCGTGCTGCCGTATCTCGACGACCTCTGCACGCTTGTGGATGGTGACGCCATCTCCCGTGCACACCTCACCGTGGTGGTCGATCCGCTCTACGGTTCAACTCGAACCTATCTTCCGGCCGTCATGGGAGCTTTGGGCATCAATGTGGTTGAGATCCACGCCGAGATCGACGAGGGCGCAGAGGACATGCATCCGGAGCCCGTCGAGCCCTGGGTTGACGACTGCGAACAGGCCGTGGTCGAGGTGGGGGCCGATGCTGGGCTGGTGAACGATGGAGACGGCATCCGTATGGCGGCAGTCGATGGTGCAGGGCGGTTCATTACGCCGCACCAGATCATCGCGCTGCTTCTCGAGCACTTGCTCGTTAATCGTAACGAGCGCGGTCGCGTGGTGCTTGGCATCTCCTCGTCGGTGCTGGCGCGGCGTGTTGCTAAGAACTACGACTGCCGCGTTGTGGTCAAGCCGGTTGGCTTCCGACATATATATAAGGAGATGTGCAAGGGCGACATTCTTCTGGGCGCAGAAGAGGCGGGTGGCATCGCGCTCGGTTCGCACATGCTCGAGCGCGACGGGCTTCTGGCCGCGCTCCTGATATGCGAGCTCATGGCGAAATCGGGCAAGACGCTCGAGCAGTTGGCGGACGATCTTAGCAAGACATACGGGAAGACCTGCTATGCGCGGCGAGACCTTCGCGTAGAAGCGGAAGTTATCGATGTGTTCCGCACGATGCTCCCGGGGCTCAATCCAAAGACGGTGGCCGGACGGGAGCCAGTGCAGGTAAGCCATATGGATGGCCTGAAGCTGGAGTTCTCGGATGAATCGTGGGTGTTGCTCAGGCCGAGTCGCACAAAGCCCGTGGTTCGCGTCTATGCGGAAGCGCCGAGCATCCAAGAGCGCGATGAGCTGCTAGAGGCGGCATGCGATATCGCGCGTGGGGAGGCCGGCATTAGCGGTTTTTAATTTTTCGGACAGGTCACGTTCGGCAAACGGTTGGTTCTAGTAGGCAGGCGGCGACAAACCACTATATATAGTAGGAAAAGGCCTCCAGAGATTGCC